>NZ_QFLS01000001.1:0-884108 GCF_004136695.1 Enterobacter cloacae complex sp. 677-3DZ2D5B | reverse complement strand
CCACAACAAGGGAAGACCCACCCATATACAGTAGTATTTTACGTTCAGGCTGAATCACATGCGTAATATCCATAAGGTAAACAATCATGTTTGTGGAACTGGTTTATGACAAGCGAAACGTACAGGGGCTGGAGGGAGCCAGGGAAATCATCCTGGCCGAGCTGACTAAACGCGTGCACCGGATTTTTCCTGATGCCAGCGTGACGGTTAAGCCAATGCAAGCGAACGGCCTGAACAGCGACGCCAGCAAAAGCGACCGTGAAAAGCTCAACCGCATGCTCGAGGAGATGTTCGAAGAGTCGGATATGTGGTTGATACAAGAGTAACCGGGCGCAAAGCCCGGCTCTGTTTTCAACTAACAATACCCCTGTGTATTCAGGCCGCGATTTTCCAGCATCGGTTCAATCTCAGAAGCATGCCCACGCGACTTTTTCTCCCTGCCCTATACTTTCAGTCTGACTGACTGGAGGTTTCTATGTGTGGACGTTTTGCACAAGCCCAAACCCGTGAAGAATATCTGGCTTACCTGGCCGACGAAGGCGAACGCGATATCGCATATGACCCTGAACCCATTGGCCGCTACAACGTTGCGCCCGGTACCAAAGTGCTGCTGTTAAGCGAACGTGACGAACAACTGCACCTCGATCCGGTATTCTGGGGCTACGCGCCTGGATGGTGGGACAAAGCACCACTGATTAACGCGCGTGTAGAAACCGCAGCCACCAGCAGAATGTTTAAACCTCTTTGGCAGCATGGCCGGGCGATCTGCTTTGCCGATGGGTGGTTCGAATGGAAAAAGGAAGGCGACAAGAAACAGCCGTATTTTATTCATCGGGCCGACGGGCAGCCGATATTCATGGCGGCGATCGGCAGTACGCCGTTTGAGCGCGGCGATGAAGCCGAGGGATTTCTCATAGTGACCTCTGCTGCGGATAAAGGCCTCATTGATATACACGATCGACGGCCGCTGGTTCTGTCGCCAGAAGCAGCAAGAGAATGGATGCGACAGGATGTTGGCGGGAAAAAAGCGGAAGAGATCATTGCCGACGGTACAGTACCCGCCGACGAGTTTATTTGGCATGCTGTAACTCGCGCCGTGGGGAACGTGAAGAATCAGGGGGCGGAGTTAATCGAGGTGGCTCATAAAATGGAAAAATGAGCTGCATACCCATTATGACCAGGAAGCGATGCCGCTCGGCGTTAATCCTGGAGAACCGTTCATTCCCTTTCTTCAATCCAGTTCACAAGCTCCGCAAACTGAGTTTCTGAAAATACCGCAATACCATGCTCGGAGAGTAATGACGCTGCCACTCCCATACCCGATTTACGCTGATTACTGAAAGAACCGTTGTAGATAAACTGAGTTCCGCACGTTGGACTACCATCAGTTAACAAAGCAGCAGTACATCCTGCTTCTTGTGCTGCTCGCAGAGCCAGCCAGGCTGCAAGTTGATAATGCCCGGTAACATCTGTTCCGGTGTTTTCAATTATTCTGGCTTGTCCACGCATTACGTCTTTACCCTCAGCAGACATAATCTCAGCGGGTGGTCTCGGAACAGGTAGCCCCGCAGCCAACTCAGGGCAGTGGATCACCAGGCGCTGCTCCTGTTGCCAGCGAGCAAGTTGATGAGTCATCTGCGCTTTCTCTTTCCCGTTATAACGGACTTTAAGGCCCATCAGGCAGGCACTGACCAGTATTTTATTTATCATTATTTAATAGTATTAAGATCCAAAACGCCTACGATTTTAACACCTTAACCCTTCTCATGAATTAAAGAATTTGACGTGGCAGCGTCTTTAGCTGGTACATAGCTGACGCTATGATCGGTGCCCTGTCCCGTGGAACTTTTTGAATAATGCCGGGTGATAATACGAAGGTGGCTGTCCTGTGACACGGCGGAACATCGTTGCGAAGGATGATGCATTATCGTATCCAAGAGTCAAGGCTACTTCATTTACGGGTTTTCCCGTTATCAACAATGCCAGCGCGCTAACCACGCATGCTCGTTGGCGCCAGACAGAAAATGACATGCCCATTTGCTTAAGGAAATGGCGACGAAAGGTGCTGTCGCTCATGAACAGCGCATTTGCCCAGCGCTCTGCTGGATCATGGATTGAGGGATTGAGTAAAAACGCCTGACAAAGAGCCAGTAGGGCCGGATGTCGCGGCAGCGGAATATCGAATTCGCGAACCGGCATAGCCGCCAGCTCCAATATCATCAGATTTATCAGTGCACGGTCACGCGTGCTTTCATACAGTGGCGGTAAATCCACTGACTCAAGCAATAGCTGACGTAATAATGGCGATACGCTAATAACTTCACAACGAGGATATTTTAAGAAGGCATTCACGAAATCTGGTTCTATATACAGACTGCGAGTAGTCACGCCAACAAATTTGACGGCGTGCATAGTTTCGGGTGGGATCCAAACAGCATGTTGTGGAGGAACAATCCACTCTCCATCCTGGGTTATGACATGCATTAATCCGGTCGCGCCATATAGCAGCTGCGCGCGGCGATGTTTGTGCTGTGGCAGCATAAATCCCTGCACATAGTCATTGCCTATCGCTACCACTTCACGATCTAGCTGCTCGACCTCTTCAATCTTTACGTTGCGCACACCCGTCTCCTTATGACCGATTTACAAAGGTAATTGAGCGCGGCGCGAATGGGAAGCAGGACGCTACCGGTATAAGCTGCGAAATCATTTTCAGGTCGAGGGTATGATTTTGAATGATATCGCAATCATTGCGCTGGCAGGCTTTACTACCGGTATTACCACCGTGCTTTTTGGCTTTGGCGGCGGCTTTGTCGTAGTACCATTCGTTTATCAACTAATGCTACGGCAGACCGAACTGGCACTAAACGCCATGCATATCGCGGTTGCTACCTCTACATCGGTGATGATATTTAACGCGGGCTGGGTCACCTATCGAAACTGGCGAGCTTGCGAGCTTTCATCGCAAATGTTATTCCCGTTACTATGGTTTATAGCCATTGGGGCTATCATGGGTTCCTGTCTGGCAGGAATATTTAGTGAGAGTGTTGTTCGCGCGCTGTTCATTTTCTACATGCTGGCAACAATCAGCGATTGTTTGTTGCGTAAGGGTTTTCTCGGAGGAAGTTCTCTGCGTCGCTTGTCATTTCCTGTAGTAACGGGCGGCGGAGTGACCATTGGTATGATAGCCGCATTGCTTGGCGTGGGCGGAAGCGTAATGACGGTACCCCTGTTACGGCGCCATGGTTATGCGATGCGTGAATGCATTAGTGCTTCTAATCCGCTTTCCCTGCCCGTCGCGCTATGTGGTGCCGTGACGTATGCAGTTATTGGCTGGCAAACTATTCCTGTGAATGGATTTCTCGGTTTTATCAATCTGAAAATTTTAGGTATGTTGGTACTAACAGGCTGGGCAGGAATAGTTTTTAGCCGTCGGGTTATACCTGCTGTACCTGATATTTGGCACGCACGAATCTATGTCATGCTGCTGTTCCTGGTGTTACTGGCGATGCTATTTCAGTAACCCTCTTTTATCGCAGCGACTAATGGCCCGTAATTATACCTGTCTCAATGTACCTTTCAGACACAAAGCGGACCAAAGCGTACAAAAAACCGGGCCTCGCGCCCGGTTCTGTTTAAACACTAAAAAAGCCTTACGCACTCAATCCGCGGTTCTCCAGCATCGGTTCGATCTTCGGATCGTGCCCGCGCCAGTTCCGGTAAAGTTCAGCTAGATCAGTGCTGTTGCCGCGGGACAAAATCGCCTCGCGGAATGTCTGTCCGTTTTCGCGGGTCAAACCACCCTGCTCGACAAACCACTGATAGCCATCGTCCGCCAGCATTTGCGTCCACAGGTAAGCGTAATACCCCGCCGCGTACCCGCCGCCGAAGATATGGGCGAAATAGCTGCTGCGATAGCGCGGCGGTACGGCTGGAAGATCCAACCCCTCTTTTTTCAACGCGGCGGCTTCAAAGGCTTCCACGTCTTCAACGGGCTCCTGAATGCCGTGCCAGTTCATATCCAGCAGCGCGGCGCTCAATAGCTCCGTCATGTCATAACCCTTGTTAAACTGGGTCGCAGTGAGCATTTTTTCTCGCAGCGCATCCGGCATCGGTTCGCCGGTTTGATAATGACGAGCAAAGTGCGCAAAAACCTGCGGATGGCTGGCCCAGTGTTCGTTGATCTGCGACGGAAATTCAACGAAATCACGCGGCGTGTTGGTGCCTGAAAGCGTGGCATAGCGCTGGCTGGCAAACAGACCATGCAGGGTATGGCCAAACTCGTGGAACAGGGTAATCACATCATCCCAGGAGATCAGCGCGGTCTGCCCGTTCGCCGGTTTTTGATAGTTGCAGACGTTATAAATCACCGGACGCGCAGCAAACTCGTAAGACTGCTCAACAAAATTCCCCATCCACGCACCGCCCGCTTTGGAATCACGCGCGAAAAAGTCGCCGTAGAACAGCGCCATGCCTTCACCCGTGTGGTCGAAAATCTCCCACACGCGAACATCCGGGTGATAAACCGGAATATCGAAACGCTCGACAAAACGGATACCGAACAGCTGCGTGGCGGTCCAGAATACGCCATCTTCAAGCACGGTATTGAGCGCGAAATAGGGTTTGATCTGCGACTCATCCAGCGCGTATTTCGCTGAGCGCACGCGTTCGGCATAAAACGCCCAGTCCCAGGCCTGCACCGTAAAACCGCCCTGCTCGTCGTCGATGACTTTCTGAATATCCGCCTGCTCCAGCGCAGCCCTGCCGCGCGCCGCAGGCACTATTCCGCGCATGAATTCGAGCGCGGCTTCCGGCGTTTTCGCCATTTGATCGGCAATGCTCCAGCTCGCATAGTTGTCAAAGCCGAGCAGCTGCGCCTGTCTTGCCCGTAACGCGGTAAGCCGACGGATCAGCTCGCGCGTATCGTTTTCGTCGCCTTTCTGAGTGCGTTCCCAGCCCGCGCTGAACAACTTTTTACGGGTCTCGCGCAACGCCAGCGCCGCCAGCGCGGGCTGTTGCGTGGTATTCAAAAGCGGGATCAGCCAGCGCTCCTTCAGCCCTTTTTCTGCGGCAGCGTGAGCCGCGGCAGCCATCTCCTCCGCACTGAGCCCGTCAAGCTGGCGAACATCGTCCACCACCAGCCCTCCCGCCTTATTCGCCGCGAGCAGGCGCTGGTTGAACTGGCTGGTCAGGGTGGCGGCTTCGGTATTCAGAGATTTCAGCTCGGCTTTTTCATCGGCGTTCAGACGCGCGCCCGCAAGAACAAAGTGCTGATACGTCTCCTCCGTCAGTCGGCGGGATTCGGCATCCAGCGCCTCGCGATCCTGCCAGACGGCTTCCACGCGGGCGAAAAGCGTATCGTTTAGCCAGATATCGTTCGCCAGCCCGGCCAGTTCGGTGGAGAACTGCTCGTCCAGTGCCTGAAGATAATCGTTGGTGTGTGCGGACGTCATGGCGAAGAACACGCTGCTGACGCGCGACAGCATGGCCCCGCTCTTTTCCAGCGCCAGCACGGTGTTATCGAAGTCCGGCGCGGCGCGCTGCGCGATAATCGCGTCAATGTCTGCACGCTTCAGGCGCATTGCTTCATCAAACGCCGGGCGATAATGGCTGTCGTTGATCGCATCAAAACGTGGCGCCTGATAAGGCAACAGGCTAATTTCAAAAAAAGGATTGTTGACCGACATCGTTTACTCCTGAGCACGGTATTTCTCCCCAGAGTAGGCCAGCCTGCGCCGGCCTGCAATGGCGTCATACAAATGTTGCCTTAACGACGTGCCGGAGAGCGTGCTATGTTAGTACAACACAAAAAGCGTTGAGGAACAGTGAGATGATTATTTTAGTTACCGGGGCGACAGCGGGTTTTGGTGAAAGCATCACGCGTCGCTTCGTCGCCAACGGACACAAAGTGATTGCAACGGGGCGTCGTCAGGAGCGTTTGCAGGAGCTAAAAGACGAGCTGGGTGACAGCATTCTGACCGCACAGCTGGACGTCCGCAACCGCGCCGCCATTGAAGAGATGATTGCCAACCTGCCTGCCGAATGGCGTGAAATTGACGTGCTGGTCAATAACGCTGGCCTGGCGCTGGGTATGGAGCCTGCCCACAAAGCCAGCGTGGAAGACTGGGAGAACATGATCGACACCAACAACAAAGGCCTGGTGTACATGACCCGCGCCGTGCTGCCGGGCATGGTTGAACGTAACCGTGGTCATATCATTAACATCGGTTCCACCGCCGGAAGCTGGCCTTACGCGGGCGGCAACGTCTATGGCGCGACCAAAGCCTTTGTCCGCCAGTTCAGTCTGAACCTGCGCACCGACCTGCACGGAACCGCGATCCGCGTGACCGATGTTGAACCGGGTCTGGTAGGCGGAACCGAATTCTCCAACGTGCGTTTCAAAGGCGATGACGCGAAAGCGGATAAAACCTATGAAAACGCGAATGCGCTGACGCCGGAAGATATCACCGAAACCGTCTGGTGGGTCGCGAATTTGCCGAAGCATGTCAACATCAACACGGTTGAGATGATGCCCGTCAGCCAGACCTATGCCGGACTCAGCGTGCATCGCGGGTAATTCACCCTTCCCGGCCTGCGGGCCGGGTATGTGATGGCAGGGAAAAGAATGGTAGTATGTTCAGGTTAACTCTCTGAGAAATCACAACCCATGGCCGCTGAATCGCAACTTAATCCTACCCAGCCCGTTAATCAGCAAATATATCGCATCTTACGCCGTGATATTGTTCGCTGCCTGATCCCACCGGGAACGCCACTCTCAGAAAAAGAGGTTTCGGTACGTTTTGACGTTTCCCGTCAGCCCGTGCGCGAGGCGTTTATTAAACTCGCAGAAAACGGCCTTATTCAGATCCGCCCACAGCGCGGCAGCTATGTAAATAAAATTTCGCTTTCGCAGGTACGGAATGGCTGTTTTGTTCGCCAGGCCATCGAGTGCGCCGTGGTGCGTCGCGCCGCGTCGCTCATCAACGATAACCAGTGCTACCTGCTGGAGCAAAACCTGCATCAGCAACGAATCGCCATCGACCGCAAACAGTTAAACGACTTTTTCCAGCTGGACGACGAGTTTCACCAGAAACTGGCGCAGATCGCCGAGTGCCAGCTCGCGTGGGATACCGTTGAAAACATCAAAGCGACCATCGACCGCGTGCGCTACATGAGCCTCGACCATGTTTCTCCGCCAGAGATGTTGCTGCGCCAGCATCATGATATTTTCAGCGCGCTGGAAAAACGCGACGTGGAAGCCGTAGATAAAGCGATGACGCTTCACCTTCAGGAAATTAGTGAGTCAGTTCAGTTAATTCGTCAGGAAAACCGCGAGTGGTTCAGCGAAGAATAAAACCTCGCCGCCCCCTTTCGGTTGCGGCGAAGTAATTAGCGGACCACTAACACCGGAATAGTGGCGTAGCGCAGGATAGTTTCAGCATTTGAACCCAGCAGATGGGTTGTCATGCTCGGATTTCTTGATCCAATAACAATAACGTCATATTTCCCCTCTTTGCTGAGCTTGATGATTTCATCGCGTACGTTGCCGAAGCGAACTTCACAATCAATATTTTCCGGGGACATATCAAAGAGCCGTTTCAGCGCCTTCATCTTCTTATCAGACTCGGCGGTCATATACTCTTCGAACTTCTTAATATCGGCATTGAACCCCCGCAGTAATGAACGGCTGCTGTTAGGGAGAATGTTGACCAGGGTGATCGTCGCGCCTTCCGCCTTCGCGAGGTTGACCGCATGGCGTACCGCTTTATCGCTCAAATCCATTTCAAACACGTCAACAGGCATCAAAATTTTCTTATACATAAGCCTGACTCCTTTTCCGATGAAGGGTTATTTTCTGTCTCCAGAATGACATTGTGGATATAAACAAAGCCTAAACACTTGCATCCGGAAACTATCAATTAAGGAAAATAACTGTCCGCTTTGTAAAGTGGTGTCCTTAACCGTCAACGCCTGCATGAAATAAGAAAAAAGTGTGAGCTTGATCAAAAGCAAATAATTTCGTTAAAGAGAGGCGTATTAATAGTGCCCCGTGAACGGCAGCCGTCGAATTAGCGCCGTAGCGGATAAGTACGAGAGGAGAAAATACCATGATGACATACGACCGTAACCGAAATGCAATCACTACTGGCAGCCGCGTCATGATTAGCGGCACAGGTCAGTTCGGCGTGATTAAAGCGATCCACAGCGACGGCCTTAATGCCGAGCAGGTGCGTCGTGGTAAAACGGTTGAAGTGGAAGGATGCGAAGGTAAGTTCGAACCGATTGAGCTGATTCGCCTGGGGATGCACTAAGCTGCGCCCCGACATGCCGCCGAGGACGGCGGCATGTCATAGCGTTAAAGCCGGGTGGCGTACTCAGCAACCGTGGCCTTCGCGCCTTTTTGCAGCAACGTCTGATAAGCCTGCATGACCGACGCCACAAACACCGCGTCCTTCGGCAGCTCGTTACCGAAAATAGCCTCAATGCCCAACAGCGCATTAACGCGGCTTTCGCCTTCAGCGCTACCGTTTACCGCCGCCTGAATCACCGCCAGCTGCGGGTCACTCACCTCAATCGGGTTACCCTGCTCATCCACACCGCCGACATAACGCATCCAGCCCGCCACACCGAGGGCCAGCAGCGGGAAGGGTTTCTGGTGGACCAGGTGCCAGCGCACGGAATCGAGCATCCGCTGCGGCAATTTCTGGCTACCGTCCATGGCGATTTGCCAGGTGCGGTGACGCAGGGCCGGATTGCTGTAGCGCGCGATCAACAGGTCAGCATAGTGAGCTAAATCCACCCCCTTCACTTTCAGAGTCGGCGCCTGCTCTTTCAGCATCAGCGCATGCGCGGCTGCGCGATAATGTTCATCTTCCATGCAGTCGTTAATGTGCTGATAACCGGCAAGGTAGCCGAGATAGGCCAGGAACGAGTGGCTGCCGTTAAGCATTCGCAGCTTCATCTCTTCAAACGGAATGACATCAGAAACCAGTTCCGCACCGGCCTTTTCCCACTTTGGACGTCCGGCGACGAAATTATCTTCCACCACCCACTGGCGGAACGGCTCGCAGGCGACACCTGCCGGATCGCGTACGCCGGTCAGCTGTTCGATTTTATCCAGCGTGTCAGCCGTGACGGCGGGCACAATACGGTCCACCATGGTTGACGGGAAGGTGACGTTCGCTTCAATCCAGTCGGCCAGTTCGCCGTCAACAGCGCGCGCGTAGGCGCAGGTGACATTGCGCATCACGTGGCCGTTCTCCGGCATGTTATCGCATGACATCACGCTGAATGCTGGCAGCCCCGCCGCCTTACGCCGCGCCAACGCTTCAACCACGACGCCCGGCGCAGATTTCGGCTGATGGGGGTTTTGCAGGTCGGCAACGATTAACGGATGATCGAACATCAGTTGTCCTGATGCCGGGGAATGGCAATACCCTTTCTCGGTGATGGTCAGGGAAACAATGGCGACCTGTGGCTCGCACAGCGCCGCCAACACGGTTTCCAGCCCGTCGACCTGCGCATGCAGCGCGTTTTTGACGACGCCGACCACGCGCGCTGTCCACGCATCGGCAGACATCTCTGCCACGGTATAAAGGTTATCCTGTGCCTTCAGATCGGCGATCTGCTGTTCGCCGCCAATCAGGTTAACTTCGCAGTAACCCCAGTCGCTGCCCTGTTCAGCGGCGAGTATATCGGTGTACACCGCCTGGTGCGCGCGGTGAAACGCGCCAAACCCTAAATGAACAATGCGTGCCTTGAGGCTGTCGCGATCGTACTGAGGACGCGTTGCCTTCGCCTGTAATAACTGGTTTTCCATGATTGAGACTCGTTAATTAATGAAAGCTGTGATCCGCTGCCGCTTCCTTTTAAGAGCGGCAGCGCCTGCTGACTACACCAACTAGAATGGCAGTCGGAGTCAAAAAACGCTGCCATTAACCATACTGATACGTCGTTTTCAGATCTTGATTTACATTAACTTTTCGCCATGTGGTGTGACATCAGTAAAAAGTTGTGTGACAGGTAACACAAGATGTAAACCACTAGCGGCGTGAAGAGAGCGCGCCGTAGGCTACCGCTTCTTTATGCGGCGCTTCGGCTGCATCTTCGGCTTCACTCAGATCGCGGTCGCGCACTTCCGGCATCAGCAAAGCGGAGACCAGCCCAATCAGCGAATACGCTACCAGCATCGCCACAATCGGCCACCAGGACCCGGTCATGTTGCAGAAGATCCCCGCCAGCACCGGACCAAAGCCAACGGCTACCAGCCCGCCCGCCTCTTTCGAAATGGCCATACGGGTAAAGCGGTTCCGCGAACCAAACATCTCTGCCATGGTGATGTTTTCCAGCGCAAACAGCCCGAGGACCGCAAAGTTATGAATAACGATGATAGAGAGCATAATCACGCCCGGCGCGTAACTCTTATCGACGATAATCGACAGCATCGGGTAAGCCAGAATAATGGCTGAAATGTTAAGGAGGATATACGGCAGACGGCGCCCCACTTTATCGGACAGCCAGCCCAGCAGCGGGATGGTGAGGAAGCCGAGAATCGAACTGATCATCAGCGCATCGGTTGGGATCGCCTTATCAAATAACAGCGTCTGCACCAGATACCCGGCAAGGAAGGTCTGGATAAGCCCAGAGTTACCGGCCTGGCCAAAGCGCAGCCCCGTCGCCAGCCAGAACGATTTGCTCTTAAACATCGCGCCTAATGAGGTATCCTGCGCCGCCGCTGGCGCAACGGTTTCGGCGTCGTTAACCTTCTCAAACACCGGGCTCTCTTTAAGGTTCATACGCAGCCAGATGGCGAAGATCATCACCACCACGCTGGCGAGGAATGGCACGCGCCAGCCCCAGGCAATAAGTTCTTCACGATCGAGGGCAAAGAACATCACGGCCCAGATCGCCGTGGCGCTCAGCGTTCCGCAGTTGGTGCCCATGGCCACCAGCGAGGAGATGATGCCGCGTTTACCCTTCGGCGCGTACTCCGCCAGCATGGTGCCCGCACCGGAGATTTCTGCCCCCGCGCCCAGCCCCTGAATAATACGCAGCGTAACCAGCAGCACCGGTGCGAAAATCCCGATCTGCGCGTAGGTCGGCAGCACGCCGATTAAGGTGGTGCAGATCCCCATCATGGTGATGGTGATAAACAGCACTTTTTTACGGCCAATTCTGTCGCCCATTCTGCCGAAAATAAATGCCCCGACGATACGCGCGATGTAGCCTGCGCCGTAGGTGCCCATCGCCAGGATCAGCGCCATGGCCGCCGATTGCTCAGGGAAGAAAATTTCATGAAACACCAGCGCGGCGCCAAGGGAGTAGAGCTGGAAATCCATAAATTCCAGGGCGGTGCCCAGCCAGCCAGATACGGCGGCTTTCACCAAATCTGACGTACTTCTTTGAGGTTGTGCTTGAGTCATAATGGCTATCTCTGAAAGGTAAGATGCGTACCACTTAGAGCCTGTCTTCGCAGGCTCTTTACCGCGTGAATTATTATTGGTCGAACGTGAGCAAGACTTTGCAGCACTGCCGCTGGTCTTTTTCAAACAGTTCGATGGCGTCTGTAACGTGGTGATAGTCAAATGTATGGGTGACCAGTTTTTCAGGGTCGATCAGCCCTTTTTCCAGCCAGTCAATGACCACCGGGAATTTGTTGGCATTCAGGCGCGAAGAGAAGATCGACAGCTCTTTGCCGGTGATCCCCTGCTGCACGATCTGGCTCGGGTCGCTGGAAAATCCCATCAGCACGATGCGCGCCGCCGGAGACGCCAGCGTAATCGCTTCCTGCAAAATGGACGGATGACAGGCAGCATCGATGATTAATGTCGGCTTGATGCCTTTTTCATCCAGCGCAGTCTGTAACGACTGCTCGCCGTTGTTGAAGACCCAGTCTGCGCCGCTGCGTTGCGCCATCTCCAGCCGCTCATCAATGCGGTCTACCACGATGACCTGCTTCACCTTGTAAACGCCCTTCAGCGCCTGCACGGTGACCAGCCCCATCGGGCCTGCGCCGTAGATCAGCGCCACGTCCTGTTCGGTGGGTTTCGCCTGCCCCGTCACGTTGGCGGCAATGGTGAATGGCTCAACCATCACCGCGTGTTTGTCAGGGATCGCATCCGGAATGTGCCAGGCATTTTTCGCCGGCACGACGGCGTATTCGCTGAAACCACCGTCGCGATGGACGCCCAGCACCACCAGCGAGGTGCAAACGTTCGGTTTACCAACGGAACAGGGGTAGCAGTGCCCGCAGCTGATCACCGGATCCACCGAAACGCGCTGGCCGAGTCGGGTGCCCTCCACGCCTTCGCCAACCGCGTCTATTTCGCCAAAGAATTCGTGACCGATTACCCGCGGATATTTTGCAAACGGGTTATGCCCGCGATAGATATGGCTGTCTGAACCGCAGATACCGGCGAGTTTAATTTTGACGCGGACGTCGCCTGCCCCCGGCAACGGGAGAGGACGCTCCGCAATCTCCAGCGCATTCGGCTCTTGGATCACTACGCTTTTCATCATTCGCTCCTCGTTTACCAGTTCCAGAGAGTGCCGTCTTCCAGACGGGCCACCGGCAGATAAGCCGGATCGTACGGGTATTTCGCTGCCAGCTTCTCATCAAACTCAATGCCCAGCCCTGGCTTGTCGCCCGGGTGCATATAGCCGTTATCGAAGCGCCAGCTGTGCGGGAACACTTCCAGCATCTGCTCTGAATAACCCATATACTCCTGCACACCAAAGTTCGGTACCCACAGGTCAAAATGCAGCGCCGCGGCGTGGCAAATCGGCGACAGATCCGACGGGCCGTGTGAGCCGGTACGCACCTGGTAGAGTGAGGCAAAGTCCGCAATGCGACGCATCCCGGTGATGCCGCCCGCATGGGTTATGGTGGCGCGGATATAGTCAATGAGCTGCTCTTCAATCAGCTGCTTGCAGTCCCAGATGCTGTTGAACACTTCCCCCACCGCAATTGGCGTGACGGTGTGCTGGCGGATCAGGCGGAAACACTCCTGGTTTTCAGCGGGAGTCGGATCTTCCATCCAGAACAGGCGGTAATCTTCAATACTTTTGCCGAACCGCGCCGCTTCGATGGGCGTCAGACGGTGGTGCATGTCGTGAAGGAGATGTTCACTGAAACCGAACTGGCTGCGCACTGCGTCGAACAGTTTGGGCGTGAAGTCGAGGTATTTCTCGGTGGACCACAGCTGCTCTTCCGGCCAGGCGCCCTTGGTCGCAGGTTCATACGCCAGCCCTTTGCCTTTGGCCATGCCGTAGGTGGTTTTCATTCCCGGCACGCCGCACTGCACGCGAATTGCCTTGAAGCCCATCTCTTTATGACGGGCATAATCTTCCAGCACGTCGTCAATGGTGTGCCCGGTGGTGTGACAATAAACCATCACCCCTTCCCGGGAAGCCCCGCCCAGAAGCTGATAGAGCGGCATGTTCGCGGCTTTCGCCATAATGTCCCATAGCGCCATATCCACGGCAGAAATCGCTGACATGGTGACCGGACCACGACGCCAGTAAGCGCCTTTATAGAAGAACTGCCAGATATCTTCGATGCGGTGCGCATCGCGGCCAATCAGCTGAGGGCACAGGTGATCTTTCAGGTAAGAGGCAACGGAAAGTTCGCGTCCGTTCAGCGTGGCATCACCCAGGCCGACAATGCCCTCATCGGTCGTAATTTTAAGGGTGACAAAGTTACGCCCCGGGCAGGTGACAAATACTTCAGCCCCGACAATCTTCATAATCCATTTCCTTACATCGCTCGTTGTGATGCAGGAAATTTACGCAACTACACTACTACCATACAAGTATAATGATCGTAAAATCAGCGGGCGATCACACTATAAGGACGCTTATGCGCGTCCCCAACCGGCCACGATGATCAACATGCCGCACAGGGCAATCAGCGCGCCTGCCCAGTCATACAGGCTTAGCCGGACGCCATCGACAACGCGCAGCCACAGCAGCGCGGTACAGACGTACACTCCGCCGTAGGCCGCATATACCCTCCCGCTGGCGGCCGGATGCAGGGTGAGCAGCCAGACAAAAAGGGCCAGGGACACACCCGCCGGGATCAGCAGCAGCGCGGAAGCGCCCCGCTTTAGCCAGAGCCACGGCAAAAAGCATCCGATGATTTCGCACAGCGCGGTCGCGAAAAAAAGCAGCGTCGTTTTGAACATTTTTCTCGTTTCGTGAGGATTGATTTAGACATCATACGCGATAATGTTCACATCGTTCCCATACCTGCCGCGCGGGTATGACACCCTTTCGGATTGGTGTAGAATCCAACGGGGTAATCCGATTGTCTGCACCCGTTTAAAGGAAACGCTATGACTACATTAAGCAAACGCCTTTGTCTGACAGCCGCACTGGCACTGTCCTCGTTCGCCTTCGCCGCAACGGCATCAGCCGAAACCAGCAAACTCATCATTGAGTCTGGTGACAGCGCGCAAAGCCGCCAGAATGCTGCCATGGACAAAGAACAATGGAATGACACCCGCAGCCTGCGTCAGAAAGTGAATAAGCGCGTGGAGAAAGAGTGGGATAAAGAAGACGTCGCGTTTGATGCCCGCGACAAATGCCAGCAAAGTGCCAACGTCAACGCTTACTGGGAGCCTAACACCCTGCGCTGTCTCGATCGTCGCACTGGCCGCACGGTAGCACCGTAATGTCGACGCCGTGTGACGTTAAGCTCCGTCCGCTGGAGCGCGAAGATTTACGCTTTGTTCACCAGCTCGACAACAATGCCAGCGTGATGCGCTACTGGTTTGAAGAGCCTTATGAGGCGTTTGTCGAGCTGTCCGATCTCTACGATAAGCATATCCACGATCAGAGTGAACGCCGGTTTGTGGTGGAGTGCGAAGGTGAAAAAGCCGGGCTGGTTGAACTGGTTGAGATCAACCACGTTCACCGTCGGGCGGAATTTCAGATCATTATCTCACCGGAGCACCAGGGGAAAGGTCTTGCGTCGCGAGCGGCAAAGCTGGCGATGGATTACGGGTTTAACGTCCTGAATCTTTACAAGCTTTACCTTATCGTCGACAAAGAGAACGAAAAAGCGATTCATATCTACCGTAAGCTGGGCTTTATGGTGGAAGGTGAACTGATCCATGAGTTCTTTATTAACGGCGAATACCGTAACACCATACGCATGTGCATTTTCCAGCATCAGCATCTGGCCGGGCATAAGTCCTCCTCCGCCAGCCTGCTTAAACCCACCGCGCAGTAACCTGCGCGGTTTTATTCTCAATAATATTCAATGCTGTTTTTGATGGTGTACTTGCGCTCAACGGCAGGTTTGACGCTGTCATCTGTTATCACCAGCTCACAGTTCACCGGGTTGTTGTGGCGATCGTAATCACAGCTCTGCTTTACATTGCCCATCGGTTTATCGTTCAACAGGCTTACCGCCGTATAATCCATGCGCTTGCGCAGATCTTTCGAAGGCACCGACTTGACCGATAAACGCTGGTCGCCGGAAACCGTAGTTTTACCCAGCGGGTAGCCGTCGGCGTCATACTGGTACTTCACTTCCATCTCTTTACTGTGCGCTGCAACCACAAACCCGTTATCGTCGGTGTCCCACGTCAGGCCGGCAGACGGCAGTTCCGCCAGCTGGCATTTCCCCTGCAACTTTACCTTCTGCTGCTGGGTTTCCGCATCGACGTAGTAGTTAGCATCCAGCACCAGCGCAACGCCCGTATTCGCTTCGAGATCGTGCAGTTCAAGCGTATCGAAACACCCTTCCGTTGACATCGTGCCGGTCACACGTTTAGAGACTTCACCCTTATCGTTAAACAGCGTCTGGGTAAAATCCTTCACCGGCCCGCGCAGAGGATCAAAGTCAAACTCGTTCGAAAAGCTCGCCATCTCTGGCGTAAATGACAGCGGCGCGGTGTTGTTGTCGCATCCCACCAGTACCGTTGCCAGTAGCGTTATCGCTGCGTATTTGTTCACATCATTTACCGTTCAGAGAGAGATACAATCATATTAGCAAATACAGCAACTTACATAACAGCACTTCATTTGACTCTTCGCGCTGTATAAATCCGTCGTTTGCATTGACGAGACCTGCCAAAGTGGCTACTTTGGGCGCGGAAGATTCCACACTATTATAAAATTAGATTCTTAAATTTTCGGGTTAACATCATGATTTACGATTGTTTTTTATACTATGACGAAGATATGTTGCTCGACATCAGATTACATACTCTCGCTGATGTCGTTGACCGTTTTGTCATTGTAGAAGCAACACACTCTTTTACGGGCATACCGCGAGAATTGCATTTCGATATTACGAAGTTTGCCAAATTCAAAGACAAAATCATTTACGTGCCTTTTGACGCGCAGCCTATTTTAAACCGGGCGGATAATAACCAGGTTGATGCATGGGCAAATGAAGCAGCGCTTCGCAACTCCATTATGAACGGGTTAAAAGACGCGGCAGACGACGATCTGATTCTGGTGTCAGACGTTGACGAAATCTTCTCTCCCGACACGGTCAGGGCCATTAATCCGCGCGCGCTCTGCACGACTATTCATCAAAACGTATTCAACTATCAGTTTAATCTCCAGGTTCACAACACGGATGGTACGCCTAGAAAATGTACTTTGCCGCGCGCGACGTCCTATTACAACCTTAAGCATTTCTTCCACGGTGAGCCTGAATCTTTCCGAAACTGGAAGCGTGCGCGCAAAGATAAAAACTGGTCATGGTTTAAATGGAACTGGCTAAAAATCAATAATAAGATTGTGAAAGATGGCGGCTGGCATTTCTCCTGGGTAATGACCCCAGAAAGAATTTCTGAAAAAATGTCTACCATTTCTCATACCGAATACGATCTGCCGGAATTCAATAACCCGGAACATATTATGAAGGTTATCACCAACGCCGAAGATATCTGGGGACGAGACCGAAAACTGGTCAGGCAAGAGGTATCAAAACGCACCCTGCCTTCTTATCTGGTAGACAATCAGCACCATTATTCGCAATTTATTTTATGACGCAGGCAGGGCTCCAGGACAATTCAGAAAGACAGACCCAAAAACAAAAGCTTACCCTAGCCCTGCTATGCTTACAGTCTACACAGTGAAAAGGAGCTACAGATGAAACGGTTACCCTGGATTACCGCCCTGCTGTTAATGAGTGCTTCACCCGCTCTTCTTGCGGCCCCGGACTCCTGCGAGCGCGTGAAAAGCGACATTCAGCAGAAGATTATCAACAACGGCGTACCGGAGTCTGGCTTTACCCTGAACATCGTCCCGAACGATCAGGCCGATCAGCCGGATGCGCAGGTCGTTGGGCATTGTGCCAACGATACTTTCAAAATTTTGTACACCCGCACCAGTAGCGGCAACTACCCGGTGAGCGGCGCAGGTACGCAGGAGAATGCGCCCGCTGAGCCGCAATGATTTCCCCACTCAATTCACCTGATTTGACGAGGATTAATATTTAATACCTCTAAATAAGTAACACTCCCCCCATCATTAGCCCGGTTGTAGTCACGGGTGAAAATAATTATTAACAATGATGGGGTGAGTCATGTCCGAAGTTGAACATCACGGCGGGATAAGCCGTCGAACTCTGGTTAAATCTACTGCCATAGGATCTCTGGCGCTTGCCGCCGGTGGGATCGCATTACCTTTTGGTCTGAAAAGCGCCGCCGCCGCTGTGCAGTCCGCTATTCAGCCCGCAGAAGACAAAGTCGTCTGGGGCGCCTGCTCGGTAAACTGCGGTAGCCGCTGCGCGCTGCGTCTGCACGTTCGCGATGACGAAGTCTATTGGGTTGAAACGGATAATACCGGCGAGGATGTTTACGGCAACCATCAGGTTCGCGCCTGCCTGCGAGGCCGTTCAATTCGCCGTCGCATCAATCACCCAGACCGTCTGAACTATCCGATGAAACGCGTGGGCAAACGCGGAGAAGGCAAGTTTGAGCGTATCACCTGGGAAGAAGCGCTGGACACCATCGCCGCGAGTCTGAAAAGCGTGGTCGAAAAATACGGCAACGAAGCGGTCTACATTAACTACTCCTCCGGAATTGTAGGCGGCAACATCACCCGTTCCTCCCCTTACGCCTCGCTGGTCGCGCGCCTGATGAACTGCTACGGCGGCTTCCTCAGCCACTACGGCACCTACAGCACCGCGCAGATCGCCTGCGCAATGCCCTACACCTACGGCAGCAACGACGGCAACAGCACATCGGATATCGAAAACACCAAACTGGTGGTGATGTTCGGCAATAATCCGGCGGAAACGCGCATGAGCGGCGGCGGGATCACATACTTCCTTGAGCAGGCGCGCGAACGGTCAAACGCGCGGATGATCGTTATCGATCCGCGTTATACCGACACTGCCGCAGGGCGTGAAGACGAGTGGATCCCGATTCGTCCGGGCACCGATGCCGCGCTGGTGGCAGGTATTGCGTGGGTGCTGATTAATGAAAATCTGGTCGATCAACCTTTCCTCGATAAATACTGCGTGGGTTATGACGAAAAAACCCTGCCGGAAGGCGCACCGGCTAATGGTCATTACAAAGCCTATATTCTCGGCCAGGGTGATGACAAAACCGCGAAAACTCCGGATTGGGCGTCTCGCATAACGGGCATCCCTGCCGAACGCATCATTAAGCTGGCCCGTGAAATCGGTTCGGCGAAACCGGCCTACATTTGCCAGGGCTGGGGCCCGCAGCGTCAGGCAAACGGGGAGCAAACGTCCCGCGCCATCGCCATGCTGCCGATCCTGACCGGCAACGTCGGCATTAACGGCGGTAACAGCGGCGCACGCGAATCGACCTACACCATCACCATCGAACGCATGCCGCTGCCGGAAAATCCGGTGAAAACGCAAATCTCCTGCTTCAGCTGGACGGATGCCATCGTGCGTGGACCGGAGATGACCGCCCTGCGCGACGGCGTACGCGGCAAAGATAAGCTCGATGTGCCGATCAAGTTCATCTGGAACTACGCGGGTAATACCATCATCAACCAGCACTCCGATATCAACAAAACTCACGACATTTTGCAGGATGAGAGCAAGTGCGAAACGATCGTCGTCATTGATAACTTCATGACCTCGTCTGCGAAGTATGCCGATATTGTTCTGCCGGATCTGATGACCGTCGAGCAGGAAGATATCATCCCCAACGATTACGCCGGCAACATGGGATACCTGATTTTCCTCCAGCCGGTTACCGCCCCGAAGTTCGAGCGCAAGCCCATTTACTGGATCATGAGCGAAGTGGCGAAACGCCTCGGACCGGATATCCATCAGAAATTCACCGAAGGCCGTACGCAGGAGCAGTGGCTGCGCTACCTGTACGCCAAAATGGTCGCCAAAGATCCGCTGCTGCCGTCCTACGACGCGCTGAAAAAAATGGGTATTTATAAGCGCAAAGATCCAAATGGACATTTTGTGGCCTATAAAAAATTCCGTGACGATCCGGATGCCAATCCGCTGAAAACCCCGTCGGGCAAAATCGAGATCTACTCCAGCAAGCTGGCGGATATTGCGGCAACCTGGGAACTGCAAAAAGACGAAACCATCACCCCGCTGCCGGTCTATACCTCAACCTTTGAAGGCTGGGACGCGCCCGAGCGCAGCAAATTCCCGCTGCAACTGTTCGGTTTCCACTTTAAAGCCCGTACCCACTCCAGTTACGGCAACGTAGATGTGCTCCAGGCCGCCTGTCGCCAGGAGGTGTGGCTTAACCCTGTGGATGCAGAGCAACGAGGTATCAAAAATGGGGATATGGTGCGCGTCTTCAACGACCGCGGCGAAGTGCGCATTGCTGCGAAAGTCACCCCGCGCATCATGCCCGGCGTAAGCGCGATGGGCCAGGGCGCCTGGCATGACGCCAACATGAACGGCGATCGTGTCGATCACGGCTCCTGCATCAATACCCTGACCACGCACCGCCCGTCACCGCTGGCGAAAGGCAACCCGCAGCACACGAACCTGGTGCAGATCGAGAAGGCATAAGGATTAACCGATGACAACCCAGTATGGATTTTTTATTGATTCCAGCCGCTGCACCGGGTGCAAAACCTGCGAGCTGGCCTGCAAGGATTACAAAGACCTGACCCCGGACGTTAGCTTCCGTCGTATTTATGAATATGCGGGCGGCGACTGGCAGGAGGATAACGGCGTCTGGCATCAGAATGTCTTCGCCTATTACCTGTCGATTGCCTGCAACCACTGCGAAGATCCGGCCTGCACCAAGGTCTGCCCGAGCGGGGCAATGCACAAGCGCGACGACGGTTTTGTGGTGGTGGACGAGGATGTCTGCATCGGCTGTCGCTACTGCCACATGGCCTGCCCGTACGGCGCGCCGCAGTACAATGCCGCCAAAGGCCACATGACCAAGTGCGACGGCTGCCACAGCCGGGTGGCGGACGGCAAAAAGCCCATCTGCGTCGAATCCTGCCCGCTGCGCGCGCTGGACTTTGGCCCGATTGAGGAGCTGCGCAAAAAACACGGCCAGCTTGCTGCCGTCGCGCCGCTGCCGTCTGCGCACTTCACAAAGCCGAGTATTGTGATTAAACCTAACGCCAACAGCCGTCCGACGGGTGACACCACCGGCTACCTGGCAAACCCGAAGGAGGTGTGAGATGGGAAGTGGATGGCATGAATGGCCGCTGGTGATCTTCACCGTTTTCGGGCAGTGCGTGGCCGGCGCGTTAATCGTGATGGGCTTCGTCTGGCTTAAGGAAAATGATGACAAGGCCAGAATGCGCATCGTGCGCAGCCTGTTTTTTCTCTGGCTGGTAATGGGTATTGGGTTTATGGCTTCGGTGCTGCATCTTGGCTCCCCGCTGCGTGCCTTCAACTCGCTTAACCGCGTGGGCGCGTCAGCGCTGAGTAATGAGATCGCGGCGGGTTCGATCTTCTTTGCCGTGGGCGGTTTCTGGTGGCTGGTGTCGGTTATCGGTAAAATGCCTCCAGCTTTGGGCAAAATCTGGCTGGTTGTCAGCCAGCTTCTGGGTATCGTTTTTGTCTGGGCGATGACCCGGGTCTATCAGATAGAGACTGTCCCGACCTGGTATACGGGTTACACCACGCTGAGCTTCTTCCTGACGATGGTCCTTGCTGGTCCTCTGCTGGCCGCGCTGCTGCTACGCGTCGCAAACGTGACATTCAAAGGTACTCTTGCCGCGTCTGTCAGCGTACTGGCAATTATCGTCTGCGTGGCGGTCGTCGTGTTGCAAAGCAATACGCTGGGGACGATACAGAGTTCCATCCAGCAGGCCAGCGCCCTGCTGCCAGATTATGGTTCGCTTCAGGTATGGCGCATCGCGTTGCTGGCGGCGGGTTTAGGCTGCTGGATCTGCCCGCTTATTCGTCGTCAGGAGCCAAAAACGCTCGGCCTGTTTGCAGGTGTCGTTCTGGTGGCGCTGGGTGAACTGATTGGCCGTGGGCTATTTTATGGTCTGCATATGACCGCAGGGTTAGCAATTGCAGGTTAACACAGGTGCGCGGGGCTACCCGCGCGCAAGTAAGGAAAGTTGTAATGAATGATGTCTCACACCGCGAATCGTTCGCGTTCAGCGCCCGGGTACTGGGCGCGCTGTTTTATTTCGCCCCAGACAGCGAGCAGACCGCGCCGCTGGTGAGTGCCCTGACCGCAGGTGACTGGGTTCAGGACTGGCCGCTGGCGGAGGAAAACCTGCTGCCTGTCGCCAGTATGTTTAAGACCCCATCGGATGAAGCGTTGAAAGACGCCTGGCAGCGTCTGTTTATTGGCCCGTATGCCCTGCCCGCCCCCCCGTGGGGCTCGGTCTGGCTTGATCGCGAGTCAGTGCTGTTTGGCGATTCGACCCTCGCGTTGCGTCAGTGGATGCGTGAAAACCATATCGCCTTTGAGATGCAGCAGAATGAGCCTGAAGATCATTTCGGAACGTTGCTGATGCTGGCGGCATGGCTTGCCGAGAACGGTCGCGAAACAGAACGCGACCAGCTTCTTGCCTGGCATCTGCTGCCATGGAGCACGCGTTTCCTTAGCGTATTCGTTGAAAACGCGGCCCATCCGTTCTACACCGCGCTGGGTAAACTTGCCCAGCTGACGCTGGCGGAATGGCAGTCCACTTTGCTGATCCCGATTGCCGAAAAAACGCTGTACCGATAACAGCACCTGGCTTGTCCACCCGTTGTGCAGGCCAGGCTCGCACATTTTTGCTGCAACACAACGTCACAACTGCTATACTGTATATAATTACAGTATACGGGGGTGCACAATGGCTGTTGAAACAAAATTTGTTGTCGTAAGAAAAGGTGAAGAAAAAATGACATTTGCCAGTAAGAAAGAGGCTGACGCTCACGACAAACTGCTCGATATGGCAGAAGCGTTTACCGACTGGCTGTTGCAAAGCGGAATGCAGATGGATGAAACGCAGGCGGAAAACCTTGGTCTGTATCTCGCCGAGCAGAAAGAGTCCGTGCAGCATATCCTGCGTACCAGCAAGCTTCCCGAGCTCAATGCTGCAACGGATAAAACAGCATCAGATGCGGATAGCAGCAAAAAAATCCGGGCCGTCAAAGCCGCCTGATCGTCAGAACGACTCATCACCTGTCATGCCGCCGCGGGCCGGAAACGGCTCGCGGCTTCATCATGCATTATTTCGATCTTCTCGAAAACAATGCGATTGAACATTTTAATCTGTTCTGGCGTAAAATTTGGTTACAGCATTTCCTCTCGTCAGACGTATGTTAAAAACACGTGAATCACACGTTCGGCGCCTCTGAATGGTGTGGTAAATTATCACATAACTCTTGCAACTCGTTGATCATCCTGGCTACATGGAAGCCATCACAAACAGAATGATGGACCTGAACGGCGAAAGGCAACAAGACTTTTTCATCCTGGTTATAGTATTTTCCAAACGTGAACATGGGCGCAAAAAAATTCCGCATGTTAGCGACGTTGACGTTAAAACTGCTAAAACTGACCCACGGAATATCAGATATGAAAAATATATTCTCCCGGGACTCTTCTTTGGGCCAGTAGGCAAGATTATCACCATAGCGAGAAACGTCTTCTGCATAAACGTTCTGAAAGTGATGAATATTCCCGTCGAAGTGACTCCATAATGATGAAAACGTCTCCGTCTCTTTATGGAAAAGGGTATAGCTGGGATGCACCTCATTCCATATTACAAGCTCATTATCCTTCATGGCCATACGGAATTCCGGATGCCGGTTTACGACGTGAGAAATAAGGGAAATAATCGCAGGATAAAATTTCCAGCCAACCTCTTTGATATGCTTTAGCAGCACGGTAATGTCCAGCTGAACCGTTTGGTTAAATGTAGATTGAGCAAAGCCCTGAAATACTTCAAAGTGTTCCTTTCTTGCCCAACGTGATAAGTCAACTACCGTATATTCTGGCGTTATTTTTGTCATTTCAGAGCCTTAGTTGAGCTGCGCTATATAAAATAGTAGCGTATCACAAACGCAGGGGCTGTATAGACCGTAGCGAAGAGGCACCCTAAATTTTCAGCGTATCAATCACCGCTCTCAGCGCCGGGGATACGTTGCGGTGTGGATAATAGAGGTACAGTCCGTCCATCCGCAGGCTGTAGCGCTGTAAGACGCGTATAAGCGTGCCACGCTCCAGATCGTCAGCCACCAGCTCAACCGGGACATAGGCCAGCCCGAGTCCCAGCCGGGCCGCTTCGGCCTCCATGTAGCTGTCGGAAAAGGCCCATTGCCCCTCCGGGCGGTGAGTCACTCGCTTCCCATCCTGCACAAGCTCCCATTGATAGTGGTTACCGTCGGCGAACTGGTAGGCAATGCAGGGATGAGCATCCAGATCGGCGGGCGTCTGCGGAAAACCATAGCGCCGAAAATGCGCCGGAGCGGCAACCACAGCCATCTCCATATCGGGCGTGATGCGCACGGCAATCATCCGGCCCCAGCCGGACGCCAGCGTCGAATGAAAATATTCACCAAACTGTCCGCCGTGCTGCTATGCGCATCATTAAGTTGAGTTAAAACAATGAATTAGTAAGAAACACGAAATCCTGACGCCCGCGTTTCGATGGTGACAACATGAGATAAGACCTTCGCCGAGAGCGATAAAGTCGACCACCGCAAGGTGACTTTCGAGAACCGATACGGGATCACCCTGGCTGGCGATCTGTACATTCCCAGGAACAGCGGCGACCAGATGCTGGCTTCTCTTCTCGTCGTTGTGAATTACATCTATGTCTACACTGAATCAAATCCCATCCCGCTCCAGCGAGCATGCATACTGGGCCGGTATTTATGCCCGCCAGTCTGCTCGCGTCATCAGCAATAAAGCATTATATTAACAAGGTTATTTTATTTAATTACAAAACCTCGCACTCCTCCCGTTGAAATAATAATTAAGCAATATCCTGGTCAGCCAGCGACATCGCTTTGTTAGCTTGAGCGTTCAGGCAAAGCTCAAACCGGAGGTATTCTTTGCTGATTAAATTAAAGAAAGAACGAACGCATCAGGAGGATCGTCGTCTTGCCCTCTGGCTGGCGACCTCTGCGGGACTGCTGAATGCCATTGCGCTGGGCGCGTTCGGCTTTTTTCCCTCGCATATGACGGGCAATACCTCGCAGCTATCCAGCGAAGTTTCCTCCACCGATCTCAGCGATATTCTTTTCTTCGGCACCATTATTCTTTCGTTTGTCTCAGGTGCCATCGCTGCGCGGATTATTGTTATCTGGGGGATTATCCATAACATCAGGCTGGTATTCAGCCAGGTTCTGTTTGTTGAAGGGCTATTACTGGCAGGGGTATCCCTGTACGAAATGTATTTTCACTCCTTTGCCACGAATCAGGAGATTATTATTTTCCTGTGCGGGTTGATGGGAATTCATAATTCCACCTCCACTCAGCTATCCGGTGGACGGGTAAGATCCACACACATCACCGGCACGCTGACCGATGCGGGCATTTCGCTGGCCTCCGTTATGGTCGCCATGATGCGCCGGGATTATTCCAAAGATACGGCCGCGCAAAAGAGTCAGCTCAAAACCCATTTAACTACCCTTTTCTCCTTTATCAGCGGAGGTATCGCGGGGCTGATCCTGTTCAGAGAGTTTGGATTCCACGCGATGCTGGCGCTGGGCCTGCTGCTGGTAGTCGTCACCGCCTTCTCTATCGTCCGCATCTCGTGGCGGGTACGAAAAGTGCGCGCCGCGCTTAGTCGACAGGTTTAATCAGCACGCCTTACGTGACATTGTCACGTAAGGCGTGCTTCTTTAAGACTATTCTGCCTGCCCACTGACAGCCCTTATGCCATAAGGCTTCACCCAGGTTGTCACTAATTTCATAGGGTTACTGTTTTACCCCCTTCGCTGGAACCCTTCCGTTTCGCTTGCTATAGGTGAAGTACCCCTGCCGAAACATGGCATAACAACAGGCAACCGGTGGTTGCTATAACGCATGCGCACAGGGAGACACACCGCAATGCACCCATTACTTAAACGTTCGCTGCTTTTTGTCGGCGCGATTATCGTGGTTCTCGCTCTCCTCACCTGGGGAATTGGACTGGAGACGATTAAGGCGCGCCAGGTTGACCTGATCTACCTCGGGCAACAGCACCTGATTCTGGTCTTTTCATCAATGTTCTTTGCCCTGCTGGTGGGCATTCCAAGCGGTATTTTGCTGAGCCGTCCAGCCGCGCGTGGTATCGCCGAATATGTGATGCAAATCTTTAACGTGGGTAACACCCTGCCGCCGCTGGCCGTTCTGGCGCTGGCGATGGTGGTGATTGGCATCGGTGATAAACCGGCCATTATCGCCCTCTTTCTGGCCTCTCTGCTGCCGATTGTGCGTAACACCTATGCCGGGCTGTGCTCTGTTCCCGCGTCGTTGCTGGAAGCGGCAAACGGTATCGGCATGACCAAATGGCAGCGCCTGCGTCAGGTTGAGATCCCTAACGCGTGGCCGGTGATGCTTTCTGGTATTCGCATTGCCACTGCGATTAACGTCGGTACCGCACCGCTGGCATTCCTGATTGGCGCCAGCAGCTACGGCGAGCTGATTTTCCCTGGGATCTATCTGAATGACTTTCCGACGCTGATCCTGGGCGCGGCGGCCACCGCCCTGTTCGCCCTGATTCTGGATACGCTGCTGGCGGCACTGGGTCGACTACTGAGCCCGCATCTCGCGCGATAATTATAACAAGGAGCTTCTATGAGACTGTTTTCCGGCCTGACGGCGCTATGCGCCGCCGCGCTCTTCACCAGCCAGGCGCTCGCCGCGCCGCTGATCCTGGCAACCAAGAGCTTTACCGAGCAGCACATTCTCTCAGCCATGACCGTGCAGTATCTGCAAAAGAAAGGGTTTCAGGTGCAGCCGCAGACCAATATTGCAACGGTGATTTCCCGTAACGCGATGATCAACAAGCAGATTGATATGACCTGGGAGTACACCGGCACGTCGTTGATCATCTTCAACCACATCAACAAACGCATGTCGCCGCAGGAGTCTTACGAGACGGTGAAACGTCTTGACGCGAAGCACGGTCTGGTGTGGCTCAAACCTGCCGACATGAACAATACCTATGCCTTTGCCATGCAGCGCAAGCGTGCCGAGGCTGAACATATCAACACCATGTCTGAGATGGTGGCGAAGATTGAACAGATCCGTAAAACCGATCCGGATAACAACTGGCTGCTGGGACTTGACCTGGAGTTTGCCGGGCGTAGCGACGGGATGAAACCGTTGCAGGCCGCCTACAACATGACGCTGGACCGCCCGCAGATCCGCCAGATGGATCCGGGACTGGTTTATAACGCGGTACGCGACGGGTTTGTCGATGCGGGGCTGATCTACACCACCGACGGGCGCGTGAAGGGCTTCGACCTCAAAGTGCTGAAAGACGATAAAGGCTTCTTCCCGAGTTATGCCGTGACGCCAGTTGTACGTAAAGACACGCTGGAGGCGAACCCGGGGCTGGAGGAGGCGCTGAACACCCTCTCAGCCCAGCTCAATAACGACGTTATCACCGACCTGAATAAGAAGGTGGATATCGACCATCAGTCACCGCAGCAGGTCGCCCGTGATTTCCTGCGTAGCAAACAGTTGCTGTAGGAGGCGCTATGGAGACGATTCACTATATTCTCGACAACTGGGACTATCTCTTAACCCTGACGCTGCAACACCTGTGGCTGGTGGCGCTCGCCGTCGGCCTGGCGATTGTGATTGGCGTGCCGCTGGGCATTTTAATTGTCCGCCATAAATGGCTGGCAACGCCGGTGCTGGGGATCGCCACCATTGTGCTCACCATCCCGTCAATTGCGCTTTTCGGCCTGATGATCCCGCTCTTTTCGCTGATCGGTCAGGGCATTGGCGCCCTGCCCGCGATTACTGCGGTGTTCCTCTATTCGCTGCTGCCGATTGTGCGTAACACCCATACGGCGCTCGACAGCCTGCCGCCGGGCCTGCGAGAAGCGGGACGCGGTATCGGCATGACCTTCTGGCAGCGTCTGCGCTGGGTGGAAATCCCGATGGCGCTGCCGGTGATTTTTGGCGGCATCCGCACCGCCGTGGTGATGAACATTGGCGTCATGGCGATTGCCGCCGTGATTGGCGCGGGCGGTCTGGGCCTGCTGCTGCTTAACGGTATTGGCGGGAGTGATATTCGTATGTTGATTGCGGGCGCGCTGATGATTTGTCTTTTAGCGATTGTGCTCGACTGGTTGCTGCACCGTTTGCAGGTGGTACTGACTCCGAAGGGGATTCGATAATGATAAAACTGGAAAACCTCACCAAACAATTTTCACAGAAACACGGCCAGACGTTTAAGGCCGTCGACAACGTCAACCTGAACGTGCCTGAAGGGGAAATGTGCGTGCTGCTCGGCCCGTCCGGCTGCGGGAAAACCACTACCCTGAAGATGATCAACCGTCTCATTACGCCAAGTAGCGGGACAATCCTGATTAACGGCGAAGACACCAGCGGAATGGACACCGTGACCCTGCGCCGCAACATTGGCTACGTGATCCAGCAGATTGGCCTGTTCCCGAACATGACCATCGAAGAGAACATTACCGTCGTGCCGCGCATGCTGGGCTGGGACAAAGCACGCTGTAAATCCCGTGCCGAAGAGCTGATGGATATGGTGGCAATGGATCCGCATAAATTCCTTCACCGCTATCCGCGTGAAATGTCCGGCGGCCAGCAGCAGCGCATCGGCGTCATCCGCGCGCTGGCAGCCGATCCTCCGGTCCTGCTGATGGATGAACCGTTCGGCGCGGTCGACCCGATCAACCGTGAGGTGATCCAGAACCAGTTCCTGGAGATGCAGCGCAAGCTGAAAAAGACCGTGATGCTGGTGAGCCACGATATTGACGAAGCGCTGAAGCTGGGCGACCGTATTGCCGTCTTCCGTCAGGGACGTATCGTGCAGTGCGCCAGCCCGGACGAGCTGCTGGCGAAACCGGCGAATGAGTTTGTTGGCTCGTTTGTTGGTCAGGACCGGACGTTGAAACGCCTGCTGCTGGTATCGGCGGGCGACGTCACCGACCAGCAGCCTACCATTACGGTACGCGAATCGACGCCGCTGCCGGAGGCCTTCGCCACCATGGATGACAACGATATTCGCGCCATTACCGTGGTTGATGAGCACGGCAAACCGCTCGGCTTTGTGAAGCGCCGCGAAGCGCGTAACGCCAGCGGCAGCTGCGGGGATATTCTGCATCCGTTCCGCATGACCGGTAAGGCCGAGGATAACCTGCGCGTGGTGCTTTCTCGCCTGTATGAGAGCAACACCAGCTGGATGCCGATTGTGGACGAGGACGGACGCTATAACGGCGAGATATCCCAGGATTATATTGCGGAGTATTTGAGTTCAGGGCGTACGCGCCGGGCGTTGAATATTCATAGCGAAACTTAACCATCAGGACCGAATCAAGGGCTATTAAAACATAATAGCCCTTCGTGCCGCGTAAACATTCTGGAAGGAAAAATAGTTAAGAACTTAAATTCCTCCTCCAGAGATCTGCAAGGTTGCATCATCTGAAACAAAATTTTTTCCGACTAACAATTCGAACCGAGGCGCCTGATTTTTGCTTAGATTATAAGCCCCAATAACACGCATAAACTCCTCTCGCTCTTTAGCCTTTAACCCTAAAATATCTACCATTTCATCTGCTTTTTCAGACGAGACTTCTATTTCGAAAAGTAAATCTTCCGTCTGTTTGCTGTAAATATCAATGGTATATATGTTCTTCATTTTTCTACCTTTCTGGACGGATCGGCAGGTTTCGTCTGTTCACTTGTTACGTTACTGAATACACCTACCAGCGAAGCTCTGACGTTGGCATGAAGGTTATAGACCTCACGCTATCCGCTACGTCATAGTTAATTTGCATACTGGTAGGAATATCGTAATCCTTTACCTCATAAAGGTCTGTCCAGCCATAATCCTTATTCATTACAGCGTAAGGCGGCGCACTTCGTAGAGGCTCACCAAGATTTTCATTAACCCATTTGCGTGACATAGACACCTGCAAAGGTGCTGGTAGTTCATTAGGAAATGTCCAACTGGACGCAGGTTCGTGCTGAATTCTGAGTGTGACAGATTTCAATATCCGCCCCTCCCGCCAGAAAGAAAGAAAAATTCCTTCCTGAGCCATTTCGAGATTAATGGTTGGCGTACCAGAAGCTCCTTTTGGTGGAGATTTATACGGAATTAAATCCTTATCAAGCATATATTGATAAGATTTACCAAGACTATTTATCAGCGCTTCAACGTTTACCGTCATTTGTACAACCTCGTTTCACTGTTTATTTTATGCATTTTTACCCTTGCTTCTTCGATCTGGATTTCAGTTGCTCCATGCTCTTTCAATGCCGGTTTTATGGCATCCAGATTGCGGTCAACTGCTGCCCTGAGGTTCCTCGAGTCAAGCTCAATTTGTGTAGGCGTATTACGTCCACCATATGTCTCGCTTATTTTTTGATGCATCTCTTTCGGGATCACGATGGCAGCAACTTTATCAGTGAGCGCAAGTATTTCATCATCGTCTAACAACGGATAATTAGCTCTCAGATATGCATCAACGGCAGCTCTTGACGGCATATGATCCGCCTCATAAATCCCCTGCCGCGAACGACGTTTAAAGTCACTGTATAACTCGACCTCCAGAAACTCCACCGGCGGTTTGCTCAGGTAGATATAAATTGGCGGCAGGTCAGGGAACGGCAGGATCAGTATGTAATCTGCGAAACTCTTTTCCTCAGGGGTAGGGCTGGTGGTCGCCGTTATACCGGTATTATCCGGCAGCGGGTCAACAACCACCGATTTCGGCAGCACTGGCCGTGTCTGGTTGCCGGTATTCCACGGCGTTTTCTCATCTGTCCGGTCAGGCGTCCAGACGATGGTGATGCGCGGGTCTTCCTCGGTGGTAAACGTGTACGCCTGCACCCTGCTGTCATATTCCATTTTTCTGACGCGCACACTATCCCGGCCAGGCGGTGTGTGCCAGCCATGCGGTACCGGGTTCCCCCTGCTGCCGTTTTCCCACGTATAGCGAACACGGCTTGGGGCTTCGTTCATCTGCTCCAGGCGCATACGGTCAATGAAGTCCTGTTCGCCGTCATTCAGCCTGCCGGGCATCATCCCCACCAGTAGACCTGCCACGGGTGCACCCGGTCCGGCAACAGCGCCACACACAGCCCACGTGCCGTAGGTCAGTGCCCGGCCACTTACCAGCTCCAGCAGGCTTGTGCCTGCCGTGGCCGCCTGCGCCCGTGCAGCTGATGCAGCAGCAGCAACGGTGGCCTGATAATCCATTTCCTCATGGTTACCGTTCCACCATCGCCAGAGAGCGCTGCGCTTCTTCGGTCTGGAAATCTCTTCCGGCTTTTTCTTTATAGCAATCTGTGCGTGCTGCGGAGCATCTGAATCGGTTGCGGAGTCGCTGGCGGGCATGGCCTGAAAAAATGCCATATCGGCAAAATTAGTGTGGGGTTCGCGCTGGTCACCGGCATCATTGCAGCCATCGCCGCGCAGACAGGATTTTGCAAATACCCGGCTACGCTCCCTTTCCTCCTGCCTGCGTTTTTCTTCGGCCAGCTTTTCATCTGCCAGCTTTGCGGCGTGTTCTTCCCTGGCAACATCAACCGGGTCACGTCCACGTCCCAGCCACTGACCGGCCGGGGCAACCACCCTGTTCGAACCCGGTGGACAACCACAATGTACTTCTGACCCATGAACGGCTACGGGTACACCGTGAAAACTTACGCGTGGCTCACCTGTGACGATCACTCCCCGTTTTCCGCATCTGGGACAGGGGGTCGTTTTATCACCTACCCTGAGAATTCTGCGGCCAAATTCAGTGCTGTCCGTGATGGAAGCAATACATCTGGCGCCGGTGGTTGTCTTGTCATTTTCCAGCGCCTGCCCCCGTCCATAATTATCGGTACGGTATCCCATCGGTATATATTCTCTATTCCTTGAAAAATAGATTCAATTCTACCACCTCCACATCAGTATAAAAACAATATATTTCAATATCTTACCCATTGAGAAAGCCTTAAGGTTAATCTGTATTTATTGAGGTAGTAACACTCCGATTTATTTCCTTCCGAATCCGCACGCATACCTTTTGCTAACCTCCCGATTTCCCGCCACAATATTGTATCGTCCCCGTTAAATCACGACTCCATGCAACGTCTTCACGCTTACCCCGACATCCGCGCGATGTTTCGTCGTCTCCTGGTTGCTACCGTCACCGGCGTGCTGGCCGCGCTGGCCGTTGCGGTGTTCCGCCACAGCATGTATCTGCTGGAGTGGCTATTTCTCAGCAACGAAAGCGGAAGTCTGGTGAACGCCGCAGCCGCGTTATCGCCCTGGCGGCGGGCGCTGACGCCTGCGCTGGGTGGTCTGGCCGCGGGGATGCTGCTGTGGGGATGGCAGCGCATGACGGCACAACGTCCCCACGCCCCGACCGATTATATGGAAGCGCTTGAGACGGGTGACGGCCAGTTTGACTACGGCGCCAGCCTGGTGAAATCCCTCGCGTCGTTGCTGGTGGTCGCCAGCGGCAGCGCCATCGGCCGTGAAGGTGCCATGATCCTGCTCGCCGCCCTCGCCGCCTCCTTTTTTGCACAACGTTGTACGCCAAAATCCGAATGGAAACTGTGGATCGCCTGCGGTGCCGCCGCCGGGATGGCCAGCGCCTATCATGCGCCGCTGGCGGGCAGCCTGTTTATCGCAGAGATCCTGTTTGGCACGCTGATGCTGGCCTCCCTCGGCCCGGTGGTGATTGCCGCTGTAGTGGCCCTGCTGACCACCCGCCTGTTAAGTCCCGGCGCGAATACGCTATATGATGTCCATCTCAGCGAGATGCTTACGGCGGTGGATTATTTCCTGATCGTTGGCGTGGGTCTGCTGGCTGGCGTTTGCGGCCCGCTGCTGATGTGGCTGATGGCGGCCAGCCACAGGCTGTTTCTGCGTCTCAAACTCTCACCGCCGTGGCAGCTGGCGCTGGGTGGTCTGATCGTCGGGCTGCTGTCGCTGCTGACGCCGAAGGTATGGGGGAATGGCTATAGCGTGGTTCAGGCGTTTTTGCAGTCGCCGCCGCTGCTGTCGGTAATTGCCGGCGTCTTTATCTGCAAGCTCCTGGCGGTGCTGGCAAGCAGCGGGTCCGGCGCACCGGGAGGCGTGTTTACGCCAACCTTGTTCGTTGGTATGGCAACGGGAATGCTGTTTGCGCAGATCTTTGCGCTGTGGTTTCCTGGCTCTGAGACGGCGATCCTGCTTGGGCTGGCGGGAATGGCGACGCTGCTCGCCGCCACAACGCATGCGCCAATCATGTCGGCCTTGATGGTCTGTGAGATGACCGGGCAGTATTTTTTACTTCCCGGTTTGCTGGTTGCCTGTGTTGTGGCGTCGGTATTGTCGAGAACGCTACGCCACGACTCGATCTACGGCCAGCATACCGCCGAAAGCCGAGAGATCGATATAGTGCGCTAATTCGCGCTGCTCTGCGCGGGGCAGATAAGGCAGTTCGCCTACCAGCGGGCCAGGCAGCTTTTTGCTCAGCACGTCGATGATTTCAGCGTAGTGCGCAAGGCCCGGGTTAATACGATTCGCCACCCAACCAATCAGCGGCAGGCCGTCATTAGCGATAGCCTGCGCCGTCAGCAAGGCATGGTTGATGCACCCTTCCTGGATGCCCACGACCATAATCACCGGCAATTGCTCCTGCACCACCCATTCGGAAAGGGGACGTAAATCGTTCATCAGGCTGCGCCAGCCACCGGTCCCTTCAACGACAACGTGGTCAACCTTTTCACTCAGATTTGCCAGGCCATCAGAAAGCAGGCTGTAGTTGATAAGCCCACTGTGAGCGACGCTGCTTTCCTCTTCGCTTAACGCGATAGGATTGACGGCATCATAAGGCAGTTCCAGAGACGAGACGCTTTGCAGAACCAGGGCGTCCTTATTGCGCAGCCCTTCTGGCGTCTCTTTACTGCCTTTTGCAACCGGCTTGTATCCTGCAACGCGTTTACCGCTTGCCGCCAGGGCCTGGAGTAACGCGCGGGATACGACTGTCTTCCCGACAGACGTATCCGTACCAGTGATAAAGAAACGCTTAAGCATGACTCATTCCACCTCTTGGGTATGCTTCAAAATATAAACCAGGTAAATAATTCAGTGGGGAAAGTCTACGGGATGCGTGCGCTACCGGGCTTGAGATAGCGCAATTTTTCGTACATCTCTGGAAAAGAGTTAGCCCTGTAGCAAACGAATCAGTAACGAGCCGTTGTACATCGCATCTTTTACCAGCGCGGCGCCGGCCATCGTGCCCTGGTTGGAAAATTGCGTACTTTCGACCACGATGTTTTTACTGTACGCGGGAAGCGCCTGCTGATTGATGCAGGCGGAAATCGCCGGAAAGAGGATATCCGCCGCCTGGCTGAGCGGGGAGCCGATCAGTATTTTTTGCGGGTTAAACAGGTTCACCATAATGGCCAGAATGCGCCCGACATTATTGCCCACGCCGGTAATAATGTCCTTCGCCAGCAGATCGCCCTGCCTTGCCGCTGCGCACAGTGCCTCGACGCTCAACGGTTGACCGTGCAGCGTGGAGCTCATCGACTGGCTGAGCCGCACTTGCGCCAGCTCCAGCACGCTTTCGACGCTGGCAATCGTCTCCAGACAGCCATGGTTACCGCAGTAGCAGCGTTTTCCGTACGGATCGACCTGCGTATGGCCGATCTCCACCAGGCTACTGCTGCCAGCATGCAACAGACGCCCGTCGGTAATCACACCAGCGCCAACGTTATGATCAATCACCACCTGAATCACGTCGCGCGCGCCCCGGGAAGCGCCAAACAACGCCTCCGCCATCGTCCAGGCGCTGATATCATGCTGAATGTAGACCGGTACACCGGTGTGGTTTTCCAGCACGTCGCCCAGCGGCATCTCTTTGACGTTTTCATAAAACGGCATGCGGTGCACAATGCCATTTTCGGTATCAATAATTCCCGGCAGGGTGATCGCAATCGCCGTTAAACGTTCAAGACGCTGCTGGTGACGAATAAAGAACTGGTCGATGTGCGTCAGAATGGCATCGAGAAGTGGTTGCTCTGCATTAAGCGGGAGTTCCAGCCGGTCTTCCACCACCAGCTTGCTGCTGAGGTCGCGCAGCGCGAGGAAGATTTCCCCGCGGCTAATCCGCAGCGACAGGTAGTGCCAGGCTTCCGTTTCCACCACAAGCCCTACCGCCGGACGGCCACGACTGCCCGGCTCCTGAATTTCTGTCTCCTGAACCAGATGGGCTTCCAGCATTTCGCGGACAATCTTGGTAATACTGGCGGGTGCCAGTTGTGCCAGGCGCGAAAGATCGATACGCGAAACCGGACCAAGCTGATCAATCAGGCGATAAACGGCACCCGCGTTGGTCTGCTTGATCTGATCGATATGCCCTGGCTGACTATCAGCAACCACCTCGTACTCCCTTATTTTCGAGCTTCGAAATAAACTGAGGGCTATGGTGAAGCACTTCAATGGCTGACGTCAAATTTTTACTTAGCCATGTGATTTACTGCACATTTTCGCCCACTTTTCCCTATAAATAACGCCCGCGAGAAGCGGTAATTAATTGTTCTTTGAAACGCTGTGCCGCATGGCTCTGTTCATGATGTTTAGACCACACCAGCCACATCTCTGAGACTGCATCCTGCTCGGCTATCTTCACCCAGCGCATTTCCGGCAATTGTACCCGTTTAAACGAGGCCGGGAGAATCGACACGCCAAGCCCTGCGGCAACGAGACCAATGATCGTCATGGCTTCCCCCACCTCCTGCGCGATAGTCGGGACAAGGCCATATCGCCGCATCAAACCAAGAATATCGTCATACAACCCGGTTCCCACCTGTGGGTCAAAAAAGACAAATGGCTCTTTCGCCAGTTCAGCCAGCGTGACGCTGTGCTGCGCGGCGAGCGGATGATCCCGGGGGATCATCGCCATCAGCGGTTCGCGCAGGATCACCTGCCACGCCAGGGTATCAGGCAACTGCGTGTTACGCATCAGCCCCAGATCGAGCGATCCTTCGTTAAGCGGCGATATCTGCTCGCGAGTATTTATTTCGCGCGTCTGAATATGCACATCCGGAAAGTTACGGCGAAACGAAGATAGCGTTTGTGAAACAGCGCTGATAAAGGGGGCCGATGAGGTAAACCCGATGCGCAGCTCTCCCGTCTCCCCGAGATAAAGCCGTTCCGCTCTGGCGGCGGCGTCCTCCACCATACTCAGGATTTGTCGGCTATCGGCAAGAAACTGTTTTCCCGCCGCCGTCAGGCTCACGCTGCGGTTGGTTCGCGCCAGCAGACGCGCCCCGACCTGCTGCTCCAGGATCTGTATCTGCTGGCTTAGCGGTGGCTGAGAGATATTCAGCCTTGCCGCCGCACGACCAAAATGCAGCTCTTCGGCGACGGCGACAAAATAGCGTAGATGGCGCAGCTCGATATTCATATTTTTAAAGTATCATTTGAGATTATTAATATATTAGACAGAATATTTACATTTTCCTACCCTAATCTTGTGGTCATACCCGTCACCAGAAACCACGGGGATGTTTAAGCAAGGATTATGTGTGAGCCGTACAACGACCGTTGATATCGCGCCGGCCAGCGACATTGATGATTTACCCGCAGCACCGCAGCCGGTTCAGTTTATTAAACGTGGTACCCCCCAGTTTATGCGCGTCACGCTGGCGCTCTTCTCAGCGGGTCTCGCCACTTTCGCCCTGCTCTACTGCGTTCAGCCGATCCTGCCGGTCCTGTCGCATGAATTTGGCGTGTCGCCAGCCAGCAGCAGTATTTCGCTCTCCATTTCAACCGGGATGCTGGCGATCGGTCTGCTGTTCACCGGGCCACTTTCGGATGCCATCGGGCGTAAGCAGGTCATGGTAACGGCGTTAATGCTGGCCTCCGTGTGTACCTTGTTGTCCACCATGATGACCAGCTGGCACGGCATTCTGATCATGCGCGCGCTGATTGGGTTATCCCTGAGCGGCGTGGCGGCGGTCGGGATGACCTATCTCAGCGAGGAGATCCACCCGAGTTTCGTGGCCTTCTCCATGGGGCTGTACATTAGCGGGAACTCTATCGGCGGGATGAGCGGACGCCTGCTCAGCGGTGTGTTTACTGATTTCTTTAACTGGCGCATTGCGCTGGCCGTTATCGGCTGCTTCGCCCTCGCTTCGGCGCTGATGTTCTGGAAAATCCTGCCGGAATCGCGCCATTTCCGCCCGACCTCCCTGCGTCCGAAAACGTTATTTATCAACTTTCGCCTGCACTGGCGCGATCAAGGGCTGCCCCGTTTGTTCCTGACCGGTTTCCTGCTGATGGGCTCGTTCGTGACGCTGTTCAACTACATTGGCTATCGTCTGATGCTTTCACCGTGGCATCTTAGCCAGGCATTAGTGGGTTTGCTCTCTGTGGCATATCTCACCGGGACATGGAGTTCGCCAAAAGCGGGCGCTATGACCGCGCGCTTCGGCCGTGGTCCGGTGATGCTGGTATCCACCGCCGTGATGCTGTTCGGACTGCTGATGACGCTTTTCTCTTCCCTGTGGCTGATTTTTGCCGGAATGCTGCTCTTCTCTGCGGGCTTCTTTGCCGCGCATTCCGTTGCCAGCAGTTGGATTGGCCCACGCGCGCGCCGCGCTAAAGGTCAGGCTTCGTCACTGTATCTGTTCAGTTACTATCTTGGTTCCAGCATAGCCGGTACGCTCGGCGGGGTGTTCTGGCATAACTACGGCTGGAACGGCGTGGGCGGATTTATCGCGCTGATGCTGTGCGCGGCACTGCTGGTGGGCGCGAGCCTGCATAAACGACTGCATTAACATTCAGCCCTCTTCGTGTTTAAATCGAGCCGATGCTAATTTTTGTCATCGGCTGATTCAGACACGAGGACTTCATGAAAAACAATAACTATCAACAACTCACCCGCACCTTCCAGCGCCTCTCCCGCTTCTCTCACCTCTCCTCCATCGCCAGCTGGGACATGTTCACCATGATGCCGCCAGGCGGCAGCGCCGCGCGCGGTGAAGCGCTGGCGGAGATGAGCGTCCTGCAACATCAGATCCTGACCGATAAAAAAGTGGGTGAATGGCTGGCGGCGGCGGCAGACGAAGATCTGAACGACGTTGAGCTGGCCAACCTGCGTGAAATGACGCGCTACTACCAGCAGGCAACTTTACTGCCGGAATCGCTGGTGGAGGCCAAATCGCTGGCGGGCAGCAGGTGTGAACACGCGTGGCGCACTCAGCGTCCGGCCAACGACTGGCAGGGCTTTTCAGCCAACCTGAAAGAGGTGGTGAAACTCAGTCGTGAAGAAGCCCGCCTGCGCGCTGAGGCTAAAGGCTGCACGCTTTACGACGCGCTGCTGGATATCTTTGAACCCGACATGACCAGCGCTCGCCTGGATGTGCTGTTCGGCGATCTGAAGTCCTGGCTACCGGAGTTGCTGGCAAAGGTTGTGGAAAAACAGGCTCAACGATCGTTCGTTCCGCCACAGGGTCCCTTCCCGACCGCCACGCAGCGCGAGCTGGGCCTGGAAGCGATGAAAATGCTTGGCTTCGATTTTAACGGCGGTCGTCTGGACGTTAGCGCCCACCCGTTCTGCGGCGGCGTGCCGGAAGATGTGCGTATCACCACGCGTTACGATGAAGATGAACTGCTCAGCGCGCTTTTCGGCGTGATCCACGAAACCGGACATGCCCGCTACGAGCAAAACCTTCCGCGAGCATGGGCCGGTCAGCCCGTTGCGCTGGCGCGCTCTACGGCGATCCATGAATCCCAGAGCTTGTTCTTTGAAATGCAGCTAGGCCGCAGCGACGCTTTCCTGAAGCATCTGCTTCCGGCGGTTCATGCCCGTTTCGGCAGCCAGGCGGCATTCAGCGAAGAGAATTTCATTGCCTGGAACCAGCGCGTGAAGCCGGGCTACATCCGCGTTGATGCGGATGAAGTGAGCTATCCGGCGCATGTGGTGCTGCGCTATGAGATCGAGCGCGCGCTAATCAATGGCGAAATTGAAGTCGATGATATTCCCGCGTTATGGGATGAGAAAATGCAGGCCTGGCTTGGGTTATCCACCAAAGATAACTATCGCAACGGCTGTATGCAGGATATCCACTGGACCGACGGCGGTTTTGGCTACTTCCCGTCTTACACGCTGGGGGCAATGTATGCGGCACAGCTGTTCCATGCCGCCAAAACTGCGCTGCCCGGGTTGCAGATATCCATTGCCGGGGGCGATTTCTCAGCACTGTTTGACTGGCTGCGTCAGAATATCTGGCAGCACGGCAGCCGTTTCAGCACATCGCAGCTCATCACCCAGGCCACGGGCGAAGACCTGAATATCCGCTACTTCCGCGAACACCTGACGTCCCGCTATCTGTAACCGAACGCGCCGGGGGTCCACCCCGGCGTTGTACATACGGTTACACGCCGATACCAATCACTCACGGAAACCCCGAATTTACAGGGATATAGTTATTTCAACGGCCCCGCAGTGGGGTTAAATGAAAAACCAAATTCGAGGGTATGAAAATGAAAAAAGTATTAGCTCTGGTTGTTGCCGCTGCTATGGGTCTGTCTTCCGCTGCATTCGCGGCTGAAACTACCGCCACCGCAGCGCCTGCGGCTTCCACCGCTGCTCCGGCCAAAACGGTTCACCATAAAAAACATCACAAAGCGGCTAAACCAGCGGCAGAACAGAAAGCGCAGGCCGCTAAAAAGCACCACAAAAAAGCGGCAAAACCAGCGGTAGAGCAGAAAGCACAGGCGGCTAAAAAGCATCACAAAAAAGCAGCAAAACACGAAGCGGCTAAACCTGCTGCACAGCCAGCAGCGTAAGAGTACAAGCTTAACCGTGCCCTTCGGGGCACGTTGGTAAACCGGCGCTGAACGGGTTTGCGGTCAGCGCCGTTTTTTTATCCGGAGGGCGTATGCTGCGGCGCTATCGGTTTGAGTTCATTCTTATCCTGCTAATTTTATGCGCGCTCATCGCCAGCCACTTTTATCTTTCCTGAATGTAGCACGCTGATTTTACTCCCACTTTCTCGCCGTCGCGTCTATAGTATTTTTATAGGGATCACTTTTAATAATCATAATTACCCCCCACCAGAGTGTGATATGCGTAAATCTGTTGTGTTGTTACTGGGAACGTTTAGCCTTTTTGCTGGCTTTTCACATGCGGATGATGGCGACGATGACGCCATTAGCGCCAAAGAGGTAAAGACGCTGTTTTTTGGTCATGACGATCGTACGCGTGTCACCGATCCTACCGAATCGCCCTGGGATGCCATCGGGCAACTGGAAACCGCCAGCGGCAATTTATGTACTGCAACCCTCATTACGCCACGCCTTGCGCTGACGGCGGGTCATTGCCTGTTAATGCCGCCTGAAGGCAAACCGGATAAAGCGATCGCCCTGCGCTTTGTGTCGCAAAAAGGAATATGGCGCTACGAAATTCACGGTATTGAGGGGCGGGTGGATCCGTCGCTTGGCAAACGCCTGAAACCGGATGGTGATGGCTGGATTGTGCCGCCCGGGGCGGCCTCCTGGGATTTCGGGCTGATCGTTTTACGTTATCCGCCGTCCGGGATCACCCCGCTGCCGCTCTTTGATGGCGATAAAGCCGCGCTCACCGCCGCCCTGAAAGCCGCCGATCGAAAAGTAACGCAGTCAGGCTACCCTGTTGATCACCTCGATTCGCTGTACACCCATACGGACTGCGTGGTGACGGGTTGGGCGCAAAACAGCGTGCTGTCGCATCAGTGCGATACGCTACCGGGTGATAGCGGATCGCCGCTGATGTTAAAAACCGATAACGGCTGGCAGCTGATTGGCGTTCAAAGTTCTGCGCCAGCGGCGAAAGACCGCTGGCGCGCCGATAACCGGGCGTTGTCGGTGACCGGTTTTCGCGACCGGCTGGAAGCCCTGGCGCAGCAGTAGGTCACTCAGGCCAGTTTAATCATGATCATGCCGGCGAGCAGTAATACCAGCCCTATCCAGCCTTTATTGTTTAAACGCTGCCCGAACATAATCCAGCCTGCCGCCAGGGTGGCGGCAATACCGAAGCCACCCCACAGCGCATAGGCCACGGACAGATCGATGCCTTTCACCGCCTGCGACAGGGCGCTAAACGCCCCCAGAACCGCGGCAATCGATAACAGGCCGTAGGCTTTGCGACGAAAACCGTCGGAGAACTTCAGAAAGACGTTCGCAATAATTTCCAGAACGATGGCGAAAGCCAGCCAGGCCGCGTGGATCCATTCAAACTGCTGCATGGGTCTGCTCCTTCTGCTGTTTTGCCGGTTTGCGTGTACCCGATTTAATCAGCACGATACCCGCGACCAGGGTCGTCAGCCCGGCAATTTTCATTGTCGTCAGGGTTTCATCAAATAACATGACGCTAAACAGCGTAATCAATAAAATACCAACACCTTCCCACAATGCGTATGCCACGCCCAGCGCGATTTTTTTAACCGCGAAAGAGAGGAAAATATAGGAAAGCGTAATCATGACCAGCATCAAAATAAAACCGGTGCTGCCATCACTCACGCTCGCCCATTTCATCGACAAGGTGCCGGTAATTTCAGCGACGATCGCCAGAGCTAATAAAATCCAGTAAAACATGTTTTTTCTCCTGCTTGAGAATATAATCCATCGAGGCTCACTGCGGACAGCAAACCAAAAAATTGGGAATTAAATCAGTTAGCTAAGCGCATAGCGCCAGCTCAGGCAGAAGACGTGACTATAGGGCGGAACGCCAGTGTTGCTCACCAGAAAGCAGGCAGAGGGAGGTTGAAAACAGAGCAGAGTTGTTTGAAAAATACGTCCTGAACAAATTGTCCATAAAATTACAATTATCCGCGGTGTTGCTTCTCGTCTTTGCGGATGAAAATTGTCCTCGGTAGTTGAACACGCCTGATTTGTATCATAAGCCGGGAATTTACTCAAAGCCTTTTCATTTCTTTACCCAGTCTGTTTGATTTTGGTTAGTTTTTTTAATCCGCTTTCCCCTCTATTATAAATAAAAAACTGTTCAGGAACGTCCATGGCCAAACCTATTATCACCCTCAACGGGCTTAAGATCGTCATCATGCTGGGCATGCTGGTGATCATTCTGACCGGCGTTCGTTTTGCGGCCGATATCATCGTGCCTTTTATCCTGGCGCTTTTTATCGCGGTGATCCTCAATCCACTGGTGCAGCGAATGGCGCGGCTGCGCATCCCGCGTGTGCTGGCGATAAGCCTGCTTATCAGTATTATTATCGTTGCGATGGTGCTGTTAGTCGCCTATCTGGGAACCTCCCTGAACGAGCTGGCGCGGACGCTACCGACATACCGCTCTTCCCTGGCGACCCCGCTGCTGCAAATTGAACCCTGGCTGCAACGCGCGGGTATCGAAGTCTCGGTTGAGGAACTGCTTAAATACATCGATCCGAATGCCGCCATGACGATTGTCACCAGCCTGCTGGCACAACTCTCCAACGCCATGACCTCGATTTTCCTGCTGTTCCTGACGGTTGTGTTTATGCTGCTGGAAGTTCCACAGCTGCCTGCAAAGCTCCAGCACATCATGGTGCGTCCGGTAGAGGGAATGGGCGCCATTCAGCGCGCGCTCGACAGCGTTTCACGCTATCTGGTGCTGAAAACGGCCATCAGCCTGGTGACGGGATTAGTGGTCTGGGGGATGCTCGCCGCGCTGGATGTGCGTTTTGCCTTCGTCTGGGGGCTGCTGGCCTTTGCGCTCAACTATATTCCTAACATCGGCTCCGTGCTGGCGGCGATCCCCCCTATCCTTCAGGTGCTGGTTTTCAGCGGTTTGTATGATGCCCTGATTCTGCTGGCAGGCTATCTGGTGATTAACCTTGTCTTCGGGAACATTCTTGAACCACGGATAATGGGACGCGGGCTGGGGCTTTCAACCCTTGTAGTGTTCCTGTCCCTGATTTTCTGGGGCTGGCTGCTCGGGCCTGTCGGCATGCTGCTCTCCGTTCCGCTGACAATTATTGTCAAAATTGGCCTCGAGCAGACCGCCGGTGGACAAAGTATCGCTGTACTGCTGAGCGACATGAGCCATAAGGCCGATTAATTGTCCATCGACAGCATGGGCTTGCCCGTTCTTCCCGCTTCGCGATAGTTGCCTACTGCCCGCTGCCATTCCGACAGCGGGTAGAGGGTGACATCGCTGCACTGACTGGCGCGCAGTTTAGGCCAGATGCGCCGAAACTCCGCCTGCCACGCCTCAGCGCTCAGCGCGTCCAGATAGTTACGAATGTGAAACCACGCCACGCGCGGCAACGGCCGCTGCTGCCGGAAGGTCTGCCCGGAGAGCAGCCCGTAGCAGACAAAGGTGCCGGTTTCGGGCATCACGCTCAGGATCGTCTCCGCCAGGCTGCCGCCCGTGGCGTCGTACACCACGTCTGCGCGCGCGGCGGCAGCGTTGACGGCGGCCATATCGTGTTGCGCAATCGGGACGATCCCCTTTTCAGCCAGACGTTGAGCGTGCACGGGCGAGCGATGGATCCCGTAAACCGCCTCTGCACCCGCCTGGCGTGCCCATTGCCCGAGCAGAACGGCGCAGTCAGAACCGGCAGCGGTTAGCAGCACCGTTTTCCTGACCGTAGGATAGCGGTCCAGCATCATCTGTGCGGCAAGCGGGTTGATATACGCCCGCGCGGCAAGTAGCGAGTCGACGTCGTCCGGGACGGGAACCGCATACGCCGCCGGGCAGTCGACATAGCGCTGCCAGGTTCCCTGCCCCCGTAACGGCAGGACCCGCTTGCCCAGCAGCGCCGGATAAGCGGCGGGCGTTTCGGTCACTATTCCGACCCCTTCATAACCGGCTATCGCAGGCAGCGGCGTGCGATGGCGATATGCCCCGGTGATGGGGATGAGATCGGAGGCGTTCACCGGAGAAAAAAGCATGCGCACACGTATCTCTCCCGGCTGTCGCGGGGACAATGGTGTGGTTTCTGCTTGCAGTACCGATTCAGGCTCACCAAACCGGCGATACCAGAGGGCCAGATTACGCATTGCGATCGCGCCATCCCATTTCCGGTGCGACATGTTTCAGGATGGACTCGATCACATGTGCGTTGTATTCCACGCCCAGCTGATTCGGCACGGTAAGCAACAGCGTATCCGCTTCCGCGATCGCTTCATCCTTTTTCAACTGTTCAATCAGCTTGTCTGGCTCTGCGGCATAGCTGCGTCCGAAAATGGCCCGCGTTTTCTCATCCAGATAGCCCACGCTGTCGCTCTCATTGCGGCTTGAGCCGAAATACATCCGGTCGCGTTCGTCCATCAGGGCAAAAATACTGCGGCTGACCGAAACGCGTGGCTGACGGGTATGCCCTGCCTCAGCCCAGGCCTGTCGGTAGGCACGGATCTGTTTTGCCTGCTGAATATGGAACGGCTCGCCGGTTTCATCATCTTTCAGCGTTGAGCTTTGCAGGTTCATCCCCAGTTTTGCCGCCCATACTGCCGTTGCATTAGAGCCAGCCCCCCACCAGATACGATCGCGTAAGCCTTCTGAATGCGGCTCCAGACGCAACAATCCCGGCGGGTTTGGGAACATCGGCTGTGGGTTAGGCTTCGCAAACCCTTCACCGCGTAATACATCAAGCAGTACCTCAGTGTGGCGGCGCGCCATATCAGATTCGGTTTCCCCTTCCTGCGGCACGTAACCAAAATAACGCCAGCCATCAATCACCTGCTCCGGGGAACCCCGGCTGATACCAAGCTGTAATCGCCCGCCGGAGATGAGATCTGCCGCGCCAGCATCTTCCGCCATATACAGCGGATTTTCATACCGCATGTCGATCACGCCCGTCCCGATTTCGATACGTTTGGTTTTCGCGCCTATTGCCGCCAGCAAGGGGAATGGCGAACTGAGCTGGCGGGCAAAGTGGTGCACACGGAAATAAGCCCCGTCCGCGCCCAGCTCTTCGGCTGCGACCGCCAGATCGATGGACTGTAGCAGCGTGTCAGCCGCGGTTCGCGTGCCGGACTGGGGTGACGGCGTCCAGTGACCAAACGACAAAAATCCGATCTTTTTCATAGTGGAGTATCCTGATAAAGCATTGCGTTATCCCTACTCTACGCATTAACGGATGAGAATAAATGGTGATTATTTAACGGAATGCTTCAAATAAACTGACAGAAATACGCAAATCGCAGGCTGCCTTCCCGCAGAGGAGGCATTCTCCTGACATCTCATAATGGGATATAGTGTGAACTATTCTCTTTTTAACAGGTAACATCAGCAATGGCTCTGATCCCCAAAAACTACGCACGGCTGGAAAGCGGCTACCGTGAAAAAGCGCTAAAAATCTACCCCTGGGTTTGTGGACGCTGCTCGCGTGAGTTTGTTTATTCAAATCTTCGTGAACTCACGGTTCACCATATCGACCACGATCACACCAATAACCCGGAAGATGGCAGTAACTGGGAGCTGTTGTGCCTGTTTTGTCACGATCACGAACACTCAAAGTACACCGAAGCGGATCAGTATGGCACCACCGTTGTCGCGGGTGAGGATGCGCAAAAAGACGTGGGTGTCGCCACATTTAACCCCTTTGCCGATCTCAAGGCGATGATGGACAAGAAGAAGTAATATCGACGGCTTCACTGCCCATACCTGCCGTATGGGCACTTATATTCCTTAAACATTTCATTAAATACCCTTTCCGCCAGATTTGCCTCGCCGCCATTCTGGACATAACCCTCGCCCTCCTGCACCCGTACGACGTCACTCCTCGTTCCCCCTTGATCTTTGCTATCAATATACAATACTGTATATAAATACAGTATTTATTAACGGTGATCATAATGCAGTTTTTCACCCCACCTGGCGATACCAGAGCGAGCTGACCATGTTTGCACTGTGTGATGTGAACGCTTTCTATGCTTCCTGTGAAACGGTTTTTCGCCCGGACCTGAAGGGACGACCGGTGGTCGTGTTGTCCAATAACGATGGGTGCGTCATCTCTCGCTCCGCTGAAGCCAAACCCTTTGTGAAAATGGGTGAACCGTACTTCAAACAGAAAGATCGCTTCAGGCATCATGGCGTGGTTTGTTTCAGCAGTAATTATGAACTTTACGCGGATATGTCCAACCGGGTAATGAACACGCTTGAAGAGATGTCGCCTCGTAGCGAAATATACTCCATTGATGAGATCTTTTGCGATCTTACCGGGGTACGTAATTGTCGCGATCTTTCCGATTTTGGGCATGAAATGAGAGCGACCGTACTGCAACGCACCCATCTGACCGTCGGGGTGGGCATCGCACCCACAAAGACGCTGGCGAAACTGGCAAATCACGCGGCAAAACGCTGGCAGCGCCAGACGGGAGGCGTTGTTGATTTATCCAATGTGGATCGTCAGAGAAAGCTGATGGCGGCGCTACCCGTCGAAGACGTTTGGGGTGTAGGACGTCGCATAGCGAAGAAGCTTGAGATGATGGGGATTAAGACCGTCCTGCAACTGGCAGACACCGATATCCGGTTCATAAGAAAACATTTCAATGTCGTGCTGGAGAGAATGGTGCGTGAATTACGGGGCGAACCGTGTCTTGAACTGGAAGAGTTTGCCCCGGTAAAGCAAGAAATCGTCTGTTCGCGCTCGTTTGGCGAACGCATCACCGAATATGACGATGTACGCCAGGCCATCTGTAGTTATGCCGCCCGGGCAGCAGAAAAACTTCGCAATGAGCATCAGCATTGCCGCTTTATCTCCGTATTTGTTAAAACCTCGCCCTTCGCGCTTAACGAGCCATATTATGGCAATAGCGCGTCGGTAAAACTGCTTACCCCAACCCAGGATAGCCGGGATATTATCGGCGCATCAGTTCGTTGTCTGGATGCGGTCTGGAAGAACGGCCATCGGTACCAGAAAGCCGGCGTGATGCTGGGAGATTTTTATAGCCAGGGCGTCGCGCAACTTAATCTGTTTGACGACAACGCACCCAGGAAAAACAGCCAAAAGTTAATGGATGTATTAGACCATCTGAATGCTGAAAATGGCCGTGGCACGCTTTACTTCGCGGGACAGGGTATTCAGCAGCCGTGGCAGATGAAACGGGAAATGCTTTCACCCCGCTACACAACCCGCTTTGCGGATCTCCTCACTGTTAAGTGATATTAACAATTGCTGCTAAGTTGTAATTTTCCCCTTGCTGGACCGGACAAATCGGTTATCGTGCCAGGCAACTTTCACAGCAATAAAAGACAGTGGGATGCGCTATGGCGATTTTTGATGGTCACAATGACCTGTTGCTTAATTTATGGCTTCACCATCGCCAGGATCCGGTAACGGCCTTCTTCTCCGGCATTGAAAACGGACACCTCGATTATCCGCGCATGCAGCAAGGCGGATTTTCCGGCGGGCTGTTCGCGCTGTTCGTGCCGCCGCAGGAGTATATCGCCCGCATGGCGCCACAATACGCCTGCGAGCCGTGGCAGCCGGTCGACATTCTCTGGCAGCAGCTGACGATCCTTAAGCAGCTTGTCGCCCACTCCGACGGCCGGGCGCGATTGTGCCTGAGCGCGGCGGATATCGAACGCTGCCGTCAGGATAAGGTGCTGGCGATGGTAGCGCATATTGAGGGCGCGGGCGGTTTTGACGGCGAGGGAGGCGATCTACAGGCTTTCTATGCCGCCGGGGTGCGTAGCATTGGGCCTTTCTGGAACATTGCTAACCGTTTTGGCACCGGCGTTAACGGGGTGTTTCCCGGCAGCCCGGACAGCGGCCCAGGGCTTACCGCAGAGGGTATCGCCCTCATTAAGCACGCTAATGCCCTGAACATGCTGATTGACGTTTCGCATATGAATGAAAAGGCGTTCTGGGATACCGCTCGTCATTCCTCATCACCGCTGGTCGCCACCCACTCCAACGCCCATACGCTGTGCCCGCAACCGCGCAATCTGACCGATCGGCAGCTGCTGGCTATCCGCGACAGCGGCGGCGTGGCTGGCGTCAATTTCGGCAACGCGTTTCTGCGCGCCGACGGTAAACGCGATAGCGATACCCCGCTGAGTACGATTGTTCGCCATATCGACTATCTTATTAACATCATGGGTGACGATCATGTCGCGCTGGGCTCCGATTTTGACGGCATTACGTTGCCTGATGACTTACACGATGTGAGTGGTTTACCACGGCTAATCAGCGCGTTGCGTGACAGCGGCTATGATCAATTTGTGCTGAATAAGCTGCTGTGGGGTAACTGGCAAAAGGTATTGCAAAATGTTTGGCAACAATAGGTTACGTTGTAAACATTAAGTTAATTCCTTACATCTTTCGGGTTGAGCTTTGCCCTCCTGTGACGCATTATTTGATGACCATCACAAAACTGGCACAAACAATGGCGTTGGTGCTGCATTTTTAAAGAGGAAAAAACGATGTGGAAGAAACCTGCTTTTATTGATTTACGTCTTGGCCTGGAAGTGACCCTGTACATTTCCAACCGCTAATCGCTCTGCCCGCCATCCGTGCGGGCATTTTTGTTTGACTACCTGGCCCATCTTCATGTTTATTAAAGTCCTCGGTTCCGCCGCTGGCGGTGGTTTCCCCCAGTGGAACTGTAACTGCGCCAACTGTCAGGGTTTGCGCGACGGTACCCTTCAGGCGACCCCTCGCACCCAGTCGTCGATCATCGTCAGTGATAACGGCAAAGAGTGGGTGCTGTGTAACGCCTCCCCCGATATCAGCCAGCAGATTGCCCATACGCCAGAACTGAATAAGAAAGAGGTTCTGCGCGGCACGCATATTGGCGGCATTATTCTCACCGATAGCCAGATTGACCACACCACCGGGCTGCTCAGCCTGCGCGAAGGGTGCCCACATCAGGTATGGTGTACGCCGGAGGTGCATGAAGATCTTTCCAGCGGATTCCCGATTTTTACCATGCTCCGGCACTGGAACGGCGGCCTTATTCATCACCCGATTGCGCCGCTCACCGCCTTTAGCGTGGAAGCCTGCCCTGATTTGCAGTTTACCGCTGTCCCCATCGCCAGTAACGCACCGCCCTATTCGCCGTGGCGCGACCGCCCGCTGCCGGGGCATAACGTGGCGCTGTTTATCGAAAACCGCCGCAACGGTCAGACGCTGTTCTACGCGCCGGGTCTCGGTGAACCCGATGACGCTATCCTGCCGTGGCTCAAAAAGGCGGACTGTCTGCTGATTGACGGCACCGTCTGGCAGGACGATGAACTCCAGGCCACCGGCGTCGGGCGCAATACCGGCCGCGACATGGGCCATCTGGCGCTCGGCGATGAACACGGCATGATGGCGCTGCTGGCCTCGCTGCCGGCAAAGCGCAAGATTCTGATCCACATTAATAACACCAACCCGATCCTTAACGAGCAGTCGCCGCAGCGTCACGCCCTTGCGCAGCAGGGAATAGAAGTGAGCTGGGACGGGATGAACATCACGCTTCAGGACTAACTATGCACATTCGCGAAACGCTCTCGCCGCAAGAGTTTGAGCACGCCCTTCGGGCGAAAGGCGCCTACTATCATATTCACCATCCGTACCATATCGCGATGCATAACGGCGAGGCCAGCCGCGAGCAGATCCAGGGCTGGGTGGCGAACCGGTTTTACTACCAGACGACGATCCCACTGAAAGACGCGGCAATTATGGCGAACTGCCCGGATCCGCACACGCGTCGCAAATGGGTGCAGCGGATCCTCGATCACGACGGCAGCAACGGTCATGACGGCGGTATCGAAGCCTGGCTACAGCTGGGCGAAGCCGTGGGGCTCAGCCGCGAGGACTTAATCAGCGAACGCCACGTGCTGCCCGGCGTCCGTTTCGCCGTCGACGCTTACGTTAACTTCGCCCGCCGCGCCAACTGGCAGGAGGCTGCATGCAGTTCGCTCACCGAACTGTTCGCCCCGCAAATCCATCAGTCGCGTCTCGACAGCTGGCCACAGCACTACCCGTGGATCAAAGAGGAAGGCTATTTTTATTTCCGCAGCCGCCTCAGCCAGGCCAGCCGCGACGTTGAACATGGTCTGGAGCTGGCGAAGCGTTATTGCGATAGCGCGGAAAAGCAGAATCGGATGCTGGAGATCCTTCAGTTCAAACTCGATATCCTGTGGTCGATGCTCGACGCGATGACCATGGCCTACGCGCTACAGCGTCCGCCTTATCACACGGTCACCGACAAAGCGGCCTGGCACACAACCCGACTGGTATAAGCATGCAAAAAAACTCCATCGTCGCCTTTCGTCGCGGCTATCGCCTGCAATGGGAAGCCGCTCAGGACAGCCATGTCATCCTCTATCCGGAAGGCATGGCTAAACTCAATGAGACCGCCGCCGCGATCCTCGAACTGGTCGATGGCCAACGCGACGCGGCGGCCATCATTGCCATACTCAACGAACGGTTCCCGGAAGCCGGCGGCGTGGATGACGACGTCGTAGAATTCCTGCAAATTGCTTATCAACAGAAGTGGATTATTTTCCGTGAGCCAGAATAAACCTGCCGTTAATCCACCGCTGTGGCTGCTGGCGGAGCTGACCTATCGCTGTCCGCTACAGTGTCCTTACTGCTCTAACCCGCTGGACTTCGCCCGGCAGGATCAGGAGCTGACCACTGAACAGTGGATTGAGGTTTTCCGCCAGGCGCGGGCGATGGGCAGCGTGCAGATAGGTTTTTCCGGCGGCGAACCGTTGACGCGTAAAGATCTGCCGGAGCTGATCCGCGCCGCCCGCGATCTCGGTTTTTATACCAACCTGATCACCTCGGGAATTGGCCTGACGGAAAGCAAGCTCGACGCATTCAGCGAGGCCGGTCTGGACCATATCCAGATTAGCTTCCAGGCCAGCGATGAAGTGCTCAACGCTGCGCTGGCGGGGAATAAAAAAGCCTTCCAGCAGAAGCTGGCGATGGCCAAAGCGGTTAAAGCGCGCGATTACCCGATGGTGCTGAATTTCGTCCTGCACCGGCATAATATCGATCAGATCGATAAAATCATCGAACTGTGCATCGAGCTGGACGCCGACGACGTCGAACTTGCCACCTGCCAGTTCTACGGTTGGGCATTCCTTAATCGTCAGGGGCTTCTGCCGACGCGGGAACAGATTGCCCGCGCGGAACGCGTGGTTGCCGAATATCGGCAAAAAATGGCCGCCAGCGGCAATCTGACCAACCTGCTGTTCGTCACCCCCGATTATTACGAAGAGCGGCCAAAAGGCTGTATGGGCGGTTGGGGGTCGATTTTCCTCAGCGTGACCCCGGAAGGCACGGCGCTGCCCTGCCACAGCGCGCGCCAGCTGCCGGTGGATTTCCCGTCGGTGCTTGAGCAGAGCCTGGAATCCATCTGGTATGACTCTTTCGGCTTCAACCGCTATCGCGGGTTTGACTGGATGCCGGAGCCGTGCCGCTCCTGCGATGAAAAAGAGAAAGACTTCGGCGGCTGCCGCTGCCAGGCCTTTATGCTCACCGGGAATGCGGATAACGCCGATCCGGTGTGCAGCAAATCGCCGCATCATCATAAAATCCTCGAGGCGCGACGCGAAGCAGCCTGTAGTGATATGAAGATCGGTCAGCTTCAGTTTCGCAACCGAACCCGTTCTCAGCTTATCTATAAAACCCGGGAACTGTAACGATAATGACCATCCGCATCGTGGAACTGGCAGGCGGTTTACGCGCAACGCTGGTGCATCAGCCGCAGGCGACACGCGCGGCGGCGCTGGCGCGCGTGAGTGCCGGAAGCCATCACGAGCCACCGCGATTCGCCGGTCTTGCGCATTTACTTGAGCACCTGCTGTTCCGCGGTAGCCAGCGCTATCAGGGCGATGATCGACTCATGGCCTGGGTCCAGCGCCAGGGCGGCAACGTCAATGCCACCACGCTGGCTCGCCACAGCGCTTTTTTCTTCGACGTTGCCGCCGATAACCTGTCCGACGGCGTCGCGCGACTGCGGGATATGTTGCAGGCGCCGCTGCTTTCCCGGCAGGACATCCAGCGCGAAGTGGCGGTCATTGATGCGGAAAACCGGCTTATCCAGCAGCATGATGCCGCCCGGCGCGAAGCCGCGGCGCGCCACGCGATGGAACAACCGGAGGTTTTTCGCCGTTTTCAGGTTGGTAGCCATGATTCTCTGGGGCAAGACACGGGATCGCTGCACGCCGCGTTGCGCGACTTTCATCGCCGCTATTATGTGGCCGGACACCTGCAATTGTGGCTACAGGGACCGCAAACGCTGGATGCGTTAGCCGAGCTTGCCCATACGTTTTCGACAGGTTTTGCTTCAGGTGGCGTGCCTGAAGCCGCCCCCCCGTTACGCCTTAGCGCTGAAGCATATTATCAGCTGGCAGTGACGGAGCGACCCGCGCTGTGGCGCTGTCCGTTGATCCAAAAAAGTGACAACGTCACCTTTCTTCGGGAATTTTTGCTGGACGAGGCCCCCGGAAGCCTGATTGACGGGCTGCGGGCGCGCGGGCTGGCAGAAGAGGTATCGCTGGACTGGCTTTATCAGGATGACGATTACGGCTGGCTGGCGCTAACGCTTGACGGCGAACGGCCCGAGGCCATAGACGCGCAAATCACGCGCTGGCTGCGGGCCCTACAGCAAACGACGCAAGAGCAACAGCGGCATTATTATCGGCTGGCACAGCAGCGCTTTAACGCCCTGTCGGCCCTTGACCAGCTTCGCCAGCGGGCGTTTGGTTTTGCGCCCGGCGCGGCGCCGGTTGATTTTTCCGCCTTCTGTGCCGACTTACTGGCGGCGCCCACCTCATATCTGGCCTGCAAAAAAATGGAAGCCGCCGGGACAATTTCCAGCCAGGGATTTGCCCTGCCGCTTAGCCACTGGCGTCGCCAGCCGGTTGCGGATGAGAGCCCCACCGCGTTTTCCTTCTACCCGCAGGCTGCCCAATATTCTGCCCCAGCCCTGACGCCAGAAGCCGTTCCGCTGCTGCATTTACCGGCGCAGGCACAAGCGCCGACGCTGATCCTCCGCTGGCCTTTTTATTCGCGCGTAAGCGAGTCACAGGGGGTGGCGATCGGCAAACAATTACGCCCTCTTCTGGCTGAAATGCGCCATATCGGCGGCAGCGGCGAGTGGCAAACGGTTGACGGTAGCTGGCAGCTAACCCTGCGGCTTCCTGACGCCGTGGTGATGGCGGAACCCATCATCGGGGCGATAATCGATCGCCTCTCCCGCCCCACACCGGCTATTACGCCTGCGCCAGATGGCATTGCGATCCGTCAGTTGCTTAAGCAATTGCCTGAACGACTGGCATCGGAACCGTCACGGAATGGCTGGCTGGCGGCGTTAGCTGGCGGCAGCGCCGGACACGCGCACGGGTTAGCCCGGCAGCTTGGCCTGCTCCGGGCGCCGGTTAACGCTAAGCCGTTGCCGTTAAGCGATTGTCCCGGCGGGGTCGAACACATTCCGCACGCCAGCGAGGATTCGGCGCTGCTGGTGTTTATTCCCCTGCCGCCGGGTGCGTCGCTCGCCGCGCTGCGGCTGCTGGCGTTATGCTGCGAACCGCGATTTTTCCAGCGCCTGCGCGTGGAACAGCAGATTGGCTACGTGGTCAGCTGTCGTTATCAGCGTATTGCCGATCGCGATGGCCTGCTGCTGGCGTTACAGTCGCCTGATCGTTCTCCCGTGAACCTGTTGGGTTGCTGCAAACGATTTTTGCGAGAGCTGACGCTGTGCGATGAATCCGAGTTCAGCCTATTGCGACAGCAGCTGGCGACGCAGATCCGCTCACCGATGGATGCCAGCGCCACGGCAGTGGCCGCCCTGCGCCAGCGCTATGGTTTGCCGGTGTTAACGCCGCAGGCTATTGATGCCCTGCAACCTGACGAGATAGTCGCGCTATGGCGCGAGATGACTCGCCGTCGCCGTCGCTGGCGGGTGCTTTTCACGGGCTGACCGGAACCGCAGCTTTCTTCCTGTGCGTGGTTTTCAGTCAAAAAAAAGCCCCGTACTACGACGGGGCCAGGCTGTTTATTTCGCTGTTATTTATCCAGCGCGTAGGCAATCACGTAGTCACCACGATCCGGCGACTGGCGTGCACCGCCGGCAGAGATCAGAATGTACTGTTTGCCGGTTTTCGGTGATACATAGCTGATAGGTCCGCCCTGGCTACCCACCGGGAGACGCGCTTTCCACACTTCTTCCCCCGTAGAGGAATCAAAGGCGCGCAGGTAGTAATCCTGGGTTCCCGCAATGAAGACCAGACCGCCCTGCGTGGCCAGCGTACCGCCCAGCGTCGGCATACCGACAGGCATCTGCATACGCATTTTTACCCCAAACGGACCGGTATCCTGAACGGTACCGACCGGCACCTGCCAGACGATTTTCTGTGTTTTCAGGTCAATCGCAGAGAGAGAGCCAAACGGTGGTTTCTGGCACGGAATACCCAGCGGTGACATGAAACGGTTTTTGTTGACCGAATACGGCGTTCCTTTCATCGGAACAGCGCCCATACCGGCGTTCACGGCTTCACCGCCCGTGTTTGCCACTGCGCTTTGCGGATCTTGTTTAATCAGCTGGACCCACAGACCCAGACGCATGTCGTTGACGAAGATGTACTGGTTGTTCTGATCCGTGGACAGACTACCCCAGTTCATTCCCCCCAGCGAGCCCGGGAAGCTCAGGGAAATATCGGTTCCCGGCATCGTGTACAGACCGTCATAACGCATTGATTTGAAGCTGATACGACAGGCCAGCTGGTCAAACGGCGTCGCCCCCCACATATCCGATTCTTTCAGGGTTTCCGCGCCAATCTGCGGCATCCCCACAGAGCGCGGCTGCGTTGTCGGGTACTGTTCACGTGGAATATCCGCTGGTTTTACCGGAACCTCTTTCACTTCAGTGAGCGGTTTACCCGTCAGGCGATCAAGAACATAAATTTGCCCCGCTTTGGTGCCCACCACCACCGCGGGCTTGTTGCCCTCTTTTGTCGGGAAATCAACCAGGCTCGGCTGCATCGGGATATCGAAATCCCAGAGGTCGTTATGCACGGTCTGGTATACCCACTTCTCTTTCCCGGTAGTCGCATCCAGCGCGAGGATTGAGGTGGCGTATTTATGATCTTCCGGAATACGGTCAGCGCCCCACAGGTCGACGGAGGAACTCCCCATCGGGATAAACACGGTATTCATCGACGCATCCCAGGACATAGGGGCCCAGGAGTTTGCAGAGCTACGTTTGTAGTGTTCGCCCGGCTTCAGAACATAGTTCGGATCCGGATTACGCGGGTCGAACGCCCAGCGCAGCTGGCCGGTGATCACGTCATAACCACGTATAACGCCTCCCGGCATATCGGTGCTGACGTTATCCGCAACGCGGCCACCAACGACAACCGTCGTACCCGCCAGCGTCGGGGCCGACGTCAGCACGTAGGTGGGATCTGACGCGTCGCCCATCCCTTCATGCAGGTTAACGCTGCCGTTAGTACCGAAGTCCGGGCAGAATTTGCCGTTATCGGCGTCTAACGCGATCAGCTTACCGTCAATAGTATTCATCAGGATACGGCGCTGGCATGCAGCGCCCGGTGCGACCTGCGCTGGCAGAACCGGCGTGGAGCCCGCTACCGTTGGCTGTGCCAGCGGTTTGGTGGCATCAAAGTATGCCAGGCCACGGCAGCGCATCCAGATTGCAGATTTGGCGTTGATTTCCGCTTTCCAGATCTCTTTCCCACTATCGGCATCCACGGCGATCACGTTGTTATGCGGCGTACAGAGGAAGACACGATCGCCAACCTGTAGCGGCGTTTGCTGATCTTCTGCGCCATTGCCGTCCGGACTTTCCGGTACGTCACCGGTATGGTAGGTCCAGACCGGTTTCAGGTTTTTCACGTTGTCACGGGTTATCTGGTCCAGCGCCACAAAGCGACTACCGCCGGCCGTATTACCGTAGTGATCCCAGTTCTGCTGTTTCGCATCATCTTTTACCGGTACCAGCGGACGTTTTTCACCGCTAAACGGCACGGTCGGATGGGGTTGAAACATCTGAACAAAGGTGACGCCCATGGCAATAATAAGGACCGCGCAGACCCCCAGGGCCCCTTTTGCACAGGACGGTTTTCCTTCACGTTTACGCAATGCAGGCCAGGTGGCAGCTGCCAGCACCATCAGCCCGGCGGGTACCATTAAACGGGAAACCAGCGGCCAGAAGTCGAGCCCGGCATCGAAAAATGCCCAAATCAGGGTGCCAAGAAACACCAGGGCAAACAGCCCCACGGCAGAGGACTTGCGGCGGAAGAACTGAATCGCAGAGAGCAGAGTGATAACCCCGGCGATGAGAAAATACCAACTCCCCCCCAGGGAAACCAGTTTAAAACCGCCGATAGCAAAAAAGAGCCCCGTTACAAGAAGTATCACACCCACCAGCAGGCACCACGGGCCTAACCAGCCGGATGAGCGGGGATTATTGTCTGACATAAAAATGAATCTCCTGATTACTTTATAACAGCAGGGTTTTATTGACTGCCACGATGCTAAAACCCTGCGTAACATCAATTGTTCGTGTGCGAATCATAAATTAAAATTATAATGTAGACAAAATGTATTCTGTCGGAAGAAAAGAAAACTCACTAAAGTGCAGGAACATAACAAAATAAAAAAAATGGGATATCACTCTGTAATTCGCCAATACCAGAATATTTGACCAGCAAGTTCCGGCTTATGCGATGAATATCAGGTTTGCCGACAAGACAGCTCAGGTGACGTAAGATTTTTGCATGATGAGAATTAACTTATTGCCTATTAATTAAGCTTCACAAACACGATCAGCTCGCGGATTTCACGATATACGTCACTACACCAAAGATATCGAGCGTATCGTCGCTGCCGACAATAATCGGTGAATAGGCGCTGTTCATGGGGTTGAGTTGAATATTGGGACGCAGCTGGAGGCGCTTCACGGTAAATTCGCCCTCTACCGCCGCAATCACGATATCGCCATGCTCAGGCTTGCGGGAACTGTCCACCACCAGCAAATCACCGTTATTGATCCCCCCTTCTATCATCGAGTCACCGGCGGCTTTGACAAAGTAAGTGGAGCTGGGATGGGCCACTAATAACTCGTTTAAATCGATACGCCGCTCTACATAATCCGCTGCCGGGCTGGGGAAGCCGCACTGTACTAAGTCGCTGAAAAGTGGAATAGCAACGATTTCACGCAACTCTGCGGGTCTGAAAAAGATCATGATAAACACCTCCATACTGTTTTTATATACAGCAGTTTTAACTGAGGTATCGATCAAGCCATGTCAGCGTAAGCGGCTGGCTACGCCTTAACCGCTTCGCTTATAACCCCCTATAGCAATGAAGATTATTTGTTTTGTAAATTTTTACGCACAGACAAGCGTAACGCGTCATAAAACATCACTACGCAATGACTTTCAAATGACTATAAAAACAAAACAAAGTAACCACAAATCACTCCACATACACTATACGTTGACTTTATATTTAGACTAGCGCATATTTTACAGCACAAATTAACAAGACAATTTTTGGAGGACGTTTTCTATGCCCGCCCGTGATTATCCCGATAAGCGTGTTGCTCGCGGTGTCGCAAAGGAGGCCGAACTCAGGATGTTAAGTGCGCGCATCGATCCTGCGCTGATGGAGTACATCCGCATTACTGCGTATGAAACACGGAAAAGTAAGCAGGAAATCGTGGCAGAAGCGTTAGCGCTTCACCGCCAAAGAAGTCAGATTGGATCATAAACAGCAAAAGCCCGAAAAATCCTCCGGGCTTTTGCTGGTATCGGGATTACCCCACCAGAGAATTTAACGTCTCCAGCGCCTCAGGCGGCAATACCAGATCGGCTGCCGCCAGGTTTTCACGCAGATGCGCCACCGATGAGGTTCCCGGGATCAAGAGGATATTTGGCGAGCGTTGCAGCAGCCATGCCAGCGCCACCTGCATCGGCGTCGCGCCCAGTGAATCCGCCACCGCCTGTAGTCCGGAAGATTGCAGTGGCGTGAAACCACCCAGCGGGAAGAACGGCACCCAGGCAATCCCCTGCTGCGCCAGCGAATCAACCAGCGCATCGTCACCGCGATTCACAACGTTGTACATGTTCTGTACGCACACCACGGAAACCATCTTCTGCGCTTCAGCAACCTGCGAAGCGGTGACGTTGCTCAGCCCAATATGACGAACCAGCCCCTGCTGTTGCAGCTCCGCAAGGGTGCTCAGCGGCGCGGCAATCGAGCCTTCCGCCGGTCCGTGGGCGCTAAACATGATCCGCAGGTTAACCACGTCCAGCACATCCCGCTTCAGGTTACGCAGGTTATCATGCACCGCCTGCGTCAGCTCCTGCGCGGAAAACGCCGGCAGCCAGGAGGCATCCTCGCCGCGTCGGGCTCCGATCTTGGTCACAATCGTAAGGTCGTCCCGGTACGGATGAAGCGCCTCGCAGATAAGCTGGTTGGTCACATGAGGTCCGTAAAAATCGCTGGTATCAATGTGATTCACACCCAACGCCACCGCTTCACGCAGCACTGCCAGCGCCGCATTTTTATCTTTTGGCGGACCAAAAACGCCAGGCCCGGCAAGCTGCATCGCGCCATAGCCAAATCGTTTAACCGTACGCGTTCCGAGCGTGAACGTTCCGCTTTTATCTATGCTGCTCATGCTGACCTTCCTCATAAAAAATGATCCGGATTTACAACAGGTTCCGCAACGAAACCATTAGTTAAGCAATAGTAAAATTAAAGTTTAAATTCGCTACGACGATAGTATTGATGTAACCCTGCCTCTTCTCTTACGGATGACCGCCATGCTGAAAAATCTGCACGTGATTACCGGTATTATCTTTGCCCTCACCATATTCTGTCTGCTGCAAGTTGTCACGGGAGGGTTGTTCTACTCTGCCGTTAACAACGATCGTCACAACTTTCAGAACTCCGGGTTACTCAATGCCCAACAGGAAAGCCTGAGCGACAGCGTTAACACGCTGGTGAAAACGCGCGTTACCGTTACCCGCGTGGCGATCCGCTACCTGAAAAACCAGCGCGATCCGGCCTCTCTCGCGGCGATCAACACGCTGCTGGGCACCGCCAACGGTTCGCTGGCCAAAGCCGAAGACTATTACAAAAACTGGCTGGTTATTCCGCAGGTGAAGGGCCAGAATGCCGCGCTCACCGAAGAGATGCAGAAAGCCTGGAAGCAAATGCACGAGGTGATGCGCTTGTCCATTGAGTATCTGCGCGCAGATAACTATCAGGCCTATGGCGACCTGGACGCCCAGCAGGCGCAGGATGAGATGGAGGCGGTCTATACCCGCTGGCGCGCTGAAAACAACGTTCTGCTGAAAGCCGCCGCCGAAGAGAACCAGAGCAGCTTTACCCAGATGCAGTGGACGCTGGCGGCGATCTTCCTGACCGTGATCGCCGTGCTGGTGGTGATCTGGCAGGGTTTACAGCACCTGCTCCTGAAACCGCTCAACGCCATCATGAACCATATTCGCACCATCGCGAGCGGCGATCTGACGCAAAATGTCGCGATTACCGGGCGCAACGAGATGGGCCAGCTGGCTGCTGGTCTGCACGAGATGCAGCAGTCGCTGGTGAGCACCGTCAGCGCCGTGCGCGGCAGCACAGATTCTATCTACACGGGCGCAGGAGAAATTGCCGCCGGAAGTAACGACCTTTCCGCCCGAACCGAGCAGCAGGCAGCCTCGCTGGAAGAGACCGCCGCCAGCATGGAAGAGCTGACTGCCACGGTGAAACAGAACTCGGATAACGCCCGCCAGGCGACGCTGCTGGCGAAGAATGCGTCTGAAACCGCCGCACGCGGCGGTCAGGTGGTGGATAACGTGGTGCGTACCATGAATGACATTGCCGACAGTTCTCAGCAAATTGCGCATATCACCGGCGTTATCGATAGTATTGCCTTCCAGACCAATATTCTCGCGCTCAACGCGGCGGTTGAAGCCGCCCGTGCCGGGGAACAAGGTCGCGGCTTTGCGGTCGTGGCAGGTGAAGTACGGACGCTGGCCAGCCGCAGCGCGCAGGCGGCAAAAGAGATCAAAGGGCTTATCGAGAACTCTGTCAGCCGGGTGAATACCGGCTCGGAACAGGTGAGCGAGGCGGGTGCGACCATGAAAGAGATCGTCGCGGCCGTGACGCGCGTAACCGATATTATGGCTGAGATTTCCTCGGCGTCTGACGAGCAGAGCCGCGGTATAGAGCAGGTCAGCCTGGCAGTCTCGCAGATGGACAGCGTCACGCAGCAAAACGCCGCGCTGGTACAGGAGTCGGCAACGGCGGCGGCGGCGCTGGAAGATCAGTCTGAACAGCTGCGTCAGGCCGTGGCGGCATTCCGGCTGAACGCTCAGGCATCGCCGGCGGCTCGCCCTAAAAACGTGAAAACGCCCGTACTGCTGCGCCCGTCAGCGGCAGGCGCGAATACAGCTGACGCGAACTGGGAAACCTTCTGAGTGACAGGCGGGCATATCGCCCGCCTTCATGATTAGCGGCTGCGCTTGGCGTGGCGTTCCCAGTTATCTCGCTTCGCATCCTCTGACTTACGCAACGAGACATAGCATGCTCCGCTGCCGCCGTGATGCGGCTGCGCTTCGCAAAAGGCCTGTACTTCGTCGAACTCGGTCAGCCAGCGCGCAAGATAGCTGCGCACTACGTTAGGGTGCGACTGCTGTTCACGCCCTTTACCATGCACGATGATCAGGTTGCGTAGCCCGTCACGTCCGGCCTGGCGAATAAAGGAATAGACCAGCTGGCGGCATTGCTCCGCAGGCTGGCGTAACAGCGTTAAGCTGGCCTGACGGGAATATTTGCCGGAACGCAGCTTATCAAATACCCCCTGCTGTACCCCTTCACGCTGGAACATCAGCGGCTCGTCAAGGGGCAACAGTTCCAGAAACCCCAGCGTCAGAAAGTTATCGAGCTGCTCAGTATCTATTTCCTGACGCGCCCGCGTGTTGCGGCTCTGCTGCCAGTGAATATCCGCGCAGCGTTTGAGCGGCTGGACATCCTCCATGGCGTCAAGAAAAAGTGATTTGTCGTCAGGGTTCATGGAAATCCTCCGGCTACATCTGAGTGATGTACTATACCTGCGCCCGTTGCGGGTCTCAATCACCCGGGCACGGGTACAAATAATGGCTTAAGGAACAGATAATCGCAGACGCAATAAATTTAATCTAACCTTAACTTAAATTTCAGCCGTAATTAATTAAATAAATACGTTAAAAAATCGTGAAATCAATCACTCAACGTCCTTCTCTTTTAAGAAAAAGCTGTTATAACTTAATAAACCTGCCCAATGGATAATGCATGTAGGATCCGCGAAAGGATGCACGACTGTGTGTTCTGTGGAGTCTGTCTGATGTCGGGCAGACTCTATTTTTTATTGTTGTTATTTTTATTAAATTAATTTCCTGGCCTCTCTTCGAAACTGCGTGATTAATGATTCGGCAAGCGGTGTCTGGCGAGAATCACGACGCTGAATTAAATAATATGCCGCTTTAGGCAGGGTTTCGACAACCGGCAGCATTATCAGACGGTGCGCCAGAAGCGGATCGCAGCCCAACTCCTGCGGTAAAATGCTGATGAAATCGCTTTGTGCGACGAGGCTAATACAGGAGGAAAAGGTCTCACAGACAACGCCAATTCGCGGTATTTGAGAGCGGTGATTAAAAGTATCCTGCAACTGCTTATAATAACTTCCCCGGGGCGTAGGCATTGTCCAGTTATATTGCAGAAGCTCATTAATTGAGGTCGCCCCTGTCGCCGGATGTCCTGCCCGACAAAATACGGCAAAAGGCTTTTCGAACAGCTTTTCAAACGTAAATTCGTGATCGTACGGCCCCTGATAATAGGTATTGATGGTAAAGTCCAGCTCACCCTGACGTAATTCATTAATCATCGACACCAGCTGGCCTTCCATAATCCGGACGTTGACCTGAGGATGCTGCGCATGAAAACGCGTAATGACGGCTGGCATCAGGCTGCGTGAAATGCTGGCTCCCATCCCAATATTGATCTGTCCGGCAAGCTCGCCCTGTCGCTGGCGGATGTCATCCTGCGCCGCGCGCAGCTCTTCCAGAATCAAATTAGCGCGGTGATAAAACCCTTCCCCGCACTCGGTCAGCGCGACGCCTTTACTCCGGCGCACAAATAGCTGGGCCGCCATACCCTCCTCCAGCTCTTTAATGGATTTGGTCAGCGCGGGCTGCGAAAGATTAAGCGTCCGGCTGGCGCCGCGAATGCTGCCCTGACGCGCCACCTCGACAAACGCCCTGATTTGATGAAATTTAATCTGAAATGACATAACGAGACCGATAACCGTTGTTTATCAGAGTAAAGAAACTGTCATCTACTTTAATGGAAACGGATGTGCGAGGGTAATTCCTGAACGGTTAAAACTGTGAAAAAACGATTAGTGATAAGTAAAAACTATCACAGCGTGAAGCAGTTCACATATTTTAATGATGACAGGAAAAGATATGAACGCACTGGCGCAGTACATCCAGACATTAGCCCCACAACTGAGCGCATGGCGTCGCGATTTCCACCATTTCGCGGAATCCGGTTGGGTGGAGTTTCGCACCGCGGCAAAAGTGGCGGAGATCCTCGCCTCACTGGGTTACGAGCTGGCGATGGGTCGCGACGTGGTCGACGCCGAAAGCCGTATGGGACTGCCCGATGACGCCACCCTTTCGCGAGAGTTTGCCCGCGCCCGGGCGCAGGGCGCGCCGGAGAAATGGCTGGCGCCGTTTGAGGGCGGGTTCACCGGCATTGTCGCGACCCTGAATACCGGCCGCCCGGGCCCAACCCTGGCGTTTCGCGTGGACATGGACGCCCTTGATTTAAGCGAAGCGCTCGACGACAGCCATCGCCCGTTCCGCGACGGGTTTGCCTCCTGCAATCCGGGAATGATGCACGCCTGTGGCCACGACGGGCATACCACCATTGGTCTGGGGCTCGCGCAGGTGCTTAAGCAGCATGAAGCGCAGCTCAACGGCACCATCAAACTGATCTTCCAGCCTGCCGAAGAGGGCACGCGCGGCGCGCGCGCTATGGTCGCCGCAGGCGCGCTGGACGGCGTAGACTACTTTACCGCCATTCATATCGGAACCGGCGTTCCGGAAGGGACAGTGATCTGCGGCAGCGATAACTTCATGGCAACCACCAAATTTGACGTGCGCTTTACCGGAGTCGCCGCACACGCTGGCGGTAAACCGGAAGAGGGCCGTAACGCCCTGCTTGCTGCTGCCCAGGCCGCTATCGCGCTGCATGGCATCGCGCCACACAGCGAAGGCGCGTCCCGGGTTAACGTCGGGGTCATGCAGGCGGGCAGCGGACGCAACGTGGTTCCGGCTGATGCGTTACTTAAGGTTGAAACCCGCGGCGAAAGCGAGGCCATTAATCAGTATGTCTTTGAGCGAGCGCAGGCGGTAATTACCGGCGCGGCGGCGCTCTATGGCGTAACAGCCGGGATAAACCTGATGGGGGCGGCGACCTCCAGCGTCCCTTCCCCGGCCTGGGTCGATTATCTGCGCGAGCAGGCAAGCCAGGTGCCCGGTGTGACTCATGCCATTAATAAGGTCAAAGCGCCTGCGGGCTCCGAAGACGCCACGCTAATGATGGCCCGCGTGCAGCAGAACGGCGGCATGGCCTCGTATATGGTTTTCGGCACCCAGCTGAGCGCCGGACATCACAACGAAAAATTCGATTTTGATGAGCAGGTGATGAACGTTGCCATCGAAACGCTGGCGCGAACTGCGCTTAATTTTCCGTGGACGCGAGGTGTGTAATGCAGGAGAACTACGCTTTTATCGCTGATGCCATCGACACGCGATGTCAGACGTTTACCGATATTGCCGACGACATCTGGGATCACCCCGAAACGCGCTTTGAAGAGTTCTGGTCCGCCGAACGCCTCGCCAGCGCGCTGGAAGCCGAGGGCTTTACCCTGACGCGGGAAGCCGGAGGCATTCCCAACGCCTTTATTGCCAGCTACGGCAGCGGCAAGCCCGTTATCGCCCTTCTGGGCGAATACGATGCCCTGGCCGGGCTAAGCCAGCAGGCACACTGCGCGACGGCGCAATCCGCCACCCCGGGGGCGAACGGCCACGGCTGCGGGCATAACCTCTTAGGCACGGCTGCCTTTGCCGGGGCGGTGGCGGTGAAAAGCTGGCTGGAACAGCACGGCGGCAGCGGAACGGTGCGTTTTTACGGCTGTCCCGGCGAGGAAGGCGGCTCCGGTAAAACCTTTATGGTGCGTGAAGGATTATTTGACGACGTGGACGCTGCCGTGACATGGCACCCGGAAGCCTTTGCCGGGATGTTTAACGTCAGCACGCTGGCCAATATTCAGGCCGCCTGGCGGTTTAAGGGGATCGCCGCCCATGCCGCTAACTCCCCACATCTGGGACGCAGCGCGCTGGATGCCGTGACGTTGATGACCACCGGCACAAACTTCCTCAACGAACACATCATTGAAAAAGCGCGCGTTCATTACGCCATCACCGATACCGGCGGAATTTCGCCTAACGTGGTGCAGGCCCAGGCCGAGGTGCTGTACCTGATCCGCGCCCCGGAGATGGCCGATGCGCAGCAGATCTACGCGCGCATCGAGAAAATCGCCCAGGGCGCGGCGATGATGACCGAAACCACCGTCGAGTGCCGCTTTGATAAAGCCTGCTCCAGCTATCTGCCGAACCGAACGCTCGAAGCGGCGATGTACCGCGCATTACAGCATTACGGCACGCCGGCCTGGACGGAAGAGGAACGCGAATTTGCCCGTGAAATCCGCGCTACGCTCACGGCAAACGACCTGCAAAACAGCCTGAAAAACATTGCCGCTACGGGGGCCGAAGAGGGAAAAGCGTTTGCCCGACGCCATCAGGAGACGTTGCTGGTGGATGAAGTTGCCCCTTACGCCATCACCGATAACGTGCTGGCAGGCTCCACCGATGTGGGAGATGTCAGCTGGAAGATGCCTGTCGCACAGTGCTTTAGCCCCTGTTTTACCGTGGGCACCCCGCTGCATACCTGGCAATTAGTGGCGCAGGGGCGTACCTCTATTGCCCATAAAGGCATGTTGCTGGCCGGAAAAGTGATGGGCGCGACCGCGCTGCATCTGCTTCAGGATGCCGACCTGTTGCGAAAATGCCGGGAAGAGTTCGAACAACACATAACAGAAAAACCGTACGAGTGTCCGATCCCGCAGGGCGTGACACCGTCACCTTTAAAATAAAAAAACACAACACAACAACACAACAACAGTCCCGAGGAACGCCCATGAGTATGTCTTCCATACCTTCGCATTCCCCATCCGGTAAGCTCTATGGCTGGGTTGAAAGGATCGGCAATAAAGTGCCGCACCCTTTCCTGCTTTTTATCTATTTAATTGTCATCCTGATGGTCGCGACGGCCGTGCTGTCCGCCTTTGAGGTGAGCGTGCGCAGCCCGGCCGACGGCAGCATGGTGGCAGTGAAAAACCTGCTCAGCGTTGAAGGGTTGCACTGGTTTTTGCCGAACGTGATTAAAAACTTCAGCGGTTTTGCGCCGCTGGGCGCCATCCTGGCGCTGGTGTTAGGCGCGGGACTGGCCGAGCGCGTGGGTCTCCTGCCCGCGCTGATGGTCAAAATGGCCTCGCACGTCAGCGCGCGTTATGCCAGCTATATGGTGCTGTTTATTGCCTTCTTCAGCCATATCTCGTCCGACGCGGCACTGGTGATCATGCCGCCGATGGGGGCGCTGATTTTCCTCGCCGTTGGTCGTCATCCTGTTGCGGGCCTGCTGTCGGCGATTGCGGGCGTCGGCTGTGGGTTTACCGCTAACCTGCTTATCGTGACCACCGATGTGCTGCTCTCCGGCATCAGCACAGAGGCAGCCAGCACCATCGATGCGACCATGCACGTCAGCGTGATCGACAACTGGTACTTTATGGCCAGTTCAGTGATTGTCCTGACGATTGTCGGGGGTCTGATTACCGATAAAATCATTGAGCCGCGCCTGGGTAAATGGGAAGGCCGGAGCGATGAAAAGCTGGAGACGCTGAGCAAAGAGCAGCAGTTCGGCCTGCGCGTAGCCGGGATCGTCTCGCTGGCGTTCATTGCGGTGGTGGCGCTGATGGTGGTACCGGAAAATGGCGTGCTGCGCGATCCGATCAAACACACCGTACTGCCCTCGCCGTTTATTCAGGGCATTGTGCCGCTGATAATTCTCTTCTTCTTCGTCGTTTCGCTCGCGTACGGCATCGCCACCGGCAAAATCCGCCGTCAGGGAGATCTGCCGCACCTGATGATCGAGCCGATGAAGGAGATGGCGGGTTTTATCGTGATGGTGTTCCCGCTGGCGCAGTTTGTCGCCATGTTTAACTGGAGCAACATGGGCAAGTTTATGGCCGTGAGCCTGACGGACGCGCTGGAGGCGGCGGGGTTGAGCGGTGTTCCGGCGTTTGTCGGCCTGGCGCTGCTGTCGTCCCTGCTGTGCATGTTTATTGCCAGCGGGTCGGCCATCTGGTCGATTCTGGCGCCCATCTTTGTCCCCATGTTTATGATGCTCGGCTTCCATCCGGCGTTCGCCCAGATCCTGTTCCGTGTCGCCGATTCCTCGGTGATCCCGCTGGCGCCCGTGTCACCCTTCGTTCCGCTGTTTTTAGGCTTCCTGCAACGCTACAGACCGGAGGCTAAGCTGGGTACCTACTATTCGCTGGTTCTGCCCTATCCGCTTATCTTCTTAGGGGTATGGCTGGTGATGCTGGTGGCGTGGTATCTTGTCGGCCTGCCGATTGGACCGGGTGTTTACCCGAGGCTGAACTAAGGAGTACTGATGCTGAGATTACTCGAAGATAAGATTGCGACGCCGCTGGGGCCGCTGTGGGTTATCGCGGATGAAGCGTTCAATCTGCGCGCGGTTGAATGGGAAGAGCACAGCGACCGGATGGTTGAGCTGCTCAACATCCATTATCGCGCCGAGGGATACGAGCGTGTTACTGCCCGTAATCCTGGCGGGCTGAGCGATAAACTGACGGCCTACTTCGAGGGCGATCTCAGCATTATTAATACCCTGCCAACCGCCACGGCGGGCACCCCTTTCCAGCGCGAGGTGTGGCAGGCGCTGCGTAATATTCCCTGCGGGCAGGTGATGCACTACGGTCAGCTGGCAGAACAGCTTGGTCGTGCCGGCGCGGCGCGCGCGGTCGGTGCGGCAAATGGCTCTAACCCCGTCAGCATTGTGGTGCCTTGCCATCGCGTGATTGGGCGCAACGGCACCCTCACCGGCTATGCCGGGGGCGTACAGCGCAAAGAGTGGCTGCTGCGTCACGAAGGGTATTTTCTGCTGTAATTCCCAGGCTTTTTGTGCTTAATTTTCTTCCTGTTAGGTTCATAATCCTTAATCATTCTGTGGAATTTCAAGGAGATGGCAACACGCTGCCGTCTCTTGTCTTTATTGGGGGTTTGCCAGACTTACGTCCTTACCAAAAAGATGTTAAAATTGACCAATATCAATTAAGGCTTGAGCAAACCTATGATCCCGGAAAAGCGAATTATACGACGCATTCAGTCTGGCGGTTGTGCTATCCATTGCCAGGATTGCAGCATCAGCCAGCTCTGTATCCCGTTTACTCTGAATGAGCACGAACTCGATCAGCTTGACAATATCATCGAGCGCAAAAAGCCTATTCAGAAAGGGCAGACGCTGTTTAAGGCGGGAGACGAACTGAAGTCGCTCTATGCTATCCGTTCTGGCACCATCAAAAGCTACACCATTACCGAACAGGGCGACGAGCAGATCACCGGCTTCCATCTGGCAGGCGATTTAGTCGGCTTTGACGCCATCGGCAGTGGCCATCACCCGAGCTTTGCTCAGGCGCTGGAAACCTCTATGGTCTGCGAAATTCCGTTTGAGACGCTGGACGATCTGTCCGGTAAGATGCCGAACCTGCGTCAGCAGATGATGCGTCTGATGAGCGGTGAGATCAAAGGCGATCAGGATATGATCCTGCTGCTTTCTAAGAAGAATGCCGAAGAGCGTCTGGCCGCCTTTATCTATAACCTCTCCCGCCGTTTCGCGGAACGTGGCTTCTCCCCGCGTGAATTCCGTCTGACCATGACGCGCGGTGATATTGGTAACTATCTGGGCCTGACCGTGGAAACCATCAGCCGTCTGCTGGGTCGCTTCCAGAAGAGCGGAATGCTGGCGGTTAAAGGTAAGTATATCACCATCGAAAACGGTGAAGCTCTGGCCATTCTGGCGGGTCACTCACGTAACGTGGCATAACTCTCCCGGATATCTTATGCCAGGTCGATAAATTTTCATGATTATTGATCTGGCAAAAACTTCCCCCCTGTTTCATTCAAGATATATAGGTTACTCTTTTACTTACAGACTGTGGTGACAGTAGTAAGGAGACCTGTATGGCAAAGTATCAAAACATGCTGGTGGCTATCGATCCTAATCAGGACGATCAGCCGGCATTACGACGTGCTGTGTATTTACATCAACGGATTGGTGGCAAAATTAAAGCCTTTTTGCCGATTTATGACTTCTCATACGAGATGACCACCCTTCTGTCGCCTGACGAGCGCACCGCTATGCGTCAGGGAGTGATCAGCCAGCGTACCGCGTGGATCCGCGAGCAGGCGAAGTATTACCTGGAAGCGGGCGTACCGATTGATATCAAAGTGGTCTGGCACAACCGACCTTTCGAAGCCATTATTCAGGAAGTGGTGGCCGGTGGGCATGACCTGCTGCTGAAAATGGCGCACCAGCATGACAAACTGGAATCCGTGATTTTCACTCCAACAGACTGGCACCTGCTGCGCAAATGCCCTTGTCCGGTATGGATGGTGAAAGATCAGCCGTGGCCTGAGGGCGGGAAAGCCGTCGTGGCGGTCAATCTGGCCAGCGAAGAGGATTATCACAATTCGCTGAACGAGAAACTGGTGAAGGAGACGCTTCAGCTTGCCGACCAGGTTAACCATACTGAAGTCCATCTGGTGGGCGCCTATCCGGTTACGCCAATCAATATCGCCATCGAGCTGCCTGAATTTGACCCGAGCGTGTATAACGACGCGATTCGCGGTCAGCATCTGCTGGCCATGAAAGCGCTGCGCCAGAAATTCAGTATCGATGAGAACATGACCCACGTAGAAAAAGGGTTACCGGAAGAGGTTATTCCGGATCTGGCGGAGCATTTGCAGGCCGGGATTGTGGTGCTGGGCACCATCGGCCGGACCGGTATTTCTGCCGCGTTCCTGGGAAATACCGCCGAGCAGGTGATCGACCATCTGCGCTGCGACCTTCTGGTCATCAAACCGGATCAATATCAGACGCCGGTTGAGCTGGACGATGAGGAAGACGATTGACCCCAAAATGAAAGCCCGCCGGTAACGGCGGGCTTTTTTTATTGCGCTTCGCTCAACCGTTGCGTCGGTGCCTCGTCGCCGGCATTCATCCAGGGCGCGTGCAGAACCATGCTCGGTAGCGCCAGCTTGATCTCCTGCTGGTTCAGCCCCTCCAGGATACGAATATTGATCTCCTGCTGAATATCCATGTACTTGTTGTAATCCGCCGTATTAACAATATGAACCACCTCGAAGGTCAGGCGATCGCGATCGAAGCCCAGGAAATGGGCGCGGTCAAACTTCGTTTCCCCGACGTCGGTAATGATCTGTTTGACCATCTCACCCACTGAACGCAGTTTTTCCGGCGCCGTGTCGCTGGCGACCCCGAAGGTAAAAACAATCCGCCGCGTTTGCATCCGCTTGTAGTTATGCAGCGTCTGTTGCAGCAGGATGGCGTTCCCGCAGACAATCTGCTCCCCGCTCAGGCTGCGGATACGGGTGGTTTTCAGACCAATGTGCTCTACCGTCCCGGCGACATCGTTAAACACCACAAAATCGCCAATTTCGAACGGCTTATCAAAACCGATGGAGAGCGATGCAAACACGTCGCTCAGGATCGTTTGCACCGCGAGGGCGATAGCAATACCCCCTACCCCAAGGCTGGCAACCAGAGCAGTGATGTTGACGCCCGCGTTAGCAAGAATAGACAGCAGCATCACTGACCAGACAATGGCACGGAGGATAAGCCCCGTGATCACCAGCGTCACCGGGTTTTTATGGCTTCCCGGCGCCAGCATGACGTGACGAAGCCACGACACCACCCCCTGATCCATCCACAGCGCCACCTGGATAGCGAAGACCAGGAACCAGGCGTGGCTCACGGTACCAAAGAGATGATCCGGTAAGTCGACGAAACGCAGGCTGAACAACAGCGCCACGACAAAAAGCAGGACGCGGCTGGTGCGGTTAAGCATATCCGTCAGGATAAAGCGCATCCGGTTGGTGCTGGGGTGCTTGTCGCCCCAGGTGGTGATCCCTTTCTTAACGAAGGCGATCAGGCGCGTCAGCAGCCAGTACACCAGCAGAGTCACAAAGACCACCGTGGCGACGCCGATCCAGAAAGACGGCGTCATCATCAGCTCGATGATGTCGAAGCGGGACAAAAATCGCATTACACCTCCTCGTATTACACAAAGGGTAAAGTATAGACAGAGGAGAAAAGCTGGCCGCAGAAATAAGAAAACCGCCCCAGGGGGCGGTTTGTCAGGATGAAGCGAAATTACAGCGCTTTCAGGATCGCATCCACGCTGGCCTTGGCGTCGCCAAACAGCATGTGGGTGTTATCTTTAAAGAACAGCGGGTTCTGCACGCCAGCATAGCCGGTGTTCATAGAGCGTTTGAAGACAATAACGTTCTGCGCCTTCCACACTTCGAGAACAGGCATACCCGCAATCGGACTACGCGGATCGTCCTGCGCCGCCGGGTTAACGGTGTCGTTGGCGCCAATCACCAGCACGGTGTCGGTGTCGGCGAAATCATCGTTGATCTCGTCCATTTCCAGCACGATGTCGTAAGGCACCTTCGCTTCCGCCAGCAGCACGTTCATGTGGCCTGGCAGACGCCCCGCCACCGGGTGAATACCAAAGCGAACCTTGATACCGCGCGCGCGGAGTTTCTCGGTGATTTCCGCCACCGGATACTGCGCCTGCGCCACCGCCATGCCATAGCCCGGGGTGATGATGACGGAATGCGAGTTTTTCAGCATCTCTGCGGTGTCTTCCGCGCTGATTTCACGGTGTTCACCCACTTCCTCATCAGAACCGGTAGATGAACCGTCAGAACCGAAGCCACCCGCGATGACGCTGATAAACGAACGGTTCATCGCCTTACACATGATGTAAGACAGGATCGCACCGGAAGAACCGACCAGCGCACCGGTGACAATCAGCAGGTCGTTGCTCAGCATAAAGCCTGCCGCCGCCGCCGCCCAACCGGAGTAGGAGTTCAGCATGGAAACGACTACCGGCATATCTGCTCCGCCGATAGACGCCACCAGATGCCAGCCGAACGCCAGCGCGATGATGGTCATCACCAGTAACGCCAGCACCTGCAAGCCTACGCTTTCGGTACGCACGAAGACCACCAGCAGCACAAAGGAAACGACCAGCGCCGCCAGATTCAGCTTGTGGCGGTTAGGCAGCATCAGCGGTTTGGAAGAGATCTTCCCGCGCAGCTTGCCGAACGCCACAATCGACCCGGTGAAGGTCACCGCACCGATGAAGATGCCGAGGAACACTTCGGTCAGATGGATGTTCACCAGAATCGGCTCCAGGCCCGGTTCGTGGTACAGGTAGCTGTTGAAGCCCACCAGCACCGCCGCCAGACCCACGAAGCTGTGCAGAATAGCAACCAGCTCCGGCATCTCGGTCATTTCAACGCGTTTCGCCAGACGAATACCAATCGCGCCGCCGATGATCATCGCCACCAGGATCCACGCCACGTTGCCGGTGTCCGGCCCAAAGATGGTGGCAATCAGCGCAATCGCCATACCGGCGATACCGAAGTTATTTCCCTGCTGAGACGTTTCGTGTTTGGAAAGCCCCGCCAGACTGAAAATAAACAGGATTGCAGCAACAATGTATGCGGCTGTAACTAATCCTCCAGACATATGCTACCCCTTAGCCTTTACGAAACATTTTCAGCATGCGCTGAGTCACGGTGAAACCACCGAAAATATTGATACTGGCGATCAGCACCGCAATGAAGCTCAGGAAGCTGATCCAGCCGCCATGACCAATTTGCAGCAATGCCCCGACCACGATAATCCCGGAGATGGCATTGGTGACCGACATCAGCGGGGTATGCAGCGCATGGGAAACGTTCCACACGACGTAGTAACCCACCACGCAGGAGAGCGCGAAGACGGTGAAGTGGCCAAGGAACTCTTTTGGCGCGACGTCCGCCAGCCAGCCAAACAGGATTATGACCAGCGCCATGATGGCGTATTTGCGCCACGGCGACGCAGGTTTTGCTGGCTCCGCGGGCTCTGGTGCCGCTTTCGGCGCAGCCTGAGGTTGAGCGGAAACCTGAATCGGCGGTGCAGGCCAGGTGATTTCCCCTTCACGCACCACGGTAACGCCACGCACCACCACATCATCAAAATCAACGGTAATGTTGCCGTCTTTCTCTTTGCAGAGCAGCTTCAGCAGGTTAACGAGGTTCGTGCCGTACAGCTGAGAGGACTGGGTTGGCAGACGCCCTGGCAGGTCGGTATAACCGATCACCTTCACGCCGTTCGCGGTCGTCGTGACCTGATTTGGCACGGTATACTCACAGTTACCGCCGTTTTGCGCCGCCAGATCGACTATAACGCTGCCCGGCTGCATGGAATCCACCATCTCACGGGTGATCAGCTTCGGCGCCGGTTTACCCGGAATAAGCGCGGTGGTGACAATGATGTCTACCTCTTTTGCCTGCGCCGCAAAGAGCGCCATTTCCGCCTTGATAAAGGCTTCAGACATGACCTTCGCGTAACCATCACCGCTGCCCGCTTCTTCCTTGAAGTCCAGCTCAAGGAATTCGGCGCCCATACTCTGCACCTGCTCCTTCACTTCCGGCCGGGTATCAAACGCGCGAACAATAGCGCCCAGGCTGTTTGCGGCCCCGATAGCGGCAAGACCTGCCACACCGGCACCAATCACCATCACCTTCGCGGGTGGTACTTTACCTGCCGCCGTAATCTGACCGGTAAAGAAGCGACCAAACTCATGCGCAGCTTCGACAATGGCGCGATAGCCGGCAATGTTCGCCATGGAGCTCAGCGCATCCAGAGACTGCGCGCGCGAAATACGCGGCACGGAGTCCATCGCCATCACGGTGACACCGCGTGCCGCCAGCTTCTCCATCAACTCCGGGTTTTGGGCTGGCCAGACAAAGCTCACCAGCGTAGTGCCCGCGTTCAGCAGTTCAATTTCACTCTCTTCCGGTGCGTTTACCTTCAGAATGATGGGTGATTGCCAGACCTCAGCACCGTCCACGACGTCCGCGCCAGCCTGAGTAAAGGCCTCGTCATCGAAACTCGCCAGTGTGCCCGCGCCGCTTTCAATCGCGACGGTAAAACCCAGTTTAAGCAGTTGCTCCACCGTTTTTGGTGTTGCCGCTACGCGGGTTTCATTGGCTAACCGTTCTTTTGGTACCCCAATACGCATAGTTTTCCCTTCCATCGGTTTTTGATGATGGTTTGTCGATAATTGCCCGCGGTTTGTATCAATTTTCACCATCGAGATAACGACGGAGAATGATTAACCCCGGAAAATAAAACAGTAACAAACTTTCTATAACCTACTGAAAATAGCGCCTGTGATCTACAGCCAGAAAACACTATTTCTTACTTTATCTGTGAAAAATAAGCGATCGGGGTTACTGACAGAGATATTTACCTTAAATTCGCCTTCAGGACCGATAAATCGCGCAAGCGAAGCGGTAAAAACATGATATAGCGCCATAATAGAACAACTCATTAACATTAAATTAACTTGTAAAAGTCATATGCTTAATCAGTTTTTCTTGTGAAACGCCTGTTTTTTCCACATATCACAAAATGTTATCGAATCAGGTCCTTTGGTGAGCACAGGCTGTGAAAAATGCCGCAGACAGCGATGGGTGTTAAATGCCATAATCGGGACCGTCTCAAATTAACAACAACACCAGTACATGGTTTGCGCAAGGCGAAGGATTATTTTTATGAAGCTTAAGAACACACTCCTGGCGTCCGCACTTCTTTCCGCGACCGCCCTGTCTGCGAATGCCGCGACAGAGTTGACGCCGGAGCAAGCGGCAGCGTTAAAACCTTTTGACCATACGGTCATTGTGGGTCGCTATAACTCTATTGGCGATGCCGTCGCCGCCGCATCAAAAGCCGCCGATAAAAACGGCGCTGCCTCGTTTTACGTTGTTGACCAGTCCGATCAAGGCAACAGCGGCAACCAGCGCGTGACGATTGCGCTGTACAAAGAGAATGCCCCAAAAGCAGATGAACAGAAAAACCGCGTGATTAACGGCATTGTTGAACTGCCGAAAGATCAGGCTGTTCAGCTGGAACCGTATGACACCGTGACCGTTCAGGGCTTCTACCGCAGCCAGCCTGAAGTTAACGATGCCATCACCAAAGCCGCGAGAGAAAAAGGCGCTTACGCGTTTTATATCGTGCGTCAGGTTGATGCCAACCAGGGCGGAAACCAGCGCATCACCGCTTTCATCTATAAGCAAGATGCGAAAAAACGCGTAGTGCAAAGCCCGGATGCCATTCCAGCGGATTCAGATGCGGGACGTGCCGCGTTAGCGAAAGGCGGTGAAGAAGCGAAGAAAGTGGAAATTCCGGGCGTAGCAACGTCTGCGGCACCAAGCGCTGAAGTGGGCCGTTTCTTTGAAACCCAATCCACCAAAGGCGGTCGTTATACCGTTACGTTACCAGACGGCACGAAAATTGAAGAGCTGAACAAAGCCACTGCCGCGCAGATGGTGCCGTTCGACAGCATCAAGTTTACGGGCAACTATGGCAACATGACGGAAATCTCCTATCAGGTGGCGAAGCGTGCTGCGAAGAAAGGCGCGAAGTATTACCACATCACCCGTCAGTGGCAGGAACGTGGTAACAACCTGACCATCAGCGCCGATCTGTACAAGTAACAAAACGGTTTCATAAAGGCGGCGCAGTGCCGCCTTTTTTGTTACTTTTTTTCTGATTTCTGCCACACGTCATTGCATGCATCCTTCACACTCCGTAAAATCCCGCGCCTTAGCGTGATCCACCATTTTTATGCGCCTTAGCGAAATAATTATTCTGGATTTGGACTTTTCATAACAGGAAGCCAATGGAAAAGAAACTTGGCCTGAGTGCGTTAACTGCACTTGTATTAAGCTCAATGCTGGGCGCGGGCGTATTCAGTTTGCCGCAGAACATGGCGGCCGTCGCCAGCCCGGCCGCATTACTGATTGGCTGGGGCATTACCGGTGTTGGGATTTTGCTGCTGGCATTCGCCATGCTGCTGCTGACCCGTATCCGACCGGATCTGGACGGCGGAATATTCACTTACGCCCGGGAAGGTTTCGGCGAGCTGATCGGCTTCTGCTCCGCCTGGGGTTACTGGCTGTGCGCGGTGATCGCCAACGTCTCCTATCTGGTTATCGTCTTCTCGGCGCTCAGCTTCTTTACCGATACGCCCGAACTGCGCCTGTTTGGCGACGGTAATACCTGGCAGTCCATCGTCGGCGCCTCGGTACTGCTGTGGATTGTTCACTGGCTGATTTTGCGCGGCGTCCAGACCGCGGCCAGCATTAACCTCGTGGCAACGCTGGCCAAGCTTGTGCCGCTTGGCCTGTTCGTCGTGCTGGCCTTCCTCGCCTTCCGTCTCGATGTCTTTACGCTCGATTTCAGCGGCATTGCGCTGGGCGTTCCCGTCTGGGAACAGGTGAAAAATACCATGCTGATCACCCTGTGGGTGTTCATCGGCGTTGAAGGTGCCGTCGTAGTCTCTGCCCGCGCGCGTAACAAGCGCGACGTGGGACGCGCCACGCTGCTGGCCGTACTGGCGGCGCTGGGCGTTTATCTGCTGGTGACGCTGTTGTCGCTCGGCGTGGTGGCACGCCCTGAACTGGCGGAAATGCGTAACCCGTCCATGGCCGGGCTGATGGTGAAAATGTTGGGTCCCTGGGGAGACGTGATTATCGCGGCGGGTCTGATTGTCTCCGTTTGCGGCGCCTATCTGAGCTGGACCATTATGGCAGCGGAAGTGCCGTTCCTGGCCGCCACGCATAAAGCGTTCCCGCGCCTGTTTGCCCGTCAGAACAAAAACAGTGCGCCATCGGCCTCTTTGTGGCTCACCAACATCAGCGTGCAGGTCTGTCTGGTGCTGATCTGGCTCACAGGATCGGACTATAACACGCTGCTGACCATCGCCTCCGAGATGATTCTGGTACCCTATTTCTTAGTGGGCGCATATCTGTTAAAAATTGCGACCCGCCCGGCACACTATGCGGTAGGTGTCGGCGCCTGTATTTACGGTCTATGGTTGTTGTATGCTTCCGGACCGATGCATCTGCTGCTGTCCGTGGTGCTCTACGCACCGGGCCTGCTGGTGTTTATCTACGCTCGCCGTACGCATCAGCTTGATAATGCCCTTAAGCGCCGCGAAATGGCGTTGATAGGTTTGCTGTTAGTCGCTGCCGTACCGGCAACGTGGATGTTAATGGGATAGCGTCGCCTGTCCCATTGTTGAACTGAAAAGGAGATTACGATGGGACACACGCAGCAACGCCCAATATTGATCACTGGCGCAGGCCGTCGCATCGGCCTCGCCCTCGCCCATCACTTTCTCAACCTTCGCCATCCGGTTATCGTCAGTTACCGCACGGAATATCCCTCCATTGAAGGTCTACGAAATGCCGGAGCAGTATGCATTCAGTCGGATTTCTCCACGGATGAAGGTATACTCGCCTTCGCGGACAAAGTGAAATCGACCACCCACGGGCTGCGGGCGGTTATTCACAATGCCAGTACCTGGCTTCCTGAAAAAGCAGGACATTCGCTCAGCGAAACGCTCGCCTGCATGATGCAGATCCACGTTAATGCGCCTTATCTGCTCAACCATGCCCTACAGGATCTGCTGCGCGGACACGGTCATGCCGCAGGCGACATTATCCATTTCACCGATTACGTGGTAGAGCGAGGAAGCGACAAACACATCGCCTATGCGGCCAGCAAAGCCGCCCTGGATAATATGACCCGCTCTTTCGCACGCAAGCTGGCGCCCGAGGTAAAGGTCAACGCGATTGCTCCGGCGATGATTTTATTTAACGAAGGCGATGATGCCGAGTATCGTCAGCAGGCGCTCAACAAGTCGTTAATGAAAATTGCGCCCGGTGAGAAAGAGGTGATCGACCTGATCGATTATCTGCTGACCAGCTGTTACGTCACGGGCCGAACGTTTGCCGTGGACGGTGGCCGCCCGCTGCGCTAGTGAAAGCGGCTCCAGAAGAAGATAAGCACCCAGGCGCTGAGGCTCCAACAGACCACCGCCCCGCCCAGCGCCAGGGGCAGACGCAGAAAACCGGTGAAGTACCACAGCGACAGCAGATAGATAAAATACGGGATGATCGACCACATCCCGAACACAATGGTGGCGCGCAGCGCCTCAATACCCCGCTCAGAGGCCACAATATAGTGCGCGATTAACGCAAAGGTGGGAAACAGCGGGATCAGCCCGGCAATGTAGTAGTTCTTCGTTTTAGCCAGCACCCCAATCAGCAGCACGACCAGCGCACCCAGCGTGGCTTTTATCACCAGCCCCATTCTTTTCCCTTAACAATCAAATAACATTCCCATGCAGGATAACGGAAGTCCGGCTAATTTTGAAAGATTAATGGAAGGTTAAGATTGCGCGGTGTATGTTGACGTTTTTTGCGATGACAGACGTTGTATGAATAAGATTGTTTATGTTGAAGATGAACCCGAGGTGGGGCAACTGATCGCCGCTTATCTGGGTAAACATGATATGGAAGTGGTTGTCGAGCCTCGTGGCGATCGCGCTGAAGACGTCGTGACCCGCGAAAATCCGGACCTGGTGTTGCTGGACATCATGCTGCCCGGAAAAGATGGTATGACGCTATGCCGGGATCTGCGCACGAAGTGGGACGGTCCGATCGTGCTGCTGACCTCTCTCGACAGCGATATGAATCATATTCTGTCGCTTGAGATGGGCGCGAATGACTACATCCTGAAAACCACGCCGCCGGCAGTCCTGCTTGCCCGTTTGCGCCTCCATCTGCGTCAGCGTGCCAGCGGCGCGGAGCGTGAAGCGTCTGCCCCCTCTTTAACGCCGCACAAAGCGATGCGCTTCGGCACGCTTTCTATCGACCCGGTCAACCGACAGGTTATGCTTTCCGGGGAGCTGATTGCGCTCTCAACCGCAGATTTTGACCTGCTGTGGGAGCTGGCAACCCATGCCGGTCAAATTATGGACCGGGATGCATTACTGAAAAATCTGCGCGGCGTAAGTTACGACGGAATGGATCGTAGCGTTGATGTGGCGATTTCGCGTCTGCGTAAAAAACTGCTGGATAACGCCACGGAACCTTACCGCATTAAAACCGTACGCAATAAGGGCTATCTGTTTGCACCGCACGCCTGGGAAACCTGAAAAAAGGAACAAAACAGGAATATTCGAAAAATAACTCACGATGCATCGGAATTATTATCAGTACCCGTCGAAAGTTATCGATTATATGCATCGTCAGTTATAAAATATCCCTTGTTCTCATTCCTTCCTTGTATGCTATTTCGCTGGGCATTTTTCGCCTAAACAAAAGTATTCCTAATGTATTTCAGTGCTGTAGTACAATATATATTCAGCAGTGCAGGCGCCATCATCGATCAAAAATCCGTCACTTAAAAGCACATTGGTCTAAAAATAATCTTTACAATTGCTTTAATCATTATCTTATCCTTTTGAAAACAAAGGGGATAGTGGCAACCGTATAAATAATATCGATCTTTTTCAATAGCTTACGTGTTTGCAGATATCTAATTCTCATGCTAAACCTTATACTCTCTCAATTATTTAATGAAAGAGGTATAGCAATGTCATGGAGAGTCATTAGCTCGGTAATTTGTCCTAACACGGGAATCGTTTATTCAAGCATCTTGGGCCTCAAGTTCTTGAAACTCATTATTTGGTATGAAAGCGATGTCTATTTGTACCCCGGTGACAGAATATATCCGACAAAAAATGGCGTCTTCATTAATGGTGTGTTCAAGCCTATATCGATATATAACATATCACCTTATAACGAGATGTTGTGGAGTGAAATTAAAAACAAGATGGCATGCCCATACAACCGAAACCAGCAAGAAGAGATATGCACATACGCGGTGCATTGCAACGCGCGGAAATGCCCGCATGGGTTTACCACGAATCCACTGATTGTCAGCACAGCTAAATCCAGACATTAACGAAGATCGATAATGCTCAGGTTACAACGCTAATTATTTCTGTCGCACCGTTTGTGCCGGATCCCTCTCGCTGGTTAACGCCATTAAATAAAGCCACCCGCAGGTGGCCTTTGTCACTGTTATTACGGATCAATAATACGCAATCGTAAATAAACTCGTTTAACTGAAACGTAAACGGATTTTCCGGGCATTGATGGAATAAAGCGATGCCGCGCTGAAATACCTCTCGACAATTACCCTTTTCAACTCATCATGCCTGACTTGCGCCCATGGCGACCCTGCTGGTAAAAGACGTGTAGTGAAGCCCCTGTTTCGGTGAGATTAATGAAAAAGCTGTTTGTGCAGTTTTACCTTCTGCTGTTTGTCTGCTTTCTGGTGATGACCATGCTGGTCGGGCTGGTCTACAAATTCACCGCAGAGCGCGCGGGCAGACAATCCCTCGACGATCTGATGAAAAGCTCGCTCTACCTGATGCGTAGCGAGTTGCGAGAAATACCACCTCATGACTGGGCGCGCACGTTAAAAGAGCTGGATCTGAATCTGTCGTTTGATCTGCGTATCGAACCCATGAAGGATTTTGACTTAGCACCGCCTGCGATGCAGCGTCTGCGCGATGGAGACATCGTCGCGCTGGACGAGAAATATACCTTCATTCAGCGTATTCCGCGCAGCCATTATGTCCTGGCCGTCGGGCCGGTGCCCTATCTCTATTACCTGCACCAGATGCGCCTGCTGGATCTCGCCCTGCTGGGCTTTATTGCCATCTCGCTCGCTTTCCCTGTATTCATCTGGATGCGACCGCACTGGCAAGACATGCTGAAACTGGAATCCGCCGCACAGCGTTTTGGGGAGGGTCATTTAACTGAACGCATACATTTCGACAGTGGTTCCAGTTTTGACCGGCTCGGTATTGCCTTTAACCAGATGGCCGATAACATCAACGCCCTGATTGCCAGCAAGAAGCAGCTGATCGATGGCATTGCGCATGAACTGCGCACTCCGCTGGTACGCCTGCGTTATCGCCTGGAGATGAGCGAGAACCTCACCGGGGCGGAATCGCAGGCGCTCAATCGGGATATTGGCCAGCTTGAAGCGCTAATTGAAGAGCTGCTGACCTATGCCCGCCTCGATCGGCCTCAGACGGAGTTGCACCTCAGTACACCGGATCTCCCCGTCTGGCTACAGACGCATATTAACGATGTGCAGAGCGTTAACCCTCAGCGAAAACTGCTGACAGCCATTACCCCCGGCGCGTACGGCGCACTGGACATGCGCCTGATGGAACGCGTGCTGGATAATCTGATGAACAACGCCATGCGCTACAGCGAAACGACGCTGCGCATAGGTTTAGATTTGCAGGGAAGCCAGGCGATTCTGTGTGTGGAAGACGATGGCCCCGGCATTGAGCCGGCGGAGCGTGAAAAAGTTTTTGAGCCGTTTGTGCGCCTCGATCCCAGCCGCGACAGGGCTACCGGCGGCTGTGGTCTGGGGCTGGCTATTGTCCGTTCTATTGCCCAGGCGATGGGCGGTTCGGTTCGCTGCGAAGCGAGCGAGCTGGGTGGGGCCCGGTTCGTCTTTAGCTGGCCGATCTATCACAACATTCCCCTTCCCGTACCTGCCTGACCTAAACCGCACGCTGGCCTGACCCGGCGTGTTGTGCTATATCAATAGTATGTTGTAACTAATTAAGGGCTGCCATGACAACTTACGATCTCATCGAAAGGCTTAACACCACATTTCGGGAAATAGAGCAGGCGTTACTGACCCTCACGGGGCAACTTCAGGACTGCCGCCTGCTGGCCGCCCGCGTCTTTTCCCTGCCCGAGGTGGCAAAAGGCGCAGAGCACGACCCGCTGAACACCATTGAGGTGACGCAGCATGTTGGCAAGGCGGCGCTGGAAATGACGTTGCAGCACTATCGTCGCCTTTTCATCCAGCAGCAGTCCGAAAATCGCAGCAGTAAGGCCGCCGTTCGCCTGCCCGGCGTCATCTGCTTGCAAACGGATGCCGCAACGCGTGAAGGAATTGAGGCGCAGATTACGCATATCAATACGCTAAAAGCCGCCTTTGAGAAGATTGTAACCGTTGAGTCCGGGCTGGCACCGGCTGCCCGTTTTGAATGGGTGCATCGCCAGCTTCCGGGGCTGATCACCCTGAATGCCTACCGCACGCTGACGGTACTGCGCCATCCCGCCACGCTGCGCTTCGGCTGGGCCAACAAGCACATCATTAAAAATTTCGCGCGGGACGAGATCCTGGCGCAGCTGGAAAAAAGCCTGAAATCGCCGCGAACGGTCGCCCCGTGGTCGCGGGAACAGTGGATTGAACGGCTGGAGCAGGAGTACCACAGCATTGCCTCCCTGCCAGCTGATACCCGTCTTAAAATAAAGCGTCCGGTGAAGGTGCAGCCTATCGCCCGTGTCTGGTATGCCGGTCAACAAAAGCAGGTGCAATACGCCTGCCCGACGCCGCTGATTGCGCTCTATGATGCCGATCAGGGTGCGGTGGTGCCGGATATCGGGGAACTGCTGAACTACGATGCTGAAAACGTTCAGCATCGCTATAAACCCCAGGCGCAGCCGCTACAGCTGATTATTCCGCGGCTGCACCTGTATGTGGCGCAGTGATTATCTGAGGCTGCCCACCATCGCTTCCGGTCGGACCCAGGCATCAAACTCGGCGTCCGTCAGGTAGCCCAGCGCCAGCGCAGAGGCTTTCAGGGTAAGCCCCTCTTTGTGCGCTTTTTTAGCGATTTCGGCCGCTTTGTCATAACCAATATGGGTGTTCAGCGCCGTTACCAGCATCAGAGACTCATTCAGCAGCTGGCTGATTCGCTCGCGATTAGGCTCAATGCCCACCGCGCAGTGCTCGTTAAAGCTCTCCATGCCATCGGCCAGCAGACGAATCGATTGCAGTACGTTGTGGATCACCATCGGACGATAGACGTTAAGCTCGAAGTTACCCGACGCGCCGCCCATGTTAACCGCCACGTCATTACCCATCACCTGACAGCACAGCATGGTCATGGCTTCGCACTGGGTCGGGTTCACTTTGCCCGGCATAATGGAGCTGCCCGGCTCGTTTTCCGGAATGCTGATTTCGCCGATGCCGCAGCGCGGGCCGGAGGCCAGCCAGCGCACGTCGTTGGCGATTTTCATCAGCGAGGCCGCCAGCCCTTTCAGCGCGCCATGGGTATGCACCAGGGCATCACAGGTCGCCAGCGCTTCGAATTTATTCGGAGCGGTAACAAACGGCTGCCCGGTAATCTTCGCGAGCTCTTCGGCCACGCGCACCGCGTACTCGGGATGGGTGTTTAAGCCAGTGCCCACCGCCGTCCCGCCGAGCGCCAGCTCCGCCAGATGCGGCAGGCTGTTGTCGATATGCTTAAGGTTGTGCTCCAGCATCGCCACCCAGCCGGAGATCTCCTGGCCGAGCGTCAGCGGCGTGGCGTCCTGAAGGTGCGTACGACCAATTTTAACGATGTCGCGGAAGGCCTGCGCTTTCTCGTTAAGCGTAGATTTAAGCACGTTGAGCTGCGGGATAAGCTGCTCGCGGATTGCGATGACGGCCGCCACGTGCATGGCCGTCGGGAACACGTCGTTGGAACTCTGGCTTTTGTTCACGTCATCGTTCGGGTGGATCTTGCGCTCCATGCCGCGTAGGCCGCCAAGCAGCTCGCTTGCGCGGTTCGCCAGCACCTCGTTCATGTTCATGTTGCTCTGGGTGCCTGAGCCGGTCTGCCAGATGGCAAGGGGGAATTCGTCGGGATGTTTGCCCGCCAGCACTTCGTCGGCGGCATTGATGATGGCGGTGGCTTTATCGGCATCCAGCAGGCCCAGATCCTGATTGACTTTTGCGGCAGCGCGTTTGGTCAACGCCAGCGCCTGGATTAGCGAGACGGGCATTTTCTCTGTCGAAATGCGGAAATGCTCCAGCGAACGCTGGGTTTGTGCGCCCCATAGCTTGTCGGCCGGGACGTCGATGGCGCCCATGGAGTCTTTCTCGCGGCGATGCATTGTCATTACTTACTCCTTGATAACAAAGATGGGATTGCTCACATGCTTAAGAGATAAGTATTGATGACTTCTGAGAAACGTTATGGCGCTTTGTGCGCTCTTTTTGATGTCGGGTGGTGGCTGCGCCTTACCCGACCTACGAGAATGTAGGCCGGGTAAGCGTCAGCGCTACCCGGCAATTTACAGAATTACTTCACACACGCCGAACACTGGGAAGACTGGATCTGTTTGAAGAAGTCGTTACCTTTGTCATCCACGAGGATGAACGCCGGGAAGTCTTCCACTTCAATTTTCCAGATCGCTTCCATACCCAGTTCCGGGTACTCCACGCACTCAAGGCTCTTGATACTGCCCTGCGCCAGCACCGCCGCCGGGCCACCGATGCTACCGAGGTAGAAGCCGCCGTGCTTGTGGCACGCGTCCGTCACCTGCTGGCTGCGGTTGCCTTTCGCCAGCATGATCATGCTGCCGCCGTTGGCCTGCAACTGGTCGACGTAGGAGTCCATACGGCCCGCCGTGGTTGGGCCTAACGAGCCGGAAGCATATCCATCAGGCGTTTTTGCCGGACCTGCGTAGTAGATCGGGTGATCTTTAATGTACTGCGGCAGCCCTTCGCCGTTGTCCAGGCGCTCTTTCAGCTTCGCATGGGCGATGTCGCGGCCCACGATAATCGTCCCGTTCAGGGATAGACGGGTCGAGACCGGATACTGCGAAAGCTGCGCCAGAATCTCTTTCATCGGACGATTCAGGTCCACGCGAACCGCTTCCCCCTCGCCCGCTTTACGCAGTTCTTCAGGGATGTATTTGCCCGGGTTGTTCTCCAGCTTCTCGATCCAGATGCCGTCGCGGTTGATCTTCGCTTTGATGTTACGGTCCGCTGAACAGGAAACGCCCATCCCCACCGGACAGGAAGCACCGTGGCGCGGCAGGCGGATCACGCGAATGTCATGCGCGAAGTATTTGCCGCCAAACTGCGCGCCCAGCCCCAGGTTCTGCGCTTCGGCCAGCAGTTCCTGCTCAAGCTGCACGTCGCGGAACGCCTGACCATGTTCGTTACCTTCCGTTGGCAGGCCATCGTAGTATTTGGTTGAGGCCAGCTTAACGGTTTTCAGGGTGCTTTCGGCAGACGTACCGCCAATCACAAATGCGATATGGTACGGCGGGCAGGCCGCGGTGCCGAGGGTACGCATCTTCTCGACCAGGTAGTTCTTCAGCTTGCCCGGGGTAAGCAGCGCTTTGGTTTCCTGGTAAAGATAGGTTTTGTTGGCTGAACCGCCGCCTTTGGCGATGCAGAGGAATTTGTACTCGTCACCGTCGACGCTGTAGAGGTCAATCTGCGCAGGCAGGTTAGTGCCGGTGTTCACCTCTTTGTACATATCCAGCGCCGCGTTTTGCGAATAGCGCAGGTTGTCTTCGGTGTAGGTATTGTAAACGCCGCGCGCCAGCGCCGCTTCGTCACCGCCGCCGGTCCAGACGCGCTGGCCTTTTTTACCGGTGATAATCGCCGTGCCGGTGTCCTGGCAGGTCGGCAGAATGCCTTTCGCCGCGATATCAGAGTTACGCAGGAATTGCAGGGCAACGTACTTATCGTTCTCGCTGGCTTCCGGGTCGCTCAGGATATCAGCAACCTGCTGCTGATGCGCCGGACGGAGCATAAAGGAAGCATCATGGAAGGCTTGCTGCGCCAGCAACGTCAGCGCCTGCGGGTCAACTTTGAGGATCTCCTGCCCTTCAAACTCAGAGACAGTAACGTAATCGCGGGTTAACAGATAATACTCGGTCTGATCCTGACTGAGGGGGAAAGGATCCTGATAATGGAAGGGTTTATTCGACATTGTTCTCTCACTTACTGCTTCGGTCTGTTTATTCAGGGCAGATGTTCCGCTGCCCGGCTTAAAAGCGAGTCAGCTTATCCTACACAATTTTTTAACAAAAACTGAGACTAGTACGACTTTTTACATCCGCAGGTTACTTCCATTCGGTTTATTGCTTTAATACGCGGAGTTAATTCCACATATGAATCAGGGCTTGATAATGCAAAAACTCATCAACTCAGTGCAAAACTACGCCTGGGGAAGTAAAACTGCGTTAACGGATCTCTACGGTATCGCCAACCCGGACAACCTGCCGATGGCAGAGCTGTGGATGGGCGCACACCCGAAGAGCAGCTCAAAAATTGAAGATGCCAGCGGTCAGGTTCGTAGCCTGCGTGACGTCATCGACGCCGACAAAGCCGCACTGCTCGGCGATAAAGTGGCGAATCGTTTTGGTGAGCTGCCGTTTCTGTTCAAGGTATTGTGCGCCGACCAGCCGCTCTCCATTCAGGTTCACCCGAACAAAAAAGCCTCTGAACTGGGCTTTGCCAAAGAAAATGCCGCCGGTATTCCGTTAGACGCCGCAGAGCGTAACTACAAAGATCCTAACCACAAGCCGGAACTGGTTTTCGCCCTCACCCCTTTTCTGGCGATGAATGCCTTCCGCGAGTTTTCCGAGATCATCTCCCTGCTGCAACCGGTCGCCGGGGCTCACAACGCGATCGCCCACTTCCTGGAAAACCCGAACGCAGAAGCCTTGAGCGAGCTGTTTGCCAGCCTGCTGAATATGCAGGGCGAGGAAAAATCACACGCGCTGGCGGTGCTGAAAGCCGCGCTGAACAGCCAGCAGGGTGAGCCATGGGACACCATTCGCGTAATTTCCGCGTTTTATCCGGACGACAGCGGTCTCTTCTCTCCGCTTCTGCTGAACGTGGTGAAGCTCAACCCGGGCGAAGCGATGTTCCTGTTCGCTGAAACCCCGCACGCCTACCTCAACGGCGTGGCACTGGAGGTGATGGCTAACTCCGATAACGTACTGCGCGCGGGCCTGACGCCAAAATACATCGACATCCCTGAGCTGGTTGCCAACGTGAAGTTTGTGGCGAAACCTGCTGCGGAGCTGCTTACTCAGCCGGTGAAAAACGGCGCAGAGCTGGACTTCCCGATTCCGGTTGACGATTTTGCCTTCTCCCTGCACGACCTCAGCGCAGACGAAACCGCCATTGCACAGGAGAGCGCCGCGATCCTGTTCTGTGTGGAAGGCGAAGCGACGTTGCACAAAGATAGCGAGCGTCTGGTGCTCAAACCGGGTGAATCCGCCTTTGTCGCAGCAAACGAGTCGCCTGTCCGGGTGAGCGGCACCGGTCGCCTGGCGCGTGTTTTTAATAAGCTTTAGGGACTTACTGAATTTTTTAACAACTCTTGCTAAGCTAGTAACAGGCGTTGTAACACCAGGCGGTTTTAACCGCCTGGTTTCATTTTAGGGATAATCGCAATGAAAAAATCGGTCGTAGCGGTAGGAGTGATTGTTGCTTTAGGCGTGATCTGGACGGGTGCTTCCTGGTATACCGGGAAACAGCTGGAAAGCCGTCTGGCAGAGATGATGACGCAGGCAAACAGCGAGATTAAGCGCAGCGCGCCTGAAGCAGGTCTGGAGCTGAGCTATCAGAACTACCAGCGTGGCGTGTTTACCAGCCATATGCAGGTGGTGGTGAAGCCGGTTGCGGGTAATCAGAACGCCTGGCTGAAACCGGGCCAGAGCGTGGTGCTGGATGAAGTGGTCAGCCACGGTCCGTTCCCGCTGGCGCAGTTGAAAAAGTTTAACCTGATCCCCTCTATGGCATCCGCCAGAACCGTACTGGTGAATAACGAGGTGACGAAGCCGATTTTCGATATGGCGAAAAATGAGTCGCCGTTTGAGATCAATACCCGCATCAGCTATGCCGGTGATACGCATTCCGACATCGACCTGAAAGCCCTGAATTACGAACAAGGCACCGATAAAGTCGCCTTCAGCGGCGGTAATTTCCAGCTTGATGCCGATCGCGACGGCAAGAATGTCTCCCTGACCGGCGATGCCGCCAGCGGCCTGGTGAATTCAGTCAATGAATATAACCAGAAGGTGCAGCTTACCTTCAACAACCTGAAAGCCAGCGGCAATAGCCGTATGACTGATTTTGATGAGCGTATCGGCGACCAGAAACTGAGCCTCGATAAGATCGCCATTGCGATCGAAGGCAAAGAGATGGCGGTGCTTGAAGGCATGGATCTGGACGGTAAGTCTGACGTGTCCAAAGACGGTAAAAGCATCAACACCCAGCTGGATTACAGCCTGAAAAGCCTGAAAGTACAGAATCAGGATCTGGGTACCGGTAAGTTGTCTCTGAAAATCGGCAACATTGACGGCCAGGCGTGGCACGAATTCAGTCAGAAATACAGTAAAGAGAGCCAGGCTCTGCTGACCGATGCCGCCCTGCAACAGAACCCACAGGCTTACCAGCAGCAGGCGATGACGGTGCTGTTTAATAACCTGCCGATCCTGCTGAAGGGCGAGCCGGTGATTACCGTTGCGCCCCTGAGCTGGAAAAACGGCAAAGGCGAAACCAACTTCAACCTGTCGCTGTTCCTGAAGGATCCGGCAGCCACGACTGGCGAGCCGCAGACCCTGGCGCAGGAAGTTGACCGCAGCGTGAAATCGCTCGACAGCAAGCTGACCATCCCGATGGATATGGCAACCGAGTTCATGACGCAGATTGCGAAACTCGAAGGGTATGGTGAAGAAGATGCAGGTAAACTGGCAAACCAACAGGTGAAAGGCCTGGCGGCGATGGGCCAGATGTTCCGCATCACGAAGGTGGAAGACAACACCATTTCCACCAGCCTGCAATATGCTAATGGCCAGGTGACGCTCAACGGCGACAAAATGCCGCTGGAAGAGTTTGTCGGTATGTTTGGTATGCCGACGCTGGGCATGCCTGAACCGGCCGAACCGGCTGCGCCGCCGGCAGTACCGCAGCAGTAAACGAAAAACCCCTCGCATGAGGGGTTTTTTATTGCCGGGTGGCGCTGACGCTTACCCGGCCTCCGATCCTGAGCCGTTGTAGGCCCGTGCAAGCAAAGCGTTTACTTCACCGTCACTAAGCGCGCAGCCACAATCTGATGCCCGGCCTGCACGTCCGTATTTTCAATGCGCTGCATAATTCGTTCTGCCAGGGTGTACCCCATTTCACGAGCCGGCGTCGTCGCCCAGACGATGGGGAGATCGTCTAACGCATTTTCACCGACATCTGCAAACGCCCCCAGCGCCACCTGATGGCCGAAGAACGTTTCTACCCCGCCCTCACCGCTCTGGCGTCCGGCGCGGATCAAGCCGAACCACGCCCCCATCGCAATAACGTCGTTATAGCAAATCACCGCGCTGATCGTCGGGCTGTTGCGAAGCAGCGTGCCGATGGCTTCCGCGGCTTTTTTCTGGCTGGATTCACACTCCACCACCCATTCGCTGTGAAACGGCAGGCCATATTTGATGAGCGTGGAACAGTAACCGCCCACCCGCTCGGCACGCGTCAGGGACGAGCTTTTACCGCCGAGCCAGGCGATGCGCTGATGGCCGCGATGAATAAGATGCTCGGTCAGCATTTGCGCGGCCTGCATGTTATCTGGCCGAAGGGTATCGGCTTCGTCGAGATAGCTGGCGCGCGACGCAAACACCAGCGGTACGCCTTTCTGCGCCGCGCGCTCACACAATTCACTGCCCACGCCGGACGCGCCGGCCACGATTACCCCATCCACCCCTTGTGTCAGCAGCAAATCCAGCCTGGAGAGCAGTTGCTCCGGTTCGCGCCCACCGTGGAGCAGGAAAACCATTCGCCCCTGCGCTTCAAGCGCCTCGGTAAGCCCGGCGGTCAGTTCTGCATAAAACGGCGACGCGAGGTCGCGAACAATCAGCCCTATCACCCCGCTTTGCCCACCGCGCAGCGCCGACGCCTGGCGATTACGCACAAAGCCCAACTGCTCAACGGCCTCGTTGACGCGCTGACCCGTTGCAGGAGAGATGCGCCCCTTCCCGCTTAATACCAGCGAAACGGTGCTGACGGAAACCCCCGCCGCCAGCGCGACATCGTTGATGGTGATCTTTTTCGCTACAGCCATGTGGTGGCGTGACTCCTTGATAATGGGATCGCTAAAACGTTTTATCAATACGTTATCTTTATACTACCAGTAAAAGCCTGAGAATGTGATTTAGCGCGCACTAAAGTTTGATAAAACGTTTTATCTTCTCGCCCCATCGAGGTCGTTAAATCTCTTTCTACCCTTTAAGGAGTCGTTTTATGACGACGAAAGCAGCACAAAAAATATCACTGTGGGAGTTTTTCCAGCAACTGGGTAAAACCTTTATGCTGCCCGTGGCGCTTCTCTCTTTTTGCGGGATTATGCTGGGGATCGGCAGCTCGTTAAGCAGTCATGACGTCATTACCCTGATCCCTTTCCTGGGAAATCCGGTACTTCAGGCGATCTTCATCTGGATGAGCAAGGTCGGATCGTTTGCCTTTAGCTTCCTGCCGGTAATGTTCTGTATCGCCATTCCTCTGGGTCTGGCGCGCGAAAACAAAGGCGTGGCGGCGTTTGCGGGCTTCGTTGGCTATGCGGTCATGAACCTTGCGGTTAACTTCTGGCTGACCGCCAAAGGGATCCTGCCGACGACCGACGCGGCGGTACTGAAAGCCAATAACATTCAGAGCGTGATTGGTATTCAGTCCATCGATACCGGGATCCTTGGAGCCGTGATCGCGGGGGTGATTATCTGGATGCTGCACGAGCGCTTCCACAACATCCGCCTGCCCGATGCGCTGGCCTTCTTCGGCGGGACCCGCTTTGTGCCAATCATTACGCTGGTTGTGATGGGTCTGTTTGGTCTGATCATCCCTCTGATTTGGCCGATTTTTGCCATGGGGATCACCGGGATTGGCCGCATTATCAACGGCGCGGGTGATTTCGGCCCGATGATTTTCGGTACGGGTGAACGTCTGCTGCTACCGTTTGGTTTACAGCACATCCTGGTTGCCCTGATCCGCTTTACGGAAGCAGGCGGCACCATGGACGTTTGCGGTCATTCCGTTAGCGGCGCGCTGACCATCTTCCAGGCCCAGCTGAGCTGCCCGACCACTCACGGCTTCTCTGAAAGTGCGACGCGTTTCCTTTCTCAGGGTAAAATGCCTGCCTTCCTCGGCGGCCTGCCGGGTGCTGCGCTGGCGATGTACCACTGTGCCCGTCCGGAAAATCGTCATAAAATTAAAGGTCTGCTGATCTCCGGCGTTATTGCCTGCGTGGTGGGCGGTACGACAGAACCTATCGAGTTCCTGTTCCTGTTCGTGGCACCGGTACTGTACCTCATCCACGCCGTACTGACGGGCCTGGGCTTTACCGTGATGGCTGTGCTCGGTGTGACCATCGGTAACACCGACGGTAACGTGATTGACTTCGTGGTATTCGGTATCCTGCACGGCCTGTCCACCAAGTGGTATCTGGTGCCGGTTGTGGCCGCCATCTGGTTCGCGGTTTACTACGGGATCTTCCGCTTCGCCATCACCCGCTTCAACCTGAAAACGCCTGGCCGCGATACCGATACGGCCACCAGCGTTGAACAGGCGGTGGCCGGTACCGTTGGGAAATCCGGATATAACACGCCGGCTATTCTGGCGGCGCTGGGCGGTGCGGATAATATTACTTCTCTGGATAACTGCATCACCCGCCTGCGTTTGTCGGTGGCGGACATGTCCAAAGTGGATACCAACGCACTTAAAGCTAACCGGGCTATTGGGGTGGTACAGTTAAATCAACACAATTTGCAGGTCGTCATTGGCCCGCAGGTACAGTCAGTGAAGGATGAGCTGGCAACCCTGATGCGAACCGTCGAAGCCTGATGCCTCGCCCCCCCTCGTCATGAGGGGGTTTTACTTTACGGAGCACCGTCATGTTTGATTTTTCAACCGTCGTGGATCGACACGGCACCTGGTGTACCCTGTGGGATTATGTCGCTGACCGTTTTGGCGCTGCCGACCTGCTGCCCTTCACCATCTCTGATATGGATTTCGCCACCGCCCCCTGCATTACCGATGCGCTGCACCAGCGAATAAACCACGGGGTGTTTGGTTACAGTCGCTGGAAAAATGACGAATTTCTGGCCGCCGTGGCGCACTGGTTCCGGCAACGCTTTAACAGTCAGATTGATACCGAAACCGTGGTGTATGGGCCGTCGGTCATTTATATGGTCTCAGAGCTGATCCGCCTCTGGTCCTCGCCTGGCGACGGCGTGGTGGTCCATACTCCGGCTTACGATGCCTTTTATAAAGCCATCGAAGGCAACCAGCGTACCGTTGTTTCCGTGCCGATGCAGAAAACAGCGCATGGCTGGGAGGGGGAAATGGCCTCGCTGGAAGCGGCGCTATCAAAACCGGAAAACACGATTCTGCTGCTGTGTAGCCCGCAAAACCCGACCGGAAAAGTCTGGACTCGGGAGGCGCTGACCACAATGGCGGCCCTGTGTGAACGTTATGACGTAGCGGTGATCAGCGACGAAATTCATATGGATATGGTATGGGGCATGCATCGTCACACCCCGTGGAATGAGGTTGCGCGCGGTAAATGGGCGCTGCTGACCTCGGGTTCCAAAAGCTTCAACATTCCGGCGCTGACGGGCGCCTGGGGGCTTATCGCCGATGATGCCAGCCGTAACGCCTATCTGAACGCATTAAAAGGTCGGGACGGACTCTCTTCCCCTTCCGTGCTGGCGCTGACCGCGCACATTGCTGCTTACCGGCAGGGCGAACCGTGGCTGGACGCGCTGCGGACCTATCTCGAAGAGAATCTGCGGTATGTTGCTCGCGAACTAAACAGTGCTTTTCCGACACTCAACTGGCAACCGCCCGAGGCCACCTATCTGGCCTGGATCGATCTCAGCCCACTCGGTATTGATGACAAGACGCTGCAAAACGTGCTGATTGAACAGCAAAAAGTGGCCATCATGCCGGGATATACCTATGGGGATGAAGGTAAAGGTTATGTGCGTCTGAACGCTGGCTGTCCGCGTAGTAAGCTTGAACAGGGCGTTCAGCGCCTGATCGCTGGCATCAACACGCTGCTGTAAATCATTTGCGCAACGGAATATTCCCTTGCGCAAATAGCTTTTTACCCCGTTTTGTTTTTATAATATGGCGCACTTTAACCAGCAAAGAGTGCGACCATGATTGATACACGCCTGCCTTTAACTGATATTCACCGCCACCTCGACGGAAACATTCGTGCCCAAACCATTCTCGATCTTGGCCGCCAGTTCAATTTAACCCTCCCTGCCGAAACGCTTGAAACCCTGATCCCCCATGTTCAGGTCACGTCGAACGAACCGGATCTGGTGAGCTTTCTGAGCAAGCTCGACTGGGGCGTGAAGATGCTGGCCTCGGTCGATGCCTGTCGCCGTGTCGCCTTTGAAAACATCGAAGATGCCGCGCGCAACGGCCTGCACTATGTCGAACTGCGTTTCTCCCCGGGCTATATGGCAATGACCCACAATCTCCCCGTAGCGGGCGTGGTTGAAGCGGTCATTGAAGGCGTGCGTGAAGGCTGTAAAACCTTTGACGTTCAGGCGCGTTTGATCGGCATTATGAGCCGTACCTTCGGTGAAGCGGCCTGTCTTCAGGAGCTGGAAGCATTACTGGCGCATCGCGACCAGATCACCGCCATCGACCTCGCCGGTGACGAGCTGGGCTTCCCGGGCAGCCTGTTCCTGTCTCATTTCAACCGCGCACGTGATGCAGGATGGCATATTACCGTTCATGCAGGCGAAGCCGCGGGGCCGGAAAGCATCTGGCAGGCCATTCGTGAACTGGGTGCGGAACGTATTGGTCACGGCGTGAAAGCCATTGAAGATCGCGCGCTGATGGATTTCCTCGCCGAACAACGTATTGGAATCGAATCCTGCCTGACCTCCAATATTCAGACCAGTACAGTGGCATCGCTGGCGCAACACCCGCTGAAAACCTTCCTTGAACACGGGGTGCTGGCTTCACTGAACACGGACGATCCGGCGGTTCAGGGCGTGGATATTATTCACGAATACAACATCGCCGCGCCGCAGGCCGGGCTGAGCCGCGAGCAGATCCGTCAGGCGCAAATCAACGGGCTGGAGATCGCCTTCCTGACGCCTGAAGAGAAACAGGCGCTGCGCGATAAAGTTGCTCAGTAGTCCTCTTTACTGCCGGGTGGCGCTGCGCTTACCCGGCCTACGAAAGCGTTTGGCACTTATGCCAGACAGAGCGTTGCGCGATGTTTGGCAGATTCGATCCCCAGCTCAATGAGCTCCATAATCTGGATTGCCTGGCTTGCGGGAACCGGATTTTCACCTGAACCGTTCAGCGCGTCACGAATGGCGGCGTAATACGCCGGATAGTTCCCCGGCAGGGTCAATACCGTCTCTTCAACCAGCGCCTCACCCTCCGCACGCGTCACCACCCCGTCGCGCATGTCGTAGCCCCAGTCCTCCTGCGGTAAGCGTTCGCCATTTTTGAGGCGCTCTTCCTGCGGATCCAGGCCGAACTTCACATAGCTGCCGCGCGCCCCATGAATGATATAGCGGGCCGATTCCGCCGCCGCAAGCATTGTCCCGTGCAGCACAATGCGCCGCTGCGGATAACTCAAAATGGCATGGAAATAGTCGGTGGTCTGCGCCCCCGGCCTGAGCTGCGCTAAATCGACCGTCATGCTTACGGGCAGACCAAACAGATGAACGGCCTGATCGAGAAGATGCGGCGCTAAGTCATACCAGATGCCGCTGCCCGGTCCCGCCTGCTCGCGCCAGCGATCTCGCACCTGCGGACGATAACGATCGAAGTGCGACTCAAAAAAGGCAATTTCGCCGAGCGTGCCTTCGTTGAGCAGCGCTTGGACCGTCAGGAAATCGCTGTCCCAGCGCCGGTTGTGAAAGACCGATAATAACCGACCCAGACTTCGCGCCAGCGCATCCAGCTCGCGCGCCTGTGACAACGTCACGGTGAAGGGCTTATCGACAACAACATGTTTGCCTGCCTCCAGCGCCGCTTTCGCCAGGGGGAAATGAGTGTCGTTAGGGGTAGGAATGACAATAAGGTCAATATTAGGATCGTTAAACAGATGCTTAGGCTCCGTTACCACCGGCACAGCTGGCCAGTCGGCGCGGACCTTAGTCTCATCGCTGCTTGTGATGGCCGCTAGTTCCATTCCCGGCGTGCCGGCAACCAGCGGTGCATGAAAGGTTTTGCTTGCGTACCCGTAGCCAATAAGACCGACGCGGATGTTTTCACTCATCGTTTGCCCCCTCGCTGTGCGCTTATTTATCACTGGCCTTGTGCTTAACGCACACATTAATAATGTGCCCTGTGAGTTAAAATAGCATCTCACGACAGCGTTTTTTGTTACCTCGCATTAAAGTGCGCATAGGGGGCCGGGGAATCGTTCCCAAAGCGCTTGCTCTGAAGAAAAGGGCGCTGTAACATTTGTAATCTGTATTTATGGATAAATTACAAACACAAATTATGACGTCAATAATTAATCGAATCATTGAATTAGCGGGATGGATTGTCCTTGGGGTTTCAGTCGTGTTGCTCGGCATTGCCAGCCATATCGATAACTACCAGCCGCCGGAGCCTGTGACTGTCGCACAACAAAAGTAAGCCGTGTCGTCATAAAGCGTGACACATTACGTCATGGAACATATTGCCAGCCGTAATGAACGGGGTTACCCTTCTCTTTCAGGCATCTCCTGATGCCTGATTCTTCGCAAAGAAAACTCCTAATTTCGTCGCGTTACCCGAGTGGACAGTTTACGTCTTTATTAATCCGTTTATTATTCGGACGCATTACCTTTATGGGTATTACCCTTTTATATGGAAACTTATTAATATGACAGTTCAGGACTATTTATTAAAATTTCGCAAGATCAATTCCCTTGAAAGCCTGGAAAAACTGTTTGACCATCTGAACTACACGCTGTCGGATAATCAGGACATCATCAATATGTACCGCGCTGCTGACCATCGTCGCGCCGAACTGGTCTCTGGCGGTCGTCTGTTCAATGTGGGGGAAGTGCCTAAATCCGTATGGCGTTACGTTGTATAAGAAAGTAGCCTTCGGCGTGAAATGTTATATACTCTCCGCCCTGCAAATTTCTGTATAACATTTCGCGCAGACTATGGGAGAGCGTATGACCGCATTGCCTGGAGAGAGAATTGGGGGCTGGTTAATCGCCCCGCTGGCATGGCTGCTGGTGGCATTACTAAGCGCTTCACTGGCGCTGTTGCTTTACACCACCGCACTGGTTACGCCTCATGCTATCCAGACACTGATGTCCCAGAGTGCGCTCAATATTGCGACGTGGTTTGTGTCGTTCGTTTTCGCGATCGCGATGTGGTACTACACGCTGTGGCTGACTATCGCCTTCTTCAAACGCCGCAAAAGCGTGCCAAAACATTACATTATCTGGCTGCTGGTCTCCGTGCTGCTGGCTGTCAAAGCGTTCGCTTTCTCGCCTGTGTCTGACGCGCTGGCGGTTCGCCAGTTACTGTTTCCGCTACTGGCGACGGCGCTTCTGGTCCCTTATTTCAAGCGTTCGACGCGCGTTAAGAAGACCTTTGTCAACCCGTAATAACCTTACAGTTAACCTGTTGTGGCCTGTTGTCGTTTATCCGATAATAGGCGGCTATTTTATTTCAGGCTAAATAATGACCGATTACTTACTGCTCTTTGTCGGAACTGTGCTGGTGAATAACTTCGTACTGGTGAAGTTCCTTGGCCTGTGCCCGTTTATGGGCGTCTCCAAAAAGCTGGAGACGGCAATGGGCATGGGGCTGGCAACCACCTTCGTGATGACGATGGCCTCCATTTGCGCATGGCTGATTGATACCTGGATCCTAATCCCGCTCGACATGCTCTACCTGCGCACTTTGGCCTTTATTCTGGTCATTGCGGTCGTGGTGCAATTTACCGAAATGGTGGTGCGGAAAACCAGCCCTGCCCTGTATCGCCTGTTGGGTATTTTTCTGCCCCTCATCACCACTAACTGTGCGGTGCTGGGCGTGGCGCTACTGAATATCAACCTTGGGCATAATTTCCTGCAATCGGCGCTGTATGGTTTTTCCGCCGCGGTCGGTTTTTCTTTTGTTATGGTCCTGTTCGCCTCGATTCGCGAGCGTCTGGCCGCGGCGGATATTCCCGCGCCGTTTCGCGGTAACGCCATCGCTCTGGTGACCGCAGGTTTAATGTCTCTGGCCTTTATGGGCTTTAGTGGTCTGGTGAAGTTGTAATGAGTGCTATCTGGATTGCCATCGCGTCCATCAGCGTGCTGGGACTCGTCTTTGGCATCATTCTGGGTTACGCCTCCCGCCGGTTTGCGGTGGAGGACGATCCGGTGGTTGAAAAAATTGATGAACTTTTACCCCAGAGCCAGTGCGGGCAGTGCGGCTACCCTGGCTGCCGCCCTTACGCTGAGGCGGTGGGCGTGCAGGGAGAAAAGATCAACCGCTGCGCGCCGGGTGGCGAAGCGGTCATGCTTAAAATAGCTGCCCTGCTGAACGTCGATCCCCAGCCTGTCGACGGCGATGAACAGGCCCAGGAGCCTGTTCGTGCCCTTGCTGTTATCGACGAAGCCAACTGCATTGGCTGCACAAAATGTATTCAGGCGTGTCCTGTTGACGCCATTGTGGGCGCAACGCGCGCGATGCATACCGTTGTGGCGGATCTGTGCACCGGCTGTAATCTCTGCGTGGCGCCCTGCCCGACGCAGTGTATAGAACTGCGCCCGGTTGAAACGACTACCGAAAACTGGAAGTGGGACCTTCAGACCATTCCGGTTCGCAATATTCCTGTGGAACAACATGCTTAAGTTATTTTCTGCCTTCAGAAAAGAGAAGATCTGGGATTTCGACGGCGGCATTCATCCGCCTGAGATGAAATCGCAGTCTAACGGCACGCCGCTGCGCCAGATCCCGCTGGCGACCCGTTACGTTATGCCCCTGAAACAGCATATCGGCGCGGAAGGCGAATTGTGCGTGAAAGAAGGCGATAGCGTTCTTCGCGGCCAGCCGCTGACCTTTGGTCGCGGACGGATGTTGCCGATACATGCCCCGACTTCCGGTAAGGTGGTGGCTGTTGCCCCCCATACCGTTGCCCATCCGTCGGCGTTGTCTGAGCTGAGCGTGATCATTGAAGCCGATGGTGAAGACCGCTGGATCGAGCGTGACGGCTGGAGCGACTACCGTTCCCACAGCCGTGAAGCGCTGATTGAACGCATTCATCAGTTCGGCGTGGCGGGTCTGGGGGGCGCAGGCTTCCCGACCGGCGCTAAGCTTCACGGCGGCGGCGATAAAATCGAAACGCTGATCATCAATGCCGCCGAGTGCGAACCGTACATCACCGCCGATGACCGTCTGATGCAGGACTGTGCCGCGCAGGTGGTGGAAGGTATTCGCATTCTTGCGCATATCCTGCAACCCCGCGAAGTGCTGATCGGTATTGAGGACAATAAACCGCAGGCCATTTCGATGCTGCGTGCGGTTCTGGCGGACAGCCATGATATCGCCCTGCGCGTGATCCCGACCAAATATCCGTCCGGCGGGGCAAAACAGCTGACGCAGATCCTGACCGGCAAACAGGTCCCCCACGGAGGCCGTTCGTCCGACATCGGCGTGCTGATGCAAAACGTGGGGACCGCCTACGCGGTGAAACGTGCGGTGATTGACGGCGAGCCATTGACCGAGCGCGTCGTCACGCTGACCGGCGAGTCCGTCTCCCGTCCCGGCAACATCTGGGCGCGTCTGGGTACGCCGGTGCGTCATCTGCTGGAACAGGCTGGCTTCTGCCCGGGTAGCGATCAACTGGTCATTATGGGCGGCCCGCTGATGGGCTTTACCCTGCCGTGGCTTGATGTGCCGGTGGTGAAGATTACCAACTGCCTGCTCGCCCCTTCCCTGACGGAGATGGGCGAAACGCAGGAAGAGAAAGGTTGCATACGCTGTAGCGCCTGTGCGGACGCATGCCCGGCAGATTTACTGCCGCAGCAGTTGTACTGGTACAGCAAAGGCCAGCTGCACGATAAAGCCCAGGCGCATAACCTGGCTGACTGTATTGAATGCGGTGCCTGCGCCTGGGTCTGCCCAAGCAATATTCCGCTGGTGCAGTATTTCCGTCAGGAGAAAGCTGAAATCTACGCCATCTCCATGGAAGAAAAACGTGCCGCTGAAGCGAAGGCCCGCTTTGAAGCGCGCCAGGCGCGACTGGAGCGCGAGAAACAAGCCCGTCAGGAACGCCATAAGCAGGCTGCCGTGCAGCCTGCGGCGAAAGATCAGGATGCCATTAACGCAGCCCTGGCCCGCGTACGCGAGAAGAAAGCCACCGCCGCCCAGACGGTTGTGATCGCTCCGGGAGAAAAACCGGACAACAGCGAAGCGATTGCAGCCCGCGAAGCGCGGAAAGCCGAAGCACGCGCGCGTCAGGCGGAGAAAGCGCAAAACGCCAAACCGGAAGCCGACATCGACCCGCGTAAAGCGGCGGTGGAAGCGGCTATTGCCAGGGCAAAAGCCCGCAAAGCCGGTCAGCAGACAGTGGTGGTTGAACAGGAAGCGACGGATCCGCGCAAGGCGGCCGTTGAAGCCGCTATCGCCCGCGCCAAAGCACGTAAAGCGGCACAGCTACAACCTGCCGAAGAGAGTGAAGCCCCTGTCGATCCGCGTAAAGCCGCCGTTGAAGCGGCCATCGCCCGTGCCAAAGCACGAAAAGCGGCACAGCAGGACGAACTGCCTGCGGCCGCTAATGACGATCCACGCAAAGCCGCAGTCGCCGCCGCGATTGCGCGCGTTCAGGCAAAGAAAGCCGCGCAGCAAGCCGTTAACGAGGATTAAATGGTTTTCAGAATTGCAAGTTCCCCTTATACCCATAACCAGCGCCAGACATCGCGTATTATGATGCTGGTGTGCCTGGCCGCGCTGCCAGGTATTGCCGTACAGTGTTGGTTTTTCGGCTGGGGTACGCTTTTCCAGTTAGTTCTGGGTTGCGCCAGTGCCGTCGCAGCGGAAGCCGCGATCCTGAAGCTGCGCAAAATGGAGGTGACTCGCATCCTGAGCGATAACTCCGCCCTGTTGACCGGCCTGTTGCTGGCCATCAGCATTCCCCCGTTCGCCCCGTGGTGGATGGTGGTATTGGGAACGGTGTTTGCGGTGATCATCGCCAAGCAGCTGTACGGCGGGCTGGGCCATAACCCGTTTAACCCGGCGATGATTGGCTACGTAGTACTGCTGATCTCCTTCCCGGTACAGATGACCAGCTGGCTGCCGCCGCATGAGATCGCCGCCACGGTGCCCGGCTTTATGGATGCCCTGCACGTTATCTTTACCGGCCACACCGCGCTGGGCGCAGATATGAACGCGCTTCGCATGGGCGTGGACGGCATCAGTCAGGCCACTCCGCTCGATACCTTCAAAACCTCCCTGCGTGCCGGACAAAGCGTGGAGCAGGTGATGAAATCGTCTATTTACAGCGGCGTACTGGCAGGTGCTGGCTGGCAGTGGGTCAATCTGGCCTACCTGTTGGGTGGCGCGTTCCTGCTGCAACAGAAGGCGATCCGCTGGCATATTCCGGTGAGCTTCCTGGTGACGCTGGCCGTCTGCTCGACGCTCGGCTGGGTTATCTCACCTGAGTCACTGGCCAGCCCGCAGCTCCATCTGCTCTCCGGCGCGACCATGCTCGGGGCATTCTTTATTCTGACCGATCCGGTCACCGCCTCTACCACCAACCGTGGTCGTCTGATTTTCGGCGCGCTGGCAGGCTTGCTGGTCTGGCTTATTCGCAGCTTTGGCGGCTATCCGGACGGCGTGGCATTTGCCGTGCTGCTGGCTAACATCACCGTTCCGCTCATCGACTACTACACGCGTCCACGCGTGTACGGTCATCGCTAAGGGTCGCGCCATGCTCAAGACAATGCAAAAACACGGCGTCACGCTGGCGATCTTCGCCGCCGCCCTCACCGGGCTGACCGCGCTGGTAAATGAACTGACGAAAACCACCATTGCAGAGCAGGCAATGAAGCAGCAAAAAGCGCTGTTCGATCAGGTGATCCCATCCGATCTCTACGATAATGACCTGCAAAAAAGCTGCTTTGTCGTGCAGGCTCCGCAGCTTGGTAAAGGACCCCATCGCGTTTATATTGCCCGCAAGGGCGATAACCCCGTGGGCGCCGTCATGGAAGCCACCGCGCCGGACGGTTACTCCGGTGCGATTCAGCTGCTGGTGGGCAGCGATTTTTCCGGCACCGTACTGGGTACGCGCGTGACGGAGCATCACGAAACGCCGGGCCTTGGCGACAAAATTGAAACACGCTTAAGCGACTGGATCTTACACTTCGCCGGAAAGATGATTCATGGCGAGGACGATCCTGCTTTCGCGGTGAAAAAAGATGGCGGCGAATTTGACCAGTTCACGGGCGCCACGATTACTCCGCGCGCGGTGGTCAACGCCGTAAAGCGCGCCGGGCTGTATGCCGAAACGCTGCCCGCGCAGATCAATCATCTTTCCACCTGTGAGGAGTGACCATGAGCCAGGTTAAAGAGGTTATCGTCCAGGGTCTCTGGAAGAACAACTCCGCGCTGGTGCAGCTGCTGGGGCTATGTCCGCTGCTGGCGGTGACGTCTACCGCCACCAACGCGCTCGGGCTGGGGCTGGCGACCACGCTGGTGCTGACCCTGACTAACTTTTCCATTTCTGTTTTGCGCCGCTGGACGCCGTCAGAAATCCGTATTCCGATTTATGTCATGATCATTGCGTCGGTGGTCAGCGTCGTGCAAATGCTGATTAACGCTTACGCATTTGGCCTGTACCAGTCGCTCGGGATCTTCATTCCGCTTATCGTGACTAACTGTATTGTCGTAGGCCGCGCTGAAGCCTTCGCCGTGAAAAACAATCCGGCCATATCCGCGCTGGATGGGTTTTCCATCGGCATGGGCGCGACTGCCGCCATGTTCGTCCTCGGCTCTCTGCGTGAAATTTTGGGCAACGGTACGCTCTTCGACGGTGCGGACGCGCTGCTTGGCGGCTGGGCGAAGTCGCTGCGTATTGAGGTGTTCCATACGGACACCCCGTTCCTGCTGGCCATGCTACCTCCTGGCGCCTTCATTGGCCTTGGGATGATGCTGGCGTTAAAATACCTGATTGATGAAAAACGTAAACGCCGCGCCGCTGAACGCAGCGTACAGGAAGGGATCCCCGAGAAAGCAGTATGAATAAAGAGAAACGCATTGCGATCCTGACGCGCCTGCGCGATGAGAATCCTCATCCAACGACAGAGCTGAACTTTAACTCGCCGTTTGAACTGTTGATCGCGGTGCTGCTCTCTGCACAGGCGACGGACGTGAGCGTCAATAAAGCCACGGCCCTGCTCTACCCTGTCGCCAATACGCCGCAGGCCATGCTGGAGCTGGGCGTTGAAGGTGTGAAATCCTATATCAAGACCATTGGCCTGTTTAACAGCAAGGCCGAAAACGTCATTAAGACCTGCCGGATCCTGCTGGAGAAGCACGGCGGTGAAGTCCCGGAAGATCGCGCCGCGCTGGAAGCGTTGCCGGGCGTCGGGCGTAAAACGGCAAATGTGGTGCTGAACACGGCGTTTGGCTGGCCGACCATCGCCGTGGATACCCATATCTTCCGCGTCTCAAATCGCACCCGTTTCGCGCCGGGTAAAAACGTGGAAGAGGTTGAAGAGAAGCTGTTAAAAGTCGTTCCTGCGGAATTTAAGGTGGACTGCCACCACTGGCTGATCCTGCACGGACGGTATACCTGTATTGCCCGTAAGCCACGCTGCGGTTCCTGCATTATCGAAGATCTCTGCGAATACAAAGAAAAAGTCTATCCCTGAGCGTAAACCACCTTACTTCTTACCTGTTCAAGCCCTTAGAATTAACAAGGGCTCTGATATCTTCTCGATTGACCATAAATTGCCCTCTCTTTCTCCTTTACGCATTGTCGATTCTTCGGTCATTTAACACTCAAACAGGTTAATAGTTTTTTCATCACCAAAAATTTCTATACATCTGTGATCGCGATCACTCTGATAACCTGATGTTGGATTTTTGTTGTTAAAACCCGCCCAACCCCTTTGTCAGACAAGATTTCGTCTATTCCACACCGCACATAAGACCAGTCATTTTTCAGAACATGGGCTATATCACTGTCAATCACCCGAAATAGCAGAACATATCGCCATACAGCCATTAAACAGGGTCACTCACAGTCAAAAAAACCACTAATTTTCAACCAATGAAATTTAAAGCTGCATAACATTTGCGTGAACCGATGATTATACCGCCAGAGTTATATGTAACAGATTATTACAAACGTATTGCCAGATGGGGCTGGATAGTGAACATTACCCGCCGTTTCCCCTCCCAATATAACTATAAAGCGGATGGACTACGGTCATCACGCTATGAACACCCCCGTTAATATGGGATGTAAAAAAAGAGGTATATGTGTCTACTGCAAACAATAAACCAACAGATGAGAGCGTAAGTCTTAACGCTTTCAAACAGCCTAAAGCGTTCTATCTCATTTTCTCTATCGAATTATGGGAACGTTTTGGCTACTACGGCCTGCAAGGGATCATGGCGGTTTACCTGGTTAAACAGCTGGGTATGTCTGAAGCCGATTCCATCACGCTATTCTCTTCCTTCAGCGCCCTGGTGTATGGCCTCGTCGCTATCGGCGGCTGGTTAGGCGATAAAGTCCTCGGTACTAAACGAGTCATTATGCTGGGCGCCGTTGTTCTGGCGATTGGCTATGGGCTGGTTGCCTGGTCCGGGCACGATGCAGGTGTGGTTTACATGGGCATGGCTACCATCGCGGTAGGTAACGGCCTCTTCAAGGCGAACCCATCTTCCCTGCTCTCTACCTGCTACAGCAAAGATGACCCACGTCTGGACGGTGCATTTACAATGTACTACATGTCCATCAACATCGGCTCCTTCTTCTCTATGCTGGCAACCCCATGGCTGGCCGCAAAATTCGGCTGGAGCGTAGCGTTTGCGCTGAGCTTCGTGGGTATGCTGATCACCGTTGTGAACTTCCTGTTCTGCCGTAGCTGGGTTAAAGACTATGGTTCAAAACCAGACTTCGAACCCGTGCACATGGGCAAACTGCTGGCAACCATCGTCGGCATCGTGATCCTGGCCGCTGTCGCCACCTGGCTGCTGCATAACCAGGGCGTTGCACGTGCCGTACTGGGCGTGGTTGCGCTGGGTATCGTGATTATCTTCGCGAAAGAAGCCTTCGCGATGCAGGGTGCGGCACGTCGTAAGATGATTGTGGCGTTCATTCTGATGCTGGAAGCGATCATCTTCTTCGTTCTGTACAGCCAGATGCCAACGTCTCTGAACTTCTTCGCTATCCGCAACGTTGAGCACTCCATCCTCGGTATCGCGTTCGAGCCGGAGCAGTATCAGGCCCTGAACCCGTTCTGGATCATGATTGGTAGCCCGATTCTGGCCGCTATCTATAACAAGATGGGCGACCGTCTGCCTATGCCGCACAAATTCGCTATCGGTATGGTGCTGTGCTCTGGCGCATTCCTGGTGCTGCCGCTGGGGACGAAATTCGCGACCGACGCGGGTATCGTTTCTGTTAACTGGCTGATCCTGAGCTATGCGCTGCAATCCATCGGTGAACTGATGATCTCCGGTCTGGGCCTGGCGATGGTTGCGCAGCTGGTCCCTCAGCGTCTGATGGGCTTCATCATGGGTAGCTGGTTCCTGACTACCGCTGGCGCGGCCATCATCGCAGGTAAGATTGCGAACCTGATGGCGGTACCAGACAACGTTACCGACCCGCTGGTTTCCCTGAATGTCTACGGCACCGTGTTCATGCAAATTGGTATCGCAACCGCCGTGATTGCCGTACTGATGCTGCTGACCGCACCTAAACTGAATCGTATGACGCAGGACGACGACAAATCCGCTAAAGCGATTAAAACCGCGAACGCGTAATGTCATCGGGAAACGACTGAACAGAAGCCGCTATTTGATTAGCGGCTTTTTTTTTATCCGAACGCGCACTAACATAGCTGGAACCTCAGCAAAAAGGAGTTACCGATGAAACTGTTCTATAAACCGGGCGCCTGCTCTCTTGCTTCCCATATTACGCTTCGCGAGAGCGGTAAAGATTTCACGCTGGACGGCGTTGACCTGATGAAAAAGCGCCTGGAAAACGGGGATGACTTTTTTGCGATTAACCCAAAAGGGCAGGTTCCGGCCCTGCTGCTGGATGATGGCACCCTGCTGACCGAAGGGGTGGCGATTATGCAATTCCTGGCGGACAACGTACCGGATCGTCAGCTCCTTGCCCCCACCGGCAGCATTGCGCGTTATAAAACGCTGGAGTGGCTGAACTATATTGCCACCGAACTGCACAAAGGCTTTACGCCCCTGTTCCGCCCGGACACGCCAGAAGAGTACAAACCTACCGTGCGCGCGCTGCTGGAGAAAAAGTTGCAGTACGTTAACGACGCGCTGAAAGACGACCAGTGGATCTGTGGCTCGCGTTTCACTATCGCCGATGCCTATCTGTTTACCGTTCTGCGCTGGGCGCGCGCGGTTAAGTTGAACATGGAAGGATTAGACCATGTCGCATCGTATATGACGCGCGTGGCGGAGCGTCCTGCGGTGGCGGCGGCTCTGAAAGCGGAAGGGTTGAATTAACGGAGCGGCCTGGGGAGCCGGGTGGCGCTGACGCTTACCCGGCCTACAAATTCCGTAGGCCCGTGCAAGCGCAGCGCCGCCGGGCAGTGTCTATAGCTGCGTTGCGCTAAAATAGTGCTCCGGCTTCGCGATGCGATCCTGTGCCGCGACGACCTGGAGCTCATATTCCTGCATCGTCTTCGTCGCAATCATGATTTCATAAACGGCTGCGGTGACGTGCTCCAGCGCATCGCGCAGGCTCGCGCCCTGCAATAGTTTCACCAGCAGCAAACCGCTGGTCACATCCCCGACTCCGACAGGCTGACGTGTACCGAAATCCACTAGCGGTCGACTGATATGCCAGGCTTCATCCTTCGTCACCAGCAGCTTCTCAAAACGGTCCTGGCTCAACCCTGCGCGTGCCAGGTGTTTCACCAGTACAATCTCTGGCCCTTGGGCGATCAGCTCGCGAGAGGCGCTTACAGCCTCTTCTACGCTGTTAACCGGATGCTCGCTGAGGATCTCCAGTTCAATCAGGTTGGGGGCAATAATATCGCTGGCGGGCAATGCATGACGGACATGAAACTCCGCAACGCCCGGCGCTACGATGCAGCCTTTTTCCGGATGTCCCATCACCGGATCGCAGAAATATTTCGCCGCGGGGTTTGCCGCTTTCATCTGGCGCACAATGCCGAGGATATGTTCCCCCTGCTCCGCCGAACCCAGATAGCCGCTCAGTACGGCATCGCAGCGTTTAAGCTGGTCGATATCCGCAATCCCCTGAACGACTTCCGTCAGATGCGACGGCGGCATCACGCAGCCGGTCCATTTACCGTACTGGGTGTGATTTGAAAACTGGACGGTATTGAGGGGCCAGACGTTAACGCCGAGGCGGCGCATCGGGAATTCCGCAGCGCTGTTGCCAGCATGTCCAAACACAACGTGGGACTGAATGGCGAGGATGTTCTTCATGTTGTACTTACCAAACCCTGTCAAAACAAAAGGGGCGTGGTTTCCCACGCCCCTGCATACTTTTAATTACTTCCAGCAGACCAGGCAGTAATTTTTCTTACCGCGACGCAGCAGCGTGTAGCGACCATAGAGACGGTCGTTCTCGGTAAAGGTATATTCCGGATCGGCCTGTTTTTCGCCATTAATGGTGATCGCGTTAGAGGCGATGGTTTTACGCGCCTGACCGCGAGACGGCTGGAGCTCGGAGTCCACCAGCGCCTGCATCAGATCGGCGCCTTTTTCCATCTCCACCATCGGTACGCCATCCTGCGCCAGCTGTTCGAAATCCGCTTCGCTTAAATCGCTCAGGGTCCCGTTGAACAGGCTCGCCGTAATGCGTTTCGCTGCCGCCAGACCTTCTTCGCCGTGAACCAGTTTGGTTACTTCGTCCGCCAGCACGTACTGGGCGCGTGGTGCTTTACCGCTGTTCTTGTCTTCTTCTTCCAGCGCATTGATTTCTTCGATATCCATAAAGGTGAAGAACTTCAGGAAGCGATAAACATCGGCATCCGCCGTGTTGATCCAGAACTGGTAGAATTTATACGGGCTGGTTTTCTTCGGATCCAGCCATACCGCGCCGCCTTCGGTCTTACCGAACTTGGTACCGTCTGCTTTGGTGATCAACGGCACGGTCAGACCAAACACCTGATTCTGGTGGAGGCGACGGGTCAGATCGATACCGGAGGTGATGTTACCCCACTGGTCGGAACCGCCAATTTGCAGAGATACGCCGTGCAGCTTGTTCAGGCAGGCGAAGTCATACCCCTGCAACAGGTTGTAGGAGAACTCGGTGAAAGAGATACCTTGGTCGTCACGGTTAAGACGCTGCTTCACTGCTTCTTTGTTAATCATCTGGTTAACAGAGAAGTGTTTGCCGATGTCACGCAGGAACGTCAGCACGTTCATGCCACCAAACCAGTCGTAGTTGTTCGCCGCAATCGCAGAGTTATCACCGCAGTCGAAATCCAGGAACGGTGCAACCTGTTTACGGATCTTATCCACCCACTCCTGCACGGTGTCTTCGGTATTCAGCTTACGCTCAGCGGCTTTGAAACTTGGGTCGCCAATCAGACCGGTCGCGCCGCCAACCAGAGCGACAGGCTTATGGCCGGCCATCTGGAAGCGTTTCAGGCATAACAATGGAACAAGATGCCCCAAATGCAAGCTGTCAGCGGTGGGATCGAAGCCGCAATAGAGCGCGATCGGGCCTTGCGCCAGTCGCTCTGCTAACGCTTCCTCGTCCGTCACCTGGGCCACGAGGCCCCGCTCTTGCAATTGTTTAATCAAGTTACTGCTTGCCATCAAATTCTCCATGTATAAACGACTGCACCTTTGCCGGTACACGACTTTTCGCCTGATGCGAAAGGACCATAGAATAAAGCGCCAGCGCGGTGTGCGCTAGCGCTTAAATCAACAAATTTTGGGGATTACGGTGCCAGTCTGTCGATTTTCCAGCCACCGTTGTCGCGCTGGTATAAAAAGCGGTCGTGGAGACGGTGTTCACCGCCCTGCCAGAATTCCATCTGCTCAATGGGGATGCGGAACCCACCCCAGAAACTCGGCAGCGGTACTTCACCCTGCTGAAACTTCTGTTTGAGTTCGAGGAATTTACTCTCCAGCACGCCGCGGGCTGAGATTCGGCTGGACTGTTTAGAGACCCAGGCACCGATCTGACTGTCGCGCGGGCGGCTGTGGAAATATTTCACCACTTCGAGCGTAGAGAGCCGCTCCGCCTTGCCGGTAACCATCACCTGGCGCTCAAGCATATGCCACGGGAAGAGCAGGCTAATACGCGGATTATTTTCAAGGTGATGCGCTTTACGACTGCCCAGGTTGGTGTAGAACACCAGCCCTTTCTCGTCATAATGCTTGAGAAGAACGATGCGTTGATACGGCTGACCATTTTCATCAACCGTGGCAACGACCATCGCCGTCGGGTCGGCCAGTTTCGCTTCGCAGGCCTGCTTCAGCCAGCGTTCAAAAAGCACCAGCGGTTCGGCGGGAAGATCCTGGCGGCGCAAACCGCCTTTGGTGTATTCACGGCGCAGATGCGCAATTTGCTGTAGTTCGTCGTTATCTGACATGGCGTTAGCTGAAAGTGAGATTGGGTGGCGCTATTGTGCGCGCCCCCTTCAAAAATCTCAACGCTTCGGATTTTGAAGCTGACAATTGTTCAGCACAATGCGGTCACGCTTGTAGACGGTGGCGCTGTCGCCTTTCGTCCAGAAGACGTAGATCCCGTCTGAGTAGCGCGCACCGGAGGCCGACATTCCCTGCTTCAGCGTCAACAACTTATTGTCATAAACAAAGCTGGCTTCCTGACGCGGGTTGTTCAGCTTCACCGTCAGCGGTTTTTCATCACAACGATATTCCAGCGTATCGGTTTGCATACGCTCAACGAACTGGTTATAGACGCTGCATCCGGTCATAAGAAAAGGTACAGCAATGAGAAGAAGTTTTTTCATGGGCAGATTCCGAAGACTATCCTGGTCCTGGAGGGCCTAACCGCCCTCCTGTTTTTCCCTATTTTACGGGTTACGCCTCCCGCTGAATTTCAGTTAACTCTGATTATGGCGCGGGTTTGCGGGGAAAATGGCCCCGAGGACGCTCGCCTCCCGCGCACCGGTTACGGAGGGTAAATTACCCGGCAGACCGGCAACCGTACGCCAGGCAAGCCAGGCGAAGGCCAGCGCTTCCATATCGTCTCCGCTGATCCCGGCTTCATCAGTGGTCGTGACTTCGGTGCCCGGCAGCAAGGCGGCGAGGCGTGCCATCACCAGCGGGTTTCGGCTTCCGCCTCCGCATACCAGCAAGCGCTCACACCCGCCGCTCAGCAACACCTGTTCAGAGATCGACACCGCGGTGAGCTCCGTCAGCGTAGCCTGAACATCCTGAGGCGCAAGGCCGGGGAAGCGCGCCAGCTGACGTTCAAGCCAGCCGTAGTTGAAATATTCCCGCCCCGTGCTTTTTGGCGCAGGCAGAGCAAAGAAAGGATCGCTTAACAGGGTTTGCAGCAAGGGAAGGATCACTTTCCCCTGGCTGGCCCACTGCGCGTCTTTGTCATAGGCTTTACCGCTCTGACGCCAAATCCAGGCATCCATCAGCATATTACCGGGTCCGGTATCGTACCCCCGCACGGGCTGCCCGGGAATAAGCATCGACAGGTTGGCGATCCCGCCGATGTTCAGGACCATCCTGCGCTCTACCGGGTGCGCCAGCAGCGCCTGATGAAATGCCGGAACCAGCGGCGCCCCCTGCCCGCCGAGGGCCATATCACGACGACGGAAATCACCCACCACCGTTACGCCGGTTTTTGCCACAATCTGGTTGTTATCGCCAATTTGCATCGTGTGCGGCGCCTCGCCGACAGGTTCATGCCAGACGGTCTGCCCATGGCAGCCTATTGCCACGATGTCCTGCGGGTGGAGTCTTTCCTGCTGCATCAGGGCCAGTACCGCATCAGCAAACAGCGCCCCCAGACGCACATCCAGTTGGCCCAGTTGGGAAAGCGTCAGCTGTTGCCCCTGGCAGATGTTCAGGATCTCTTCTTTTAACGAGACCGGAATTGGCCAGGTCAGGCTTGCCTGCTGCGCCACCATGTTTTCATCAATGGCGGCCAGAACGACATCCACACCGTCAAGACTGGTACCAGACATCACACCGATATAGCGACCCGATTTCATGCGCTTTCCTTACGTTACATGGGCTAAGTGCAAACACTCCATCATAAATAACGCGGCTTTGCTATGCGGTGATAATAATTTTTAACAATCTCAGACCTGTAGCACAGGCGATGTTTGTTTATGTCCCGTTAAGCCCTGTTCAGGTAAAATTTATTTATTCGGCATGCAAAGATATGAACTGTGGTCAGGAATGCCATATAATTTAGCCATAACGGATGCCCCAACCGGGCGTTTTTTGGTGAACAGGAGAGTCAAATGATTTTACGTGTACTGGGCGTTTCGCTGATTGGTTTAACACTGGCGGGTTGTGTGAATGACAGTTCACTCTCCGGCGACGTATATAGTGCTTCTGAAGCTAAACAGGTACAGAACGTGACATACGGTACTATCGTTAATGCCCGTCCTGTTCAGATTCAGGGTGGCGATGACACGAACGTGGTGGGCGCAATCGGCGGTGCTGTGCTGGGTGGTTTCCTGGGTAATACCATTGGCGGCGGCACCGGACGTTCTCTGGCGACCGCAGCGGGCGCAGTTGCAGGCGGCGTAGCGGGTCAGGGCGTTCAGGGTGCGATGAACAAAACTCAGGGCGTTGAGCTGGAAATCCGCAAAGACGATGGCAGCACTATTATGGTTGTGCAGAAACAGGGTAACACCCGCTTCTCTGCTGGCCAGCGTGTTGTTCTTGCAAGCAACGGCAGCCAGGTCACCGTCTCCCCGCGTTAATATCCTGATGGATGTGGTCTTTCAGACCGCATCCATTTACCAAAATCATCATTTCCAATAATATATTGGCACAATATATTCACATGGTGAATTATTCATTTCACCCGTTCTTGTCCGTGCGCAAAGTATTTTTTATTTCCCTCGCTTAGACTCTTCGCAATCTCTTTTTCCTTTTTTAATTTTTAAATTCTCTATGCTTGCGATCTGTCGATTTGTAAAGAACCGCTTTGTGGCCTTCGCGCTTGGGTGCATTGTTATCATTGCCGTATTACAAGGTTTTTTTATAAAACTTGTTGCATGGGTTCCTTCGTTTTCACCTTTGTTTTTCCCTACGCTGACGATATTTCTTCTGGTGTTCCATCTGTTTATTGCCTGTTTTATGGCAATGAAATACTGGTGCGACAAAAGGCGATTATATCTTGTTCCCATTGCCCTGGCCTTTGCCGGTTCGGCGTTACTGATGGTGGGGACACTGGCCAGCTTCCCGGCCTGGCTTGATCTCTATCAGTTCAACCAAGCGAACTATAACGACGCCATGATTTTCTACATGTTCCGCCACTTTTTAATGGCGGTGCTGATGATCGTCGCAGCATTACTGTATACCCTGCGCAATTCTGCGCTCTCACGAAGCGCCCATGTTGGTATCGTTGTCGGCGCCTCGCTCTTTACGGGCTGTATGCTTGGGCTGGCATTGTTCTATTCCAGCCATTCAACCCTGCTCACACTGGACCTGGTGGATAATGAAACCCGACAGTTTATGGTTCTCTGGAGCCAGGCGATCAATATCATTTTGATCGTCCTGTGGGTAGTAACGTTAATCACCCTGTTGGCCATTACCCGCGTGAGGAATTTGTTTTGGGTCGGCGGCAATTTTTTATGTGTCTGTTATATCGTCACTCTGCTCATGCTATTGTTAGGCGGACACGCTGAAGATATTTCATGGTACCGGGCACGGTTATTCGAAACTGTCGCTACGTTAATGATTATTTTCATCTTACTTTCCGACGTATTTAATTTGTATCGTGACTCGCATGTAAAATATCAGCAGTCTTATCAAAATTCCATCCGCGACCCCCTCACCCGTCTTTATAATCGCAGCTATTTCTATGATTCATTAAATCACGCGCTAAACACGGCCACGGTGACACATCCGGTGTCGGTGGTCGTGAGCGATCTTGACCGTTTTAAACGCATTAACGACTGCTACGGTCATTTGCAGGGGGATAGGGTTTTACAGTTTGTCTCAAACCTGTTGACCGATTCGGTGCGACCGCAGGATATCGCGGCGCGGATCGGCGGCGAAGAGTTTGTGCTCATGCTGACAAATACACCGTCCGATGTCGCGCATCAGGTTGCCGAACGTATTCGCCTCAAGTTGAGCGGGTTTGACAAGGCCAGCAGCGGTGGGCAGCTTCCGGAACCGATTACCATTAGTATGGGAGTATTCACCGCTACCTCGCCGGAAACCAGCGCTGAAACCTGTGTGGAAAGCGCGGATAAAGCCATGTACGAGGCAAAAGAGACGGGCCGCAACCGGGTGGTGGTGTTCAGAACATGACAAAGGCCTTGCACGAGCAAGGCCAGTGAACAACGTCAGTCGCGCGACTGTAAATCGTGGATGTTTTGCTCAAGACGGGCGATGAGTCCGATCAGCATCTCCAGCTCAGCGGGTGAAATACCGGCCAGGATCTCCCCTCGCGTTTTACTGATGACGGTTTCCATCTCAGTAATAATCGGGGCCGCTTTTTCCGTCAATTTGATCCGCTTGGCGCGACGGTCGCTGGCGCAGGTTTGTCGGGAGATGAGTCCCTTCTCTTCCAGCTGGTCAAGGGTACGCACCAGGGAAGGCTGTTCAATACCAATCGCTTTTGCCAATTGGATCTGTGACTGATCGGGCGGAAGCTGATGGATGTTGTGCAGCGTAACCCAGTGCGTCTGTGTGAGTTCCAGAGGTTTCAGGCGATGGTCAATCAGAGCACGCCAGATGCGTACCAACCTTGCCAGATCAGAACCTAATGGCGATTCCAATTTCATCTCCTTATAATTAGCTTGCTAAGTGATTATAGTGATTTTAGAATAGTTTGCAGTATTTGTATTGCCAAAACAAATGCAATCACGGTATTCATCATTCCTTAAAGGATGATTTACACTGAACGGTAATGCGCCAATGCATTGAAATCTGCCATTGTGGCCCTCATTCCACCGCAAAGGATCGCTGCTTGTGACGTTGTTTTCCTTCTCCGCAGGGTTGCCCCTCCAGGATCTGATTGTTGGCGCATCGGTCTACTTTCCGCCACTGTTTAAAGCCGTGATGGTCGGTTTTGTGATCTGGCTCATTGCGCATCGTCTGCTGCGCGACTGGATGTATTCCGGTGAAATCTGGCACCCGATGTTAATGGATCTCTCCCTGTTTACCCTCTCCGTCTGTCTTGGCCTTGCCGTGTTAACCGTGTGGTGAGAATAGCATTGAAAACGTTAAAATATTTTTCCACTCTTTTCGTCTTAGCGCTGGCGCTTATCGCCGGCTGGTGGCTCTGGAATTATTACATGCAGTCGCCCTGGACGCGTGACGGCAAGATCCGCGCGGAACAGGTCAGCATCACGCCACAAGTGTCCGGCAGTATCAGCGCGCTGCTGGTGAAGGACAACCAGTTCGTTCATGCGGGTGATGTGTTATTCCGCATCGACGAGACCCCTTTTCACATTGCGGTGCTCAATGCCCAGGCGCAGCTCGCAAAAGCTCAATCCGATCTGGCAAAAGCCAATAACGAAGCCGAACGTCGCCGACATCTGTCGAGGAATTACATCTCTGCGGAAGATCTCGATACCGCCAATATCAATGTAAAAGCCATGCAGGCCAGCCTGAAGGTTGCAGAGGCAACGCTGAAACAGGCCGAGTGGCAACTGACCCAGACCGTTGTCAAAGCTCCGGTGGATGGATGGATCACGAGCCTGTCGACCCGTGTGGGGGATTACGCCACCACAGGCCAGCCGGTCTTTGCCCTGGTCGACAGCCGCTCTTTCTATGTTGTAGGTTATTTTGAAGAGACCAAGCTGCGCCATATCCGCGAGGGAGCGCCTGCCCGAATCACGCTTTACAGCGGCGCAGAAACGTTACAGGGTCACGTTAGCAGCATAGGTCGGGCAATTTACGATCAGAGCGTGGAAACCGATTCTGGCCTGGTGCCCGACATCAAACCCAACGTACCGTGGGTGCGTCTGGCTCAGCGGGTGCCTGTTCGCGTCGAGTTTGATCAACTGCCGAAAGACATTACCCTGGTCTCTGGCACAACCTGCACCGTCGCCATCGGATCGCGATGATGAACCTGGGAGCTCTCTCCTGGCGCAATACGCCGTGGATAAAAGCGACACGGCCGCAGTGGCGTTACGCGCTGCGTAACGGCATCGCCATGTGCCTTGCGCTTACGGTTGCCTATTATCTAAATCTGGATGAGCCTTACTGGGCGATGACCTCTGCGGCGGTCGTCAGCTTCCCTACCGTCGGGGGCGTTATCAGTAAAAGCCTCGGGCGCGTGGCAGGTAGCCTGCTGGGGGCAACCGCCGCACTGCTTCTTGCCGGCCATACTCTGAACGATCCCTGGCTCTTTTTGTTAAGCATGTCGGCATGGCTGGGGCTGTGTACCTGGGCCTGCGCTCATTTTACCAATAACGTTGCCTATGCGTTTCAACTGGCGGGTTACACCGCGGCCATTATCGCCTTTCCGGTCGTCAACGTGCTGGATACCACCGAGCTGTGGGATATCGCCCAGGCACGCGTGTGTGAAGTGATGGTCGGCATTCTGTGCGGGGGCGTCATGATGATGATCCTGCCCAGTACCTCAGATGGCACTACGCTTATCACCGCCCTTAAAACGATGCACGCACGTTTGCTGGAACATGCCAGCCTGCTCTGGCAGCCTGACAGCAGCGATGACATCCGCCTCGCGCACGAAAAGGTCATCGGCCAGATCCTGACCATGAACCTGTTGCGCATCCAGGCTTTCTGGAGCCACTACCGTTTTCGTCGCCAGAACACGCTTCTGAACTATTTACTGCACCAGCAATTGCGGATGACGAGCGCGATCTCGAGCCTTCGTCGGATGTTGCTGAACTGGCCTGCACCCCCAGCCCATACCCGGGAGATTATCGAGGCGCTGCTCGCTGCCCTTGCGCGTTCGGATGCCGATATTTATACCGTGGCCCGCATTATCGCGCCGCTCGCCCCAGCGGATGAATATGACTACCGGCATCGCGCCTTCTGGCAGCGTCTGAACTATTTCTGCCGCCTGTATCTGCGCAGCAGCCGCTGGTTAAAAGCCGTCGAGAATGCCACGCCCGTCACCGAATTTTCCGTTCCCGGTAGTCCTGCTCTGGCGCGGCATACCGACGCAATGGAGGCGCTGTGGAGCGGTTTTCGTACGTTTTGCGCGTTGACGGCCGTGGGCGCATGGGCCATCACCACGCAATGGGATGCGGGCAGTGCGGCCCTGACGCTTGCGGCAATCAGCTGCGTGCTCTATTCCGTCGCCGCTTCCCCCTTTAACTCCCTGACGCTTCTGCTGCGTACGCTGGTGCTGCTGTCGCTGTTCAGCTTCGTGGTGAAATTTGGTTTGATGGTGCAGATAACCGACCTCTGGCAATTTCTGCTGTTTCTCTTCCCGCTATTAACCACCATGCAGTTGCTCAAACTGCAAATGCCTAAACTGGCCGGTCTGTGGGGTCAGTTAATTGTTTTTATGGGCTCATTTATCTCTGTAACGAATCCACCAGTTTACGATTACGCTGATTTTCTCAACGACAACCTGGCGAAGATCCTCGGCGTGGGGCTGGCGTGGCTGGCTTTCGCCGTGCTACGCCCAGGCTCGGACGCGCGTAAAAGCCGCAGGCATATTCGGGAGTTGCGCAGGGGTTTTGTCGATCAGCTGAGCCGCAGGCCGCATCTGCGCGAAAGCGAGTATGAATCGCTGGTTTACCATCATGTCAGCCAGCTGAATAACAGCCAGGATTCACTCTCCCGTCGCTGGCTACTGCGCTGGGGCGTGGTGCTGCTAAACTGTTCGCACGTGGTGTGGCAGTTGCGCGCCTGGGAGACGCGTTCCGATCCGCTGTCGCAGGTCCGTGATAACTGTATTTCTATGCTCCGCGATGTGATGAGCGAGCGCGGGGTGCAGCAGCGCCCCCTGAGCGTCACGCTCGCCGAGCTTCAGCGTATTTGCGACACGCTGGCGCACCATCATCAGCCTGCGGCCCGCGATCTGGCATCCATTATCTGGCGGCTGCACTGCTCCCTGTCACAGCTTGAACAGGCGCCGCCACCCGGAACGATTGGCGATCAGATCACCCCGCAGGCATAGCGCGCCCCGCCGCCGCCAAGCGGTTTAGGTTGATCGGACATGTTATCGCCGCCCACGTGGATCATCAGCGCCTTGCCTTTGACCTCGTCAAGCTTTTTGAGTCGTGGCGCCACAACCGGATCGGTGGCTTTACCATCGTTATTTACCACCAGCACCGGCAGATCGCCGAGGTGCCCCATCCCTTCCGGGCCTTCATGCTTACCGGAGTTCTGCGGGTCGAGATGCCCCCCTGCGGCTTCCGCAGCTGTTGGTTTCCCCTCTTTCATCGCGGGTTGACAGCTGCCTTTAGCATGAACGTGAAAACCATGTTCGCCGGGTGGAAGAGCCTTGAGATCGGGAGCAAATTCCAGCCCTTTATCGGTTTCGGTGATTTTCACCGTCCCGATGGACTGACCTACCCCCTGAGAAGTGACGAGATTCATTTCAACGTCCTCGCTGGCTGCCTGCGCCCCTGCGCAAACAACCAGCGTGACCATTGCCAGAGCAAAACGCTTCATATGACCTCCACGGGTTATTTTTTGCACCTTAAGTCTATACCAGAGGCGCAGATTTCACCGGAAAGTCAGGTTCAGGCGTGCTCAGGGTACGTCGTAGCCCAGCGCCGCCTTACGAATGCGGAACCACTGCTGACGCGTCATATCCAGCTCCTCAGCAACAAGCGCAGCGCGGACACGCTCAATTTTGCCGGAGCCAATAATTGGCAGCGGTTTAGACGGCAGGCGCAGGATCCAGGCGTAAACCACCTGCTCGATACTCTCCGCATTCAGTTCGCGCGCCACCGTTTCAAGCTCGTTACGCAGCGGCTGGAATGCCTCATCGTTAAACAGACGGCCGCCTCCCAGGCAAGACCATGCCATTGGACGGATGCGCAGCTGTTGCAGTTGGTCGAGCGTGCCATCCAGCAGCAGCGGCTGATGAACAGGCGAGATCTCCACCTGATTCGTCGCCAGCGTAAACGGCAGGCGAGACTGCAATAGCGCAAACTGTGCCGGGGTGAAGTTAGACACGCCAAAATGGCGCACTTTGCCGCTCTGGTGCAGCGTCAGAAAGGCTTCCGCGACCTCATCCGCATCCATCAACGGATCGGGACGGTGGATCAGCAGCAGGTCGATACGATCTGTGGCCAGGTTGACCAGTGACTGCTCGGCGCTTTTAACGATATGCGCGCTGTCAGTGATGTAATGTCCAAGCGCATGCTCCGGTTTTGCTGTGGTGGCAATACCGCATTTGGTCACAATCTCCATTCGTTCACGCAGCCCCGGCGCACGCTTCAGCGCTTCGCCAAAGGCGGCCTCGCACTGATAGCCGCCATAAATATCAGCATGATCGACGGTGGTGATCCCGAGATCGAGATGCTCTTCTATAAAGTCCGCCAGCTGGACCGGAGACATATTCCAGTCCATGAGGCGCCAGTAGCCCATAACAAATCGGGAGAATTCCGGGCCCTGTGGGGCAAGGGTAATACGCTGAACCATAACATTTTCCTCAAGGAAGTCATGTCACCAGTATACGCAATTACCCTGCTAAAACAGTGAAGGTTGCTGAGGTTCTTCGGGTTCAACCGCTTTGTTTGCACGAATTTTACGCAGCAGACGCTGTCGGCAAAGCCGTAAGACCTCCTGCTTTTGCGCGTCGCTGAAATTTTGCCAGTTAAAACGTTCATCGCGCGTGCGCATGCAGCCACGACAGTATCCTCGTTCATCAACCTGGCAAATACCCCGGCACGGGCTCTGGACAGGGAAAAATTCCAGTTGCTCTGCCACACCTACCTCCAGAACGTCATTATTCCCTACAGTGAAGACCCTAAATGGCTTGCATGCAAGGATGTCTGCCACAAACAGGACATTAAGGTTTCGCTAATCTTCCCTTCTTATACTCGCCGCATTGATATAACGAATGGTCTGCTTATCATGTGGTTCGCAAAAAAGTTACACTGTAACGATATAAAATTTACTCTGGGCTGTGCATTTTTCTTTACCGTACTGAATGCACTGTTTATCCAGCGCAGCTGGTCAATTATTGCGCCTGCGCATCTGCACGATGTCCTGTTTGCTGCCAGCGTGCCGCTGGTACTGTTCTGCGGCTGGGTGATTGTCTTCAGCCTGTTAAATATCCCCTATATTCGTAAGCCGCTCCTGATTGTCCTGACCCTGGGATGTGCCGCCGCGACCTGGTTTATGTATACCTATGGCGCGGTTATCGATCAGAACATGATTGTGAACGTGTTCGAGACTAATTCTCAGGAAGCGACAGCCCTGGTGACGCCGCAGATGATCCTGTGGCTGGTCGTAGCGGGCCTGGTTCCATCTGTTGTGTTAGCCCTGACGCGCATTCGCACCGGAAAATGGTGGTATGCCCTCCTGACGCGCTTCGCCGCTATGCTGGGTGCGCTGCTGGTGATCATCCTGGTCGCGTCAGTGTTCTATAAAGACTATGCTTCGCTGTTCCGCAATAACAAAAGCATCGTAAAAATGGTCACCCCGGCGAATTACGTGAGCGCCGTGGTGAAATACAGCAAAATGCGCTGGTTTGCCGGCGACCAGACGCTGGTCCGCATTGGCGAAGATGCTCATAAAGGCGCGCTGATTGCCAGCCAACGCAAGAAAACCGTGCTGGTTGTGGTGGTGGGCGAAGCCTCCCGCGCTGCAAACTACTCGTTAAATGGTTACCCGCGTGAAACCAACCCCGAGCTGAAAAAGCAGGATGTCATCAACTTCCCGCGGGCCTCCTCCTGTGGCACGGAAACCGCTGTTTCCGTCCCCTGCATGTTCTCCGGCATGACGCGGAAAAAATATGACGCGGACCTCGCCCATCATCAGGAAGGTCTGCTTGATGTGCTTAACCACGCCGGGTTCAACCTGCTGTGGCGCGACAACGACGGCGGATGTAAAGGCGCCTGCGACCGCGTGCCGCACACGGACATGACCCAGTGGAAACTGGATCAGTTCTGTAAGGACAAATCCTGTATCGACGACGTTAACCTGTACCGCCTGGACAACGTGCTGGATGGAATAAAGCAGGATACGGTTCTGGTTATTCACCTGATGGGCAGCCACGGTCCGGCCTATTACAAACGCTACCCTGATAGCTTCCGCAAGTTCACCCCAACCTGCGATACCAATGAAATTCAGGATTGCGATCATCAGTCGCTGATCAATACCTATGACAACACGATTCTGTATACCGACAGCGTCGTCAGCCGAACCATCGACGCACTGAAAGCCCGGCAGGCCAACATGAACACGGCGCTCATTTACCTCTCCGATCACGGTGAATCGCTGGGCGAAAGCGGAATTTACCTGCACGGTACGCCGTATATGCTGGCCCCGGAGCAGCAAACGCATATTCCTTTTATGTTCTGGCTCTCCCCGGATTATGCGAAAAACTTCGGCGTAAACACGGATTGCCTGCGTGACCATGCCGCAAAAGAGGCGGTTTCACAGGACAATTTATTCGCCACCGTTCTGGGCATGATGGACGTGAAATCAGCGGTTTATCAGCCGCAGCTGGATATTCTGTCGCAGTGTCGTCGCTAAGCGGGCTTGCATTAGACCGAACGGTCTATTAGAGTAAGGGCATGAGCAGACACACTGAACACGATACACGAGAACATTTGCTGGCTACCGGCGAGCGCCTTTGCATGCATCGCGGGTTTACCGGGATGGGGCTTAGCGAGTTGTTAAAAACCGCTGAAGTACCTAAGGGATCGTTTTATCACTATTTTCGTTCCAAAGAGGCGTTCGGCGTTGCCATGCTGGAGCGGCACTACGCCAGCTACCATCAGCGCCTGGCAGCCCACTTCGCCAGCGGTGAAGGTGACTACCGGGATCGTGTTCTGAACTACTATCAGGAAACGCTGACGCAGTTCTGTCAGCAGGGCATCATCAGCGGCTGCCTGACGGTAAAACTGTCTGCCGAAGTGTGCGATCTCTCCGAAGATATGCGCACCGCCATGGATAAAGGGGCCAGCGGCGTGATTGCCCTGCTGGCTCAGGCGCTGGAGAGCGGGCGCAATGAAAAAACGCTCTCCTTCTCCGGCGATCCGCTCACGCAGGCACAGGTGCTCTATTCCCTCTGGTTAGGCGCCAACCTGCAAGCAAAAATGTCTCGCAGCGCCGTGCCGCTCGAAAGCGCGCTGGCGCACGTGAAAAACTGTATAACCGCGCCTGGCGTGTAGCCGGCGTTTTTATTTACACTTTTACTAGTCGACTGGTCTACTCAGGAGCCATTATGTCCGCTGAAAAGCTGTTTACCCCACTGAAAGTGGGTGCCGTTACTGCCCCAAACCGCGTGTTTATGGCCCCACTCACCCGTCTGCGCAGCATCGAGCCGGGCGATATCCCAACGCCATTGATGGGTGAGTATTATCGTCAGCGCGCCAGCGCGGGCCTGATTATTTCCGAAGCCACGCAGATTTCTGCCCAGGCAAAAGGCTACGCCGGTGCGCCGGGTCTGCACAGCCCGGAACAGATCGCCGCGTGGAAAAAAATTACCGCAGGTGTTCATGCTGAAGATGGCCGTATTGCGGTTCAGCTGTGGCACACCGGACGTATCTCACACAGCAGCATCCAGCCTGGCGGTCAGGCGCCGGTTTCTGCTTCTGCCCTGAACGCCAATACCCGTACTTCCCTGCGCGATGAAAACGGTAATGCGATCCGCGTTGACACCACCACGCCACGCGCGCTGGAGCTGGACGAGATCCCGGGTATTGTGAATGATTTCCGTCAGGCCGTCGCCAACGCCCGTGAAGCGGGCTTCGACCTGGTTGAGCTGCACTCTGCGCACGGTTACCTGCTGCATCAGTTCCTGTCCCCTTCTTCCAACCAGCGTACCGACCAGTACGGCGGCAGCGTTGAAAACCGCGCGCGTCTGGTGCTTGAAGTGGTGGATGCTGTCTGTAATGAGTGGAGCGCAGACCGCATTGGTATTCGTGTCTCCCCGATCGGTACTTTCCAGAACGTCGACAACGGTCCGAACGAAGAAGCAGACGCGCTGTATCTGATTGAAGAGCTGGCGAAACGCGGTATCGCCTATCTGCACATGTCCGAGCCGGACTGGGCAGGCGGCAAGCCTTATAGTGAAGCCTTCCGCCAGAAAGTGCGCGAGCGCTTCCACGGCGTGATTATCGGGGCGGGCGCGTATACGGCAGAGAAAGCTGAAGATCTGATCGGGAAAGGCCTGATCGACGCCGTGGCCTTTGGCCGTGACTACATTGCTAACCCGGATCTGGTTGCCCGTTTGCAGAAGAAAGCCGAACTGAACCCGCAGCGCCCTGAAAGTTTCTATGGCGGCGGCGCGGAAGGTTATACCGACTACCCTTCACTGTAATCCCGCTTTGTACATTGATAGCGGCGACCTTTCGCCGCTATACTAAAACATCGTTTCTGTTCAAAAAGATAATCCATTCCACTGGTTAATGAGGAAATTATGCGCCTACTTCACACCATGCTGCGCGTTGGCGACCTGCAACGTTCCATCGATTTCTACACTAACGTTCTGGGCATGAAGCTGCTGCGCACCAGCGAAAATCCGGAATATAAATACTCTCTGGCGTTTGTCGGTTACGGCCCGGAATCTGATGAAGCGGTCATCGAGCTGACCTACAACTGGGGCGTGGACAGCTATGAGCTGGGTACGGCTTACGGACACATCGCGCTGGAAGTGGATAACGCCGCCGAAGCCTGCGAACGTATCCGCAGCAATGGCGGTAACGTCACCCGTGAAGCCGGTCCGGTTAAAGGCGGTACCACCGTCATTGCGTTTGTGGAAGATCCGGACGGTTATAAAATCGAACTGATTGAAGCCAAAGACGCTGGTCGCGGTCTGGGCAATTGATCCCGCAGGGCGCACTATGCGCCCGTTGTTTTGCTGCATCCCCTCTCAAAATTTGCCATAATGCGCACTGCTTTTTCCCCCTTGTAAGAGACCCTGATGTCCGATAACGCTCAATTTACCGGTCTGTGCGACCGTTTTCGTGGTTTTTATCCCGTTGTCATTGATGTTGAAACAGCCGGATTTAACGCTAAAACCGATGCGCTGCTTGAGATTGCCGCCATCACGCTGAAGATGGATGAACAGGGCTGGCTTGTACCGGACACCACGCTGCATTTCCACGTTGAACCCTTTGAAGGGGCAAACTTACAGCCAGAGGCGCTGGCCTTTAACGGTATCGATCCGACAAACCCGCTGCGCGGGGCGGTAAGCGAATACGAGGCGCTGCACGCCATATTCAAAATGGTGCGCAAAGGCATGAAAGAGAATGACTGTAGCCGCGCCATCATGGTAGCCCACAACGCTACGTTCGATCACAGCTTCACCATGGCTGCCGCCGAGCGCGCCTCGCTGAAGCGTAATCCATTCCATCCGTTTGTGACCTTCGACACCGCCGCGCTGAGCGGCCTGGCGCTGGGGCAAACCGTGCTCTCGAAAGCCTGCATCACGGCGGGTATTGCGTTTGACGGTACCCAGGCGCATTCCGCGTTATACGATACCGAGCGTACGGCGGAGCTGTTCTGTGAGATCGTCAACCGCTGGAAACGTCTGGGCGGCTGGCCGCTGCCGATGGGCGACGAGGCCGATCTTCAATCGTAGGTTGGGTTATCAACAGCCCCCCAGGACAAAAAAAAAGCGACCAACATAATGTGGTCGCTTTTTTATATCCGCAGAAACCTTATTCTGCGTCCGGCTCTTCGGTTTTATACTTCGCCGCAGTCTCTTTGATCAGCTGTTGCAGTTCGCCGCGCTGATACATTTCAATCAGGATATCGCATCCGCCAACCAGTTCACCATCAACCCACAGCTGTGGGAAGGTCGGCCAGTTTGCGTATTTTGGCAATTCAGCGCGAATGTCCGGGTTTTGCAGGATATCAACGTAAGCAAAACGCTCACCACAGGCGGACAGCGCCTGAACCGCTTGCGCGGAGAAGCCGCAGCTTGGCAGCTTCGGAGAACCTTTCATGTACAGGAGAATCGGGTTTTCAGCGATCTGGCGCTGAATTTTTTCAATAGTGGTGCTCATGTCTTGCTTCCTTTAACTTCTGTTACGGCATCAGTCTGACATTGTAGCGGGTCAGGCCGACATCGGAAAATAACATTTTTGTCACGTCTAATTATTTTATCGCTTATCGCATAAAGTTGCATTGCTAATGTCGTTTATCGCCAGACGGGGTGCGGTTTTGCTTAAGGAGCGAACAGGAGTGCGTCAGAATGGTGAATTTTTTTGCACTTGCTAACGAAACATAATTTTTGAATGAAAAATGCTATTAACTTCTTCTGATTTTATGGATTAGAATCGACAGGTTTTGTAAATCTCACGCGGGTATGCATTGTGGCCTGCATTTATCAGGGGACTGCCCAGTGGCGCGGATAACTAAAATCTCGATGACGCTCTGTGCTTTACTGTTTACCACACTCTCATTTACGCCAGCGGCGAACGCCTCTGAACAGGCGCGGCATTCTGCTGTACAAAAAACGCATCTGGCAAAATCCACAGAACGTAAGAAAAAAACCACCAGTAAAACAGTAAAGAAGAAAACCACCGCTCAGACCAAAAAGACCGCCTCCAGTAAAACCAAAACTCTCCGCTCCGGCACGCACAAAACCACCCGCACAACCGCCAGCCTGGTGAATGAAAAATGCACCGTGCGCAAAGGCCATAAAACGAAATGCGCAAAAGTGACGAAGCTGGCTGACGTGCATAAAGCGCGTATGCAGAAAGCGCAAAAAACGGCGATGAACAAACTGATGGGGCAAATAGGTAAACCGTATCGCTGGGGTGGCACCTCTCCGCGCACCGGTTTTGACTGTAGTGGGCTGGTTTATTATGCCTATAAAGATCTGGTGAAGTTTCGCATTCCACGCACCGCCAATGAGATGTACCATCTGCGCGACGCCGCCCCTGTAAACCGTGGCGAACTGCAAAATGGCGACCTGGTGTTCTTCCGCACCCAGGGACGCGGTACGGCAGATCACGTTGGGGTGTATGTGGGTAACGGTAAATTTATCCAGTCACCGCGCAGCGGTCAGGACATTCAGATCACCTCTCTCAGCGAAGATTATTGGGTGCGCCACTATGTGGGTGCGCGCCGCGTGATGACGCCAAAAACCATCCGCTAGCCCCTGCCCTGCCGCCCTTGTGGCAGGGTAAGTTCCTCTTTTGCATACCCTTTCAATTTGCTATCCTGTCCTTGTTGTCTGTAGGGTTATTGGCAACGTATAAAACTATAAGGAGAGAAGCAATGTCGTTCGAATTACCTGCACTACCGTATGCAAAAGACGCCCTGGCCCCGCATATTTCCGCGGAAACCCTGGAGTACCATTACGGCAAGCATCACCAGACCTATGTCACCAACCTGAATAACCTGATCAAGGGCACCGATTTTGAAGGCAAAACGCTGGAAGAGATCGTGCGCAGTTCAGACGGCGGCGTATTCAACAACGCCGCACAGGTGTGGAACCACACCTTCTACTGGCACTGCCTGGCCCCGAATGCAGGCGGAGAACCTGACGGTGAGCTGGCGGCAGCGATTAACGCCGCGTTCGGCAGTTTCGCGGATTTTAAAGCGAAGTTTACTGACGCAGCCGTTAAAAACTTTGGCTCCGGCTGGACCTGGCTGGTAAAAGAGGCTGATGGCAAACTGGCTATCGTTTCCACTTCTAATGCGGGTACCCCTCTGACCACCAGCGCCACGCCGCTGATGACCGTGGACGTATGGGAACACGCCTATTACATTGATTACCGTAATGCGCGCCCGAACTACCTGGAACACTTCTGGGCACTGGTTAACTGGGAATTTGTTGCGAAGAACTTCGCCGCGTAAGAGACACGCAGAAGGGGCAGCCCTTCTGCGTTTTTGTTTATTCCGCCGTACACACCGCTTGAGGCTGTTTACGACCAGACATTATCACCAGCAGCAGGCCGAGTGCGGCAATGATCGCCCCCATCACCGGCACAAAGCTATAACCCAAACCACCGGAGATCACCGCCCCGCCCGCTGCGGCCCCCAGCGCATTGCCCAGGTTAAACGCACCGATATTCACCGATGAAGAGAGCCCCGGCGCTTCGTGTGCAACGCGCATTACGCGCATCTGCAACGGTGGCACCACGGCAAAGGTTGCGGCGCCCCACACCACCATGGCAATCGCGGCACCCACTTCGTTACGCGCCAGCCACGGAATCGCCACCATGATGACAATCAGCAGCGTTAAAAAACCTTTCAGCGTCCCACTCACGGAGCGGTCGGCAAATTTCCCGCCGAGATAGTTGCCAATCGAGAACCCGACACCAATCAGCACCAGCATCGCGGTAACAAAGAGTGGCGTTGCGTGGGTTATGTCGTGCAGCACCGGGGAGATATAGGTGTAGAGCGTAAACATCGCCCCGGCCCCCAGCACCGTGGTGAGCAGCGCGGACAACACCTGAGGACGCATCAGCACCGCCAGCTCTTTACGTACTTCCGGACGTTCTCCAGCACTTCCTTTCGGCAGTGAGAAGAACAGCGCAACCATTGCGACCACGCCCAGTCCGGCGGTTGCGAGGAAAGACATACGCCAGCCGATGGCTTCTCCCAGCCAGGTGGCGGCGGGAACGCCGCCGATATTAGCGATGGTGAGGCCCATAAACATAGTGGCTACCGCGCTGGCCTGCTTATGTTTTGGCACCACGCTGGCAGCAACAACCGAGCCCAGTCCGAAGAAGGCGCCATGGTTGAGGCTGGTAAGAATGCGCGAAAGCATCAGAGTGGTGTAATCGGGCGAAATCGCGGAAAACACATTGCCGAGAGTGAAAATCGCCATCAGGAAAATCAGCGCGTTGCGGCGCGCACGGTGCGAAAGCAGCAGCGTCATCAGCGGCGCGCCCACCATCACGCCGATCGCGTAGGCGCTAATTAACATACCGGCCGCAGGGATAGATACGTCCACCCCCCGGGCGATAACAGGCAATAACCCCATCGGGAGAATTCAGTGGTGCCAATCCCAAAGGCGCCAATCGCCAGGGCCAGCAGGGGAAAATTGATTTTCATGAAGAGACTCCGGATACCGTGCCATAACCCGGCACAGAACTAAGAAGTCAAAAGCATGACATCAATCACAAAAAATGAGAAGTTAACATTTTGGCAAAAGATTTTTGCCGGAGAGGTAACAATAGCGGCAAGAGAGGGAGAAGGTTCTCCCTCCGCCTGAATCAGTGCAGTGCAGCGGTTAAACCACCGGCAACAATCAGAGCAAGAACAACAATGGTGGTAAACAGCGAAAACTTCAGATCGGTACTCATCAATTTTTCTCCTTTTATTCACCCTACGAAAAGTGAGCTTGCTCATTTTTACACAGTTCAGGTCAAAAATCTTCCAGGATTTAAACGGATATCCACTTTACCTCTTCCCCTTTTCATCAAGATAGGACAAAATTCCACGCTAAATTTATTAGCGTACCGGCCACTGACCCCCTCCTGACGTCCTGTGTCGTTTTCCCGGCGTGTCGCAACTCATGTTTGCGTAATAAGGGTGAGAGAAGGCAAACGTTTACCTTCAATTTTTTCAGGTGCTTAGGGTATGGTCTGGAGTGACATTTAATGGCAACAATTAAAGACGTAGCAAAACGCGCAAACGTTTCCACTACAACCGTATCACATGTTATTAACAAAACGCGTTTCGTCGCTGAAGAGACGCGTAATGCCGTCTGGGCGGCAATCAAAGAACTGCACTACTCGCCAAGTGCCGTCGCCCGCAGCCTGAAGGTTAATCACACCAAATCGATTGGCCTGCTGGCCACCAGCAGTGAAGCGGCCTATTTTGCTGAAATCATCGAAGCCGTTGAAAAAAACTGCTTCCAGAAAGGCTATACCCTGATTCTGGGCAATGCGTGGAACAACATTGAAAAACAGCGCGCTTACCTGTCAATGATGGCGCAAAAGCGCGTCGACGGCCTGCTGGTAATGTGTTCTGAATACCCTGAGTCGGTCCTTTCCATGCTGGAAGAGTATCGCCACATTCCGATGGTGGTCATGGACTGGGGCGAGGCGCGCGCAGACTTCACCGACTCCGTTATTGATAACGCCTTTGAAGGCGGCTACATGGCGGGGCGTTATCTGGTAGAACGCGGTCATCGTGAAATTGGCGTGATCCCGGGTCCTCTGGAGCGTAACACCGGTGCTGGCCGTCTGGCCGGTTTCATGAAAGCGATGGAAGAGGCGCTGATCACCGTGCCGGAAAACTGGATTGTTCAGGGCGACTTCGAGCCGGAGTCAGGCTATCGCGCCATGCAGCAGATCGTCTCCCAGCCGCATCGCCCTACCGCGGTGTTCTGCGGCGGCGACATCATGGCGATGGGCGCGCTATGCGCGGCAGATGAACTCGGCCTGCGCGTCCCCCAGGATATCTCGGTGATCGGCTATGACAACGTGCGCAACGCCCGCTTCTTTACCCCGGCGCTGACCACCATTCACCAGCCGAAAGATTCGCTGGGTGAAACGGCCTTCAACATGCTGCTGGACAGGATCGTCAACAAGCGTGAACAGTCCCAGTCCATTGAAGTTCACCCGCGCCTGATAGAACGCCGTTCCGTTGCGGACGGTCCGTTCCGCGACTACCGTCGTTAATCACTTTCCGGGGCCAGCTATGCTGGTTCCCGCAACCACTCCCGGTTCAGCGTTTCGCTGTCTCCCAGATAATCCAGCAGCCAGGCCATGGCGGGCGAGACGTCGTTTTGCTGCCACGTCAGACAGCATGCGGCATCCGGGAAGGGGTTTTCCAGCGTCAGAGCCACCCACTCTCCCGCGTCGATGCGCGGGCGCGCAAAATGCACCGGCACCATGCCAACGCACAGCCCCGCGCTCAGACAGGTGGCTGACGACTCCCAGTCCGGCGCGACCACGCGGCGCTGATTATCCAGCAACCAGGTAATGCGCTTGGGCAGCGAGCGGGAGGTATCTTCCAGCACCAGCGAGGGCCAGTTGCGTAATGTGTCATCGCTCAGCGGCCCTTCCAGCGCTGCCAGCGGGTGATCGCGCGCGACCACGCAGGTCCAGCTCAGCATGCCCATGTCGCGAAACGCGTAGCGCCCACCAACCGGGATCGCCTGGGTTGCACCAATCGCCATCTCCGCCCTGCCGTCCGCCAGCGCATCCCAGACGCCGTTGAACACTTCCTGCGAAACACGCAGTTCGACGTCGGAAAAATGACGATAGAAATCGACGATCATCTGCCGGGTCCGCTCCGGCTTAACAATGTTATCCACCGCGATAGCGAGATGCCCGCGCCAGCCGTTGGCGATCTGCTGGCACTGCTCACGGGTGATCTGCATTTTTTTGATGACAGACCGCCCTTCCTTCAAAAACCACGCTCCGGCAGGCGTGAGCTCCACGTCGCGATGACGCCGCTCGAACAGCGGCACCGCCAGCCACGCTTCCAGCTGACGCACCGTGTAACTGATCGCCGAGGGAACGCGATGCAGCTCCTGGGCGGCGCCGGTAAAGCTGCCGTTACGCGCCACGGCATCAACCACTTCAAGGGAATAATCTGACCACATCTTTAGCCTGCAAATTTTTTGAATGCACCCGCCAAATATTAGCGTTTCACAAGCCGCTTTGCACTCCCTACACTCTGCGCCAACGTACACCTGCCTCCTCAGGAGAAAAAAAGTGCAACCCAGGAAAGGATTTTTAGTCTGGCTCGGCGGCTTAAGCGTGCTGGGCTTTTTGGCGACCGATATGTATCTGCCCGCGTTCGCCGCGATGCAGGAAGATTTGCAAACCCCTGCCGCCGCCATCAGCGCCAGTTTGAGTTTGTTCCTCGCCGGTTTTGCTTTTGCGCAATTGCTGTGGGGGCCGCTCTCGGATCGTTTTGGCCGTAAACCCGTCCTGTTGTTGGGGCTGGCGATTTTTGCCGCAGGCTGTCTGGGCATGCTGTGGGTCCGCGATGCCGCCTGGCTGCTGGCGCTGCGCTTTATTCAGGCGGTCGGTGTCTGTGCCGCTGCGGTGACCTGGCAGGCGCTGGTAACCGATTACTACCCCGCCTCGCGCACTAACCGTATATTCGCCACCATTATGCCCCTGGTCGGCCTGTCGCCGGCGCTTGCCCCGTTACTGGGAAGCTGGATCCTGGCGCATTTCGACTGGCAGGCCATTTTCGCCACGCTCTTTGCTATTACGCTGGTCCTGATGCTGCCCGCGTTCGGGCTTAAACCGGCGCATAAAAAAGAGACGCATCCGGACGCGAAGCCCATCACCTTTACCTCTTTACTGCGGTCGAAAGCCTATCGCGGTAACGTGCTGATTTATGCCGCCTGCTCTGCCAGCTTCTTTGCCTGGCTGACCGGTTCGCCGTTCATTCTGCATGACATGGGCTACAGCCCGGCGGCTATCGGCCTGAGCTATGTACCACAGACCATCGCCTTCCTGGTGGGTGGCTATGGCTGTCGCGCCGCGCTGCAAAAATGGGAAGGCCAACAGATGCTGCCCTGGCTGCTGGTGCTGTATGCGCTAAGCGTGATTGCGACCTGGGCTGTCGGCTTTATTCCCGGCGCCGGGCTTGCAGAAATTTTGATTCCGTTCTGCGTCATGGCGATCGCTAACGGGGCCATCTACCCTATCGTTGTAGCCCAGGCGTTGCGTCCATTTCCGCAGGCGACAGGCCGCGCTGCCGCGCTGCAAAATACCCTGCAACTTGGCCTGTGCTTCCTGGCAAGTCTCGTGGTCTCTGCGTTGATTGCAACCCCGCTGCTCACCACTACCAGCGTGATGCTGATCACCGTTGCGCTGGCGGGATTGGGTTATCGCATGCAGTCCTCCGCGCTTCGCGAGCAGAATGACAATGCACAAACCGAAACGTCGCACGCCTGATTGCGCGGGAAACTATGTTAAAAACCAGTGATTAGGTAGCTAACAATTTTCTGTTGAATCACCAAATTTTGCGGCCTATACTGAATTTGGTTCGATTAAATACGATAAATATTAAGTGTTAACGGGAGCCGGAGCGCTCCCGTTTTACCATGGAAGGCATTTCGGCAAGGGTTATCTCCCTTCCTCTGTTCTACGTCGGATATTAGCCTCGCGGGCATTTACCGTGAGATTTCTCACAAACCAAAAAAGCGTCTACGCTGTTTTAAGGTTCTGATCACAGCAAGGTGATGGAGAAGCTATGAGTTCATCGTGTATAGAAGAAGTCAGCGTTCCGGACGATAACTGGTCCCGGATCGTCAGTGAACTGTTGGGACGTGCGGGCATTACGATTAATGGCTCATCCCCCTCCGATCCCCAGATAAAGCATCCCGATTTTTTCAAACGCGTGTTACAGGAGGGATCGTTAGGGCTGGGTGAAAGCTATATGGACGGCTGGTGGGAGTGTGAGCGGCTGGATATGTTCTTCTCCAGCGTATTACGCGCCGGTCTTGAAAAACAGCTCCCTCGTCATTTCAAAGATACCTTACGTATCGCCTCCGCCCGCCTGTTCAATCTGCAAAGTAAAAAACGGGCATGGATCGTCGGTAAAGAGCATTACGACCTTGGCAACGATTTGTTCAGCCGTATGCTCGATCCTTTAATGCAGTACTCCTGCGGATACTGGAAAAAAGCGACGACCCTGGAAGAGGCGCAGCAGGATAAGCTGCAACTGATCTGCGATAAATTGCAGTTACAGCCCGGTATGCGTGTGTTGGACATCGGCTGTGGCTGGGGTGGTCTTGCCTGGTTTATGGCGAAAAATTACGGCGTCAGCGTAGTCGGCGTCACGATTTCGGCTGAACAGCAGAAGATGGCGCAGGAACGCTGTCTGGGACTGGATGTTGATATTCGGCTTCAGGACTACCGCGACCTGAATGAGCAGTTCGATCGTATTGTTTCCGTAGGTATGTTCGAGCACGTGGGGCCGAAGAACTACAAGACCTACTTTGAGGTCGCCGATCGTAACCTGAAGCCTGACGGAATTTTCCTGCTACACACCATCGGCTCTAAGCGCACCGATAACAATGTGGACCCCTGGATCAACAAATATATCTTCCCGAATGGCTGTTTACCCTCTGTTCGCCAGATTGCGAACGCCAGCGAACCGCATTTTATTGTGGAAGACTGGCATAACTTCGGCGCAGATTACGACACGACCCTGATGGCCTGGCATGAACGTTTCCAGGCTGCATGGCCTGAAATCGCCGACAACTATTCGGAACGATTCAAACGGATGTTTAGCTATTATCTGAATGCCTGTGCGGGCGCGTTCCGTGCGCGGGATATACAGCTGTGGCAGGTGGTGTTTAGTCGTGGGATTGAGCACGGCTTGCGGGTGGCTCGCTGAAAAAATAACCCCGGTTTCCCGGGGTTAATTTTTATTCTTCTTCCACGGTCTTTATTATCGCCGCCTCTTTCGCCGCCAGCACGCGCTCAACGGTATCCACGACCGCCTGGGTCTGCGGATCAATTTCGATATTTACGCGCTGCCCCAATTTTTTTGCGCCAAGCGTAGTACGTTGCAGCGTTTCAGGAATTAAATGCACGCAAAAACGCGTTGGCGTCACTTCACCGACGGTCAGACTAATCCCATCGATGCCAATAAATCCTTTATAAAGGATGTATTTCATTAATGACGGATCCTGCACCTTGAACCAGATTTGACGGTTATTTTCCGAGGTCACGATTTTCGCCACTTCTGCGGTGGTCATAATATGGCCCGACATCAGATGCCCACCAATCTCATCGCTGAATTTCGCCGCGCGTTCAACGTTGATGATATCTCCTACCACCAGCTCACCCAGGTTAGTGATGCGCAGCGTCTCTTTCATTAAATCAAAGCTAATCTGATTACCGTTAATTTCGGTCACCGTCAGGCAGCAGCCGTTATGCGCTATCGACGCCCCGGTTTCAATGCCGTCGAGCATATATTCAGGCAGCTCAACCACGTGAGTGCGGAAATTCGGTTTTTCATCAATGGACACCACTTTGGCAGTGCCCTGCACAATACCAGTAAACATGCTTACAGCTCCTGTTCATTCCGAACGGCGATGACACCGTATAATCCCACCACAATAACAGTTGAAAAAACAGGTTGCCAGTGATGCGCAATTTCTGGCGATTTTTTCACTAGATAATTAGTTAAACCCCGCTACAATAGCTGGCATCCCTCTGTTTTTTCTTCTTGCTGCCAGTAACGGCGGCCTTTTTAGTCTCTCAAATAACTACAATACAAAGGTGTTCACGTGCAGAAGTATATGATCGAAGCGCGTCAGTTATTGGCACTGGCAATACCGGTGATCGTCGCGCAGGTAGCCCAAACCGCAATGGGATTTGTGGATACGGTAATGGCCGGTGGTTACAGCGCCACCGATATGGCCGCCGTGGCGATCGGAACCTCAATCTGGCTCCCGGCCATTCTGTTTGGTCACGGCCTGCTGCTGGCGCTAACGCCCGTCATCGCACAGCTTAACGGCTCCGGTCGACGTGACCGCGTGGCCCATCAGGTGCGCCAGGGCTTCTGGCTGGCCGGGTTCGTCTCCGTCCTGATTATGATCGTCCTGTGGAACGCCGGGTATATTATTCGCGCCATGCATAATATCGACCCGGCGCTGGCGGATAAGGCGGTCGGTTATCTGCGCGCCCTGCTCTGGGGCGCGCCCGGCTATCTGTTCTTCCAGGTGGCACGTAACCAGTGTGAAGGGCTGGCAAAAACCAAGCCGGGCATGGTGATGGGCTTTATCGGCTTGCTGGTGAACATTCCCGTGAACTATATCTTCATTTACGGTCATTTTGGCATGCCGGAACTCGGCGGCGTGGGCTGCGGCGTGGCGACGGCAGCGGTGTACTGGGTGATGTTCGGAAGCATGCTCACCTACATTAAGCATGCGCGATCCATGCGCGACATTCGCAACGACACCGCCTTTAGCACGCCTGACTGGTCGATGTTGACCCGCCTGACACAGCTGGGTCTGCCCATTGCGCTGGCGCTGTTCTTTGAAGTGACGCTGTTTGCCGTCGTCGCCCTGCTGGTCTCGCCGTTAGGGATTATTGATGTGGCAGGCCACCAGATCGCGCTGAACTTCAGCTCTTTGATGTTTGTTCTGCCGATGTCGCTGGCGGCTGCGGTGACGATTCGCGTGGGCTTCCGTCTGGGGCAAGGTTCTACGCTGGATGCGCAAACGGCTGCCCGCACCGGGCTGGGCGTCGGCGTCTGCATGGCGGTCTGTACCGCCCTCTTTACCGTGCTGTTGCGTGAGCAAATTGCCCTGCTCTATAACGACAACCCGGAGGTAGTGACTCTGGCCTCGCACCTGATGCTGCTGGCGGCCATTTATCAGATCTCTGACTCCATCCAGGTCATTGGCAGCGGCGTGCTGCGTGGGTATAAAGATACGCGTTCCATCTTCTTTATCACCTTTATCGCTTACTGGGTGCTGGGTCTGCCGTGCGGGTACATTCTGGCGCTCACGGATCTGGTGGTGGATCGCATGGGGCCAGCCGGATTCTGGATGGGCTTTATCATCGGCTTAACGTCTGCGGCCATTATGATGATGCTGCGCATGCGTTTCCTGCAACGTCAGCCCTCTACGGTTATTTTGCAGCGCGCTGCACGTTGATGACCCTGTAGCCGCCGGCTGGCGGCTACTTTCTCTTCACTTTGCGCGGTAATGAAGCAATCGCGTGAAATCAGAGAGAAAAATGCATTTTCCCTCTTGCCACCTTGGTGCTGTGCCGCTAATATTCGTCCCCGTTGTCACCGACAACACAATGCGTTCATAGCTCAGTTGGTTAGAGCACCACCTTGACATGGTGGGGGTCGTTGGTTCGAGTCCAATTGAACGCACCATCTTGCGTCTGTAGCTCAGTTGGTTAGAGCACCACCTTGACATGGTGGGGGTCGATGGTTCGAGTCCATTCAGACGCACCAATCTGTTTTCTCTCACATTTCATTCCCGTTCAGCCTCATGCAGAGGCAGCAAACCTTTTAAGCACATCGAAAGTGACCTCCAGCCCGCGCGTACCGGGAAAAGCGGAATGGCATAAGCCCCATCAGGTTAGCAAAACGCCCGGCGTTTGCCGGGCGTGAAAACAACGTCAGTCAACGATTACGGCTTATGTTCAATCGCTGGGTTGTTGTTGATGGCGATGCGCTGCGGTTTCTCTTCTTCCGGGATATCCTGGTGTAATTCAATTGCCAGTAAGCCGTTTTCCAGCGAAGCGCCGGTCACTTTCACATGCTCCGGCAGACTATAGCTGGCCCGGAAGTCGCTGCGGCTGATACCCCGATGGATCCACCCTTCTTCGCCGTTTTCGGTTTTCTCCTCTTCACGTTTACCGCTGATATTCAGCTGACCGCCAACGGTTTCAATTTCCAGTTCGCTCTCTTTCCAGCCCGGCACGCTGAGCGTCAGTTCATAGCGGTTATCGCCCAGCCGCCGGATATTGTAAGAAGGCGTGGAGGGCAACGGCGTACTGCCGGTTAGCTGGCTAAAAAGGCGATCGATACGGTTAAAACGGTCCGCAAACAGAGAGTCGGAGAGATCGTTCAACACGGGAAAGGTTCTGAGAGTCATCATGTACCTCCTGAACAGTAAAAAAGAATATTCAAAAAGTTCATGTCTTATGGGCAGGTGTTCCTTACCCGCTTTCTATATGAGGTTACCGCAAAATATTTCAACCTCAGGAGCCTGCAAAAATGTAGCTGGAACCTAAAAAAGCAACGGGCCGTTAAGCCCGTTGTTCGTTACATCATCGCAGTTCTATTACTCTCGCCCGCTCAGCCTGCTTTCGGTAGTGGTCATATCGCTCCCGGAACCATGCCTGCTGTTTATTACTCATATTGCCGGTCACGGCATCGATATCAACTGGCTGGCCCAGGGCGTACATACGGGCAAAACTGCGTGCCAGAAAATCAAAATTCTTTAATGCGTTTATATCTTGTCGCTTCATTAGCATATCCCTCCAGTCGCTGTGGTTACTGTTCAAGGTCATATGCTTTTCTGATCTCAGTATCCGCCTGAAAAAGATCGATTTTTGAGCGATGTGTGCGCATCCATCTGCCAGTGTTCACATTTCAGGAACGACAAAACTCTTCAGCCCTGGTCATGATTTTCCCTCCCTTTTATCACTCATGCAGAAAACATAAACGCCAGCCATGCAGTAAGTTCGCCACGTATCCGGAAGGTGCGAACGGCGTGCTTTAATGCCATACGCTGTAACAGGTCGCCCAGCGCGTTCAGGTGGGTTTCCACCTGCAAGCGTCTTATCAGTTCGAATAACAGACAAAGAACGTTTACACTGGCGGATTAATACTGATTACCTGAACAAATGGGTAAATGGGTGAATCCGGGCTTGTTGGCCAAATAGAGAGGGGCGCATGTAGGTTGCCGCGGTTGTGTATCGAACTGCGCATTGTTTTCTACAACACGCTGCTCCTGGCCTTTCACGGCTATTCTCTTTTTCGTCTGCGCTTTCCTGGCGGAGGGGGAGGGTTTTACCTGCCGGGGCAGTTCGGAGGCACCATAACCTGAACAGAATCGCTTCGACTGGCTCAGACTTCCGTCATTGCAGACAAAACGACCATCCGATGTACAGTGTGCTATGCCACCTTTTGAGCCAGAGCAGGGCTGTCTTCCACGGGCGGCACCAGCCTGCATGTTAAAAAGTACACTGACCGTAAGAAGGAGAATTCTCATTTTCATATCTGTATCCATGATTGACGTCATCATACTCAGGGTATCCCCTCAGCCATTGACCTTTTCGCCAGATAAAATGCAATGACTCATGGCGAAGAAATCAATTATTAATATTTCAGTACCCGCTACAGCACAAGCTCTACAATAACTCATTGAAAAGTAACTCTTTAATGTATCTTTTCTGACCAGGGTAAAATAAATATCTGGTCGTTCATGTTGCCTGCTCGCCCAATTTTCATGAAGTGGTTATTTTCGCAGGCGAAACTCTGCAATATGCATCCTCGCGATGTCGGTAAAAGATGTGGGGTGGTTTTACGTGCTGAATTTCAAAATTGGCTCACAATCGGGCTGTATTATCCAGATACTGCTGTTGTTTCAGATGACGGATTAATACCCTGCCCTCGGGCATAAACTCCGTGCCGTAGCGCACCAGCCCCACCCCCTTCAGCTCCGCATCAATGGCGTAGCGGAGTTCACCGGGCTGAATCTGTTCCTGCATCACCACATTAATCCGGCTCAGGCGCGGCTCGTATTTCAGCAACACAGCCGACAGTGTGGTAATCAGCTGGTGGGCGGTCCCGGGCATTCCCTGGAGGATTTTTGTCATATCCGGCAGACCGTAGTCCGGCAGGTGAGCCAGCGTACCGGCGCGGCAGTTGAGGATGCGCTGCATGTTATCGAGTACTGATAAAATCAGCTGGTTCTCCTCACTGACACTGTGCAGGTCAAGCCCGCCGGCGAAGTTACCGTACAGCATGTCATACAGAGACGGACGCGGCATCATTCCCCCTCCAGCGGTTTCAGCGTCAGACGATTATTACTGACTTCGATAACCCGCGCCTTATCCGGGTCAAGGTCGTCACGGGTCAGGGTAATACGCCAGGTATCATTTACCTGGTCCGGTGCCATAAACATCCCCGCCACCGCCACAACCTGCGCGCTCTCTTCCATCGGCATATCCAGCGTCACCGATTCGCCAGGGCGCAGGCGGATATCCTTTTCCGCCACAAGATCGGCTTTAATGGCCTGAGTGTCACTGGCGAACAGCGACGGATAATCAGTACTGTCAAACGCCTTACGCTCTTTAAGCTGGTAAATTCGCACCACCGTTGCCAGCGATGCCCCCTTCGCGTTGTTGTTCACCCCTTCGCGCGCCTGAATATCCAGGTGAAGGGTTTTCACCTGTCTGTAAAAAATGGACTTCGTGACGGCGACGGTGCCATCCGTCACTTTCTGCGTCAGACCGCAGCCGGTTACCAGCCCTGACGGGTTTCACGATAAACGGTATCGGGAGGGAACAGGCTGGTCGTATCGCCGCAGGCCAGCACCACCGCACCCTGAAAATCTTCCGGGGGCAGGACATGCTCCGTTACCGGTATGACGAACTGGCGACGCCGCCACCGGTGCCATAGCGCCGCGCCGCAGACCAGCAGAATACAGGTGCTGTCCGGGCCATACGGCAGACGCCCCAGCACGCGCGGCATCACGAGGCCGATGTAGCGGGCGTCGTCGGTGTCGCGGAAAGATTTCCACTTGATGTACTCGGCGCGGTCGAAGTAGTTGCCGATATCCTTAATTGCTGCGACCTCTTCCATCGAGTCTTTCAGGAAAAATTTCGGACCGACAGAGCCAATAAACGGCATATGTGCGGCAGCTGATACTTTAGAGATGTTGCGCAGCAGCGCCACATCCTGCGGGCTGGCGTCAAATTCATAGGATGAAATCACGGAACCAATCGGCTCGCCGCCCGGGGTGTCGTATTCGGCGGTATAGGTGTGCCAGTAGAGGCCGCTCTGAATAAGTTCCGGGGCGTCTTCAAAGTCCTGACGCAGATCTTCTTTCGACACATCCAGAATTTCGGTTTTCACATTCTGGCGGTAGTCGGTGCTGTCCACCAGCTGCTTCAGGCCGCGCCACAGGGACTCCACCTTCTGGAACTCATGGTGATGCATTACGGCATCCAGCTGACGGCTGATCTGGAAATCCAGCTCAGCGATATGGTGGTCAATCAGCGTTTTGTCGAGCTTCTCCACCGGCTGACCGGATTTGCGGATGCAGTCCATAAACACCTGCATCGCCGCCGTCAGGCGTTCACCCGCCGGAGCGTCAGAAAGCGCGGCGTCATCCAGAAACGCATTGATATCACCCAGGCTGGAGGCCGGGGTCAGGTTGATTTTTTCAAACAGGGAGGCGTAAACGCCCTCTTTTTCCAGTACGGTGGTCTGCCCCTGCGCGGAGGCGGTTTCAGTATTCACAGACATCAGCATATTCCCGGTTAATCCATTAAATTACACATGCCGCTTATTTCGGGGCCAGTGCACTCATTTCGTCGCGTAATTCCTGAGACAGCGCCGGGTCTTTGAGAATTTTCTCAAGTTCTTTTCTGAAAGTGGCGTTATCAAGAAGATTGGATTTGAGGTCGCGTAATAAATTACGCATGGCCAGCATGGCGTGGAGCTGGGGGATCTGGCGGGCAACCTGTTCAGGTTCGAAATCCTTAATATCGGAGAAATTCAGTTTTATGCTTTCTTCCGAGCCATCCCCGGCCATTGTGTTAGGAACCGTCAGATTCACTTCCGGGTTAAATTCCGAAAGTACGCTGTTGAAGTTATTTTTATTGACGTTGATTTTCTCCCTTTCCGATAATGGGCGATTCTCTTTTCCATTACTGAAATCACCGACGGTGAGGAGTTTAAGCGGCAGTTCGACTTTCTTCTGCGCGCCACCTGTATGCAGAGCCAGCTTTAAGTTTATGCGTGCCTTGGGCACCTCATTCTGGAATGAATCGGCCATAGCAATCCCTTTCTTTAAAAGAAATAAATGTTAAGTGAGTGACGTTTCTTTACAAAGCCATATTAGAGCAAATGTCCATTTTAAATCAACTTTTCAGATCAAAGATCTACAATTGGACTTTCCTTAAGAATATTCCACCAATAAGAATAAAAAAGAACGCCGCGTAGCGGCCTGCCGAAATGCCCTTGCGCGCTTTTTGTGAGCCTGACAAAAAGTTGCTCAAAGGTTGGCTACCAGATTATTTTGTTACTTTATCGAGGTGATGGAATAGTCCAGCCACGGACTATCCCATCACTCACAGTTATAAAAAATAAGGATAATATTGGCCCCACTATATATTTAAATATCCTATCTCTTTTTTTAACCCCTATCACATACAGATAATCGATAAACCTGGGACCAAACAGTTATTCCTTTCAGAAAATCAGGCAGAATTATATCTAATCAGCAGGGTCAATTGAATTGAATTTCCCATAAATTCAGGAAGGGGCGCAACATCCCCTCTTCTAAACGTCTTAATTTCTCCCTTCATTGAATGACTTAGCCTTTCTCCTGCTACGCTTGTTGTATGGTTCAGAAACGCAGGAACGCTTTCGATGAAAAAAATCGCCATTATCGGCTCAGGCCCAACAGGGATTTACACCTTTTACTCACTTCTTAACAACGCAGCGCCGCTTTCGATCACCGTTTTCGAAAAGGCAGACCAACCCGGTGTCGGAATGCCCTACAGCGACGAGGATAATTCCCGGCTGATGCTGGCGAACATCGCCAGTATTGAAATACCGCCCATTTTCATCACTTACCTGGACTGGCTCAAACAGCAGAATGCGGCCCGCCTTGCCCGCTATAACGTCGACAGTGAGAAGCTGCACGACCGGCAATTTCTGCCCCGTATTCTGCTGGGTGAATATTTCCACGACCGGTTTCTCGCTGTCGCTGCCGAGGCGAAAAAGGCTGGGTTTCATATCGAGGTTCACCCCAACGCAGAAGTCACTGATATTAAGGCTGATGCAGACGGCGTGGCCCTTTCAGTAAACAATGCCCCTTTCTCAAGGCGGTTTGATCTTGCGGTTGTTGCCACCGGCCACGTCTGGCCTGATGAAGATGAAACCACCCGCGCATATTTCCCAAGCCCATGGTCAGGGCTGATGGACGCGGAGGTCCGAGCCTGTGAGGTGGGGATCATGGGTACCTCCCTCAGCGGGCTGGACGCTGCAATGGCGGTTGTGATGCAGCATGGCCGGTTTAGCGGGAAGCAGTTCGTTGTCAATAAAGGCAGCGAAGGGCTAAAAATCATGCTGATGTCCCGCACGGGCGTTCTGCCGGAGGCCGATTTTTACTGCCCTATCCCTTATGAACCACTGTCGGTGTTAACGGATTGTGTGGTGGCAAGCGAAATCGACAAAGGCCCGGATGGGCTGCTTGACCGCATCTTTGCGCTGATGGTGAAAGAGCTTGAGCTGGCCGATCCGCGATGGTGTCAGGCGATAGCGCTCGGCACGCTGAATGCCGACACGCTCCGTGATGCCTGGTTTGAGGATCGTAAAAAGCACGGTCCTTTCACCTGGGCCGAAGCGAATCTGAAAGAAGTGGAGCGCAACAAGCGCGAAAAACGCACCGTTGCCTGGCGCTATACCGTGCTTCGTCTGCATGAAGTGGTACAGGCCATCGTCCCTTCACTCAATGAGCATGACAGAGAGCGGTTTAAATCCGGGCTGGAGCGTGTGTTTATCGATAATTATGCCGCCATTCCACCGCAGTCTATCCGCCGGTTACTGGCGCTGCGCGAGGCAGGGATCATTAGCGTGGTCGCACTCGGTGATGATTACGATCTGGATATCGGCAGCGATCAGACCGTCATCACCACGGCAAAAAAAAGTTACCGCTTCGACGTGTTTATCGACGCGCGCGGACAAAAGCCGCTCAGAAACAAGGACATTCCCTTCCCCACCCTGCGTAAACAGCTTGCGGGAACCGGCGATGACGTTCCGGACGTGGGAGAAGACTATACGTTGCTGGCGCCGGCATCACTGCGGGGGCGTATCGCTTTTGGGGCGATCCCCTGGCTGATGCACGATCATCCGTTTGTTCAGGGTTTGTCTGAGTGCGCTGAAATTGGTAAAGCGATGGCGGAAGCAGCTGGAAAACCTGCGTCGGGCGTGCGAAGGAAGTTACCTTACATGGAGTTTTAACAGGGCTTCCCTGCCCTGCGGTGTCGGATTACTCGAAGAAGACTTCCGGGTTTTCCGACAACGACACGAACGATTTAGTGTTCTTGTCCAGGGCAAGGATTTTGCCGCTTTCGATGTCATATACCCAGCCGTGCAGGCGAATGGCATTGTTGCGCAGGCCTACCGCCACCGACGGATGGGTCTTGATGTTGCTCAGCTGCGCAAAGACGTTTTCCTGCACCATCGCATTCACTTTATCGATTGGCTTATCCCAGGTTTTCTTCTCCACCACCGCTTTTGCCGCATCAGAATAGCGCAGCCAGTGGGAAACGGCCGGCATCGGCTCCAGATCGGCGTTGTCAGCAATCGCCTTCATCGCGCCGCAGTTGGAGTGGCCGCAAATAACGATATCGGTCACGCCCAGGGCCACTACCGCATATTCGATGGTCGCAGAGACACCGCCAGGCTCCGGCCCGAACGGAGGCACAATGTTGCCCGCGTTTCGAATGACAAAGAGCTGTCCTGGCTCCTGTTGCGTAACCAGTTCCGGAACCAGACGGCTGTCGGAGCAGGAGATAAACAGCGCTTTGGGATTCTGACTGGACGCTAAACTACGAAAAAGCTCTTTACGTTGCGGGAAAATCTCTTTTTGAAAGCTGAGAAAACCTTCAATGATATGTTGCATAGCCATTTCTCTTTTATCTGTTTTAGTTTAGGTATGATCGCGATCACACTCGTAAAATTTAACCACCGCGTCTTAGCGGAGACAAGCAATATATTTCTGGCCCGACCGCTGCACGATCTCATCTGCGTTCACCGGGATGTTCTGCCCTTCAAAGGCCCCGTACAGGCGCTGGTACGTTTTCCCGGTCAGTCGGCCGATCACCGACTCAACGGTGCGGGCAGGCAGCGGCAGCATATTCGGATAACTCCACATAAACGACACGGCGTCTTTCCCGGGTGTAACCTGCAAAATATCACCGGCCAGCAGCACGCCGTCGCCTGACTGCCAGTGCAGCACCGTGCCGCCTGCAAAATGCCCGCCCAGCCGCAGCAGAGTCACCAAAGGCATAATCTCCAGGGCGTCCTCCTCCCAGAAGCGTATCGCCGGGCTGTCACGCATCACCCACTGCCGATCGCTGGCGTGCAGGTAGATCGGCGCGTTAAACGCGGCGGCCCATTCCTGCATGGTGGTGTAGTAATGCGGGTGCGAAATCGCGATCGCGCTGATGCCCCCGAGCGCGTCAACTAACGCTCTGGTCGCCGGGTCAAGATTGGCGATGCAGTCCCACAGAACATTGCCCTGTGGCGTACGCAGCAGAAGCGCGCGCTGGTTGATGGCAAAAGCGGGAACGGTTTTGATGCTGAACAGCTGCGGCTCCAGCTGTTGCCATTTGTTGGTGTGCGTGGTCGTGAGGCTGTCGAAGTCCGTCCATGCCTGGCCCGTCACCGGGACATACTGGCGCTCATCGTCGCAAATCGGGCAGTTTTTGGGCTGTTCATCGTAAGCGGTACCGCAGGTTTTACAGAGTGTAATCATCGGCTTTCCTCAGCAATAAAGCACTGAGTATGGCAGGGATTATCCATATGTGCTGAGGGGTGCCTGGCCCGCTTTTTTTGACTTATACTGTGCCAGTATCAAAAACTGAATAACGCAGGTGGCACATGGAAATTGATCTCGATAACTTAGTCTTTAACGGGCTGGATGAAGCAGAAGAGCGCAACGCGGAACGTCTCGACGATGCGGATAAAAAAGCCCAGGCGATTGTCGCCGATGACGACTGCGGCGATGCCTGCAAGATCTGAAGAAAAAGCACCGGGCTCCCCGGTGCTTTTTTATGAATGCCTTTTGCTACCCAATATCAGATCTCCGGCGTTTTGCTAAACCCGGTCAGCATCAGGATCAGGCTTTGGGGAGATGAGCCCGTCTCAAACTGATAGTGATTTCCCTGACGATCGCCGCCGATATACCACGAAATTTCGGTTTTCCCTTCTGCCAGCGCCTTACGCACCGCTTTATCCACGTCCACCATCCGGTATTCGCGGGAGTGGTTCAGGTAAAGCACCGCATCCGAGCGGTAGTTGCAGGACGGCCGTGAATGCCAGCTTACGGTGGCCGGATCCCAGTCGTTACTCGCCGGATAGAAGAAAATTTGATCCGCGCCGTTGGTTTCCACTTTCCCGCCAAAAATTCTTACGCGGTATTTAAACTGGGCAGGATCCTGTCCGGCAGGCAGCGGTGGAATGTGGAACTTCACCAGCGACAATGTTTCGCTGTTTTTCGTGCGTCCACCGTTCTTCCAGTTATCCTGCGCCAGTAAGACCTGGGGATCGGGCTGTGAAAGTGCGGGTTCTATGCTGCTGAGCCAGACGTTGGCCTTCGCTTTTGAATAACCATACGGCACGGTGGTGCCGCAATCCATTCCGCGGTTCATGCACAGGTCGGTCATAAAGCGCGCGGCATCTTCCGTCCAGCCGTTCATGAAGTCAGCATGTGCCGTATACAGGCTACCCCACCGCTCTTCACGCTCACTGCCATGCATGATGGGGTCGAGGGAAAGCTGGACTTTACTGGTATCCAGAGAGCTAATTGTCGGGAGCACGTACGCAATATTCATGTTCACCGTCGGGATCTTCACCGGGAAGGCGGACGGACACTGTCCTTTCGTATCGTAGGTGGCGTTAGCCAGGCCGTGGGCGGGCTTCAGGTTGACCCCGTCCCAGCAGTTCGGGAACTGAATGCCGATATTAAACTGCACGGCATCCTTCGCCTTGCGTAAGCCGCAGACTTCACCCGTTCTGGTGGTGTAACCCTTGCCATTGGCGCATAAAAAGGTGATATGCAGATTTGGCGCGGTGCCGTGGTGATCGCCCGCCAGCAGCGACAGCCCCGCCGGGAACGGGTGCAGCGGCCAGGCGTCAACGTTCGATGCTTGATAATAGGTTTTTTGATAGGCGGGTTTGACCACCGTTCCGTCCGGCAATTTTAGCGACGGAGCCCAGTAGGCCGAGCTGTCTGCTTTGTTATCGCAGGTGGTCTTTTCCTGGGTACGCAGCGATTCACGGCTGGAGTAAGCATCCGTATGCACGTTACCAAAAAAATCGTGCAGCATAGCCTCGTTGGGCATGCCGAACATCATAATGGCATCATCGCCGAGGGTGTGGGAATAACTGCATACAACATGTGCCTGTGGTCCAGCGTGTGCCGCCTGCATGGTAAGCAGAAGTGCGGTGGCAGAAAGCGCGGGGGTTAATACTGTCCGTTTCATTATTATCTCCATCTGTGAAAGGAGATAGTGGTAACAAAACGGCCATCATTTACCGAGGATTAGCCTGGGTATTTTTCCCTTCATCCCCGCTTTACAGGCACCACGCACAGCTCATTCCAGTACATTTCGCGCGTCCGGCGCAGTTCAGCGTGACGTTTTATCATGGAACCACTCCGGGTCGATGTTGGCTACGTCCACGCCATACAGGCTGGCGACAGGCAGTATTGACTCAAGAACACGTTGCGCGCTGTTCTCCGCATTCACTGGTCGGGGCGCAAAAAACCGCCGTAACGTGCTTATCCATTTTTTCATCGTCATTACCCTTCTCGCTTAACCTGTCCTCAGTTAAACACCCAAATTGCGCCCGGGGGAAATATCAAAATCCACTGTCGATGTGCAGGATCTGCAAATAGCGCCCCGCCGTCTGCTCTCTTCTTTAACACCTTGTTCACTCATGCTTTTTTTCTCATAGCAAAGAACGATTTCTTATTTGGCGATAGCTTTCCCTTATGGGAGCGTAACGGGGTAAAACAAAAACAACGGGATGGCGTATGACTATGGCTGCAAAAATGAAAGGGTCTAAAAAACGGGCGCAGGTTCTGGGATTAGTGGCTGCCTGGGGCCTGGTTTCAGCGCAGGCGCAGGCCGATCGGCTGGCGGATATCAAGGCAGCAGGCGTGGTGAAAGTTGCCACGTTTGATGCTAATCCACCCTTTGGCTCGATTGATGCCAAAACGCATGAGATCGTGGGTTACGATGTGGACTTCGCCAAAGCGCTGGCGAAATCGCTCGGCGTCAAGCTTGAACTGGTCGCCACCAATCCGGCTAACCGCATTCCGCTGCTACAGTCCGGAAAAGCGGATCTCATCGTGGCGGATATCACCATCACCCCGGAACGCGCACAGGTCATTGATTTCTCGACGCCTTACTTCGTCACCGGCCAGCAGTTCCTGGTCCCGGCAAAATCACCGGACAAGCTTGATGACTATAGCCGGGCACGCATTGGCGCCGTAAAAGGTACGACGGGTGAACAGGCGCTGCACCAGCGTTTTCCGCAGTCCCGCGTCCTCTCTTACGATGACATCCCGCTGGCGCTGACGGCACTGCGCAATGGCAACGTGCAGGCCATTACCCAGGACAGCACCATTCTGGCTGGCCTGCTGGCGCAGGCGCCGGATAAAGCCGACTTCAAAATCCTGCCCGACCTGCTCAGTAAAGAAGAGATTGGCGTGGGGGTGAAAAAGGGTGAAACGGCGCTGCTGAAAGCCGTTAACGATGAGCTGGTTAACCTGGAGAAAAACGGCCAGGCGGCAAAAATCTATGACGTCTGGTTCGGTCCAGGCACCCCTGCTCCACAGCCTCGTAACTTTAAAATAGAAGCCCGGTAATATGCTCTCAGGTTTATTTTCGCACTCCGCGGCCAATGCCGCGGATTTTTCACGTCTGGAACAGGCCAGCGTTGAGTTTCGCCATGTGGACAAACGCTACGGCGACCATCCGGTTTTAACCGACATTAATCTCACCATCATGCCGGGTGAAGTGGTTGCCATTCTCGGCCCTTCGGGTTCCGGAAAATCGACCCTGATTCGGCTTATCAACCAGCTTGAGAGCCTGAGCGGCGGGGAGATTCTGGTCGACCACAAGCCGACCGGACAGCTTTCCGGCAGCAGGCTACGTCAGTTACGCAGCCGCGTCGGGTTTGTATTCCAGCAGTTCAATCTCTATGCCCACCTTACCGCCAGCCAGAACATCACCCTGGCACTGGAGCACGTTCACGGCTGGAAACCCCTGCCCGCCCAGGAGCGCGCGCTGGCGCTGCTGGAGAAGGTCGGCATGCTGGAGAAGGCGCACCGCTACCCTGCTGAACTTTCCGGCGGACAACAGCAGCGCGTGGCGATTGCCCGCGCTCTGGCCTCGTCGCCGCAAATCATTCTCTTTGACGAGCCAACGTCGGCACTCGACCCGGAGATGATTGGCGAAGTGCTGTTGGTGATGAAAGCCCTTGCCCACAGCGGGATCACCATGATTGTCGTCACCCATGAGATGCAGTTCGCCCGGGAAATTGCCGGTCGAATCGTCTTTATCGACGGTGGACACATTCTGGAAACCGCGTCCCCGGCGCAATTTTTCAACCAACCGTCGCATCCGCGTGCGAGGCGGTTCCTGCAAAAAGTGCTGGATCCGCTGCGTCAGGAGCAACTGTAATGCCCGCTCTGGACTGGCAGGGGGTGCTGGCCGGACAGCCCCTGCACTGGATCCTCTCCGGATTTCTCACCACTCTGTGGGTGACGCTGGCGGGGATTATGCTGGCAAGCCTGCTCGCCTTGTTCTTTATGCTTTTGCGGCTTTCCGGGGGACTTCTCGGGACGTCGTTCGTCAGCGGCTGGGTATCGCTGTTTCGCAATACGCCGCTGCTGGTGCAGCTGCTGTTCTGGTATTTCGCCGCCTGGAACGGGTTGCCGCAGGAGCTGCGTGACGCGGTGAATGCAGACCACAGCTGGTCCATTTTGCCCGGTGACGTCTGGTGGTTTACGCCCGAATTTTTATGCTCCGCCTGGGGGTTAGGCGTATTTACCTCAGCGTTTTTAATTGAAGAAGTCGAATCGGGGCTGCGTTCCGTACCTGCCGGGCAACGGGAGGCGGCGCTCGCCCAGGGATTTTCCTCATGGCGTCTGTTTCGCTACATTCTTCTGCCACAGGGACTCGCTAACGCCTGGCAACCCGTCGTTGGCCAGTACCTTAACCTGATGAAGCTCTCCTCGCTCGCGAGCGGAATTGGCTTCGCCGAACTGACCTACCAGGTTCGCCAGATAGAAAGTTACAACGCCCATGCCCTGGAAGCCTTTACCGTCGGTACGGTGCTCTACTTACTTACCGGGATGGTGACGGGGAGCGTGCTGGTGCGCCTCGGCCCCCATTCAGGGAGGAAAAATCATGATCCCCGGATTTAACGTTATTGTCGAAAACCTGGATTATCTGCTTTGGGGACGTGCGACTGCGGGAGAACCCGGCGGCGTACTGCTCTCACTGCTGATGGCCGCTGGCGCCGCCGCGCTTGCCCTGCCCGGCGGGATTGTGCTGGCATGCGTCGCCTGGCGCTATCCCGGCGTGGTGCGCAGTGCGCTGTTTGCGTGGGCAGAGTTGATTCGCGGGATCCCCCTGATCTTCGTAATATTCTGGATGTGGTATCTGCTGCCGCTGATAACCGGCAGGGATCTCCCTGGCGCGACGACCGTCACGCTGGCGCTGGCCTGGTTTACCGCGGCTGCGGTGATGCATTCGGTATTAGCCGGACTGAGAGCCCTACCGTCGGGCCAGAATGAGGCCGCGCTTTCTCAAGGGTTCAGTACGCAGCAAACGCTGTGGCGCGTGCTGCTGCCGCAGGCGCTGAGAAATATTCTGCCGTCGCTGGTGGGGATTTTTATCAGCCTGCTGAAGGATACGTCGTTGGCGTTTATCGTGAACGTTCCTGAACTGACCACGGTGGCGGGACAGGTCAACAACCGGGTGCAAATTTACCCGGCGGCCGTTTTTATCTTTACGGGTGTGATCTATTACCTGCTCTGCTGCTCGCTTGAGCTGCTCGCGAAGCGCTGGCGCGTTAGCCGGCCAGCGCTTTAACCACCGTTTCCATCGCTTTGGTGGTCAACTCACTGCGCTTAACGCGCTGGTTCGCCAGCGCGGTACGCAGTACGCCCGCAATGACAATATGTTTCGGCTCCTGCCCTAAATCACGCATTTCGAGAACGACCTTGCCTACCACCCGACACATCTCCTGGTACAGCGCTTCGTCTTTGGTCACATTGCCCATTGCCATCACTCCGTTGCCCTAAACCGTCAGCTTAAATCATTCGTCGGCTGGATACAAAAAAGAAGCCCGGCGTGTTGTTCGCCGGGCTTCGTCTGGAAAATCAGTCGATTAGTTGTTAACCGGGATGACTGCGCCTTTGTATTTGGTGCGGATCCAGTCCTGAATCTCTTTGGAGTGCAGCACGTTCACCAGCGCGACGATATCCTTCTTCTTCTCGTCACCGCGATGAACGGTAATGATGTTGGCGTACGGGTTATTCTCACCGCTTTCAACCGCAATTGGATCGTGGACCGGATCCAGGCCAGCATCAATCGCGTAGTTGGCGTTGATCACCACCGCAGCACCTTCGTCGTTGTTGTACATCTGCGGCAGCAGAGACGCTTCGACGTTAGGGGTAAATTGCAGCTTTTTCGGGTTCTCCACGATATCGCTGATGCGCGCGGTCACTTTATCGATGCCCGGCTTCAGCTTGATCACGCCCTCTTTTTCGAAGATGGAGAGAATACGCCCTTCCTCGGAAACCGCATCACGCATGATGATTTTGCCGCCCTCCGGCAGATCCTTCAGCGATTTGTATTTTTTTGAATAGATACCGATCGGCTCAATGTGGATTGCGCCCGCACTGACAAAATCATAATCCTTATCGCCCGCGTGATCTTTCAGCACGCTGTTCAGGTAAGGGATGTGCTGGAAATAGTTGGCGTCAATGTCATGCCCCGCCAGCGCCGTGTTTGGCAGTATGTAGTCCTGGAAGGGTTTAATCTCCAGATCGATCCCCTGCTTCGCCAGAATCGGCTTAGCCTGCTCCAGAATTTCCGCGTGCGGGGTGTTGGACGCCCCCACGGTGAGCGTATCCGCCCAGGAGGCAAAGCTCAGGGCGCTCAGGGTTGCGGCGGCGATCAGTGTCAGTGTCTTTTTCATGATGTGGTTCCTGTGTGTATTTATTAGCGTTTATCTAACAGTGAAGTAATGGCATCGCCGCAGAACTGGATAATGAACACGATGATCAGAATGGTCACCGTTGCCACCAGCGTGACGTCACCATGGTTGCGCTGGAATCCTTCCAGATAAGCCAGATTTCCCAAACCGCCGGCACCTATCACCCCTGCCATTGCGCTGTAGCTCACCAGCGCAATCAGCGTCACCGTCATACCTGAAACCAGTGCGGGTGAGGATTCCGGCAGTAAAACCCGAAACACTAACGTGCTCAGCCGCGCGCCCATCGAACGCGTGGCCTCAATGACCCCTTTGTCCACTTCTCGCAGGGCAATCTCGACCAGACGGGCGTAGAACGGCGCCGCGCCCACAATCAGGGCGGGCAGCGCAGCGTTAGCGCCGAGAATGGTCCCCACAACGGTCTTGGTGAACGGGATCAGCAGAACGATGAGAATGATGAACGGAATCGAGCGGAACACGTTCACCACAATCGACATCACGCTGTAGACCGTGCGGTTGTGGAATAACCCGCCGCGGGCAGTTAAAAACAGCGCCAGACCCAGCACGATGCCTAATACAAAGGTCGCCACGCCGGAAAGCGCGGTCATGTACAGCGTCTCCAGCGTCGCCGCCCAGAGCTGATCCCACTTGAGATGCGGAAAGAGATTCTCAGCCATGTTTAATCACCTCGCCTTCAATATCGCTGTGCTGCAGGTCGGCGAGGATATTGTTCAGTTGTTCATCAGATGCCACGACGTGCACCCAGAGTTGACCAAACACGCCGTGAGCGGTTTGGGTCATTTTTCCGTGCAGGATGTTAAACGGCAGGCCGTAGCGCAGCGTCAGTTCGCCCACAATCGGTTTATGCGTGCTGTGCCCGGTAAAGGTCAGCCTGATAACCGTACCTTCCAGATCGTTTGCCAGTTCGGTATTGAAGGTTTCTTCTTCAGCATACTGGCTCACCTGACGGACAAACTGCTGCGTAATCGGCTGCTGCGGATGGGTAAAGACGCTCAACACGTCGCCCTCTTCCACCACTTTACCGTTCTCCATCACCGCCACGCGGTCGCAGATTTTGCGCACCACGTGCATCTCGTGCGTGATCAGCACGATGGTCAGCTTGAACCGACGGTTAATATCCAGCAGCAGATCGAGGATCTGATCGGTGGTTTGTGGATCCAACGCCGAGGTGGCTTCATCACACAGCAGTACGTCCGGATGATTGGCCAGCGCGCGGGCAATGCCCACACGCTGTTTTTGCCCGCCGCTCAGCTGCGACGGGTAAGCATTCTCCCGTCCCTTCAGGCCGACCAGCTCCACCAGCTCGGCAACGCGAGCCTGAATTTGCGCTTTTGGCACACCGGCAATTTGCATTGAAAAGGCGATGTTTTCCTTCACCGTGCGCGACCAGAGCAGATTAAAGTGCTGGAACACCATGCTGATTTTCAGGCGTGCCTGACGCAGCGCTTCTCCCTTCGCGGCGGAGATATCCTGACCGTTAATGGTGACGCTGCCGGCGCTGGGCTTTTCCAGACCGTTCAGCAGACGGATCAGTGTACTTTTCCCGGCCCCGCTGTAACCGATGATCCCGTAAATCTGTCCCTGCTCTATCGTCAAGTTGACGTTATCAACGGCTGTCAGCGCCAGCTTCCCGTTGTCAAAGACCTTCGAAATATTGCTGAGTACGATCATTCTTATTCGTTATCCGTTACGCATATAGCGGTTTAGCAGTATGGATGTCCAAAAGATAGTAAACAGCCGTTATCAGCTTTTAAATGACCAAAAAAGAATTTCTTATAATTCTGCGGAATAAACAGCGAACTGGCGGGTGAAAAAGCATTTAGATGAATATCAGCAATAATTATCTGCCATTTGCATATCAGGTCACACTCACCCGGCGAAATCGGTTAATTTTGCAGCACTTTATGCGGATTTAGCCATCCTCACATCCGGACAACTTTACGTCTTGCTGTCTTTCCATCTGAAAACACAAGGATTATTCCTTTCTGTTCTTAAACTTGGTGAAACGTTCTTTATTGAGAAAATTTCATGGTTCTATCATCCGGTCATCACCTCTTCACAGGACATGACCATGACGCTTTACCACTCCGTCACCGAACTGATTGGCCGTACGCCGCTCATCCAGCTGCACAAGCTGGACACCGGCCCCTGCTCGCTGTTTCTGAAGCTGGAAAACCAGAATCCCGGCGGCTCGATTAAAGACCGCGTCGCGCTGTCGATGATTAACGAAGCCGAGCGTACGGGCCAGCTAAGGCCCGGCGGCACCATTATTGAAGCTACGGCGGGGAACACCGGCCTGGGGCTGGCGTTGATTGCGGCGCAGAAGGGCTACTCGCTGATCCTGGTGGTGCCGGACAAAATGAGCCGCGAGAAGATTTTCCACCTGCGCGCGTTAGGGGCGCAGGTCGTGCTGACCCGCTCGGATGTGAACAAAGGGCATCCGGCCTATTATCAGGATTATGCCCGGCGGCTGGCGAACGAACTGCCAGGCGCGTTTTATATCGACCAGTTCAGTAACGCGGCCAATCCGCTGGCGCATCGCACCACTACCGCACCGGAACTGTTTGAACAGCTTGACGGCCAGATCGATGCCATCGTCGTCGGCGTGGGGTCCGGCGGTACGCTGGGCGGCTTACAGGCGTGGTTTGCAGAACATTCGCCGCAGACGGAATTTGTGCTTGCCGATCCGGCCGGGTCGGTACTGGCGGACCAGGTTGAGACCGGACGCCATCACGATGCCGGCTCGTGGCTGGTTGAGGGGATTGGCGAAGACTTTATTCCTCCGCTGGCGCACATCGAGGGGGTTAACCGCGCCTGGCGCATTACCGATCGCGAGGCGTTCACCACCGCCCGCGATCTGCTAAAAACGGAAGGGATCCTGGCAGGATCCTCCACCGGCACGCTGCTGGCGGCAGCGCTGAAATATTGCCAGGCGCAGACTACGCCAAAACGTGTGGTCACCTTCGCCTGCGACAGCGGCAATAAATACCTCTCGAAGATGTTCAACGACGACTGGATGCGCCAGCAGGGGCTGATTTCGCGTCCGCAGGCAGGCGATCTCTCGGACTATATTGCCCTGCGCCACGATGAAGGCGCGACGGTCACTGCCGCCCCGGACGACACGCTTTCCACCGTGCTGGCCCGCATGCGCCTGTACGACATCTCCCAGCTGCCGGTGCTCGATAACGACAAGGTCGTCGGCATCATCGACGAGTGGGACCTGCTGCGACACATCGGGGGAGATGCCGATCGCTTCTCCCTCCCCGTGACGGCGGCCATGACGCGTCAGGTTGAATATCTGGATAAGCAGGCCCCGGAGAGCGCCCTGTACGCCATCTTTGACCGTGGCCTGGTGGCGATTATTTATGACGAAAACCGCTTTCTGGGTTTGATCACACGCAGTGACGTACTCACCGCCTGGCGTAACCGCCTGACAAAATAAAAGGAGCAAAAGATGAAAAACCTGGCCACCCTCAGCGTTCACAGCGGTGAGTATCACGACCCGCACGGCGCCGTGATGCCGCCAATTTACGCCACGTCGACGTTTGCGCAACCGGCACCGGGTGAACATACCGGCTACGAATACTCCCGGAGCGGCAACCCAACCCGCCACGCGCTGGAGACCGCCATCGCCGAACTGGAAGGCGGCACGCGCGGGTACGCCTTCGCGTCAGGGCTGGCGGCCATTTCCACCGTGCTCGAACTGCTGGATAAAGACAGCCATATCGTCGCCATTGACGACGTGTATGGCGGTACGTATCGCCTGATCGAAAACGTGCGCAAGCGCAGCACCGGGTTACAGGTGAGCTGGGTTAAGCCGGACGATGTAGCCGGACTTGAGGGCGCCATTCGCCCGGACACGCGCATGATCTGGGTGGAAACGCCAACGAACCCGCTGCTGAAACTGGCCGACCTGGAGGCCATCGCGGACATTGCCCGGCGCCATAATGCGATCAGCGTGGCGGATAATACCTTCGCCTCCCCGGTCATTCACCGGCCGCTGGAGGCGGGGTTCGACATAGTGGTCCACTCCGCCACCAAATATCTCAACGGTCATTCAGACGTGGTTGCCGGGCTGGCTGTTGTGGGGGCGAATAAGGATCTGGCGGAGCGTCTGGGCTATCTGCAAAACGCGATTGGCGGCGTTCTGGATCCGTTCAGCAGCTTCCTGACGCTGCGGGGCATTCGCACCCTCTCACTGCGCGTTGAGAAGCACAGCGCCAATGCGCTGGCGATTGCGCAATGGCTGGAGCAGCATCCGCAGGTAGACAGCGTGTTCTATCCCGGGCTGGCGTCACATCCCCAGTATGCGCTGGCCCGCAGACAAATGGCGCTGCCGGGCGGCATGATCTCCGTTGTGATTAAAGGCGATGCGCAGCGCGCGACAGAGGTGATCCGTCATCTTACGCTCTTTACCCTGGCGGAAAGCCTTGGCGGTGTGGAGAGTCTGGTGAGCCAGCCCTACAGCATGACCCACGCCTCCATTCCACTGGCGCAGCGTCTTGCAAACGGCATTCTGCCGCAGCTTATCCGCCTGTCGGTGGGGATTGAAGATGCGAAGGATCTGATCGCCGACCTTAAACAAGCGCTGAAAAAGTGAGCAAAAAACGGCGGGCGTTGCGCCTGCTGTCATAAGATGACATTAGGCCTTAACGCCTTGATAACAAACTTATGTGAATCTGCACAGATTGTTTTTGAAACGCTGTTTCCATTTTCCTTTTTACTGTAAATCAGCGTATAATGCGCGCCAAATCCCTGGTGAATGGTTTCAGCGCTTGGAATACAAAAAACAACGTACAACTTCTCCTCTCCTTCGTTGGGCTGGCACTCAGGCACACTTTCTTCTGCACGCTCATTTGATGTCACCTATTCTTAGTGCGTGTCATATACTCTTTCGCAACACAGGTTTGACTCCGCGGCGGTGCGCCCCCGGAGCGAGATTTCCATATCCTTCCCAACTTAAAGACTAAGACTGTCATGAAAAAGACGAAAATTGTTTGTACTATCGGCCCGAAAACCGAATCCGAAGAGATGCTGAGCAAAATGCTGGATGCCGGCATGAACGTGATGCGTCTGAACTTCTCCCACGGCGACTATGCTGAACACGGCCAGCGTATCCAGAACTTGCGCAACGTGATGAGCAAGACCGGGAAAAAAGCGGCAATCCTGCTCGACACCAAAGGTCCTGAAATCCGCACTATCAAACTGGAAGGCGGTAACGACGTTTCCCTGAAAGCGGGCCAGACCTTCACCTTCACCACCGACAAATCCGTTGTGGGTAATAACGAAATCGTTGCCGTGACCTACGAAGGCTTCACCAGCGACCTGTCTGTTGGCAACACCGTGCTGGTAGATGACGGCCTGATCGGCATGGAAGTGACCGCTATCGAAGGTAACAAAGTTATCTGTAAAGTGCTGAACAACGGCGATCTGGGCGAAAACAAAGGCGTCAACCTGCCGGGTGTGTCCATTGCTCTGCCAGCGCTGGCTGAAAAAGACAAACAAGACCTGATCTTCGGCTGCGAACAAGGCGTGGACTTCGTTGCTGCCTCCTTTATCCGTAAACGTTCTGACGTGGTTGAGATCCGTGAGCACCTGAAAGCGCACGGCGGCGAGAACATCCAGATCATCTCCAAGATCGAAAACCAGGAAGGCCTGAACAACTTCGACGAAATCCTCGAAGCGTCTGACGGTATCATGGTAGCGCGTGGCGACCTGGGCGTTGAAATCCCGGTTGAAGAAGTGATCTTCGCGCAGAAGATGATGATCGAGAAATGTGTTCGCGCGCGTAAAGTGGTTATCACCGCAACGCAGATGCTGGACTCCATGATCAAAAACCCACGCCCTACCCGCGCTGAAGCAGGCGACGTTGCGAACGCCATCCTCGACGGTACCGATGCCGTTATGCTGTCTGGCGAATCTGCAAAAGGGAAATACCCTCTGGAAGCGGTCAGCATCATGGCGACCATCTGTGAGCGTACCGACCGCGTGATGAAAAGCCGTCTGGATTACAACAACGACAGCCGTAAACTGCGCATCACCGAAGCCGTGTGCCGTGGTGCGGTAGAAACCGCCGAGAAACTGGAAGCCCCGCTGATTGTCGTGGCGACCCAGGGCGGTAAATCTGCGCGTGCCGTGCGTAAATACTTCCCGGATGCGACCATTCTGGCGCTGACCACCAACGAAACCACCGCGCGTCAGCTGGTGCTGAGCAAAGGCGTGATCCCACACCTGGTGAAAGAGATTGCCTCTACCGATGATTTCTATCGTCTGGGTAAAGAAGTGGCTCTGGAACTGGTTGATTGTGGCCTGGCTCAGAAAGGCGACGTGGTGGTTATGGTTTCTGGCGCGCTGGTTCCAAGCGGCACCACCAACACGGCATCTGTCCACGTGCTGTAATATTTCACGAACAAATTATTGTTTTGTTAAAAAGCGTCCTTCGGGGCGCTTTTTTTATTCCCGCCTTTAACCAGAACTATTCAAAAAGCAAATCGGGTTTTTCTATTTAATCGCGATTTATCTAAGATGAATCCGATGAAAAATGCCTTTTTTAACATAGCTTTTTCGTCAAAATTGCCGATTTCGTTGCTTCTTTGAGCGAACGATCAAAAATAGGCGTAATCCCATCAAAAAAATATTCTCAACCCAAAAAACTTTGTGTAATACTTGTAACGCTACATGGAGATTAACTCAATCTAGAGGGTATTAATAATGAATCGTACTAAACTGGTACTGGGCGCGGTAATCCTGGGTTCTACTCTGCTGGCAGGTTGCTCCAGCAACGCTAAAATCGATCAGCTGTCTTCTGACGTTCAGACTCTGAACGCTAAAGTTGACCAGCTGAGCAACGACGTGAACGCAATGCGTTCCGACGTTCAGGCTGCTAAAGACGACGCAGCTCGCGCTAACCAGCGTCTGGACAACCAGGCTACTAAATACCGTAAGTAATAGTACCTGTTAATAAAATGGCGCACATTGTGCGCCATTTTTTTTGCCTTAGTCAAACCTCTACTGAAGCGCTTTCTCTCCCTCGTCTTCCGCCACCGCCGCTGAGACACGACTATTCTGAACCGACAGGACAGAATTGCTGGCTGACGAACCATTGCCTGTTGAAACGGCAACCGGGATCCCGGCTCTGCGCGCCAGGGCTTTATCGATAAGCGTTTTATCGCTACCTGACTCCGCTGCAAAAGCGGTAAACGCCGCCGAGTGCGTGAACGGCACCGTCTGTGGGTTTTCGCCCTCAGCCTGCGCCAACGGCCTGTGCACTTCGATATAACGTTTGCCGTCCGGCTCGACGGAGAACTTCACCGGCTCATTGATAATCTGCACCCGCGTGCCGACGCGAACTTGCTCAAACAACGCTTTGATATCCGGCGCGTTCATCCGCATACAGCCCGAGCTGACCCGCAGCCCTACGCTGTCCGGCGCGCTGGTGCCATGAATAAGATATTCCCCATTCCCGATACCCAGACGAAGCGCAAAGCGCCCCAGCGGGTTATTTGGCCCTGCGGGTACCACAGGCGGCAGTTTAATTCCCTGGGCCAGTGAGCGCGCTCTGATGCCCGCTGTGGGGGTCCAGGTAGGGTTAGGGATTTTCTGACTCACACGGGTGGTGCTAACCGGTGTTTCCAGCCCAAGCTGACCAATACCCAGCGGATAGACCTGCACGATATTTTCGCCTGGCGGATAGAAGTAAAGACGCAGCTCCGCCAGATTCACCACAATGCCCTCACGCTCGGTGTCCGGCAGTAGCATCTGGGAAGGGATCGTAATGACCGTTCCTGGCGCAGGATTCACCGGTGCAATGGTATTATTGGTTTCAAGGATGAGCTGTGCGGCGGTATTAAACCGACGAGCGATAGACTGAAGTTTATTGTCCCCTTCCTGAATGGTGTATGTCTGGTTTTGCCCAATCAGGCGGCTGCCTGCGGGCGGTAAAGGATAATCAACCGCCCTGGCTGAATTAACAGCACTGAGCGAACCAAGGAGTAATAGAGTTATTAGAGACGCGCGCTTCATGCTGAGATTCCTTATTCACTGACCAAACGTCAGAAAGCTGAAAAACCAGCGAGGTGGAAACCACCCCGCGAAACAGAATGAATGCTGTTCTGTCAGTTTAGCTAAGGATTGCGGCTTTGGCGCGTATGGCGCGGATCATCGCTTCCAGTCCCTGGGATCGGGACGGGGTGAGGTGTTGGGTTAAGGCCATTTTTTCAAACCACGGGCGAACGTCAAAGGCGACAATATCCTGCGCCGACATCTGGTGATAAAGAATAAATACGACGGCAATAAGCCCCTTCACAATGGCGGCATCGCTGTCACCCTGTAAATCGATTACGCCATCATCCGTCTGCTGCATCTGGATCCAGACCTGGCTCTGGCAGCCCTGAATGATGTTGTCCGGGTTATGCGCCTCTTCGCTGAGCGGCGGCAGGCGCTGACCCAGTTCGATGATATAAAGGTATTTCTCTTCCCAGTTCGCGCAACGCCCAAAGTTGCGCAGCAATTTATCTCTGTCCGGCAAATCTGCCATCTCTCGCCTCTCCGTTAGCCAAGCAGCTGGTGAATACGTTTTAATCCCGCCACCAGTCTGTCGACCTCTTCCGTTGTGTTGTACATCACCAGCGATGCGCGGCACATGGCCGGTACCTCATAATACGCCATCAGCGGCATCGCGCAGTGATGCCCGGTACGCACAGCGACGCCGTAATTATCAAGGAAACTGCCTACATCATAGGCGTGATGCTTGCCGAGGTTGAAGGCTATCACACCCAGACGGTCAGCAGGACCATATAAGGTCAGTTCCGGGACGCTGGCCAGCTCCTGCAAGGCATAATGCATCAGCTGTTGTTCGTACTCCTGAATCGCCGCCAGCCCCGTTTCAGAGACGTAGCTAATGGCCGCGCCCAGCCCGATGATCCCGCCCGTGTTGGGCGTACCCGCCTCGAAGCGCCAGGGCGCACGGGCGTATGTTGTGCCGTCCGTCAGGCTGACGGTGGCGATCATGGACCCGCCCCCTTCCCACGGCGGCATGGCCTGGAGAATGTCCTCTTTCACATACAACACGCCGATGCCCGTCGGGCCATACAGCTTGTGCCCGGAGAAGACGTAGAAATCGCAGTCCAGGGCCTGAACGTCAACCGCATGGTGCATCACCGCCTGGGCACCATCAATCAACACTTTCGCACCGGCCTGATGGGCTTTGTCGACGATCAGCGCCACCGGATTTTCCGTGCCCAGCACGTTTGAAACGTGGGTCACCGCCACAAGCCGCGTTCTGTCGTCCAGCAGAGCGTCCAGCTTTTCCAGCTGGAGCGTGCCGTCTTCATTCAGGGGGATCACCCGCAGTTGCGCCCCCACACGCTCGCAGAGCATCTGCCAGGGCACGATGTTGGCGTGGTGCTCCATCTGGGTGATGATGATGTTATCCCCCGCGTGCACCTGCGCATTACCCCAGCTGTTAGCCACCAGGTTGATCCCTTCGGTGGTGCCGCGCACGAACACCAGCTCTTCCGGCGAACGCGCGTTGAGGAAGGCTGCAACCTGCGTGCGCACGTTTTCCATGCGCTGGGTCGCCTCGGCGCTCAGGGTGTGGATCCCGCGATGTACCGCCGCATAACCGTGGCGGTAAAACTCGGCTTCCGCATCCACCACCTGATTTGGTTTTTGCGCGCTGGCCGCACTGTCGAGATAGGCCAGCGGCAGACCGTTCACTTCACGGGTCAGTACCGGAAAATCTGCCCGGACTTTCTCTACGGGAAATGTCATGCTTCGCCTCCAGGCAGTCGCTGACCGATACGGGCCAGCACCTGCTGTTTAAGTCCGCCATCGGGCAGCGCTTCCGTCAGCTCAGCCGCAAAGGCGTAAATAATCATCTTTTGCGCGGCCTGCTGGTCTATCCCGCGCGAGCGCAAGTAGAACATCTGCTCATCGTCAATACGCCCGACCGTCGCGCCGTGACTGCATTTCACGTCGTCCGCATAGATTTCCAGCTGTGGTTTGGTGTCCACCTCTGCCAGACGTCCCAGCAAGAGGTTGTTGTTGGTCATCTGCCCGTCAGTTTTGATGGCGTGCTGCGCCACGTTGATCAGGCCGTTGAACACCGCACGTCCTTTGTCGCTGACGATGGTTTTGTGCAGCTGACGGCTGTTGCAGTAGCCTTTGTTATGCTCAAGCCAGGTGCGCGTGTCGCACACTTCTGACTTCACCGGCATCGCCAGGCTGTTAATACGCAACGTAGTGTTTTCACCGTTCAGCTGGGTGCTGGTATTGTGGCGCAGCACCGCGCCGCCAAGCAGAAAACTGTGGCTGTACGCCGCGGCATCCTGGCCCAGCAGAATATCGTTGTGGGCGAAGTGGTGACTGAGCGGATTCTCAAACGCCAGCTTGATGTGGTGCAGTTGGGCATTGGCCGCCACGTTCATCGTCAGACGCGAACCGGTAAAATGACGGGTGTCGTTAAGGCTGACGTAATGCTCGATCACCGTCGCCTCCGCCCCTTCTGCCAGCTCAAGATGGTGGCGATAGTGGGCGGTGTTAATCTCATCACCCGCAACGCCCTGGGTGATATGCATCAGCAGCAGCGGTTTCGCCGGGCGCTGGTTACGCTTAACGCGAATATGGGTGACAGATTGTGACAGGCTCTCTGTCAGGTGCAGGAAGACTTCAGGCTGAACAGGCGCGTTCAGCGACTGACGTTCATCGTTAATGACGATATCGAACCCGCTCTCCTGCACGCTGTCGCTCAGCTCCGCACGGAACAGACCGTCGACAAACACCAGACGCACGGCATCCACGCTCAGCGCCAGCATGTCGCGCTGATCGGGGCTGACCTGCGCCAGACGGGTGACAAACTCGCCGTTCAGCAGGCCATCCAGCGGGGTATATTTCCAGTTCTCATGTTTACGCGTCGGTAAACCGAGACGCAGCATCTGCTGGAGATGGTGCTGAGCCTGTTCAGAGCGCGCTCCAGCCTGCGCTTCAAACAGCCGGTGCCACTGCTGAAGTGCATTACTGCTGTTCGGTAAGCCAGCCATAACCCTGCTCCTCCAGTTGTTTAACCAGCGTAAAGTCACCGGATTTCACAATGCGTCCCTGGTAAAGCACGTGGACATAGTCCGGCTTGATGTAGTCCAGAATTCGCTGGTAATGTGTCACGATGATAAATGAGCGGTTGCCATCACGCAGGGAGTTCACCCCGTCGGCAACGATCTTCAGGGCATCGATATCCAGCCCTGAATCGGTCTCATCGAGAATGCACAGCGCTGGCTCCAGAACCGCCATTTGCAGAATATCGTTACGTTTCTTCTCACCGCCGGAGAAACCCACGTTTACCGAGCGGGTCAGCAGATCTTCCGGCATTTTCAGCAGCTTGATCTTCTCTTCCATCAGATCCTGGAAGTCAAAGCGATCCAGCGCCTCAAGGCCGCGATACTTGCGCACCGCGTTCAGCGCGGTTTGCAGAAAGAACTGGTTGCTGACGCCCGGAATTTCCACCGGATACTGGAAGGCCATAAAGATGCCCTCGCCGGCACGCTCTTCCGGCGACATCTCCAGCAGATCTTTGCCGTTAAACTCAACGGAGCCGCTGGTAACTTCATAATCTTCGCGTCCTGCCAGCGTCGCTGAAAGCGTACTTTTCCCGGAGCCGTTTGGCCCCATGATGGCGTGAACTTCACCCGGTTTGACGTCAAAATTGAGGCCACGCAGGATCTCTTTCTCTTCCACGCTAACCTGTAAATCTTTAATGCTTAACATGTGCTTTCCTTAACCGACGCTGTGTTCAAGACTAATGGCGAGGAGTTTCTGGGCTTCAACGGCAAATTCCAGCGGCAGTTCAGAGAACACGTCCTTACAGAAGCCGTTAACGATCATTGAAATCGCATCTTCTTCACTGATCCCGCGTTGCAGGCAGTAGAAAAGCTGATCTTCACCAATACGTGACGTAGTTGCCTCATGCTCAAGCTGGGCGCTGTTATTGCGGCATTCGACATATGGGAAGGTATGCGCCCCGCAGTCCGCGCCAATCAGCATGGAGTCACACTGGGTGAAGTTACGCGCGTTGGTTGCCGTCGGCATGATTTTCACCAGCCCGCGATAGCTGTTCTGGCTGTGACCGGCAGAGATCCCTTTGGAGATGATGGTCGATTTGGTGTTTTTACCGATGTGGATCATCTTGGTGCCGGTATCGGCCTGCTGATGACCGCTGGTCAGCGCCACGGAGTAAAACTCACCGATGGAGTTGTCGCCGCGCAGAATACAGCTCGGGTATTTCCAGGTAATGGCGGAGCCGGTTTCTGACTGCGTCCAGGACATTTTGCTGTTTTCGCCTTCGCACAGCGCACGCTTGGTGACGAAGTTCAGAATACCGCCGGTGTTACCGTCGCCCGGGAACCAGTTCTGTACCGTAGAGTACTTCACTTCCGCATCTTTATGGATGATGACCTCCACCACCGCCGCGTGCAGCTGGTAGCTGTCGCGCACAGGAGCGGAGCACCCTTCGATGTAGCTAACGTAGCTGCCTTCATCGGCCACCAGGATGGTGCGTTCAAACTGGCCGGTTTTTTCCGCGTTGATGCGGAAATAGGTCGAGAGCTCCATCGGGCAGCGCACGCCTTTCGGCACGTAGATAAAGGTACCGTCTGACGCCACCGCCGCATTCAGTGCCGCGAAGAAGTTATCGTTACTGGGTACCACGGTGCCAATGTACTTTTTCACCAGCTCCGGGTGATCGTGAATGGCTTCCCCGAAGGAGCAGAAAATAATCCCCTGCTCCGCCAGTTTTTCACGGTAGGTGGTTGCCACCGAGACGGAGTCAAAAATGGCGTCTACCGCCACCTCTTTGCCTTCGCGCACGGGCACGCCGAGCTGATTGAACGCCTCTTCCACCTCTTTACTCAGGAAGCTGTTCTCGGCACCGGTTTGCTGTACCGCACCGGGTTGCGAGGCGCAGGTATCATCACAGCTGCCGCAGGAGGGCGCAGAGTAATAGCTATAATCCTGATAGTTCAGCTTATCGTAATGCGCTTTCAGCCAGTGGGGTTCTTCCATCTCCAGCCACGCGCGGAATGCGCTCAGGCGAAACTCCAGCATCCACTCCGGCTCGTTACGTTTCGCCGAAATGGCGCGCACGACCTCTTCGTTGATGCCTTTCGCCAGTTCATCGGTTTGCAGCTGCGTGAAGAAACCCTCTTTATAGTTGAGGTGTCCGCCGCTCCAGGTGTTTACATCACTCGTTGCTTCAGTATTACGAGACATAGTACCGCCTATACCCCAAAGCTTTCGCCGCAGCCGCATTCGTTCTGGGCTTTCGGGTTATGAAATTTGAATAACTGGTTTAAACCTTCCCGAACGTAGTCGACTTCGGTTCCATCGATAAACGGCATCGCCTGTAGTGCGACGTATAACTTTGCACCGTCGGTTTCAAAGACCAGATCGTCCTTTTCAGGTTCGGTTACGGTATCCAGCACGTAGCCAAATCCCGCGCAGCCAGTCTGCTTAACGCCTAAGCGTACGCCGAGGATGTCGGGATTTTTTGCCACCAGCTCATGAATATGCGCCGCCGCCGCGGGCGTCAGCGTTAAGCCACGCCAGGCAAAATCGGCCGGATTGAAGGTTTCTGAATGCAGTTCCATAGGTCCACCTCATCTGATAAGCCACCAGGGCATAACACCATGTTAGTGATAACGATTATCACTTCAACCCCCTGCGAGCAGGGGCTTTGGGCTAAACCGCCCTTTTTGGCTACTTTCATTAAGCATAGACCCTGTGACGGGATGCGGATGGGATGGTTAGATTTGTTCAATGCATTGATAAATAATGCATTTCATAAGAAAGGCGGTAAGGTGGCGGGCAATGATAAAAATTGTATTGGAAATACCTATTTTTAAGATAGCTAAAGTACACCCAGGCACCAAATACATTATTTACGTATGCCTCCCCCTTAAGCCAGGTTCTTTTTAATCCTTTTTTGCCTTACCTGGGTGCGCATAAAGACGTTTAATGGATGAGTTAACCATTATTTATCAGTCTGATAGTGGTTAAATTCCGCTCATGATTATTTACATAAACTCATCCCTTTTCGGCGTAATGTTTCCCTTGTTAACCATTTATTCAATAAGGGATTAAATTATGTGGAGTGCCCATAAAGCCGCAGTTCATGCTCGCCAGCATGCAGGTCAGTATAGCCAGAAAAGATGTGCAGAATTTGTTTCGAAATCCATTCGCGCCGGCGGTGCTAATCTACAGAACACGCATTATGCTAAGGATATGAAAAGCAATTTAATTCTGGCGGGTTTCCACCAGGTTTACGGTGAGCCTGTTGAGGGCGATGTAGCGGTGATCCAGCCCACAGCGCACCCCCCCTATGGTCACGCTTGCATCTATGGAGGGAACGGCGTCTGGTACTCTGATTTTGTTCAGCGAACAATGTATCCGGGAAAAGAATACCGGGAAATGAAGCCAGCATATGCAATTTACAGGCATGACTGACATGAAAAAAATAATCCTGGCGCTCCTGCTTCTGCCCACTCTCGCATCCGCTGCACAGAAGTTACCCCCTGAGGTATCCGCTGCCCTTCAGTTTAATAAGTGGTACATCTCGCAAATTATTACCGGGAAAGAGCCCCTGAAAAACTATGAAGCGCTGAGGCCATATGTAACCCGCGAAACCATCAGCAAACTCAAAGCCATAGATAAGCTGGATCCAGAAGAATATGACGTGCCTGACGTCGATATGTTCATCAAGGCTCAGGGATATGAAGATGACTGGGACATCGTCAGTGCGCGGGCGCTGGATTACGATGCCGCCTGTATGCAGGTTTATATCTCATTCGGGAAAAAGCGGGATCACACCGTGATTGACTGCATGGTCAAGGAAGATGGCGCGTGGAAAGTTGAATCCGTGGCCAGCATGAATATTTCAGACAACCTGATGATGGAATAAACCGACGATATGACAGGGGTACTGATGCTATGCATCTTCGCGGATACCCCTGTCGTATCGCCAGAAGGCTAAAAACCCGCGCTGGCGGTTTACCGTTGGCCCCCTTAACATCAGTGATGGATCGAAACGGCGAAACCCTGTTCACGCCAGTGGTCGAGCTGCTCCTGTTGACGAGGCGTAGGCGCTTTACCGGTCCAGACGAAGATTTTTTGCCCGGGGAAGAGTTCCGGACGCGGAGAATCAATCGGCTCAGCCAGCACGTCGATATGCCAGCCTTTGTAGGCAAGACGGGCCGCTTCCAGCCACAAATGCGTACGGTCGTCGCACTCCCACCCAATCAGCAGCGCATCCTTACCTGCTTTTTTTCGCGACTCACCCAGGCTTGCAACGGCAAACTCAATCAGGACACCGTCCAGCAGGCTCGCCATGTGACGCACCGTATTCTGGTCCTGGTTCATTCGCTGCCGCACAGGGGTGATGATGTTATCTATCAGAACATCCATCGCATGGTCACGGCGGAACTCGCCGATTTTGGCGCGCAGTTTTGCCGGGCTGGCATAGCGCAGAACGGTTAACATCTCTTCCTGAAACGATGCCCAGTTCCCCTGAGTCATCACTTCTGTATTTTCAAGAAGCGCTTTTACTTTACCGACCGAAACACCCGTTTTCATCAGGCGTTTGATCTCTTCGATACGCAGGATATCTTCATCGTCAAACTGACGATGGCCCCCTTCGCTTCGCTGCGGCTTCAACAATCCATAACGGCGCTGCCAGGCACGCAACGTAACGGGGTTGATACCGCATCGTTCGGCCACTTCGCCGATACTGTAATAGGCCATTAACTCCCTCACGCACAATACTTCCATACCTAACCAAACCAACCTTATCAGATTGTACAAATCATTTGTATAACTAACTCCTCGTTCTGAGACAAGTGAATGGCTCAAAGAACCACTCACTCGTTAATATATTGTTGTATAAATTTAGCCGTACGTACAGGTCACTTTTAACAGTTACGTACAGGTTTTTTATAAATCGTACTTTTTCTCGGGCCAGGCAATCGCCGGAATGCCCCCCAGACGCGGGCTGGCGAAAAGGTGACCCTGGAACTGAGAAATCCCGGCAGATTCCAGCCACATCCACTCTTCAGCTAGCTCTACGCCTACCGCACAGAACAGAATTTCCAGGGAGGCGCAGCATTTAATGATTGACTGAATGATTGCCTGACGCGGGCCGCTCTTGTGCACGTTAGCAATCAAATCACGGTTGATCTTGATTCTGTCCGGCTGGAACTGGGCCAGCAGTTGCAGACCGGCGAATCCCGCGCCAAAGTGATCGATGGCCACGCTGATCCCGGCGCTTTTAAGCTGTCTGACCGCGCTGGTGAACTCTTCGAAGCGCGAGATCGCCTCGCTCTCGGTGAACTCGACCACAATTTGCTCCGGCACAAAACCGTTCGCCTCAATTGCCGTCAGTAAAAAATCGACGGCGCCAGGAACATTGACCAGCGTCATCGGCAACAGATTAATGGACAACGTTTGAGTCTGTAGGCCCAGCGCGCTGGCCATCGACAAAGCCACCTGCTTACTCTTCAGATCCGATTCGTACAGCGCCTCACGCGACAGGTTGGCAAAGTAGCTTTCCGGGGACTCACCGGACGGCGTGCGGATCAGGGCTTCCCAGGAAACCACCTGCTGCATAAACGGATCGACGATAGGTTGAAATGCGAAACTACAGTCCGCGCCCTTTGCCACTACCGTTGGCTGGGAGGATAATGGCGTGTTTTCGGTGACAAACTCCCAGGCGTCAGCCGGAGGCAGCTCAAAGTAGTTGGCTTTTTCAGTGGCCTCAACGAAGGTGCGGAAAAATTGTAGGGCGCGATCGTTATAGGTCAGCTGATAGCGGGTTGTGCCTTTATCGAGTACCTTTTGTAGCACTTCGTCGGTGTCGTACTGACGAAGGTCAAAGAGCTCCATACCTACGTTGCCAAAACGTCTTGAAGGCCCGTGATCGCTTAATAATTCGACCACGTTGTGATGCCGTGGGTCACGGCAGATGAGCTGATAGATCTCCTTAACGTTATCAGCGGGCCCTTCAAGTAACTGAAAGAAGTGTGTGCCGTTAAACAGCAAAATCCCCGTCACATCGAACTGGCGATTTCTACAATTTGCAGCAGCGACCATGTCTTCCAGCGCTTTCACTGGAACGTCCTCGCAGATATGACTGCGGTAAATAATGGTTGTGAGCATGCTAATCCTGAAGATTGAGGGGGTGACCACGAAAACACGTGGGGAGAACTCTGTTATAGCACATTAATTACCCAATAAATAATTTACATCTCAACAATTTACATGACTTCTTTGCGCCTTTTCCGGGCTTGTACAACTCTGCAACGCCACTTCGAATTGTACAATATATTTTGTGAATTTAGCAGTAAGCTGTATACATATAACCATATGATAAATATATACTTTATCAAATATATTATAAAATATTTAAAAAATTGTACATTTTTAATGTACAGATTTGAAAATTATGTATACCTTAAATGTAACGTTACTGATTACGAAAATTTACAGGAGCGAAACATGCAGCAGAACGGACACCTCGCAGACACAGCAACAGCAATTGCGCAGTACTTCGAAAAAGCCGCGCTTCCAACCCAACAGGAAACATTGGGTCAGGTTGTTGTTGAAATCCTTAGCGACGGGCGGAATCTGAATCGCAAATCGCTCTGCACAAAACTGTTAAGTCGCCTTGAAAAGGCCAATGGCCCGGAAGAGGAGCATCATTATCACATGCTTCTTGGCCTGCTCTTCGAACGTTAATGTTATGAACAGCAGTGATGCGGACAGACTGATCGACCAGCTTATTGGAGAAGCCGCTCTTTCACTTTTGAAGGAGCGCGGTCCTGTAACGACCGAGGGATTGGTTCAGCGTCTGCGTAACATGCAAGCCTGTGAGACGGATCCCCAGCGGCGGGAGACATTAGCGAGGGTGATAGCTGAAATCAGCTCTGGCACGGTCGCTTTTAAAGGTCGCAGAACCGCACAAGGACGAATTCAGAGAGAGGGATCTCTCAAAAATAACCGAGACAATGTAGTGCCGTTATTTGGAAATGGAAAACCGTCCGATCCCAAAAAGATACATTGACTACAACTTTACAGCTACGGTGAGAACAAATGAGACAAAATATTCAGCTTCAACCCGAATACCACTCCGCCTTTTTAGATAGCGCGTTGTCGGAGTATTTCCGTCACGCAGGCGATCGCTTTGCTGAAGAGTCTGCCATTTTTTCGACTGCGGTTCGTTGTGTTCTTGCTTCCGAAGGTCATCTGACCAACAAAGCGATCATTCTCTGGCTGATCCAGACGCTGGAATCCACCGATGATGTCGTTAAGGCGGATGTGATCCGCAAGACGCTGGAAATTGTCGTCGGTTACACCATGGACGATCTTTAACGCCTCACTCTTCCCATCTCTTCGGATAGCGTGTCATCGTCAATTCTGACGAACGGACTGACGATGACACGCCCTCTCTCCCCTAACGCCCTGTTAATCAAGCACGCCGAATTTGGCATGGATCCTGCTTAGTCCGCTAAGGGACTGGGCTTTCCAGTAAACATTGCTTCATTTCTTAACAGGTCTGTTATTGATGAAAAAAATCGCCAGCGTCTGCCCCTACTGCGGTGCAGGCTGCAAACTTAACCTCGTCGTTAAAAATAACCGGATTATCCGTGCCGAAGCCGCTGATGGCGTAACTAATCAGGGCACGCTTTGCCTGAAAGGGTTCTACGGCTGGGACTTTCTTAATGATACTCGGCTGCTTACCCCCCGCCTGACGCAGCCCATGATCCGCTACAGCAAAGGCGAGGCCTTTACCCCTGTTACCTGGGAAGAGGCCATTCGCTATACCGCTTACAGGCTTAAAAGCATCAAAGAACAGTACGGCCCTCGGTCCATTATGACCACGGGTTCCTCGCGGGGAACGGGCAATGAGACCAACTATGTGATGCAAAAATTTGCCCGTGCGGTGTTGAATACTAACAACGTCGACTGCTGCGCCCGCGTCTGTCACGGTCCGTCCGTTGCCGGTTTACAGGAGACCCTCGGCAACGGCGCCATGAGCAATTCCATTAACGATATTGAAAACTCAAAATGCCTGCTGGTATTCGGCTATAACTGCGCCGACTCTCACCCCATCGTCGCCCGACGCGTGCTTAAAGCACGTGAAAATGGCGCTAAAATCATTGTCTGCGATCCGCGTCATATTGAAACGGCACGCATTGCCGATCTTCATCTTCAGTTAAAAAATGGCAGTAACATGGCGCTGGTCAATGCCTTTGGCTATGTCCTGCTTGAAGAGGAATTGTACGACAAAAACTACGTTGCTCGCTTTACAGAAGGGCTTGAGGCGTACCGACTGACGGTAAAAGATTACGCACCCGAGCAGGTTGAACATCTGACGGGGATCCCCGCGCGGGATGTTCGTCAGGCAATTCGCATGTTCGCAGCGGCGCCTTCAGCAACGGTGATGTGGGGTATGGGCGTCACGCAGTTTGGTCAGGCGGTCGATGTGGTGAAAGGTCTCTCCAGCCTGGCACTGCTGACCGGCAATCTGGGCCGCCCTGCCGTCGGCGTGGGGCCGGTTCGCGGGCAAAATAACGTTCAGGGCGCCTGCGATATGGGTGTTCTGCCCAATATGTTCCCCGGCTACCAGGACGTCACTGATCCGGCGGTCAGACTGAAATTTGCCGATGCGTGGAAAATCAATGTCAACCGGATGGACGATCGCGTCGGAACGCGTATCACCGAAGTGCCGCATCTCGCGCTGGAAGGTAAGATCAAAGCGTATTACATCATGGGGGAAGATCCGCTTCAGACAGAAGCCGATCTGGGTCTGGTCCGCCGCGGCTTTGAGGCGCTCGATTTTGTGGTGGTTCAGGACATCTTTATGACCAAAACGGCAGAGCTGGCTGACGTGCTGCTCCCTGCCACCTCATGGGGAGAACACGCCGGTGTGTTCACCTGTGCCGATCGCGGCTTTCAGCGTTTCGGCAAAGCCATTGAGTCCAGCGGCAATGTCAGGCGCGACTGGGAGATCATCAGCCTGCTGGCCACGGAAATGGGCTATCCCATGCATTACGAGGATAACCAGCAGATCTGGGACGAAATGCGCGAGCTGTGCCCCCTCTTCTACGGCGTGACCTACGAAAAAATGGGCGAGATGGGTCACGTTCAATGGCCGTGCCCGACGCTGGATCATCCCGGTACGCCGTACCTGTACAAAGATAATCAGTTCGATACCCCGAGCGGTAAAGGGCAGCTCTTTGCCGCACCGTGGCGCGCGCCAGCGGAAATCCCGGATGCGGATTTCCCGCTGGTGCTCTGTACGGTCCGCGAGGTGGGCCACTACTCCTGCCGCTCCATGACCGGGAACTGCGCCGCGCTGCAAAGCCTGGCCGACGAGCCGGGCCGGGTGCAAATTAACCCGGCCGACGCGGATGAACGGGGGATTGCCGAAGGCCAGCTGGTCTGGGTACGTTCACGCCGGGGTAAAGTGATCACCCGCGCCAGCATCAGCGAGCGCATCAATGCGGGAGCAATCTATATGACCTACCAGTGGTGGATTGGCGCCTGTAATGAGCTGACGCAGGATAATCTCGACCCGATCTCCAGAACGCCGGAAACGAAGTATTGCGCCGTGCAGCTTGAGGCAATCGAGGACCAGCGCTGGGCGGAGGATTTTGCGGCTTCCGCGTACCAGACCATGAAGACGCGGTTGATCGCTGCGGTTAACGTTTAAATGCTTGCCGGGTGGCGGCTATCGCTGCCCGGCCAGCTATCCGCTGCCGTTTCAGGCTATTTGTTGTGCATAATTATTTTCCAGGTAATCGCGAAGCAGGTTCGGCCGGCTCTTTTTCTCCATCAGCCTTCTCAACAGTACGATCAGCTCGTAATCGCTTCGCAGATTAAATTTTTGCATCATCATATATTTATGGGTAAAGACCGTTTTTTCGCTCATCTCCAGCGCCTGAGCGGTCTGCACTACCGACAGCCCTCGGTAAAAATTGACCAGAATACGAATTTGTTGCCGGGATAACCCTTTATGCTGGCAGTCGAAACAGGTCTTTTTATTCCAGGTGTAACCCGGTAATTGCGTCGTGAACCACGCAATAAACAGAACGCCGCTAATACGATCAAGCGATGCCCGGCGAGGAAGAAAAATAATGTCCTGAAAGCAGGAAGGCAGCGCCGAAAAGCGCAGCTCATCGTCGACGAGACCTATCACAATTCCTTTTTGTCGGGCCAGTAACTCCGGAAAACAGGTCAGCGTTTCCCCCTGACATAATGAAAGAACAATAATATCGGCCTGGCTGACGTTTTCATTGGTCAGCGCCAGGTGAAAAGTGATGGAGCGATGAAAGTTATGCTTAAAAAAATCTTCGAAAAAGCTCTGTAGCCCAGCCTGAAAAAACAGATCCGTTTCCTGAATCAGAATATTTAACATAGTTCACACCAACGTCTTTAAAAAAGGCTTATCACCGGCATTCAGTTGTACTGCATCGTCATCACCACAACCGCGCGGATGCTTCCCGGCGTGGCGCCCCCCGTCATGGATTTTACCGAGGCCAGCATAGCTAATGTCGCGGTTCTGTCCGCGGCAATGGTCTGGGTCATGCTGGAGCCTGTTCCTTTAAGCGCACCGGTTTGGGCATCGCGCATGGCTATCGCCACATGTGTGGCCGAACCGCTGTTCATAAAATAGTCCGCGCCCGCCTCAGGATCGGGGCTGCCGGTGAAAGCGACGGTCACACTCTGCGTTCCCGTTGGGCACTGGGTAAACAGCAGACTGAAAGGCACCGGATCCGATGTTGAGCCCGGCGTCGCCATATTGGTTGCCTGAATATTGCCCAGATAGACATCGAGATTGTTATTGCCGCCATTAAATATGCATGGCGACGCCACGATATTTCCCGTCACACCGATGTTGACGCTATCAGCGGAGCATACCTTCCCGCTGAGTAAGGCAAGTAACAGCAGTGTCCTGCATCTTATTTTCATCTTCTTACCTGCTACTGGTAGGTCAAATTCAGGGTGGCGGAGGCATTCGCTGAACCTGACTCCACGCGGGTTAACGTCTGGTAATATCGGGCCGTTAATGGCAACGTCTCTTGCCCCCCGGCAGACTGTCGCAAAAATAGTCGGCTGTTCATCGCCAGCGGTGCACCGTTATAGATTAGCTGCACCCCCACCCCTTTTGCAGTGCCGGCATTTCCCTGCCCGGTTAAGGCCATCACGCTGGTATTGGCGCTGTCCGGATTCTGTATTCCACTGAGCGAGACCGTAATATTGGTTCCGGCGGCGCAGGTCAGGCCCAGGTTTTGCGTGTTCTGTGCTCCCGCTGGCGTGGTGCCCACCGTGGAGCCGAACGCCGAAGCGGGAATATCCCCTATAGGAAACGTCAGCTGGGCCGTATTCACCGTGCACGCCAGAGCATTGATGGTGCCGGAGGTGAGCTGCGTGGTCAGACCGTCACGGTAGAGGCCGTCGCTTCCCTGAAGCGTCACGACGCCAATCACACCCGGCGTTAATGCCCCCGATGAGACCGGACCCGTCACCACCAGCTCAATCCTCCCGCCGTACCAGTCCACATAGGAGGTCTGCGCATTGTACGAGAACGTATTGCTCGGGTTTTCAAAATAGCCGTTGGAAGAAAAGCGTATTCCTATCCCGCTGACGTTCGTGTTGTAGACATGGTTGCCGTAGCTGCTCAACGTGGCGCCGTTGTAGCGCATGCTGAATCCCAGCATCAGCGGATTCGTACACCCGGTAAGATAGGAGCCTGTGGCTGACGCCGCGCCGGAAAATACTACCGTGCCGACAGGCGCATCGCGCTGCACGTTGATCGTCCCCACGGACAGGGTGGAAAGCTGCGGGGTGATGGTGGTGCAGGTACCGGCCCGAGCCATATTTGCCGCCGCGAGCAAACAGAGCAGCAGCATCGTCTTAAGACATTTCATGTTAGCGTTCCTGACGGCAGGTGGCGCGTATATCAGCGATCCCACCGTACGTTGAGTGATTCGGCAGCGTGAAATCAGCGCGGCATTGCTGGCTGGCCTGACTTCCCCATGTGGCGACTAACGTTCCCTGCTCGCGCATCCCGGTTAAATAGACCTGACCGCGATCGCCGACAATAAAACTGCCGCTGTCATCACCCACAAGGGTGACCACCGCCCCAAACGGAACGGCGCGATCGTTGTCGGTCAGGGTCATCAGCACCCGGCGTCCTGACTTCGGCAGATAATCGGCTCTCACCACCGCTCCCCGCGTCGGCGTCACCGTGCGGGTGTTGATCTCCAGCTCGACATCGTCCGGCATATTTTCCGGGTCGAGGGTGAGATCGTTTTTCCGGTAGACAGAAAGGTTGCTCACGACCGTATATCCGCGAAAATCTGTCCGTACACCGGGCTGATTGCGGATATCCACGTCGTGGGCGCCAGGGGCTTTGATTAGGACGCTGGTCTCCCCCAGCGGCTGGGAAAGCGTGATGCCATCAGCATGGGCGAGAATGCCGCCTTGCAGCCCGTAATTCAGGCGTTCACTGTTTTTGTCATAACCATAACCTGCCGTGACTTCGCCATAGGTGCCTTTGTAATCCGCGTTCACGTTGCCGGTATAGCCCACGCCCTCTGTGCCGTATCCCTGCTGGACGTTCCAGTTCAGGGCACGATTCTCAAGCGCCACTCCGTTCAGGCCGACGTTATGCGTCGTCCCGTTATTGCTGCTGGCGTTCATGCCATAGTTAGCCCATGTCTGCGGCAAAAATTTATCCAGCGGAATGCTGACGTTGAACGCCAGAAGCTGGTCGTGGTCAGCGTTTTTTTGGCTGTCGCGGGTCTCGGACGCTGAGCGGACATTTTTGCTGTAGGTCCATGTCAGGCCATAGCTGATGTTGTGCCAGTAGTTGCTATAGCCGACGCTCCACGAAGCCATCGACTTACCGTCATTCCAGTAATCTTCCCGCGCCGCACTGAGGGTAAGCGCGCCCAGATTGTCCCCCAGCGTCTGGCTCATCGTCAGCTCGGCACGGTTACGCCGCCTGTCCTGAAGCGCGCTGCTGTCGCCGTACGAATCGAGGACGTCCTGCATCCCGTAATAGCCGCGGGTCGAGTAGCGATACCCGGCAATCGAAAAGTTCGTCCCGGTAGTGATAAAATTCTTGCTGTATCGGGCCCGCCACGACTGACCGCTTGTTTTCGCGGTATGTTCCGGCGTTGACCAGCCCTGAGTGACGTCTGCGGATACTGCCCCGAGATCGCCCATGTTCTTGCCCACCCCCAGAGCCGCTGACTGGTACTTATCTGCCCCCTGAACGCCGCCATAAAGCGTGATGCCGTGCGGGAGGCCGTAAATTCCGGTCAGTTGCCCGAAGGAGGTTTTCTCCACGCTACGGTTATACGAGCGATACTGCCCGGCGGTAAGGGCATATTTCAGGCGTCCCTCCCGTTGCAGGACCGGCAGCGAAGCGTACGGCAGGGTGAAATGTTGCTCACTGCCATCAGCTTCGACGATCGTCACATCAAGATCGCCCGCGCCGCCGGTGGGATACATATCCGCGATCTCAAACGCGCCCGGCGCCACGTAGCTTTGGTAGATTTGATAGCCATTCTGACGCACCACGACCTGCGCGTTAGTTCGCGCAATACCGCGCACCACCGGCGCATAGCCTTTCAGGGAATCCGGCAGCATATCGTCGTCGGACGCCAGCTGGACGCCGCGAAACGGCATGCTGTCAAAGACATCGGCAGGCGCGGAACTGTCTCCGAGCGTAAGCTGGGCTTGCAGGGGAATAATCGCGCGCTGAATCAAGGTGTAGACGTTGTCCCACTTATCCTGGCCGGACGCATCGCGGGACCAGGTGGTGTAGTTGCGTAACCGCCAGGGACCGACGTTGATCCCCGGCCGCAGGTTTGCATACTGGCTGTCGCTGCGGGTGCCTGCCCCGCTTCTTGCCCGGCTGTTTGCCCCGCTCAGGCTGTAGTTGAGCATGGCCGCGGTAATGCCTTCATCCCACATATCCGGCGGAACGTAACCTCTCGCTGGCAGGTCTATGGCCGCCTGTGGGATGCTGATCGCCAGGCGCTGGGCGCCAAACTGGAAATCCGCGCTGGCCTGTGGAATCGCCCTGAGATCGGCGCATTCTTCTTCCGCGGCGTCGAGCTGCGGGAAAAGCGCCGTTTTCACGCCCCACGCTTTTAACTGCCCGATACTCAGGCACGGCTGCAACGTTTCACTGCCGTTAGCATCCTTCACTGCCATGAAACGAATATCCCGCGTTTCCAGCAGCCGATCGTCAAGAATAATATCAACATGGTATGTCCCGGGCGCCTGCGAGCCGGATTCAAAGGCAGATAAATCCGCTTTCCCCATTCCGGGATTATCCAGCTCTACCAGTTCCGTATTAAACGTCTCACTGGCATACAGTGTGGGAGAGACACCAGCAAGCGCGAGGGCAATAAATATTGCCAGGCGCGCAGGCTGCATTGTATTCAATGCCGTTGTCATGACGAGCACCTGATTAACGCGTAAGGATCACAAACTGGCCCGGTGTAATTCACCAGGGCTGCCATAATCGTTAATGACTTTAAACGTCAGCGTATTGCCACTGGTTCCATTCGGTAACGGGAAACGGGCTGTGCCCGAAGGCATCACATACGTGACATCGTCAAGTTTCTTATTACCCAACGTAATTTCATTGAAATTGATAACGTACGGCGTTGGATTATTAACCAGAAGGGTATTTCCCGCACGACGCCAGGTTAATTTATTGGCCTGCTCCTCGGGGGTAGACGCACGAAGAGCCTCTGGTCGATAAATTAATTTGATGCGCGTTTTGACGGCAATTTGCAGCGAGTTCATCTGCTTAGAGGCTGACGGAATAGCTTTGATGTTCAGCCAGAATAAACTCTCCTGCCCTTGAGGCAGAGAGCCTGTCATGACAATACGCTCGAGGTTTTTTGTCCGCCGTCCAGCCGATACAGCGGAGGAGTAATAATAAAAGGCGTTTTACCCGATTGTTCATCCTGAACATCTATCCACGACTGAATTAAATAAGGACCGTTATCAGGATTCGTAATATTTATTGACGCTTCTTTTTTAGCCCCATCAAAAATAACACGGGTGCCGCCAATAATTACTCCTGCACTGGCGGATGTTAACGTCAGCGGTAACAGCGCCATAACCAGGCCCGTTGTGGTGATAAAACGCATTTTTTTACCTCATAAAACAAGGGGCCAGGCGGCCCCCTGCTAATTACTGCCATTGACTTAGTTGTACACCACAGAGAAGTTCGCGACCGAGTTAGCCGGGCCCGCGGTAACGGATGCCGCGGTGGAAATATACTGCGCGTAGAAGCTCAGCGTATTATCAGCCGTACTGCTGAGTGCGTAGGTATAGCTGTTGCTGCCGTGCAGCGGCAGATCGGCTTTATCTGCCGTCATCAGGTTAATCGCCACCCCGGTAGCCGCTCCCGCCACGGACGTATCAATCGCCAGCAGGCTGGCGTTGGTTAAATCCGGCGTGCCATCAAAACGGACTTTTGCATTGGTGACCGTTACCGGACAGTTTTTCAAAATAATATTAAACTGCGTCGCAGCCGTTCTCGCCCCGGTTGTCGGGAATTCCGTTTTATAATAATCGCCCAATACCACCACCTGATTCTGGGATGCCACATCAACGTCGCAGGCAGAATCCAGAATATTTCCGTTAAAATTAACGGTACCGGCCGCTGCCAATGCATTGGTCATAGTGAGTACAGAACCTGCCGCTAACATTGCCATCATCAATTTTTTATTCATAATTTTATATCCCGTATTACTCTATTTATTACCGACATTCAGTTGCAGAAATTAACCCCCTTCCGACGAGTCAAAATTTATACAACTCCTTTTCCGCATACAATCAATTTTGAGGTCTAGCTGTAGACCCTCTTTTAACAAATAAAAAACATATTCACTCGGAAATAGCTTAAGAATAATGTCCACAGTCTACTTTTAGACCTGAACAAAAAAAGTTGCAATTTCAATTAATTAACGCTTAAAAAAAGATAAGTCTATAATTAGACTCGCTGCAAACATTCCCTGACCTGCTGTTTTTTAAGATAATTCTTTATGCCGATCAAAAAATGATCGCATCAGTCAGTGAGGTCTCAAATGAATACCCGATTCGCGCCTGAGTCAGAAATTGATAAATCAACAGTGCTCGGCGCTAAGCCTTTTAAGCACATTGAAAAAATAATCGATAATGTTTTGCCGCATGCGGAGAGAGGCATTATTGCCAGAGGAGAAATTATCCATTATTGCTCCGGCGATACCCGTCAATGCTTTTTACTGTTGCATGGCAGCGTGGCGTTGCACCGTCGCGGGGACGGTATCGTCTTAAATTCTGAATCTGCGCCATTTATACTCGGCGTGAGCAGCCAGTTATCGTCTGAGCACCTGTACGTCAGAGCGCTGGAAACCTCAGAGGTGGCCAGCGTTTCGCTGGCGCGTTTCAATCATGTTGTCGCACAACAGAATTTATGGGAGCACTTCTCAAACCTGCTGATCTATACCGCATCGCGCGTTTACGAACATTGCGCCCAGATATCGCAAATGTCGGCTTATGACATTATCCGCTTTCAGCTGGTTGAGTTGATGCAGGAGCCGGAAGCCATTAGACAAAACATTACCGCCGCAGCCTATATCAAAAGCCGCACCTATCTTTCACGCAGTGGCATTATGCGGATCCTCGCGGAGTTGCGGACGGGGAAATACATCACCATGGAGCGTGGCGTTCTAGTAGAGATCCATCACTTACCCCGTAAATACTGAGGCTGTATTTATCTCTGGAGAAGGTGGAAAAGAAGAGCGACACTATAGAGAGTACAGTCTCTTTCCAGGTTAACTCTATGTCTTCTGACAAACCATCGCATCGCGGATCTCCCTATGCTCAGGAACTGATTTCTCATTTACAGCCGCACTGCACCACGCATAAAACCGATCCCGGCGAGCAACTTAATCTCCAGGTAAACGGGCAGAGCATGTGTTATTTAATTCTTGACGGCACGGTCGCAATATACAGAAGAAGCGACGACATGATGCTTTCGACGGCGCGCAGTCCCGCCCTGTTTGGCCTCGCTAACCTGACGGACATCTATTTTACCGACTACCTTCGAACGGTAACGCCTTGCCTGATTGGTGTGCTCACGACCGAGCGGGTGGCTGAAATTATCAAAGAGAAGGCGCTGTGGGGGCTGCTTTCTAATCATCTGATGTTTGTCTATAACCGGCTTTATCACAACGTCATGCCGAAAGGCGCGCCAACCGCGTACGAGATGATTCGCCAGCAGCTCGTGCTGCTGATGCAGGAAGATGACAGCTACCGACGTAGCGTGACGGCGGAAAGGTATATCAGGGATAAAACCCAGCTTTCCCGCAGCGGCGTAATGCGGATCCTGGCTGACCTGAAAACGGGCGGGTTCATCGAAATGGAAGAAGGCCGGCTGATTAAAATTAATAAACTGCCTGCCAGATACTGACTGTCAGACACAAAAAAGGCCGCGCTTGCGGCCTTTTCTTCACTGCTTAATGGACGTGAACGCCCAACCGCCAGGCAAAGTAGATCTCTTCTTTCAGTTCGTTTGAAGAGAGCGCCAGCAAATCCGTAAATTCCAGCTCAAGCTGTTTCAGCTTTTTCAGGTACTGCGCGGGAGACAGATTGCTTTTATCGCGACGTAAATATTCAATTGCCAGCTGTGTTGGGGTTATTTCAGTATCCATGATGTCCTCGCTTATGTTCAAAACGTGACCAGTATATCACAATCAGGCGGCTAATTTTTGACCAAAAGCAAGACATCCGGAAACTTTACACAACGGCCGTCGTCAGCCTTGATGAACAACACAGGCGATCCTGCTCGTCCAGGATATCAATTTGCCACACCTGATGGCGGCTTCCAGCATGCAGCGCCCGGCAGACGCCGCGCACGCGCCCGCTGCGAACGGAGCGGATGTGGTTGGCATTGACCTCCAGACCCACCACCTTCTGCTCTCCTTCCGTACACAGGTAGCCCGCCACCGATCCCAGCGTTTCGGCCAGCACGACGGACGCGCCGCCGTGTAACAGGCCAAACGGTTGATGAGTACGGCAGTCTACCGGCATCGTCGCTTCCAGTTCGTTGTCGCCAATGCGCGTGAACTGGATGTCCAGCAAACCGACCATGTTCTCCGCGCCCATGGCATTTAAGGCCTCCAGCGTGACCGCACGTTTCCAGATCATCCGATAATCTCCAGTAAAGCCTGCAATGGATGGCGAACGCCGTTACCTTCCACCCGTTTCACCTGGCTGCGGCAGGAGTAGCCCGTCGCCAGACAGCGGTTGCGTGGCAGGCGCTGCATCGCCTGATGCCACGACAGCTCGTAAATGCCGAGCGAATTAGCGTGGTTTTTGACTTCATGGCCGTAGGTTCCGGCCATACCGCAGCAGCCCACGTTGACGCTTTCCAGCTTCGCGCCAAACCGGGCGAAGATAGAAGCCCACTGGGCAGGCGCCGTCGGCAGCGCCGTCACTTCGGTGCAGTGCCCAAACAGGTACCAGGATTCTCCGCTGACCTCCTGAGGGGGCGTTTGCGTCAGCACCGCAGGCAGCCACTCGTGTACCAGTAAGACCTGAAAATCACCGCGCTTATCGCCGAGCGTCTGCTTATATTCGTCCCGGTAACAGAGCACCAGCGCCGGATCGACGCCCACCATCGGCATGCCGAGCTGCGCCACGCGATTCAGAAAATCTGAAGTTTTCTGCGCGGTTTTCGCAAAGCGGGTGAGGAAGCCTTTAATGTGCTGCGCCTTGCCGTTCGGCGAGAACGGCAGCACCACCGGCTGGTAGCCGATTTTCTCGGCCAGTCGGACAAAATCGGTCACCACCTGCGCATCGTAATAGCTGGTAAACGGATCCTGCACCACCAGCACCACCTTCGCTTTCTGCTCAGGGCTTAATGCTTCCAGTTGTTCCAGGGTCATATTCGCCGAGCGGTGCCCCACCAGCCGACGCTGGAGCGATGGCACCGACAGCAGCGGCAGATCCACCATGCCGATATGTTTTTCAGACAGTTTTCGCACCAGTGGCTGGTTGATAAAGAAGTTAAAGGTTTTTGGCGCACGGGCCATCAGCGGCGCGTAACTCTCCACCGTCGCTACCAGATGATCGCGCATCGGGCGTAGATAACGCGTGTGGTACAGCTGGAGGAAGCGGGAACGGAATTCCGGTACGTCAATTTTAATTGGGCACTGGGTTGAACACGCCTTACACGCCAGGCAGCCGGACATCGCCTCTTTCACCTCATGCGAGAAATCGTATTCGCCTTTGTTCGCATGCCAGCTGTTGCGGGTGCGTTCGATAAGCCCGCGCAGGCTCGCGCGTTTTTCCGGCAGCTCCTGTTCCAGCTTGAGCGGGTCAACGCCGCGGTCGGCCAGCAGGCGCAGCCATTCGCGCACCAGCGTGGCACGCCCTTTTGGGGAGTGGATGCGGTTGCTGGTGATTTTCATCGACGGACACATCGGGCTTTTCACATCGAAGTTAAAGCACAGCCCGTTGCCGTTACACTCCATCGCGCCGCGCCAGGAAGCGCGTACCGCAATCGGAATTTGGCGGTCATAGGTGCCGCGCTTAACGGCATCCACCTGCAACATCGGCGCATCAACGCCCTCCGGCGGGCAGATTTTTCCCGGATTGAGGCGGTTATCAGGATCGAACGCGGCCTTCACCTTACGCAGCTCGGCGTAGAGCTGTTCGCCAAAAAAGGCCGGGCTGTACTCGGCGCGGAACCCCTTGCCGTGCTCGCCCCACAGCAAACCGCCGTATTTGGCCGTGAGGGCCACGACCTCGTCGGAGATCGCCTTCATCAGGATCTCCTGCTGCGGATCGCACATGTCCAGCGCCGGGCGCACGTGCAGCACGCCCGCGTCAACGTGCCCGAACATGCCATAGCTCAGACCATGGCCGTCGAGCAGCGCGCGAAACTCCACGATATAATCCGCCAGATGTTCCGGCGGCACGCAGGTATCTTCCGCAAACGGAATCGGCTTCGCCGCCCCTTTCGCGTTGCCGAGCAGCCCCACCGCCTTTTTACGCATCGCGTAGATTCGCTCGATGCCGGAGAGATCGTTACACAGCTGCCAGCCAATGACGCCGCCTTCCCCCTGCGCAATCAGCTCGTCCAGACGCTGGCAGAGCGTGCTTACCTGGCTCTCAATCAGCTCTGCGTCATCCCCGGCGAACTCGACGATGTTCAGGCCGAGCATCTCTTTATCCGGCACGTCGGTAATCAGTTCGCTCACCGAATGCCAGACAATATCCTCCCGGGCCAGGTTCAGGACTTTTGAATCGACGGTTTCCACCGACAGCGCCCGCGCCTCCACCATAAACGGTGCATTACGCAGCGCGGAGTCAAAGGAGTTGTATTTGACGTTCACCAGACGGCGCACCTTTGGCAACCGGGTGATATCCAGACGCGCTTCGGTGATGAAGGCCAGCGTCCCTTCTGACCCGGTCAGTACGCGGGTAAGATCAAACTGGCTCATATCGTCATTGAAGACATGTCGCAGATCGTAGCCCGTCAGGAAGCGGTTTAGCTTCGGGAATTTGTCAAGGATCAGCTCGCGATTTTCGCGGCAGCGCTCCAGCACGGTGCGATAAATCCGTCCGCTGGTGGTGCTCTCTTTTGCCAGCGTTTCGGCCAGCTCGATCGCCATCGGTTGGGTATCGAGGATATCGCCCCCCAGCAGCACCGCCCGCACACCCATAACATGGTCGGAGGTTTTGCCGTAGACCAGTGAGCCCTGCCCCGAGGCATCGGTGTTGATCATCCCGCCAATGGTCGCGCGGTTACTGGTGGAAAGCTCCGGCGCAAAAAAATAGCCGTAAGGTTTCAAAAACTGATTCAACTGATCTTTGATCACCCCCGCTTCCACACGCACCCACCCCTCTTCCGGGTTGATCTCAATGATGCGGTTCATATAGCGGGACATATCAATGATGATGCCCTGGTTCAGCGCCTGCCCATTGGTACCCGTCCCGCCGCCACGCGGGGTGAAGACCAGGGAGCTGAAACGCTCCTGCGATGCCAGACGGGCGATGAGCGCCACATCGGCGGTAGAGCGCGGGAAAACGACGGCATCGGGAAGAAGCTGGTAAATACTGTTATCGGTCGCCATCGTCAGCCTGTCGGCATAATCGGTAGCGGTGTCACCTGTAAAACCCTGTTGCTCCAGTGCCTGCAAAAAATTAAGCACCAGCTGAACGACGCCCGGTGCCTGAGAAATCTGTGGGATCATTGCTGTCGACCCTAATGAGAATAGTGTGAAATCGTTTGCGTTGTGTCTGGAAAGTTTTATCACATTTTTTTCTTATGTGCTTCGTAGAATTACGGGCAAAATCCGCCTGTCAAAAATCGCTGAAATCACTAATGATTAGAGAGATGCGGTTTATATTCCCATCAGCCTTGCTGGTGTTCATTTAAGGAAAGTTTCGTTTATGGTCAATCTTCGTCAGCCCAGGGATGTCGCGCAGATACTGCTGTCGGTGCTGTTCTTAGCCATTATGATTATTGCGTGTCTGTGGATCGTTCGTCCTTTCGTGCTCGGATTTGCCTGGGCCGCGACCGTCGTCGTCGCCACCTGGCCTTTACTCTTGCGTTTGCAGAAACTGCTGTTTGGTCGCCGCGGCCTGGCCGTGCTGGTGATGACGTTGCTGTTGTTCCTGCTGTTTATTATTCCCATTGCACTACTGGTTAACAGCCTGGTTGACAGTAGCGGCCCGGTTATTCGCGCGGTCACCAGCGGTGATATGACGCTGCCGGATCTCGCGTGGCTGAACAGTATTCCTGTTGTGGGCGCAAAACTGTACAGCGGCTGGCACAGCCTGCTGGAGATGGGCGGTAGCGCCCTGATGGCCAAAGTGCGTCCGTACATCGGCACAACCACCACCTGGTTTGTGGGGCAGGCTGCGCACATCGGTCGCTTCATGATGCACTGTACGTTGATGCTGGTCTTCAGCGCCCTGCTGTACTGGCGCGGCGAGCAGGTTGCGCTGGGGGTACGTCATTTCGCCACCCGACTGGCAGGTAAACGCGGCGATGCGGCCGTGCTGCTGGCAGCCCAGGCCGTCCGCGCGGTGGCGCTCGGTGTGGTGGTCACAGCGCTGGTGCAGGCTGTACTTGGCGGAATCGGGCTGGCGATTTCCGGCGTACCTTATGCCACCATTTTCACCGTCGTCATGCTGATGACCTGTCTGGCGCAGCTCGGTCCGCTGCTGGTGCTGGTTCCCTGCATTATCTGGCTTTACTGGACGGGGGATACGACCTGGGGCACGGTGCTGCTGGTCTGGAGTTGCGTGGTGGGCACCATGGATAACGTGATCCGTCCCCTCCTCATCCGCATGGGCGCTGACCTGCCGCTGATTCTGATCCTGTCTGGGGTAATCGGGGGGTTAATTGCCTTCGGCATGATTGGCCTGTTCATCGGTCCGGTTCTGCTAGCGGTGACCTGGCGTCTCTTCTCCGCCTGGGTGCATGAAGTACCGCCGCCGGGAACCGATCCAGACGTCATCTTAAGCGAACTTGAAGAGCTGGAAGATAAGAACGCGCAGTAAGAACGGATGCCGGGTGGCGCTAACGCTTACCCGGCCTACACTCTCCACAGCAATACTTAAACGTTGCTAAACTATTTATTCTCTGCACACTGGTCAGACCCGCCTTTTCCTGCCTAAAACCGTCATTCTCTTCAAGAAATCTTTACCTGCCTTTAACTATTGAGACGAATCCGATCGACTCAAAATCCTGGCATGCCTACTATTAAGACACGGTTATAAATCAACATCTTGATTTATAAGCATGGAAATCCCCTGAGTGAAACAACGAATTGCTGTGTGTAGTCTTTGCCCATCTCCCACGATGGGCTTTTTTTTATCCTTTTTACGCCAGTGTAATGTCACAGCGACTAAGCATCCGCCAATCCCCCGCCAGTTCCCGCGTCTCTCCGGTTACCAGCACGTTCACCACCTCGCGTATATCCGCCGAAGACGCGCCAACCTGTAGCTCAAACTCCCCTGGCTCGACAATTCGCTTTCCGTCCCGGCGGGTGAAATTAAACATCTCCACCGGCAGGGTAAAGGTCAGCGTGGCGGTTTCTCCCGGTGAAAGCGTCACGCGCTGGAACGCTTTCAGCTCCTGAAGCGGACGCACCTGCGTGGCGACCTTGTCGCGTACGTACACCTGTACCACTTCGCTGCCGCTGCGCTCGCCGGTGTTGGTGATATTGACGCTTAACGCCACCTCTCCGTCGATCGGGACGCAGCTTTCAGCCAGGCGGGCCGCGCCCCAGCGAAACTGCGTCCAGCCGAGACCGTAACCGAACGGGTAAAGTGCGCCGAAATGGAACGCAAACGGCGTGCCGCCGCTTTTCAGCTTGTGGTTATAGTAGTACGGCATCGCCCCGGCGTTTTTCGGCACGCTCACTACCAGCCTGCCCTGCGGCTCCGCGCGGCCGGTTAAGACATCGGCAATCGCCCAGCCCCCTTCCTGCCCCGGCGCCCAGGCCATCATCAGCGCGGCCACCTTCTCTTCCAGCCCCTGAAGGTTATAAGGACGCCCGCCCGTCATGACGACAATCACCGGCTTACCGGTTGCCACCAGCGCCTCCAGCAGCTGTTGCTGCACGCCTGGCAGATCCAGCGAGTCGGTATCCGATCCTTCCCCCACGGTGCCGCTCTGGAACAGCCCGGCAAGGTCGCCCACGCAGGCCACCACCACGTCACTCTCTTTTGCCGCGCTCACGGCGTCGGGGATCAGATCCATACGTTGTGAAACCGGCGATTGCTGTATCGGTTTACCGCCGCTGTCGCCCGGGAACACCGGCGCGCCCGCCATCCGTTTTTCGATAATGTGACACCCTTTGGCGTAACGTATCAGCGATGCGCCAAGGTACTGTTCCAGCGCCGCGCGCGGGGTGGTCACCTGCGAGGTCTCTTCAACCATATCGCTGATGATCAGGTGAACCGGGAAGCTGTAGCCGCTCAGCAGCGCCAGCGGATCGTCAGCCGTCGGCCCCACCACCGCTACACGGGATTTTCCGCCGAGAGGTAATATGCCGTTGTTTTCCAGCAGCGTGATCGATTTTGTTGCCACCTCGCGCGCCACCTGCCGGGTCGCCTCACTCTGCAAATCGATGCCGTCTTCGTCGGCGTACGGTTTTTCAAACAGCCCGTGACGGAATTTTTCACTTAGCACGCGCGCCACAATCTCATCCACTTTCGCCATTGAGATAAGCCCACGCTCTACCGCTTCCGCCAGATGACGCGCGCAGTCATCCTTCGGCAATTCCACGTCCAGCCCGGCGTTAAACGCCAGCGCCGCCGATTCCGCTGGATCGTGAGAAATTCCGTGGTGCTGGTGCAGCAGGCTGACGCCGCCGTAATCCGCCACGATAATGCCGTCGAAGCCCCACTGTTCACGCAGCACGGTAGAGAGCAGGAAATGGTCGCTGTGCCCTGGCTGATTATCAATGTCGTGATAGGCTGGCATCACCGAACCGGCGTTGGCCAGCTTCACCGCCATCTCAAACGGCAGCAGGAAGGTATCGTTTAGCTCGCTGAAACCGAGATGGACCGGCGCATGGTTGCGCGCCCCTTCGCTGAAGGAGTGGCCGACGTAATGTTTCAGGGTCGCCAGCAGATCGCGCTTATCGCCCTGCAACCCCTTCACGTACGCCGTCGCCATCACCCCTACCAGCCACGGATCTTCCCCAAATGTCTCTTCCGTCCGTCCCCAGCGCACATCGCGCGAGACATCCAGCACGGGGGCCAGCCCCTGCTGGCACCCGACGGATCGGGCCTCTTTGCCAATCTGCTCCGCTGCGCGCTGTACCAGCTCCGGGTCCCAGGTGGAACCGTAGTTTAGCGACGACGGGAACAGGGTTGCATCTTTGCACAGCAGCCCCACCAGACACTCCTCATGAAACAGCGCCGGAATGCCGAGCCGGGTCTCCTCCATCATCATGCGTTGCAGGCGGTTGGCGGCACGCACGCCGGTTTTTGCATTAACAATGTGCGTGCCGAGCGGACGGGTGATCTGCCCGACGCCGAGCTTCAGCCTTTCGTTGAGGGACGCCTGTTCGCTCACGCCAGCGAATTCATCGCTCAGATCGCTGCGCTCGCGGTGGTTGCCGTGTTCATCGAGGATCAGCCAGTACGCGTGCATCTGGGCAAATTTCTCTTCCGGCGTCATACGCGCCAGTAAATCAGCGACACGCTCGTGTACGGGACGTCCCGCGTCCTTGTAGATCGCAGTCATGGTTTACTCCTGTAGTGCGGATTGGGTTGCCGGGCTGAGCTGCCCCGCATCGTTTCGACTATCGCGTTTGCTGGCCAGCTCGCGGGCGATGCTGTCCACCAGCCGGCTGTTAAGTTTGTAGATGGCAAGGAGCGCCACCATGCAGAGGAACAGCGCGCAGGGGATCAGGGTGAACAGGGCATTGATGGTTGCAAGAACATGAGGCGCCTGGTTTGCCTGACCCGGAGCGTAATCCACCATGCCAAGCACCCAACCGACCACCGCCCCACCCAGCGCCAGCCCAAACTTGATGGCAAACAGGGCGGTAGAAAAGACCAGCCCGTCCAGGCGGCGGCCGCTACGGTGTTCTTCGTAGTCCACCACATCGGAGAACATGGTCCATTGCAGCGGCGTGGTCAGGTTCTGAATAAAGCTAAACACAATATTCAGACCGAATATCAGCCACACCTGCGAAGGCGGAATGAAGAAAATCAGCGCGCCAAAAATAACGAAAGAAATAATGGTCCACTGATAGGCACGCACCCGGTCAAATTTCCCCAGCAGGCGTTCAGATAATAATGCGCCGCTTAAGGAGGCCACCATGCCGGAAACAATAAAGGCAAAAACCAGTTCCGGACGTAACAGAACATAGTTAACGTAATACATGGTCGCAGAGCCACGCGTCACGACGGCGGTTAACAGTAAAATATTAAACAGAAAAACAATTCGCCACTGGCTATTGGCGGCCAGCAGTTTTAAATCCGTCAGCATCGAACCGGAGGTGTCATTGCGCGGCGAGTAACGCTCCCGGGTCATAAAGAAGCAGCAGAAGAATAAAACAATGCCCAGCAGCCCCATCAGGCTCATGGCATAGAAATAGCCTTTTTGCACATTCCCCTGGCCTAATAATGAGACCAGCGGCAGCGCGATGACCGTTACAATCAACCCGCCGATAAACGACAGGCCAAAGCGCCAGGATTGCAGCGAGTGGCGTTCGCGCGGGTCGAGCGTCAGCGCGCCGGGCATGGCACAGTAAGGGACGTTAATCGCAGAATAGATCAGACTCAGGATGGCATAGGTTACGCAGGCATAGACAATTTTTGCCGTCTGCCCGGCATCCGGTACGTAGAAGGTAATCAGGCAGCTCACGCCAAACGGAATGGCAAACCAGAGCAGCCAGGGACGAAAACGACCGTGGCGGGTCTGAGTGCGGTCCACCAGCGCGCCAATGCACGGGTCGACAAACGCATCGACCACGCGCACCACTAAAAACATGGTGCCCATAATGGCGGCAGGCAAACCGAATACGTCCGTATAGAAATAAGCGAGAAATAACGTTGCCGTTTGCCAGACCAGCGCGCTGGCCATATCGCCGAGGCCATAACCTATTTTATCTTTGGTACGTAATACAGAGGAGATTGTCATTGTTATTTGCCTTTTTATCAGGTTAAAACGTATTTCAACCAGTCGCGCATCATCCCGACGGATGTACGCGGTAAGGCTCAAGTATTAGCAACGCCCTGCCCGCTAACAATTGTCTAAATTAACAGATAAATTATGATATTTGGTTTTTTGCTTTATTTGTGATGGTGAGCATATTCGCAGGAAAATAAAAAAGGCGAGGACAGATATCCTCGCCTTTTTCAGATTATGCAGGTTTTACTTGTTCAGCTCTGCCAGGCTCAGCCAGGTCTGCACCACGGTGTCCGGGTTCAGGGAGAGGCTATCAATTCCCTCGTCCATCAGCCAGGCCGCAAAGTCTTCATGGTCAGAAGGACCCTGGCCGCAAATCCCGACATATTTACCCTGTTTCTTCGCCGCGCGGATGGCCATGGAGAGCAGCGCTTTCACCGCCTCGTTACGCTCATCGAACAGCTCAGAGACAACGCCGGAGTCGCGGTCCAGGCCGAGCGCCAGCTGCGTCATGTCATTCGAGCCAATGGAGAAGCCGTCGAAGTGCTCCAGGAACTGCTCGGCCAGCAGGGCATTGGACGGAATTTCACACATCATGATGATCTTCAGCCCGTTCTCGCCGCGCTTCAGCCCCTGACGCGCCAGCTCATCTACCACCGCCTTCGCCTGATCCACGGTACGGACGAACGGGATCATGATTTCCACGTTGGTCAGCCCCATGTCGTTGCGCACGCGTTTTACCGCCTCGCACTCCAGCGCGAAGCAGTCGCGGAAGCTTTCCGACACGTAGCGTCCGGCGCCGCGGAAGCCCAGCATCGGGTTCTCTTCTTCCGGCTCGTAGCGTTCGCCGCCCACCAGGTTGGCGTATTCGTTCGACTTAAAGTCCGACAGACGCACGATCACGCGTTTCGGGTAGAAGGCCGCGCCGAGCGTGGCGATCCCTTCCGTCAGACGACCAACATAGAACTCTCTCGGCGAGTCATAACCTTTCATCATCTCGCGGATTTCGTTTTGCAGTTTTGCGTCCTGGTCGTCGAACTCCAGCAGCGCACGCGGGTGCACCCCGATCATACGGTTAATAATAAATTCCAGACGCGCCAGGCCCACGCCTTCGTTCGGCAGGCAGGCGAAGTCAAACGCGCGGTCCGGGTTGCCGACGTTCATCATGATCTTCAGCGGCAGATCCGGCATGGTATCCACGCTGGAGCTTTTCACGCTGAAGTCGAGGATATCAGCATACACGTAACCGGTATCGCCTTCGGCACAGGAGACCGTCACGTTCTGGTCGTCCTTCATGCGTTCGGTCGCGTCACCACAGCCGACTACCGCCGGGATCCCCAGCTCACGGGCAATGATTGCCGCGTGACAGGTACGGCCACCGCGGTTGGTGACGATGGCAGCCGCTTTTTTCATGATCGGTTCCCAGTCCGGGTCGGTCATGTCGGTCACCAGCACGTCGCCTGGCTGAATGCGGTTCATCTCGCTAATGTCGTGGATCACTTTCACCGGACCGGCACCGATGCGGTGGCCGATTGCGCGGCCTTCCGCGACAATTTTGCCCTGTGCGTGCAGGGTGTAGCGCTCCATGACCTGACCGCGTGAACGGACGGTTTCCGGACGCGCCTGCACGATAAACAGCTTGCCGGTGTGTCCGTCTTTGGCCCACTCGATGTCCATCGGACGGCCATAGTGTTTTTCAATCTGCACCGCCTGCTTCGCCAGCTCTTCCACTTCGGCGTCGGTCAGGGAGAAGCGATCCCGCTGCTCCTGCGGCACATCTTCAATGGTGACCTGCTTGCCATGTTCTTGCGTCGGGGCATAGATCATGCGGATTTTTTTCGAGCCCATGGTGCGGCGTACCACTGCCGGACGGTTAGCCGCCAGCGTAGGCTTGTGCACATAGAATTCGTCAGGGTTCACCGCCCCCTGCACCACCATTTCGCCCAGACCCCATGCGGAGGTGATAAACACCACCTGGTCGAAGCCGGATTCAGTGTCGATAGAGAACATCACGCCGGAAGAGCCCACGTCGGAGCGCACCATGCGCTGTACGCCTGCGGAGAGCGCGACGCCGCGGTGGTCATAGCCCTGATGGACGCGATAGGAGATGGCGCGGTCGTTGAACAGGGAAGCAAACACATGCTTCACCGCCACCAGTACTGCCTCGTAACCCTGGACGTTGAGGAAGGTTTCCTGCTGTCCGGCGAAAGAGGCATCCGGCATATCTTCTGCGGTAGCGGAAGAGCGCACGGCAAAGGAGGCCTGCGCGTCGTCAGCGGAGAGCTGGTTGTAGGCGTCATGGATGGCTTTTTCCAGTTCCGGCTGGAAAGGTGTGTCGATAATCCACTGGCGGATTTGCGCGCCGGCTTTGGCAAGCTCGGTGACATCATCAATATCCGTTTTATCCAGCAGGTCGTAAATGCGCTGGTTTACACCGCTCTGTTCTAAAAACAGGTTAAACGCATCGGCGGTTGTGGCAAACCCGTTAGGTACGGAGACACCCATACCGGACAGATTTGTAATCATTTCACCCAGGGAGGCATTTTTGCCCCCAACTCTGTCTACATCATTCATGCCGAGTTGGTTATACCAAAGCACCAGCGGTGACGAGCCATTGTTGGACATCGAAACAATCCTTTTGTGATATTTGATCGGAGTAAGAAACACCTGACTACGTATTTATACTGGCATATTTATTTTCGCTAAAAAAACGGTGAATCGTGTAAGCAATTTAAATTTTCAACTTTTCGGACAGTTTCCCGGCATTCGCTAACCCGATGATTCCTATAGATTCCGGCAAAAACCATAGAAATAAAGCCGCTATTCGGAAAATGAAATCCACTTTTCAGGAAAATCAAAAACACCATTTCATTTTAAATTCAGATAAGTTCTTTGCTGTGAAATTAACTTTTTTAATTTATGCTTTCAGGCAATTACGTACGCTATTCAGGGTGGATAAAATGGATAATGCTGTCGATCGCCACGTTTTTTATATTTCTGATGGGACGGCGATTACCGCCGAGGTGCTGGGACACGCGGTGATGTCGCAGTTTCCGGTATCGATAAACAGCATCACGCTGCCGTTCGTGGAAAATGAGAGCCGGGCCAAAGCGGTCAAGGACCAGATCGACGCTATTTACCAGCAGACCGGCGTTCGTCCGCTGGTGTTCTATTCCATTGTGATCCCTGAGATCCGCAATATCATTCTGCAAAGCGAGGGCTTCTGTCAGGACATCGTGCAGGCGCTGGTTGCCCCCTTGCAAAGCGAACTGAAGCTCGACCCGACGCCGATCGCCCACCGTACCCACGGGCTGAACCCCGGTAACCTGACCAAATACGATGCGCGTATTGCCGCTATTGACTACACCCTGGCGCACGACGACGGGATCTCGCTGCGCAATCTCGACCAGGCGCAGGTGATTTTGCTCGGCGTGTCGCGCTGCGGTAAAACTCCCACCAGCCTATACCTGGCAATGCAGTTTGGCATCCGCGCCGCCAACTACCCCTTTATTGCCGATGATATGGATAACCTGGTGCTGCCCGCCGCGCTCAAGCCGCTCCAGCATAAGCTGTTTGGGCTGACCATCAACCCGGAACGACTGGCGGCGATCCGCGAAGAACGTCGCGAGAACAGCCGCTACGCCTCGATGCGCCAGTGCCGAATGGAAGTCTCTGAAGTCGAAGCGCTGTACCGGAAAAATCAAATTCCCTGGCTGAACAGTACCAACTATTCAGTAGAAGAAATTGCCACCAAGATCCTCGATATCATGGGGCTAAATCGCCGCATGTACTAATACGCTAGTACATTAATTCAGTTTCAGTTATTATCATGCCATCCTCGGGGCGACGTGCCCCGAACTTGAAATCAGCAGGGATTGGTTTAAGGTGATGCCCATCACTTCCCGGTAGTCTGCCGATGAAGCAAAAAATTTCTGAGACATTCCATGAACAAAACCGACGAACTGCGCACCGCGCGCATTGATAGCCTGGTCACACCGGCTGAACTGGCCAGGCTGCATCCCGTTTCCGCCGAGGTGGCGGACCATGTGACGGCCTCCCGTCGCCGCATCGAAAAAATTCTCAATGGTGAAGACAAACGTCTTCTGGTGGTGATTGGCCCCTGCTCCATCCACGACCTGGACGCGGCAATGGATTATGCACAACGCCTTCAGACGCTGCGCGGCACGTATCAGGATCGCCTGGAGATCGTGATGCGTACCTACTTTGAAAAGCCGCGTACCGTCGTGGGCTGGAAAGGATTGATTTCCGATCCGGATCTGAACGGTAGCTACCGGGTGAATCACGGTATTGCGCTGGCGCGCAAGCTGCTGTTACAGGTTAACGAGCTGGGCGTGCCGACTGCCACCGAATTTCTGGATATGGTGACCGGACAGTTTATTGCCGACCTCATAAGCTGGGGCGCGATTGGCGCGCGTACCACCGAAAGTCAGATCCACCGTGAAATGGCGTCGGCGCTCTCCTGTCCGGTGGGCTTCAAAAACGGAACGGACGGTAATACCCGAATTGCCGTAGATGCCATCCGCGCGTCACGCGCCAGCCATATGTTCCTCTCCCCGGATAAAAATGGCCAGATGACCATCTACCAGACCAGCGGCAACCCGTTCGGACATATCATTATGCGTGGCGGTAAAAAACCGAATTACCATGCAGAAGATATTGCCGCCGCTTGCGAAACGCTGGCGGAATTTGACCTGCCGGAGCATCTGGTGGTGGATTTCAGCCACGGCAATTGTCAGAAACAGCACCGCCGCCAGCTGGACGTCTGCGAGGAAGTTTGCCAGCAGATCCGCAGCGGCTCGACCGCCATTGCAGGAATTATGGCGGAGAGTTTTATCAAAGAAGGCACGCAGAAGATCGTCGCCGGACAGCAAATGGTCTACGGCCAGTCAATCACCGACCCGTGCCTGAGCTGGGAAGACAGCGAACGGCTGCTGGAGATGCTGGCGTCTGCGGTAGATTCGCGCTTCTAACCCCTTGCCGGGTGGCGGCTTTGCATTACCCGGCCTACGATTCGTGCCCTTCTCCCTCTCCCCGTGGGAGAGGGTCGGGGTGAGGGCGTCAGACCGCATCTCTCCCCCAAATTTGATCCCGTCACACAATTTTCACAAAAACGCTTGCTGTGAATTTGCAGTTTATTGATAATGATTATCATTGTTACATTGATTGTTATTTATAAACATTATGTCACCGACCGATAACAGCGCGGCAACGCCAACAAAAACACACACAGCGCCGTCCCCTGCTCCCACCGATCGCCGAATCGACAGTAAAAGCCTGTTGGGTGAGGAGGGACGGGTCATTATCGAGCATGACGGCCAGCACTACCTGCTGCGCCAGACCAATGCCGGAAAACTGATCCTGACTAAATAAACCAGACAACACATTCGCCAGCCACCCAGGTGATCCCCAGGCAGCCAGCGCTTTTCAATTCTTATGGAGAGTTGCTATGCCACACCTGCAATCCGCGTCTTTACGCCCGTCTCTTCTGGCGCTGGCGATTGTCAGCACCCTGCCGGGCGTTACGTTTGCCGCTGCAGACGAGATCACCGTCACCGCCACCGGCAATGCCCGCAGCGCCTTTGAAGCTCCCATGATGGTGAGCGTGATTGACGCCACCGCGCCGGAAAACCAGACCGCCAGCTCCGCTGCCGACCTGCTGCGCAAGGTGCCCGGTCTGACGCTGGACGGCACCGGGCGCACCAACGGTCAGGACGTTAACCTCCGTGGCTATGACCGCCGTGGCGTGCTGGTGCTGGTGGATGGCGTGCGCCAGGGCACCGATACCGGGCACCTGAACAGCACGTTCCTCGATCCGGCGCTGATCAAACGTATCGAAGTGGTGCGCGGCCCTTCCGCCTTGCTGTACGGCAGCGGCGCGCTGGGCGGCGTAATTTCGTATGACACCGTCGACGCCAGCGATCTGCTGGATGCAGGTAAAAACAGCGGCTATCGCGTATTTGCTACCGGTGCAACGGGCGATCACAGCATCGGGATGGGCGCCAGCGCCTATGGCCGCACCGATACCCTGGACGGTGTGGTCTCCTGGTCCAGCCGCGATCGCGGCGACATTCGCCAGAGTGACGGCGCGAGGGCGCCAAACGACGAATCCATCAACAATATGCTGGCGAAAGGCAGTTGGAAAATCGATCCGGCGCAGACGCTGAGCGGCTCCCTGCGCTACTACAACAACGACGCGCAGGAGCCGAAAAATCCGCAGACCACGGATGCCAGCAGCAGTAACCCGATGACCGATCGTTCCACCATTCAGCGCGATGCCCAGCTTGGCTACCGCATTGCGCCAGCCGGAAACAACTGGCTGAACGCCGATGCGAAAATTTACTGGTCCGAAGCGCGGATTAACGCCCAGAACATCGACGCCAGCGGTGAGTTCCGTAAGCAGACCACCAAAGGCGGCAAAGTCGAAAACCGCACCCGCCTGTTCAGCGACTCCTTCGCCTCGCACCTGCTGACCTACGGCGGGGAATACTATCGTCAGGAGCAACACCCTGGCGGCGCGACCACCGGCTTCCCGGACGCTAAAATCGACTTCAGCTCCGGCTGGTTGCAGGATGAGATTACCCTGCGCGACCTGCCGGTAACGCTTCTCGGCGGGACGCGTTACGACAACTACCGCGGCAGCAGCAGCGGTTACGATGACGTGGATGCGGATAAGTGGTCATCACGCGCCGGGTTAACCGTGAGTCCAGCCGACTGGCTGATGCTGTTCGGCTCTTACGCCCAGGCCTTCCGCGCGCCAACGATGGGCGAGATGTATAACGACTCGAAGCACTTCTCTATCGGCAGCTTCTACACCAACTACTGGGTGCCGAACCCGAACCTGCGTCCGGAAACTAACGAAACCCAGGAGTTCGGTTTTGGGCTACGTTTTGACGATCTGCTGCTCGCCAACGACGCGCTGGAGTTCAAAGCCAGCTACTTCGACACCAAAGCGAAAGATTACATCTCCACTACCGTCGATTTTGCGGCGGCCACCACCATGTCCTATAACGTACCAAATGCCAAAATCTGGGGCTGGGACATGATGGCAACCTACGCGACCAGCCTGTTCAACCTGGACGTGGCCTACAACCGCACGCGCGGGAAAGATACCGACACGGGCGAATACATCTCCAGCATCAACCCGGACACCGTCACCAGCAAGCTGGATATCCCGGTGGCGCAAAGCGGATTCTCCGTGGGCTGGATCGGCACCTTCGTCGAACGTTCAACGCACATCAGCAGCAGCTACAGCGAGCAGCCTGGCTACGCAGTGAATGATTTCTACGTCAGCTATAAAGGTCAGCAGCAGTTCAAAGGCATCACCACCACCCTCGTGCTGGGGAACGCCTTCGACAAAGCCTACTGGTCACCGCAGGGCATCCCGCAGGATGGCCGCAACGGCAAGATCTTCGTCAGTTATCAATGGTAATTCCCTTCGGGGCAACGATTCAGAAGGATAAGATTATGGGTCACTACACACGCTGGCTTGAGCTTAAAGAAGAACATCCGGGTAAGTACGCCCGTGATATCGCCGGATTAATGCACATCAGCGAAGCAGAGCTGGCATTTGCGCGCGTTGGACACGACGCCTGGCGGCTGCGCGGTGAAATCCGTGAGATTCTGGCGGCGCTGGAGTCGGTGGGGGAAACCAAATGCATCTGCCGTAACGAATACGCCGTTCATGAACAGATCGGAGCGTTTACTAACCAGCACCTCGGCGGCCACGCCGGGCTGGTGCTAAATCCGCGTGCGCTGGATCTGCGTTTGTTCCTCAACCAGTGGGCGAGCGCGTTTCACATAAGTGAAACGACCTCCCGCGGCGAACGTCAGAGCATTCAGTTCTTCGATCATCAGGGCGACGCTTTACTGAAGGTCTACACCACGGATCACACCGACGTTGCCGCCTGGGGCGACGTGCTGACCCGTTTTATCATTGCCGATAACCCCGCTCTGGCGCTAAAGGCTGTCGAGGCCCCTGCGCATTCCGACGGTGCTGATGCAGGCTCGGTGGAGAAAGAGTGGCGCGCCATGACCGACGTGCATCAGTTCTTTAGCTTACTGAAGCGCCATAACCTGAGCCGCCAGCAGGCGTTTCGTCTGGTGAGTGACGATCTGGCCTGTAAGGTGGATAACAGCGCGCTGGCACAGCTGCTGGAGACGGCGCGACAGGACAGAAACGAAATCATGATCTTCGTCGGCAACCGCGGCTGCGTGCAGATTTTCACCGGTGTGGTGGAAAAACTGACGCCCATGAAAGGCTGGCTGAACATCTTCAACCCAACCTTTACCCTGCACCTGCTGGAGGAGGCCGTCGCGGAGACGTGGGTAACGCGCAAGCCGACGGCGGACGGTCACGTCACCAGCCTGGAGCTGTTTGCGGCGGATGGCACCCAAATCGCCCAGCTCTATGGGCAGCGTACCGAAGGCGAGCCTGAGCAGAGCCAGTGGCGTCGCCAGATTGACGCCCTGACGCCAGAAGGGCTGGCCGCATGAAAAACTGGTTTGCCCTGCTCTGCGCCCTGCCGCTGGTCGCCGTCGCCGCGCCGGAGAGAATTGTCGCCCTCGGCGGCGACGTGACGGAGATCGTCTACGCCCTCGGCGCGGAGTCTTCTCTGGTTGCGCGCGACAGTACCAGCCAGTGGCCGCAGGCGACAAACGCGCTGCCTGACGTGGGGTATCTTCGCCAGCTGAATGCGGAGGGGATTTTGTCCGTACGCCCGACGCTGGTGCTGGCAAGCGACCAGGCGCAGCCCTCTCTGGCGCTGAAGCAGGTTGAACAGAGCCACGTCCGGGTGGTTACCGTTCCCGGCACGCCTGACCTGCGCGCGATTGACGAAAAAGTGAGGGTGATAGCTCAGGCGACGCATCATGAGGCGCAAGGGGAAACCCTGCGCAGCTCGCTGCGTCAGGCGCTGGCGGCACTGCCCTCAATACCGCTCAACAAGCGGGTGCTGTTTATCCTCAGCCACGGCGGAATGACCGCAATGGCGGCCGGGCAACAGACCGGCGCGGATGCGGCAATACGCGCCGCCGGGTTGCAGAACGCCATGCAGGGCTTTACCCGCTATCAGCCGCTTTCCCAGGAGGGGGTGATGGCCAGCCAGCCGGATCTGGTGGTGATTTCGCAGGAGGGCCTTAACGCGCTGGGCGGCGAAGAAAATCTGTGGAAACTGCCCGGTCTGGCGCAAACGCCAGCGGGACGAAGCAAGCAGGTGCTGGCTATTGATGACATGGCCCTGCTGGGCTTCAGCGTCCGCACGCCGAAAGCCATACAACAGCTGCGTGCCAGAGCGGAGCAACTGCCCTGATGTCCCGGCGCATCACGTTATCGTTATGGCTTCTGGCGGGGTCGCTTACCGTCATGACGATCATGGCTACCGGTTTTGGGGCGTTACGCCTGCCGGTGAACGTGCTCTGGAGCGGCAGCGATGAGACGCTACGCCAGATCTGGCTCACCATCCGTCTGCCCCGCGTGCTGCTGGCGCTGGTGATTGGCGGGTCGCTGGCGCTCGCCGGCTGCGTCATGCAGGGGCTGTTCCGCAATCCGCTTGCCGACCCGGGCCTGCTCGGGATCAGCAGCGGTGCGGCGCTGGCCGTCGCCCTGTGGGTTGTGCTCCCGCTCGCGCTGCCCGCGCTGGTGATGCTTTACGCCCCTATGCTGGCGGCATTTCTTGGGGCGCTGGCAGCCACAGGCGTGATCTTCCTGCTCAGCAAGCAGCATGACACCTCTCTGTCACGTCTGTTGCTGGTGGGTATCGCCATCAATGCCCTGTGCGGTGCGGCAGTGGGTGTGCTTTCGTGGGTCAGCAATGACGCCCAGCTGCGTCAGCTTTCACTCTGGGGAATGGGAAGTCTTGGTCAGGCGCAGTGGTCCACGCTGCTCGCCGTGACCTCGCTGATGGTGCCTGCCGCTCTGGCGATCTGGCGCTGTGCCAGTGCGTTAAATTTACTGCAACTGGGTGAAGAGGAAGCGCATTACCTTGGCGTGGACGTTGCCCTTGTACAGCGAATATTACTGTTATGCAGCGCCCTGCTGGTCGCTGCGGCTGTCGCCGTCAGCGGCGTGATTGGCTTTGTCGGACTCGTGGTGCCGCACCTGATGCGCATGTGGTTGGGCGCCGATCACCGGGCAACCCTCCCCGGCACGGTACTCGCGGGCGCGTTACTGCTGCTGGTGGCGGATACGGTCGCGCGCACCCTGGTCGCCCCGGCAGAAATGCCGGTCGGCCTGCTCACCAGTATCCTTGGCGCTCCCTGGTTCTTATGGCTCATTTTTCGTAGTGGAGAACAGCATGGCTGAACGTTATACGGCTGAAAATCTGACTTTTACCCGGTCTGGCCGCACGCTGACAGATAACGTTTCGCTGTCACTGTCGCAGGGAGAGCTGGTGACATTGATCGGCCCCAACGGCGCAGGGAAATCCACGCTGCTGCGGCTGCTGACCGGCTATCTGAAACCCGACAGCGGAGGCTGTTCACTGGCGGGAAAAGCGCTGGATGAATGGCATCCGCAGGTGCTGTCGCGCTATCGGGCGGTGATGCGCCAGCAATCTCAGCCTGGATTTGACTGGCAGGTGGAGGAGATCGTTGGAATGGGGCGTGCGCCCTGGACGCGTCACCCGGAACCGTCAATTGTGCGTGAGGTGTTGCAGCTGACCGGTTGCCTGCCGCTGGCCGGCAGGCGCTATCATGCCCTCTCGGGGGGCGAGCAGCAGCGCGTCCAGCTCGCCCGCGCGCTGGCGCAGCTGTGGCGTGACGGAACGCCGCGCGGCTGGCTGTTTCTCGACGAACCCACTTCCGCTCTGGATCTCTACCACCAGCAGCATCTGCTGCGCCTGTTGAAATCGCTGACCCGTCAGGGCCATCTTCACGCCTGCGTGGTGCTGCACGATCTCAATCTTGCCGCATTATGGTCGGACCGGATCCTACTGTTACACAACGGCAGGATTGTTTCTCAGGGCATACCGGAGACGGTTTTGCAGGCCGACGCGCTGGCACGCTGGTACGGTGCGCAGGTGCACGTCGGCAGACATCCGGCGCACGCCGCGCCGCAGGTTTTTCTCGCCCCTTAGCTTGAGCAGCTCACTTCCAGCCGCTTGCCCCAGTCCGGCGGGCGGCTGACATAGTCATCCTCCCGGTCGGCAAACGGCGTGCGCAGGGCGATATGTAGCCGATGCAGCTCGGTATAGTCCCCCTGCTCTGCCTGCTCAATGGCCCGCTGCGCCAGCCAGTTGCGCAATACCATCGCCGGGTTAACCGCCTTCATCCGCGCCTGGCGGGTATCGTCATCAATTTGTTCCTGCTGTAAACGCGCCCGGTAAGCGGCAAACCAGTCATCAAACGCCTGTCGATCGACGAACTCGTCGCGCAGCGGTGACGCAGCGCTCTGCTGCGCTGTCTGACTCAGCATACGGAAGGTTCGGGTATAGTCGCTGCCTTCACGCGCCATGATGGCAAACAGCCCATTCAGCAGCGCGTTATCGCCTTTTTCCTGCGTCATCAGCCCCAGCCTGGTGCGCATTAACACACCGTATTCCCGCAGCAGGACCTCCTGATAGCTGTCCAGCGCATCGTTCAGGGCATCGACGTCGATAAACGGCGACAGGCTTTGTGCAAGCCGCTGAAGGTTCCACAGCCCCACCGCAGGCTGGTTGTCGAAACGGTAACGCCCCTGATAGTCCGAATGGTTACAGATGTAACCCGGCTGATAGTCATCAAGGAAGCCGTACGGACCGTAGTCAAACGTCAGCCCTAACAGGGACATGTTGTCGGTGTTCATCACCCCGTGCGCAAAGCCGACGGCCTGCCAGCGGGCAATCATTGCGGCGGTGCGCGCAACAATATCACGGAACCAGAGAACATAGCGGTCCGGCTCGTTTTGCAGGTGCGGCCAGTGACGACGAAGAGCGTAATCGGCAAGCTGGCGGACTTTATCCGGCTCGCGGCGATAGTAGAAGTGTTCAAAATGACCGAAACGCAGATGGCTTTCCGCCACGCGGACCAGCATCGCTCCCTGCTCCATCGTTTCGCGGGCCACCGGCGTGTCGCTGGTGACAATGGACAGCGCACGTGAGGTAGGGATCCCCAGAGCGTGCATCGCCTCGGAAGCCAGACCTTCACGTATAGTTGAACGCAGCACCGCGCGGCCATCTCCCATGCGTGAGTATGGGGTTAGCCCTGCCCCTTTCAGGTGCCAGTCGAGCGTTTCGCCATTCGGCAGAACTTGTTCACCCAGCAGGATACCGCGGCCATCGCCGAGCTGTCCCGCCCAGACGCCAAACTGATGTCCGCTGTAGACCTGAGCCAGCGGCTTCATGCCCGGAAGCAGCGTTTCGCCGCCCCAGACGCCGGCGCCTTTTTCTGGCTGAAAAAGCGTCGAAGGGATGCCAAGCGAATCCGCTAATGCATCGTTATGCCAGATAAGACGCGCGTTTTGTAAAGGCGTTGGCTTAAGCGCGGTGTAAAAGCCGGGTAATTCATCGTGCCAGTGAGCAGTAAAAGACAGGGTCATAAGTCCTCCTGCTTTAAGTGTAGAGGGTTTCCCTGGACGTAAACACGGGCGAAGAAAGGGGTTATTGCTGTACGAGAGTCGTGACCCGCTCTGCCGGGACGGCAGGCCACAGGCTTCCCTGCATTGCACCAAAATTGAAGGGCAGCACGCGTTGTAAGATGCCGTGATCGTCAATTCCCGAGACCATGACCGACTGACAGTGCGGCGCGATCTGCCAGAGAATAGCGCGCATAAAAGGCTCAAACGAGAGTGCCGAGACACGCTGCTGGATAAAGTTTTTATCCAGAACCACCCGTTTGAACAGACCATCATAAACCGGCTTAAGGGACGCAGCCCCTGCACCGAAGTTAGCCAGCACTAGGGGGAAATGGATCGCCATTCTTGCCAGACAGGGATCGTCTTTCCCGTTATTTAAACCTGGATAGTTCTCATTAACAGTAAACTCAAGAAACGGATATCGTTCAAGGATTGAAACAGCGTTCTCATTAGTTAATAAAAACTCAACAATTGCAGGTGTAATATTGATCCATGCAATTAACTGATGCTGAATAAAAAATAGCTTACAGGTATCGAGTAATTGTAGTTTCTCCTGAAACAGCGCTAATTCATCTTCCTGAGAAAGATGTGGGATAACCAGTTCAGTCGGGATCCGTACGTCCGCACCCACGCCAGTAAAGTTAACCAAAATCTCTAAACCTTTAAGCAAACCTGCACTATCACGCGCCGGAAGGAGTAAAAGTTCAGACTGGTAAGCATTATCTAGCGTAATAATCATCGCGCTTGTCCTGCATTAAAGATGAGAGAGAACATCCTGGAGCAATTGCAGGCACAATTCCACTGTCTTGATTTTAATAAGGTTAATTTCATTCTTTCCGTATTAATTTTCAGATTTTTCCCTGAATCTTAATTAATTTTATCCTGGTTATTGAATAATAGCCAGTTTTAGATAAAACAGGCACATGCGGACATAAATAATTGGGCAAAAAATTTAACTTTAATCAACCCGCAAGAAAAGCCTGACGTCTATTTTCACCGCCAGGCCCTCCGCACTGCATTTTTATGCAGCGGTTAAATACGTCTGGCCTGCCAGAAGTTTTTACGCCAGTAAACATTATCCAGAGAGGAGCGCATCACGCCACGGCTGGTCGAGGCATGAATGAACTGATTATCGGTGTCATAAATGCCGACATGAAGGCCGCTTTCACCGGAGCCCGTTTTAAAAAAGACCAGATCGCCGGGCAGGAGTTCGTCTTTATCAATTTCAGTGCCGATTTTCGCCTGCATACGCGTTTCTCGCGGAAGCTGGAGGTCAAATTTATCGCGGAAGGTCATCAGCACGAATCCTGAGCAATCCACCCCGCCCCGGCTCATGCCGCCGTAGCGATAAGGGGTGCCGCGCCAGTTGCTGAGCTGATCGTTCAGGCTGGCAATGACCGTAATGGAATCGGAAAGCCGTGGGTTGGGCGGAGGTGCACGATGGCTGCTGCATCCTGCAAGAAATAGCGCCGCAACAAGGAGAAACCAGAATCGCATTTCAGACGAATCCTCTGCTTTTTTTGTTCTTTCGGTAATTTAGCGTGCATCTATGCGACTGTGCAAGAAAGGTTATTCCTGCGCCGTGGAAATGAGCATCTTGTGGCCTTCAATATCCAGCCTCCGGAACGACATGTGGTAAGCGCTCGCAAGATTGGCGGCCGTCAGCACGTTGTCGCGCGTTCCGCTGGCAATCAGTTTGCCACGCGCCAGCAACCACACCCGATGCGCGTGGCGCAACGTATGGTTTAAATCATGGCTGCTCATCACAATGGCGATCCCCTTGCGACATAGCGCGCTGAGCAGGGTATCCAGCGCTGCCTGTTGGGCAACGTCCAGCCCGCTCATCGGCTCGTCCAGCAGCAGCATCCGCCCGTGAGGATTTCCCGCCGGATGGATCTGAAGGATAACGGCGGCCAGACGCACGCGCTGCCACTCGCCGCCGGAAAGCTGATTTGCCTGCCGGGTGAGCTTATCGTCTAACCCGAGCGCCGCAGCAACCTCGTTGAGCAAGCCCACCTGATTTTTATCAGACAGATGCAGCGTCAGGTAGTGCCAGACGGGCATCGCAAAGGGCGGAACCTGCTGCTGAACCAGGTAGCTTCGACGGGAGGCAAGTGTAGCGGGTAGCCAGTCGACGAGCGATTGCCCGAGAAAGGTTATCTCTCCTTCCCCGGTGGTCAGCCCCGCCATGCGAGCCAGCAGCGTGCTTTTTCCGGCGCCGTTTGGCCCAACCAGGTGAAGGATTTCACCTGCGTTGACTGCGGCAGTCACAGGCTCAAGACGTCCCTTCCCGGCAACGTCCGTGAGCTGCATCAGCAGCGTCATTATTTCGCCAGCGCCAGCTTGATTGATTCCATCACGATAGGATCTTCCGGCGTCATGTCAGGCGAAAAACGCTGCACGACCTGACCGTCACGTCCAATCAGGAATTTTTCGAAGTTCCACAGAATATCGTCCGGATAGAGCGGCGCGCGGCCTTTACTCGCCATACGCTCATAGAAACCACTCTCTTCAGGCGCAACGGCGGTCGGCGCCGCGGCCACCAGTTTGGCATACAGCGGATGACGATTTTCCCCGTTCACGTCAATTTTGCTGAACATCGGGAACGTCACGCCATAGGTTGTGCTGCAAAAGGTCTTAATTTCCTCTTCGCTGCCCGGCTCCTGGCCCAGGAACTGGTTGCACGGGAAGCCGAGTACGGTAAAGCCGTCTTTTTCCCAGGCTTTATGAATGTTTTCCAGCTGTTCATACTGCGGCGTAAGGCCACATTTCGACGCCACGTTCACGATGAGCAGCACCTTGCCCTTGTAGCCTTCCAGCGTGGTTTTCTCGCCGTCAATGGTCGTCACTTCGGTATTCAGAATATCAGACTGCATAGCATTCCCTCAGGTTGACTTACAGGTTGTGTTTTAACGTCCAGCTTTTAATAGTAGCCAGATAAAGACCGGCGCGCCCAGCGTTGCGGTCACCACGCCTATGGGCAACTCAGCGGCCGTCAGGGCGAGTCGGGCGATGATATCGGCAACCAGCAGCGTTGCCGCCCCGGCAACCGCCGAGGCCGGGAGCAGGGTTCGGTGGTCCGTCATGCCGCACAGACGCAGCATATGCGGGATCACCAGCCCAATAAAGCCAATCGCCCCCGCCAGCGCCACGCTTACGCCCACCATCCAGCCGATGGCGATAACCAGCACGTTGCGCCAGAATCCAATCGGCATCCCGAGCTGGCGAGCAGACGTTTCGCCCAGCGCGAGAATATTCAGCGGCTGCGCCTGGAAAACCATCCACAGGATAACCGGGATCAGGAGCACCATCAGCCACCCCTGACGCCAGTCGACGCCACCAAATCCCCCCATCATCCAGTACATTAACTGGCGCAGATCGAAGGAGGTGGAGAAGTAGACGGCCCAGGTCATCAGCGCACTACAGATGATCCCCAACGCTACCCCGGCAAGCAGCAGCCGGCTGGTGGATAAATGGCGACGAGCAAAGCGCAGAAGGATAAGGGTTATCAACAGCGCGCCAAGGATGGCGCTGAGGCTAATCCCCCAGGCGGAGAGCTCGCCTCCCCCCAGCATCACGGCGGCGATAAGCCCGACGCCTGCACCATTCGAGACCCCGAGAAGCCCGGGTTCCGCCAGAGGGTTTTCAAATAATGCCTGCATGATCGTACCGCACAGCGCCAGCGCAGCGCCGACCAAAAGGACAGCCAGCGTCCGCGGCAGGCGGATCTGCCAGACAAAGAGCTGCCCTTCAGGCGTAAACCAGCTTTCCGGCCCCAGCCACCGATCGCCCGCACACAGGCTGACGTTGGTGGCGACAATCAACAGCACCCCGAGCAGACACAGGCGGCGGAGATCGGAGCGGTGCTGAAGACGGGCAAGATCAAGCATAGACGATAGGTTATCCGGTTGAGATATCATTGATTTTACGGCGGGTTTAGCAAATAGCGCAAAGAAAAAAGGCCGCGTGAGCGGCCTTTTTAGTTAGTTCATATTACTCTGCTTTGGGCGTTGCGTTTTCGACACGGCTTTTTAACTTCTGTCCGGGTCTGAAGGTCACCACGCGGCGGGCTGTAATGGGAATATCTTCCCCCGTCTTCGGGTTACGGCCCGGACGTTGGTTTTTGTCTCGCAAATCAAAATTGCCAAAGCCGGAGAGTTTAACCTGCTCACCATTTTCCAGAGCACGACGGATCTCTTCGAAAAACAGCTCTACCAGCTCTTTGGCATCCCGTTTGCTAAGCCCAAGCTTATCAAACAGATATTCTGACATTTCAGCTTTTGTAAGCGCCATAGGTTCAATCCCTCAATGATGCCTGGAATCGCTCTTTTAATGCCTCTACACATTTGGCGACGGTAGCGGCAATCTCCTCTTCTTCGAGTGTACGGCTGGTATCCTGAAGGATAAGGCTAATAGCGAGGCTCTTGAAACCTTCTGCTACGCCCTTGCCGCGGTACACGTCAAATAAGTTTACGCCAACTACCTGATTTACGCCAACTTTCTTACATTCGGCCAAAATATCTGCTGCGGGCACATTTTCAGCGACCACAACCGCGATATCACGGCGGTTTGCCGGGAAGCGTGAGACGTCCTGCGCCTGAGGAATGACGCGGTCTGCAACCGGGTTCCACTCCAGTTCGAATACGATGGTACGGCCATTCAGATCCAGCTTACGTTCCAGTTCCGGGTGAACAACCCCAATGAAACCAACACGTTTGCCGTCTAAATAGATCGCCGCACTCTGACCCGGATGCAGGGCTGGAATCGCTTCTGCGCGGAATTCAATTTCGGATAATTTACCGGTCAGATCGAGAATCGCTTCCAGATCGCCCTTCATATCGTAGAAATCAACCGTCCCTTTTGCCAGGTCCCAGTGCTCTTCATAGCGGTTACCGCTGATGGCGCCGGCCAGCATGAGATCCTGACGGATGCCTAAATTCGCCTGAGTATCCGGTACAAAGCGCAAACCGCTTTCGAAAATACGTACACGGTTTTGCTGACGGTTCTGGTTATAAACGATAGTGCCCAGCAGTCCCGTCCACAGGGACAGACGCATCGCTGACATCTCGCTGGAAATCGGGCTTGGCAGGATCAGCACTTCCTGACCCGGGTGGATCAGCTGTTGCAGCTTAGGATCAACGAAGCTGTAGGTGATCACTTCCTGGTAGCCTTTGTCGTTCAGCATGGTTTTCACACGCTTCAGAGACAGATCGGCTTCGCGATGGCTGCCCATCACCAGACCCGCCTGCACCGGCTCGTCAGGGATGTTGTTGTAGCCGTAAACGCGGGCCACTTCTTCCACCAGATCTTCTTCGATCTCCATGTCGAAACGCCAGGATGGCGCAACGGCTTTCCACTCGTCCTGACCTTCTGTGACTTCGCAGCCCAGACGCGTCAGAATGTCGGTCACCTGCGCATCGGCAACGTGGTGACCAATCAGGCGATCCAGCTTGCTGCGGCGCAGGGTAATGGTCGCACGCTTCGGCAGTGTCGCTTCGTTGGTCACATCAATTACCGGACCCGCTTCACCGCCGCAGATATCGATCAGCAGGCGAGTTGCACGCTCCATCGCTTTGTATTGCAGCGCAGGATCCACGCCACGCTCGTAGCGATGAGAAGCATCAGTGTGCAGACCGTGACGGCGTGCGCGGCCGGTGATGGAGAGCGGGCTGAAGAACGCGCATTCCAGCAGGACGTTTTGCGTCTCGTCGTTAACGCCAGAGTGCTCGCCGCCGAAGATACCGCCCATCGCCAGCGCTTTGTTGTGATCGGCAATCACCAGGGTGTCGGCGTTCAGTTTCGCTTCGCTGCCGTCCAGCAGAACCAGGGTTTCGCCCTCTTTCGCCATGCGCACGACGATCCCACCTTCGATACGATCTTTATCAAAGGCGTGCATTGGCTGGCCCAGCTCCAGCAGAACATAGTTGGTGACGTCAACCACGGCGTCGATAGAACGGATACCGCAGCGACGCAGTTTCTCTTTCATCCACAGCGGGGTTGGCGCTTTAACGTTAATACCTTTCACCACACGACCGAGGTAGCGTGGGCAGGCCTCAGGCGCGTCTACCTGAATCGGCAGCACGTCACTGATGGTTGCCTCAACCGGCGCGATCTCCGGCACGTTCAGTTCGGTCTGGTTTAGCACGGCCACGTCGCGGGCCACACCGATGATGCCTAAGCAGTCGGCACGGTTTGGCGTTACGCTGATTTCGATGGTGTTGTCATCAAGCTTCAGGTATTCGCGGATATCGGTACCGACTGGCGCATCCTGCGGCAGTTCAATAATGCCGGAGTGATCGTCGGAAATACCCAGTTCGGAGAAGGAGCACAGCATACCTTCAGACGGCTCACCGCGCAGCTTAGCCGCTTTGATTTTGAAATCGCCCGGCAGTACCGCACCGACGGTCGCCACGGCCACTTTCAGGCCCTGACGGCAGTTTGGCGCACCGCAGACGATATCCAGCAGACGATCACCGCCCACATTGACTTTTGTTACGCGCAGTTTGTCAGCGTTAGGGTGCTGACCGCATTCAACCACTTCGCCCACGACCACGCCGGTGAAGGCGCCAGAAACCGGCTCTACACCGTCAACTTCCAGACCCGCCATGGTGATCTGGTTGGAAAGCGCGTCGCTGTCCAGCGTGGTGTTCACCCATTCGCGTAACCACAGTTCACTGAATTTCATTGTTCTGTCCTGCCCTTATTTAAACTGTTTGAGGAAACGCAGATCGTTTTCGAAGAACGCACGTAAATCGGTTACGCCGTAGCGCAGCATGGTCAGACGCTCCATGCCCATACCGAACGCAAAGCCGGAATACACTTCTGGATCGATACCCACGTTGCGCAGCACGTTTGGATGCACCATGCCGCAGCCCAGCACTTCCAGCCATTTACCGTTTTTACCCATCACGTCAACTTCCGCAGACGGTTCGGTGAACGGGAAGTAGGACGGACGGAAGCGAACCTGCAAATCTTCCTCAAAGAAGTTGTTCAGGAAATCGTGCAGCGTGCCTTTCAGGTTGGTGAAGCTGATGTTTTTATCAACAATCAGACCTTCCATCTGGTGGAACATTGGGGTGTGGGTCTGATCGTAGTCGTTACGATAGACGCGGCCAGGCGCGATAATACGGATTGGCGGTTCCTGATCCTTCATGGTACGGATCTGAACGCCGGAAGTCTGGGTACGCAGCAGACGGGTTGCGTCAAACCAGAAAGTGTCGTGGTCAGCACGTGCCGGATGATGGCCAGGAATGTTGAGGGCATCGAAGTTATGGTAATCATCTTCAATTTCCGGGCCAGTCGCCACGGTAAAGCCGAGCTCACCGAAGAAACTTTCAATACGATCGATAGTACGGGTAACCGGATGCAGACCGCCGTTTTCGATACGACGACCCGGCAGAGAAACGTCAATCGTTTCTGCCGCCAGACGCGCATTCAGTACTGCGCTTTCCAGCTCGGCTTTACGCGCGTTCAGCGCCTGCTGTACCTGCTCTTTGGCTTCGTTAATCACTGCACCGGCTGCCGGGCGCTCCTCTGCTGGCAGTTCACGCAGGGTAGTCATCTGAAGGGTCAAATGCCCTTTCTTGCCCAGATATTCGACGCGGACATTGTCTAACGCGGCAACATCTGAGGCCTGGTTAATGGCGGCCGTTGCACTGGCAACCAGCTCTGCGAGATGTGACATGGTTTTCCTCATTATGTCGGTGCAGACACCGAATTGTTGGACGTATTCTCTTAACTTCAGGCACAAAAAAAGCCTCCATCGGGAGGCTTATCTGGCGCTGTTTTTCGTTTCATCTTTCACGCGCTAGCCTCCTGAAGTCAGGTGCTAAAGTAAAAGAAGAAGCGGAAAATAGCAGCATTCATGCTTGCGTTACCTTGTAGGGTAAAAACCGTTAAGACCTTATTGAAAAGCCTGCACGGATAAATGTCAATCTTCTGATGGTGTTAAATGAAAAGAGGAGGCAAAGCCCCCTCTCTCAACTGGCTTATGCCAGTGCTGCTTTCGCTTTTTCGACCAGAGCGGTGAACGCTACTTTGTCAAATACTGCGATGTCAGCCAGGATCTTACGGTCGATTTCAACAGAGGCTTTTTTCAGGCCGTTGATGAATTTGCTGTAAGAAATACCGTTCTGACGTGCTGCTGCGTTGATACGCGCAATCCACAGTTGACGGAACTGACGCTTACGCTGACGACGGTCACGGTAAGCGTACTGACCTGCTTTGATAACAGCCTGGAAGGCAACGCGGTATACGCGTGAACGCGCACCGTAGTAGCCTTTAGCTTGTTTCAAAATTTTCTTGTGACGTGCACGTGCAATTACACCACGTTTTACGCGAGCCATGTGTGCTCTCCTGTATCTATTCTAAGTTAAAAAAGTTAAACGTTAACGACTTATGCGTACGGCAGGCACGCGATGACCAGGCCCAGATCGCCTTTAGAAACCATGGCTTTTGGACGCAGGTGACGTTTACGCTTGGTAGCTTTCTTAGTCAGAATGTGACGCAGGTTAGCGTGCTTGTGCTTAAAACCACCTTTACCGGTTTTTTTGAAGCGCTTAGCAGCACCGCGTACGGTCTTAATTTTTGGCATTTTAATAACTTCCACTTCGCATTGTTAAATAAACGAAACATAGGCGAACAAAACCTATGAAACCCGAAGGCTCCACAGATTTTGCTGCTTGAAGGCCTTACTGTTTCTTCTTAGGAGCGAGCACCATGATCATCTGGCGGCCTTCGATCTTCGTAGGGAAGGATTCGACTACTGCCAGTTCACTCAGATCGTCACGGACGCGGTTAAGCACTTCCATACCAATCTGTTGGTGGGCCATCTCACGACCGCGGAAACGCAGCGTGATCTTGGCCTTATCGCCATCTTCCAGAAAGCGAATCAGGCTGCGGAGTTTTACCTGATAATCGCCATCGTCGGTACCAGGACGGAATTTGATTTCCTTAACCTGGATAACTTTTTGCTTCTTCTTCTGTTCCTTAGAAGACTTACTCTTTTCATAAAGGAACTTGCCGTAGTCCATGATACGACAAACTGGCGGTTCGGCGTTAGGGCTGATTTCAACTAAATCTACTCCAGCTTCTTCAGCCTTTTCGATCGCTTCTCTCAGACTCACAATCCCCAGCTGCTCGCCTTCCAGACCTGTTAAGCGAACTTCCTGGGCGCGAATCTCGCCATTGATACGATTCGGACGTGCCGTTTGAACTCGTTTTCCGCCTTTAATACCTTATTCCTCCAGTTGTTGAAGACTGCGGCTGCGAATCTCTTGTTGCAGCTTCTCAATCACTTCACTTACGTCCAGGCTCCCCAGGTCTTTACCACGGCGGGTGCGAACGGCAACTTTGCCTGCTTCCACCTCTTTATCACCACAGACCAACATATACGGGACACGACGTAAAGTGTGCTCGCGGATTTTAAAGCCAATCTTCTCATTTCTCAAGTCTGCTTTTACGCGAATGCCCGCATTTTGTAGTTTCTGCGTCAATTCTTTAACGTAATCCGCCTGAGAATCGGTAATGTTCATCACCACGACCTGCACTGGCGCAAGCCAGGTTGGGAAGAAGCCTGCGAACTCTTCGGTCAGGATGCCGATGAAGCGCTCCAGTGAACCGAGAATCGCACGGTGAATCATAACCGGCACCTGACGCTCGTTGTCTTCGCCAACATAAGAGGCGCTTAAACGCTGCGGCAGGGAGAAGTCCAGCTGTACCGTTCCGCACTGCCATGCGCGATCGAGGCAGTCATACAGGGTAAATTCAATTTTCGGACCGTAGAATGCGCCCTCGCCCAGCTGGTATTCGAACGGAATACCGTTCTCTTCCAGCGCTACGGCGAGATCCGCCTCTGCGCGATCCCATGTCTCATCGCTGCCGATACGTTTTTCCGGACGCGTTGAGAGTTTGACCACGATCTTCTCGAAGCCAAAGGTGCTGTACATATCGTAGACCATACGAATACAGGCGTTAACTTCTTCACGGACCTGATCTTCAGTACAGAAGATATGCGCATCATCCTGAGTAAAGCCACGAACACGCATCAGACCGTGCAGCGCACCTGATGGCTCGTTACGGTGGCAGCTACCGAACTCCGCCATACGCAGCGGCAGATCGCGGTAGGATTTCAGACCCTGGTTGAAGATCTGAACGTGGCCCGGGCAGTTCATTGGCTTGATGCAGTATTCACGGTTCTCAGACGAAGTGGTGAACATCGCATCTTTGTAGTTGTCCCAGTGGCCGGTTTTTTCCCACAGCACACGGTCCATCATGAACGGGCCCTTCACTTCCTGATACTGGTACTCTTTCAGCTTGGAGCGCACGAACGTTTCCAGTTCACGGAAGATAGTCCAGCCGTCGTTATGCCAGAACACCATCCCCGGCGCTTCTTCCTGCATATGATACAGGTCAAGCTGCTTACCGATTTTACGGTGGTCACGCTTAGCCGCCTCTTCCAGGCGTTGCAGGTATGCGTTCAGGGCTTTCTTATCGGCCCACGCGGTACCATAGATACGCTGCAACATCTTGTTGTTGCTATCGCCACGCCAGTAAGCGCCTGCGATTTTCATCAGTTTGAAGTGATGACAGAAGCGCATATTCGGCACGTGCGGACCACGGCACATGTCGACGTATTCCTGGTGATGGTACAAGCCTGGCTTGTCATCATGAGCGATGTTTTCATCAAGAATCGAGACTTTGTAGCTCTCGCCGCGCTTCACGAAGGTTTCACGCGCTTCGTGCCAGCTGACTTTCTTCTTAATGACGTCATAGTTGGTTTCGGCGAGCTCGTGCATACGTTTTTCGAGCGCGTCGATATCTTCCTGGGTCAGGGTGTGGTCAAGGTCAACGTCGTAGTAGAAACCGTTGTCGATAACCGGGCCGATCGCCATTTTGGTGTTTGGCCACAGCTGCTTGATAGCATGGCCTAACAGGTGCGCGCAGGAGTGACGAATGATCTCCAGACCTTCTTCGTCTTTCGCGGTGATGATCGCAAGCGTTGCATCGCTTTCAATCAGATCGGACGCGTCTACCAGCTCGCCGTTTACGCGGCCTGCAATGGTTGCTTTTGCAAGTCCAGGACCGATATCCAGGGCAACATCCATTGGGCTAACAGCGTGGTCGAAATGGCGTTGGCTGCCATCAGGAAGAGTAATTACAGGCATTTTATATCCTTATTTGCAGTGATGCCCCACACATAAGAGCATATACAAAGAAAATAATCGTGATTAAACAGTAGATTACGAAACCATCTGACCAACAATCGTCAAATTGGTTCGTCATCATTCACCGGCCGATTTCAGAATAATGCGGGTTTACGACAGGCGACGTAATGGTAACACTATTGACAGGGCGAATGCACCTTCCAGCGACCGTTTTGAACCGCACATACTGTTGTCTGCATTAATGAACTTTTGTTGACGGGTGCTCGCAATCCGAAAGTGCTGAGCTATTCTTGATCTGGTCCTTAAACATCGAAGGGGTATCACATGAACGTATCGAGTAGAACCGTTGTGATATTAAATCTACTTTCCGCTGCTGGCCTGGTATTGATTCTGGCTGACAGATTCCATTGGTTTTAAGCCGAACCGGTGTTCCGGCATAACCTGTTCTCCCTTGTTGAGCGCTTTCTGGCGCAGACTTTGGTAGACTAAGGGTATCAACTGACAAGGATTAGGTTATGCCAACAAAAAGATTTGCCGTGAAGCACTGGAAAATGGTCGTGGTGTTAATTGCTATTTGCGGCGCGATGTTGCTGCTGCGCTGGGCCGCTATGATCTGGGGCTGATATTTTGTCAGCGAAAACCTGCCGTGAATTTACTGAATAAATCTTAACTATCTTTACGATAATTTATGGTCCAAAACCGGTACGTCATAAGCCGGTTTTCGACAGGCTGTGGCAGCGTATATATTCCGTCACACGTGGCAGTTGAAATATCAGGACCACTCACCCGCCACCAGCTTATGTACATCAAATGCATTATTCATTGACTGGCCGGTAGACTGAGAGCCAGGGGCAATGTTGGAGCCTGCTTCTACATCAGAGGCTTTAGCGATCCCGATTGGGCTGTTAACGTCATTGGCAGGTTGCGTATTATCAGCAGCAAATACGCCAAATGAAAGTGCGGAAAGCACCATCGCTGCTGTAGCGGTTTTGATTTTTTTCATAATTTTATTCTCATACTTATTTAATGCGATATGCCTGAGGCAAGTTTTTCGCCTGTGCCGTAAGTGTAGATCTGGATCACATTCTTGCCTAGTCAAATTATTTATCAATTCGTGTCAAATAAACTGAATAAGCCCTGGCCAGCTAATTATGGAGAAATTATGAAGATGAAACCAGACACATTATTTTAAAACGCCGTTTAATATAAATAAGCACAGTTTCAGAAAATAAAAAACGGGCCGGGATTATTCTCGGCCCGACGATATTACATTTTATAACCTAATGAAATCGTGGTTCGGCGATCGGTATGTTCCGGTGCAGAATCAGGTGGGGATGAGTTCCAGGTTACGTTGTACGCCACCTTGAGTCCAAAGTGTTCATTGATCGCCACGTTCAACGCACTTTCTGAGTTCAGCGTTGTATCTTCAGCACCAAACACCGACACACCCTGGGTGAATTTTGCGTTGTCGGTCATCTGCCATGCATAGGTGCCCGATGCATAACCCAGCGGCTGGGTTTCATCTTCGCCGTTGGTGTACTCGTCGTAACGGACACCCGGACCGAATTCAAAACGCAGGCTGTGCACCGGCCCATTGAGGAACTGACGACCATAACCCGCAGTTACGACATCACGCTGGCGATAGCCGTTGTAGCGGTCAGTCAGCCAACTCGCCTGCCCGAACAGGTAGTCATAATCGGTCATGTTGTATCGGCTACGTCCGCCTACCGCGTATTTCTCCGATGAGCGTTGATCGTTAGCAGAGGTGTTGCTGGCATTTCCCCACAGCGACCAGGCCGTGGTGTTGCCGTACCAGGTCAGGGTGCTGTCTGCGGTCAGGGAGGAGCTTTTCGTATTACCGGATTGCGCCAGATACCCGGCATTCACGTTACCTTCAAAGGGTTTTTTGGCAGTGGAGGGATCGTCCATGACAGTAAAAACGGTATCATCGGCGGTTGCATTCAGTGACGCAAATACGCCACCCGCCAGCATCAGTGCTGCGGGTACTGTCTTCAAAAGCTTCATTTTATTTAAGGAGTCCGTACAACATAAAAAGAGACCGTCACGGTCTCGGAAACTTTCTTGCGGATCAATGACAAGGCGACCATAGAAAGGTAACAAATTATAAAAAGCCGCAAATAACATAGCAATATTTTCTTCTTTCATTTTTTGAATAAGAACGATCCCAAAACGCGTTTTATTTTATATGCCCGGCGCAGCTTATTTGTCAGCATTCATATTTAAAATCATACTGTTATTTACGTTGCCTTCCTGCCAAACGGTGCCAGGCTTAAAAGAACCCATGATAAAAGGAGGTCATGATGGCTTCGATTTATACGCTGACACTCTCCCCTTCCCTCGACTCCGCGACCATGACGCCGCAAATCTACCCGGAAGGTAAGCTGCGCTGTAGCGCGCCGGTGTTTGAGCCGGGCGGCGGCGGCATCAACGTGGCGCGCGCTATTACCCATCTCGGCGGAAAAGCCACCGCCATCTTCCCCGCTGGCGGCGCCACGGGAGAACATCTGGTGGCGTTGCTGGCAGATGAACAGGTGGCCGTAGACACCGTCGACGCTAAAGACTGGACCCGGCAGAACCTGCATGTCCATGTTGAATCCAGCGGCGAGCAATATCGCTTTGTGATGCCGGGGGCGAAATTGACCGATGATGAGTTTCGTCAACTGGAAGAGAAAGTGCTGACCATTGAAAGCGGCTCATTACTGGTGATCAGCGGTAGCCTGCCGCCGGGCGTCAAAACAGAGAAACTGACGGCGCTGGTTCAGGCGGCGCTCCAGCGCGGCATCCGCTGCATTGTCGATAGCTCGGGCGAAGCCCTGAAGGCGGCGTTAGAACCCGGACAACTTGAACTCGTTAAACCTAACCAGAAAGAGCTCAGTGCCCTGGTTAATCGAGAACTCAGCCAGCCTGATGACGTTCGTACTGCCGCAGAAGAGCTGGTACGTACGGGCAAAGCACATCGCGTTGTTGTTTCTCTCGGTCCTCAGGGGGCGCTGGCCGTCGATAAGACGGGCTTTGTGCAGGTTGTGCCACCGCCGATGAAAAGCCAGAGCACCGTGGGTGCCGGTGACAGTATGGTTGGCGCGATGGTGCTGAAGCTGGCGCAGGGCGCTTCGCTTCTGGAGATGGCACGCTATGGCGTCGCGGCAGGGAGTGCAGCCACCATCAATCAGGGAACGCGTCTGTGTTCGCTTGCGGATACCCAGAAAATTGTCGATTACCTCGAGAGAAGCTGAACCTGCTTCCCCTTCCCATGGAGGGGGAAGTCGCTAAACAGGGCATATCGACTATGCTAAGAAAACTTTCAGGATAACAACGAGGTGAATTATGAGCAGTGGTGATATCACCCGCTACGTCGTAACCGTGAATATTCATGAGGCGTCGCTGACCGAACTGAATGAACTCAACAACGCGTTCACGCGCGCCAATTTTCTGCTCACGCTGACGGACGATGAGGGCAATATTCACGATCTCGGCTCACTGGCATTTGGCCTGATAAGCCCGCTGAGTCAGGAAGAGGTGAAGGCGCTGGCCAGTAGCCTGGTGGAAAGCGTGACTGACAAAGCCACGGAAATTGATGTGGATAGCTGGGAAAACTGGCATAAAAAAGAACAATAAGTGCCCTGTATAAAATTAAACCGCTCAGTTGTGCGTTAGTTCCTGTTTTTTTATAGCCGTTTTGCGCTAACTTTATGATCTGGCAGACAACATGGGAGAGACATCATGTGGCAGGCTATCAGTCATCTTTTAAGTGAGCAGCTGGGTGAAGGTGAAATTGAACTGCGTAACGAACTGCCAGGCGGAGAGATCCATGCCGCATGGCATTTACGTTACGCCGGGCGCGATCTTTTCGTTAAATGTGATGAGCGCGAATTGCTCCCCATTTTTACTGCCGAAGCCGATCAGCTTGAGCTGTTATCGCGCAGTAAAACAGTCACCGTTCCGCAGGTTTTAGCCGTCGGCAGCGATCGTGACTATAGCTTTCTGGTGATGAACTATCTTCCCGCGCGTCCTCTGGATGCGCACAACGCCTTTATTCTCGGGCAACAGATCGCCCGTTTGCACCAGTGGAGCGATCAACCTCAGTTTGGGCTCGATTTCGATAACGACCTCTCCACCACCCCACAGCCAAACGCATGGCAGCGCCGCTGGTCGACTTTTTTCGCCGAACAGCGCATCGGCTGGCAGCTGGAGCTGGCCGCTGAAAAGGGATTAGCGTTCGGCAACATCGACGCGATTGTTGAACATATTCAGCAGCGTCTGGCTTCGCATCAGCCTCAGGCTTCCCTTCTGCACGGTGATTTATGGTCAAACAACTGCGCGCTTGGGCCTGATGGTCCCTATATATATGACCCGGCCTGCTACTGGGGCGACAGAGAGTGTGACCTCGCGATGCTGCCGTTGCACCCTGAACAGCCGCCGCAAATTTATGATGGCTATCAGTCTGTCTCGCCGTTACCTGCGGGTTTCCTTGATCGTCAGCCGGTTTATCAGCTGTACACCTTGCTAAACCGGGCTATTTTGTTTGGCGGGAGTCATCTGGTAAATGCCCAGCGGGCGCTGGACCGTATTCTGGCGGCATAGCGGGAAGGGGCGGCATCACGCCCCTTCCCTTAGGATTTACAGGAAGCCAAGCAGCGTAAAGAAGAAATACCCGGCCACAATGATGATGACCGGCAGAATGTAGAGCGGGAAAAACTGCACAAAAATGGTATGACGCGGAACGACAATGCGCGATTCGATCTGCTCGCGGCTCATCCCGTCAGGGCCTTTCGCCTTCTCAAGTATCAGCTGATCTTCCACCCCTTCGCGTAAAAAGCGGGTCTGGCGACTCATGCGCGCGCCGGAGGCCTGCAACGCCATCGCGATAAATATCAACGCATAGATTATCCAGAAACCGACATTCAGCTGGTGGTGAAAATCCGGCGTGGGCGAGTTGAACCAGAAGACGTTCAGGAACGGGGTGTTAAACCGCATCATCTCAATCATGACGTGGGCAAAATCAAGCATAACGGCATTGATGCCCGGCTGTTTTTCGCTGTGATCGTACATAAATTTGAGTACGGAGATCAGCGTTGAAATCAGGGCGGGAATAAAAATAACCCAACCAGCAACACGTTTTAAGACCGCGATGCGTCCAGCTTGTTGATACGTCATTAGTTCCTCTTCATAAAGACGCGTTATTTGTGCCTAAGTCTACCTGCTGTCGGTCAATTTCGCCCGCTCTTTGCATGCAATATGCTAAATTGCTTGTGCTTAGCACCGTTCGTCTTACCCCAAGATAAGGAGATGTTGTAATGTCGACACCGCGCCAGATACTTGCCGCTATTTTTGACATGGATGGATTGCTGATTGATTCCGAACCCCTGTGGGATCGGGCTGAACTGGACGTGATGGCCAGCCTCGGCGTCGATATCAGTCGTCGTAACGAGCTTCCCGATACCCTGGGGCTGCGCATCGATATGGTGGTTGACCTTTGGTATGCCCACCAGCCATGGGTTGGCCCGGATCGCGACGAAGTTACGGCGCGCATTATCAACCGCGCCATCTCCCTCGTAGAAGAGTATAAGCCTCTGTTACCGGGCGTACGCGACGCTATCGCCCTGTGCAAGGCGCAAGGGCTGAAAGTGGGGCTGGCCTCCGCCTCACCGCTGCATATGCTGGAAAAAGTGCTGACGATGTTCGGGCTGCGCGACAGCTTCGACGCGCTGGCCTCGGCCGAAAAGCTTCCGTACAGCAAGCCACATCCGCAGGTGTATATGGACTGCGCCGCGAAACTGGGGCTGGATCCGCTTACCTGTGTGGCGCTGGAAGATTCGGTTAACGGCATGGTGGCGTCCAAAGCCGCACGTATGCGCTCCATCGTTGTGCCGGCTGAAGAAGGCCGACACGATCCCCGTTTTGCCCTGGCGGATGTCAGGCTGACGTCTCTTGAAGAATTGACTGCCCGCCATCTGCGTGGGGAGTAACGCTCTTTCAGGCAGCTTCGGCTGCCTGCCCCGCAAAATCAAAACAACGTTTTACTTTATTTGCTTTTCTCATTCCAGACTCCTATTCTTACGTGCAGAATGACAATAACCTGACTTCTGAGGCGCGTATGATACTGGATGCTTTTACTCTGGCAGGAAAAGTGGCGATGGTGACCGGGTGCGATACCGGTCTGGGGCAAGGCATGGCCATTGCCCTCGCCGAAGCAGGATGCGATATCGTGGGGGTTAACCGCAAGGTTCCTGACGAAACGGCAGCGCGCGTTACGGCGCTGGGACGACGCTTTATCGCGATTCGCGCCGATCTTGGCAAGCAGGAGAGTATTCAGAGCGTGGTGGATACCGCAGTCGCTGAGATGGGCCGCATCGATATTCTGGTTAACAATGCCGGCACCATCCGCCGTGCCGATGCGCTGGAATTTAGTGAGAAGGACTGGGACGAGGTCATCGATCTCAATCTGAAATCAGTCTTTTTCCTCTCTCAGGCAGTGGCGAAACAGTTTATCGCGCAGGGTCAGGGCGGCAAGATCATTAACATTGCTTCCATGCTCTCCTTCCAGGGCGGCATCCGGGTGCCCTCCTATACGGCATCCAAAAGCGGCGTGCTGGGCCTCACCCGCCTGCTGGCGAACGAATGGGCGCCGCTAGGTATTAACGTGAACGCTATCGCGCCAGGTTATATGGCGACCAATAACACCCGGCAACTTCGGGATGATGAGCAGCGCAGCCAGGCGATCCTCGACCGGATTCCGGCGGGCCGCTGGGGTCTCCCGGAGGATTTACAGGGTCCGGTGGTGTTTCTGGCTTCAAGAGCATCTGATTACGTTAACGGTCATACTCTCGCCGTAGACGGTGGCTGGCTGGCGCGCTAACCGCGCGTTTGTGACAAAGAGTTACACCGTCACCTCTTTCACACACTGTATAAAAACCCTATACTGTATGAATCGACAGTTTACCGGGTTTTATCATGACGGCGGAAGGCCACCTGCTTTTTTCACTTGCCTGTGCAGTGTTTGCCAAAAACGCTGAACTGACCCCTGTGCTGGCACAGGGGGACTGGTGGCATATTGTCCCTTCCGCCGTACTTACCTGCCTGCTGCCGGACATAGATCATCCAAAGTCATTCCTTGGCCAGCGGCTAAAGTGGATTTCAAAGCCCATCGCCAGAGCCTTTGGTCATCGCGGGTTTACCCACAGCCTGCTGGCCGTATTTGGCCTGCTTACACTCTTCTATTTAAAGGTTCCGGAGAGCTGGATCGTCCCGGCGGATGCCATTCAGGGCATGGTGCTTGGCTACTTAAGCCATATCCTCGCCGATATGCTGACGCCAGCGGGCGTACCGCTGCTCTGGCCCTGCCGCTGGCGTTTCCGCCTGCCAATCCTCGTGCCGCAAAAAGGCAACCAGCTGGAGCGCGTTCTGTGCATGGCGCTGTTTGCGTATGCCGTCTGGATGCCGCAGACATTGCCCGAAAATGGTGCAGTGCGCTGGTCATCGCAGATGATCAACTCGCTGCAATTTCAGTTCAATCGTTTTATTAATCACCAGATTGAACATTAAACCGACAATATAATCACTTTTGTCATAAACCATTCCATATGGATATAAGCGTGACATCACACTTCTGATAACCTTGCGCCAACAGGTTCGGTAAAAACCGACCGTATAATAAATCAGGAGAACGGGGATGAATTTTCCACTCATCGCGAACATTGTTGTGTTCGTCGTATTGCTATTGCTTCTCGCCCAGGCTCGCCACAAACAGTGGAGCCTGGCGAAAAAGGTACTGGTCGGTCTGGTCATGGGCGTGGTGTTTGGCCTGGCCTTACACGCTATTTACGGCTCCGACAGCCCGGTACTGAAAGACTCCATTCAGTGGTTCAACATTGTCGGTAACGGCTATGTACAGCTGCTGCAAATGATCGTTATGCCGCTGGTATTCGCCTCTATTCTGAGCGCCGTAGCCCGCCTGCACAATGCCTCTCAACTGGGTAAAATCAGCTTCCTGACCATTGGTACCCTGCTCTTCACCACGCTGATTGCAGCGCTGGTGGGTGTGCTGGTAACCAATCTGTTTGGCCTGACTGCTGAAGGTCTGGTGCAGGGTAGCGCTGAAACCGCGCGTCTGACGGCGATTGAGACCAACTACGTGGGTAAAGTGGCCGATCTGACCGTTCCGCAGATGGTGCTCTCCTTCATTCCGAAGAACCCGTTTGCTGACCTGACCGGCGCAAGCCCAACCTCCATTATCAGCGTGGTGATCTTCGCGGCATTCCTGGGCGTGGCTGCGCTGAAGCTGCTGAAGGACGATGCGCCGAAAGGCGAGCGCGTTCTGACGGCCATCGATACCCTGCAAAGCTGGGTGATGAAGCTGGTGCGTCTGGTCATGCAGCTGACGCCGTACGGTGTCCTGGCGCTGATGACCAAAGTCGTTGCAGGTTCTAACCTGCAAGACATCATTAAGCTTGGCAGCTTTGTGATTGCCTCGTACCTCGGTCTGGGCATCATGTTTGTTGTGCACGGCATTCTGCTGGCGGTGAACGGCGTTGGCCCGCTGAAATACTTCCGTAAAGTCTGGCCGGTGCTGACCTTCGCCTTTACCAGCCGTTCCAGCGCGGCATCTATCCCGCTGAACGTCGAAGCACAGACCCGTCGTCTGGGCGTACCGGAGTCTATCGCCAGCTTCTCGGCCTCCTTTGGCGCCACCATCGGGCAGAACGGCTGTGCGGGTCTCTACCCGGCGATGCTGGCCGTAATGGTTGCCCCAACAGTGGGGATTAATCCGCTGGATCCGGTCTGGATTGCGACGCTGGTCGGTATCGTGACCATTAGCTCCGCCGGTGTTGCGGGCGTGGGCGGCGGCGCGACCTTCGCTGCGCTGATCGTTCTGCCTGCGCTTGGACTGCCGGTGACGCTGGTTGCCCTGCTGATCTCTGTTGAACCGCTGATCGACATGGGTCGTACCGCCCTGAACGTGAGTGGCTCAATGACCGCCGGTACCCTGACCAGCCAGTGGCTGAAGCAGACCGACAAAACAATTCTCGACAGTGAAGAAGATGCGGAACTGGCCCATCGTTAATCACGGCCGAAATAAAAAAACCGCCTGAGGGCGGTTTTTTTATGGCTGTTATTCTTCAACCTCTTCATCCTGGCGGGTCTGCATAGCCCATCGCTGCGCCGATTCTGGCACCGTAAACGCAGGGGAGCGACGGAAGTGCTCGCCAATCAGCACGAAGGCAACGTATTTACCCCGTAACATCCAGACATCGCGAAAACCATCCACTTTCAGGGCATGGTCAGGCGGCGCGGGTTCAACGCGGGGCACATAGCTAATAACCTGGCGGTTTTGTTGACGAAGAGGTTTCATAAGCGACGGGTTCACTAATGCAAATTCTTAAAGCAGGAAATTTCTATCATAGCCGATTCTCCCCCCACCCGTCGCGCCTGACATGTGGCAGATGGCTCCTTTCGCTAATCACTTCCTCTGAAAACGCTTAGTTCGCCTGCTAATTCATCACATTGTTCTATCCTTAATAGGGTTTTCAGGAACGAACAAAGGAGAATCGTGCAATGTCGAACAATGATAAACCCCATCAATCCCCTATTCATGGCACCGAAGAATCTCAACCGGGAATGGACTCACTCGCCCCTGCGGATGGCTCTCATAAACCGTCGCCGGGCCTCTCCGCGCCGGGCGAGCAACCTACTGCACCGGGAAGCATGAAGTCACCCGATGCGGACAACGAAAAGTTAAAATCTCTCGACCCGCACCGCAAAGGGGGTGAAGGCTATGCGCTGACCACCAATCAGGGCGTGCGCATCGCCGATGATCAGAACTCCTTGCGCGCCGGAACGCGCGGCCCGACGCTGCTGGAAGATTTCATCCTGCGGGAAAAAATCACCCATTTCGACCATGAGCGTATTCCTGAACGTATCGTTCACGCTCGCGGCTCTGCGGCGCACGGCTATTTCCAGCCGTACAAGAGCCTGAAGGAGATCACGAAGGCGGATTTCCTTTCCGATCCGAACAAAATTACACCGGTATTTGTGCGCTTCTCTACCGTACAGGGCGGCGCGGGTTCGGCCGACACGGTGCGTGATATCCGCGGCTTCGCCACCAAATTCTATACCGAAGAGGGCATTTTCGACCTCGTCGGGAATAACACCCCGGTTTTCTTCATTCAGGATGCGCATAAATTCCCTGACTTTGTCCATGCGGTAAAACCAGAGCCACACTGGGCCATACCGCAGGGACAAAGTGCGCATGACACCTTCTGGGACTACGTCTCCCTGCAACCGGAAACACTTCACAACGTGATGTGGGCGATGTCTGACCGGGGGATCCCACGCAGCTATCGCACCATGGAAGGCTTTGGTATTCATACCTTCCGTCTGATTAACGCTGAAGGTAAAGCGACGTTTGTGCGTTTCCACTGGAAACCGGTCGCGGGGAAAGCGTCCCTGGTGTGGGATGAAGCACAGAAGCTGACCGGGCGCGATCCGGACTTCCACCGTCGCGAACTGTGGGAATCCATTGAAGCCGGTGATTTCCCGGAATACGAGCTGGGGTTACAGCTGATCCCGGAAGAGGACGAGTTCAAATTCGACTTCGACCTGCTCGACCCGACCAAGCTTATTCCCGAAGAGCTGGTGCCGGTTCAGCTGGTGGGCAAAATGGTGCTTAATCGCAACCCGGATAACTTCTTCGCGGAGAATGAGCAGGCTGCGTTCCACCCGGGCCATATTGTGCCGGGGCTGGATTTCACCAACGATCCGCTGCTCCAGGGCCGTCTGTTCTCTTATACCGATACGCAGATCAGCCGTCTCGGCGGACCGAACTTCCACGAAATTCCTATCAACCGTCCGACCTGCCCGTACCATAACTTCCAGCGTGACGGGATGCATCGCCAGGATATCGATACCAACCCGGCGAACTACGAGCCAAACTCCATTAACGATAACTGGCCGCGTGAAACCCCGCCGGGGCCAAAACGTGGCGGATTCGAGTCGTATCAGGAGCGCGTGGACGGAACAAAAATTCGCGAGCGCAGCCCGTCATTCGGCGAATATTACGCTCAGCCTCGCCTGTTCTGGAACAGCCAGACCCCGATTGAACAGCAGCACATTATCGGCGGTTTCAGCTTTGAGCTGAGCAAAGTGGTGCGTACCTACATTCGCGAGCGCGTGGTCGACCATCTGGCGCATATTGATATCCAGCTTGCTCAGGGCGTGGCGAATAATCTCGGCATCACGCTCACCGATGAGCAATGCCATGCCGCACCGCCAAAAGACGTGAACGGGCTGAAGAAGGATCCGTCCCTGAGCCTGTACGCGGTACCTGGCGGGTCAATTAAAGGCCGCGTAGTGGCTATTCTGCTGAACGATAAACCGCGCGCCAGCGACGTACTGGGGATCATGCGGGCGCTCAAAACCCAGGGCGTACATGCCAAACTGCTTTACTCTCGCATGGGTGAAGTGACGGCCGATGATGGCTCCGTCCTGCCGATTGCCGCGACCTTCGCCGGAGCACCGTCGCTGACGGTTGATGCGGTGATTATGCCGTGCGGCGACGTTGAGAGCCTGCTCGGTAACGGTGATGCCGCCTATTATCTGCTGGAAGCCTATAAGCACCTGAAGCCAATCGCTCTGGCAGGCGATGCGCGGAAGTTTAAAACTCTGCTGAAGGTACCGGATCAAGGGGAAGAAGGCATTGTCGAAGGTGATAACGTCGATGATGCGTTTATGACCCGGTTGTTTGACCTGCTCGCCGCGCACCGCGTGTGGTCGCGCAGCAGTAAGATTGACCAGATACCGGCGTAAAAAACCTGAAGCCCTCACCCCGGCCCTCTCCCCTGGGAGAGGGAGAAAACAATAAAAACGGTAACCAAAAGGTTACCGTTTTGCTTTTACCTCGCCACCGGGCTTTGCCTCAAAGATCCCTGAACGTCCCCAGACGATACCCACGCTCGGCAATCGCATACTTTAACGACGCCGATGTCAGCACATCCAGTTCTGCCAGACGCGGCCAGCAGTAGGCGCTCTTACGTACTATCTCATCGACAAACGCCGGGTGCGCCATTACCTCAAGCGAGCGCTCCCCTTTTGCGGCGGAGTCATCCAGCACCTTCAGGAACAGCGCTTCATCGATCTCGTCGCCATAAAATGCGCTGCTGAACCCCTCCGTTGACGTCACCGCGACGTCCGGCAACCCGCGCACCTCACGATCCACGCGCATCGCCACGCCTTTACGTTGCGCAAACTCTGCCACAAGCGGGAAAATCGCCGGGATCATATGCACATGATGATGGCTGTCAATATGGGTAGGTTCGCGGCCAAACACATCCACAAAGCGGTTAAACTGGCACTCCAGCTCGCGGGCAATCTCATCGAGCGGCAGAGCGTCCTGCTCCGCCATTTCCCAAATCCATTTCCCCAGTTTTCCCTCGCGCGTCAGACCCGGCATCGGTGAAAGGGGCAACCCAAGCGTCAGCACAAAATGCATGCCCACGCCCAGCTCGGGCAGCTCACGGCTTAACTGCGCCGCATGTTCCACCGCCTCACCGTTGATGAGCGCTGTTGTAGAGGTCACGACGCCCCGGCGACAGGCTTCAATAATGCCGTAGTTCTGCCCTTTTGACAGGCCAAAATCATCGGCATTGACGATCAGCAGGTTTTCCATCGCGCCTCCTCTTAACGGTGTGTGAGTTTCAGTTTCTCAACCGTTGCAGCAAAGTTTGGCAGCCATTTTTCATGCGCCAGGATCATCTCACTCGCGAGTTTTTCAGCGTCACGGTCAGAATGCACCAGCGGGCTGAGATTCAGCGCCAGCAGCACGTCATTCAGTTCGCCGCTCAGGGCAGCATTGCTCGCCGCCACTTCAAAGCCTTTGATGGTGTGAATCAGCCCCATCACCTTATCGTCGAAGTGGGTAATGCGGGGATGCGGTTTTGCACCCTCGCGTCCAAGGATGCAGGTCATCTCAACGGCCCAGTCTGCCGGGATATTGTCGATGTGCCCGTGATGGGGAACGTTCACATAGTGCTCGGCCTGCTTGTCATTGTAAATGGCGTTAATCACTTCACACGCCGCATCTGAATAGTATGCCCCGCCGCGCTGCTCCAGCTCTTTCGGTTTGACGTTCAGGTTCGGATCTTTATACAAATCAAACAGCTGCTTCTCTACTTTCTGCACAACCTGAGCGCGTGCGCCACCTTTGTAGTATTCGCCCATTTCAATGGCCAGCATCTCTTTCTGCTTGAAGTAGTAAAGCAGATACGAGCACGGCAGCAGATTCAGGGAGCGGATCAGCCCTTCGCTGAACGGCAGATCGAAGATGTTTTTCACCGAGGCCGCAGTCAGGCGACCAAAGGCGACGCCGTCGAGCAGTTCCGCAAAGCGCGATTGCCCGTTCACAATCACATCTTTGATAAAGACCATGTGATTCAGGCCGAACAGGTCAATGGACAGATCATCGTGCTCGGTCAGTTCCAGTACATCGCGGATGAACATCTTCATGCCAATCGGAATATTGCAGACGCCGATAAAGCGTTTGAAACCGGTATGGCGATAGACTGCCTCGGTGACCATCCCGGCCGGGTTGGTAAAGTTGATCACCCAGGCGTTCGGGCAGATCTCCTCCACGTCTTTAATGATGTCAAAAATGACCGGAATAGTACGCAGGCCTTTAAACAGGCCACCTGCCCCGTTGGTTTCCTGGCCCAGATAACCATGGCTCAGCGGAATGCGCTCGTCCAGCTCACGCGCCTTCAGCTGGCCGACGCGCAGCTGCGTGGTCACGAAGTCAGCATCTTTCAGTGCCAGGCGACGATCCAGCGTTTTATGCACGGTTAAGGGCACGCCCGCTTTTTCAACCATGCGTTTGCACAGTTCAAAAATAATATTCAGCTTCTCCTGACCTTCTTCAACATCCACCAGCCATAATTCGCTGACCGGTAATTCATGATACCGTTTCAGGAAACCTTCAAGTAATTCCGGGGTATAGCTGCTGCCGCCACCAATGGTTACGACTTTTAATTTCTGTTGCATAATATCTCCCTTAGCGTATCAGGTTAATCGCCTGCAAGGTATAGCGTGCTCTTCCCGCTATTTGGGCAAGCCATTACGTCACTGTTCCTGGCGGATAAACCGCCGAAAGTTAATTAATTACCGTTAAATTTTTGCGGTAACTGTTCGGTGTGAATGAAGTCAATTTTTTAAAGGTTTTAATAAACAGACTGGGACTGCTGTAACCCGATTCGTAAGCGATATCGGTGACAGAGTAATTAGTAATTTCCAGCTGTTTTTTGGCAAAGTTAATGCGGATTTCATTAATAATTTGCACAGGCGTTTTACGGTAATAACGCTGCGTGGCGCGCGTCAAATATTCCTGCGATTTACCCGACAGCGCCACCATATTCTCCAGGGCGTTATCGCTGAACTGTCCTTTGTCGTGCATCAGCTCCACGGTACTACGCAGCCACTGAGGAATATCATCCACCACCTGCTGTTCTTCACGGTGATGGCGGAGGCGATTCATGACGTAGAACGTCACGGTTTCAATAAATTCATCAAATTCATTGTCGCGGAAATTCAGCGAGGCGATAACCGTTTCAATCCAGGTCATAAACTCATTTTTAACGCGATACACCTGTGACGCCACAAAGCAGAACGGCACCAGCGGCAGATAATGCTTCTCGAAGAAACGCCTGCTCACGCCTACGTTCAGAATGCGCGTCGCACCAAACTCATAAAAGCTCTGGTGATAAGATCCCATCGGCAGGAAGACGAAATCGCCACGCTCAAGCAGGACGCGCTTACCGTTGATCTCCTGATAGTAGCGGCCGGTCAGAACAATCGTGAACTCGTAGTAGTCATGCTGGTGCAGACCGCTGGCGCTCTCCGTTTTGTTGTAAATCACCACGTGAAAATTCTTGCCATTAAACAGCTGCTGCTCATGTGCGGTTTTGATTTCCATCGTGCTGACCTCCTGCTACTTCATCCTGACTTATTGCATCTTCTCGTGAAGCTCGATGAGCTCCGCTACCAGCTCGCGCGCCAGCATGGAGGTCATCAGATGATCCTGCGCATGTACCAGCACCAGACTCACTTTCATCTTCCCTTCGCCCTGGTCGCTTTCGATAAGCTTCGTCTGCACCAGATGCGCTTCGTTTAACGCCGTACGGGACTGCTCCATCATGGTTTTCGCGGCAACGAAGTCGCCCTGCTTAGCCTGCTTAAGAGCCGCATACGCCAGGCTGCGTGCCTGCCCGGAGTTGATGATGAGGCCCATCACCACCTCTTCCAGATCGTTCTCTGCGGTTTCTTCGGCAACGATACTCTCTAAATCTAACATTTTTTAAGCTCCTTTCCGCTGGCGCGGGTTGCCCCGCGCCGTGCAATTTTAGAATTTCAGTGCGAGGGCGATATCCTCTTCGCTCTCTTCTTCATCGATAACCGTTGCGGCCTTGTTCGCAATCGCCACGAACGGCATGTAGAGCAGGGTTGCAATCCCGAGGTTGAATATCGCCAGCAGGAAGGCCGCCACGCTACCGTTGGTGTTGAAGAACGCGCCCAGACCAGCCGGCATCGTCCACGGCGCAATGTTGGTCACCGGCGGGATAATGCCCAGGTAGTACGCCGTCAGCGTAATCGCGGCCAGCAGCGGCTGAACCAGGATGAAGGGAATGAACATCACCGGGTTCATGATAATTGGCAGACCAAACAGGATCGGCTCGTTAATCTGGAAGATGCCTGACGGCAGGGCCAGCTTCGCAACCTGACGATGGTCGGCGCGGCGAGAAACAATAAAGACCGCGATGATCAGACCCAACGTCGCCCCGGTACCGCCCAGGAAGATATAGGAGTCAAGCATCGGCTTCGCCCACACATGGAAGGTTTTACCGGCCGCCAGCGCCGCATCGACGGAGCCGTACTGCTGGTAAAGCGCGACGTTTTCCAGTGCCCATGGGGTCATAATACCGCTGTCCAGCGCCGCCAGTGCCAGTGAACCATGCACGCCGAAGAACCACAGCAGGGAGGTAAAGATGACATACGCCCAACCGACCACGCTACCCATCGACGCCAGCGGCGTTGAGATAGAGTCCATAATGATCTGGTGGAAGTTTGTGCCCCAGTGAGAGAGCGCCCAGGCAATAATCCCCATGATGGAGAGAATAATGAAGCCCGGAATCAACGCGGAAAATGAACGAGAAACAGAGGCCGGAACGCTATCCGGCAAGCGGATAACCCAGTTACGGCGAATAATGAAGGTGAACATTTCGGCCACCACCAGCCCGATAATAATACCGGAAATGATGTTTGCCCCACCCAGCCAGTTGGCGCCAACGGCATAAGCTTCGCCCACGCTGTACGGTGTGACGGTCATGAACGCGGCAATGGACAGTAAGCCTGCCGCCAGCGGATCCACTTTACGCTCTTCCGCCAGCGCCATTCCAATAAAGAAAGGCGCCATTAGCGACATAATACCCAACGTACCGTTGTATACGTTGCCGCCAATGGCTTTTAAACCATTAAGGGTTTCAATAGTTGAAGCATCTAACCTAATTCCTAATGAATAAAAAAAGGAACCTTCTCCAAAGCTCAGAAAAACGTTGTTAATTAAAACGAACATTGCCCCGGCTAATGTCAACGGCATTAATTTAATAAAGCCGTTCTTAATGGCATTAACGTGAGGCTGCTTTCCTATTTTAACAGCAAAAGGAAGGAGTACCTTTTCAAGTGAAGCGATGACTTTACTCATAGGAAAATACCCTTAAAGGCCGCAACGACCGTTACGGCGTATTGTGTGTGAAATAACTCTTTGACGGGAAAAATAAAAAATTAATTAGCAGCTTTTTTAATCGCCGCAACGGCAGCTTTTAATACACCTAAACCATCAATCTTGCCGTATAAAACGGAATCGATCACTTCGACCGGCTTATTGGGTAGCAGACGCTGAATTTCTGGCAGCATATAAGCGATTTGCGGCCCGAGTAAAATAACGTCGGCTGTCTGACCCTTCTCGCCCGCCAGCGTTTCCGGAAACGCCTCAATCACCACAGGGACTTCATATTTTTCGGCCTGAGCGCGCATTTTGGAAACCAGCAGCGAAGTGGACATGCCCGCAGAGCAAAACAGATAGATATGTTTCTTTTCCATGATAACTTCCCTCTTGTTTGGCTACCCGCCGTCTCGCTATCACTCGACTCGCTATCCTGGCTGACGGGCAGTGTGCTGAACATTGTTTATCGTTGAAGTGAGTATACGCAATGGTACAGGGAGGGGATAATTCTGGATAGACTGAAATTGTCTCTCATTGACCTGGCTTGTTGACTACCTTCACATTTCAGGCAAATAATTCGCGCCAAGAAATAAGATTCACGTATGCATAAAAAAACCGGCCTTCCGGCCGGTTTGTTAACGCTCTCAGGCAAGCAGGCTTACTGTGCCTTAGGTGCCTGTGGGTCGGTGTCGTATTCGGCACAGGTCTGGTAACCAGAATTGATCACGTGACCCGTATCATCCAGGGCGACAAAGTAGGTCTCTGCCTTACCATCACGTTGACCCAGAATATAGGTCTGGCAGGTACCACGCGCGTGGATCATAGTAACTTCTGAAGAAGGTTTACCGGCAATGGCTGCAACCTGGGAACGCGTCATGCCTTTTTTGACGTCTTTTACCACTGGCTGTGTGAACTGATCTTTGGTGCGATCGTAAGCTGTACACCCTGCCAGCATAGTCAGTACCGCCGCTGCGCTTAAAATTCCTGCTACGTTCTTGTTCATATTCCGTCCTCTTGTTTATCAGCGTGTTAACTAAGCATGGGATAAAAATTACTATTGTTCAACTTTGCGAGTTACGCCAGACGAATTTCGGAAAATTCTAATAAAACAACGGTAAGCTGCTAAATCGCTGTAAAACAGTACACTCAAAACTGTGATCCTTGTCGTTTCCCCGACAAAGGGTTAGTTTTAACAGATCACACTTTCTGTTTGGTTCTGCATAGGGAGGGCGTAATGGCTCTGCAACAAGAAATTATTCAGGCGCTGGGCGCGAAACCTGCGATTGATGCCAATGAAGAGATCCGTCGTAGCGTTGATTTTTTGAAAGCTTACCTGTCTGCACACCCTTTCCTGAAGACGCTGGTGCTGGGTATCAGCGGCGGTCAGGATTCCACTCTGGCCGGCAAGCTGAGCCAGATGGCCATCTCCGAGCTGCGTGACGAGACCGGTGACACCGCGCTGCAATTTATTGCCGTACGTCTGCCGTATGGCGTGCAGGCCGACGAGCAGGACTGTCAGGATGCGATCGCGTTTATTCAGCCGGACCGTGTTCTTACCGTAAACATCAAAGGTTCGGTACTGGCAAGCGAGCAGGCCTTGCGTGAAGCCGGTATTGAACTGAGCGATTTTGTTCGCGGCAACGAGAAAGCCCGTGAGCGCATGAAAGCGCAGTACAGTATCGCAGGGATGACCAAAGGGGTCGTCGTCGGCACCGACCACGCCGCGGAAGCCATCACCGGCTTCTTCACCAAATACGGCGATGGCGGCACGGATATCAACCCCCTCTTCCGCCTGAACAAGCGTCAGGGCAAGCAGCTGCTGGCGGCGCTGGGCTGCCCGGAGCACCTGTATAAGAAGGCGCCAACGGCGGACCTGGAGGACGATCGCCCTTCCCTGCCGGATGAAGCCGCGCTGGGCGTCACATATGACAACATTGATGATTATCTGGAAGGCAAAACGCTCGACGAAGGTACCGCCAAAATTATCGAAGGCTGGTATCTGAAAACCGAGCACAAGCGCCGTCCGCCGATTACGGTGTTTGATGATTTCTGGAAAAAGTAAAAGCAAAACGGTAACTCAGTTTTACAGGCCGGGTAAGGCGTAACCGCCACCCGGCTCTTTTTTAACCACCGAACACCTGCTACACTGTATGCCTGAACAGTATATGGAGCAGTATGTGAGCAGGCGTCAATCCGCCCCGCGTCTTGAGTTTGAAGCGGCGGCTATCTACGAATATCCCGAGCATCTTCGCCCCTGGCTTGAGGCTCTGCCTAAACAGCCTGGCGTCTATTTCTTCCACGGCGACAGCGATACCATGCCGCTCTATATCGGCAAAAGCGTGAATATCCGCAGCCGGGTGATGTCGCACCTGCGTACGCCGGATGAAGCATCGATGCTCAGGCAGTCCCGGCGGATCACCTGGATCGAGACGGCAGGCGAACTGGGCGCGCTTCTGCTCGAAGCCCGGCTCATCAAGGAACAGCAGCCGCTGTTTAACAAACGCCTGCGCCGCAACCGCCAGCTGTGTTCCTTGCAGGTTAACGCAGGAAAACCGCAGGTTGTTTATGCCCGGGAAGTGGATTTTTCGCATGAACCCAATCTTTACGGTCTGTTTGCCAACAAACGTGCCGCACTGCAAACCCTGCAATCCCTGGCTGATGAATTACAGCTTTGTTACGGCCTGTTAGGACTGGAAGCCACCACCCGCGGTCGCGCCTGTTTCCGCTCCGCGCTGAAACGCTGCGCCGGGGCGTGTTGTGGAAAAGAGAGCGTTGAAGAACATCATGCCCGGTTTATGGCGGGCCTGGCCTCTATCAGCGTTAACTGCTGGCCGTGGGAAGGCGCGGTGGCGCTGAAAGAAACCCGCGATGCGATGACGCATTATCACATCATCCGCAACTGGCTCTGGCTTGGCGCCGTTGAAAGCCTGGATGACGCTACCGCCCTGCTGCGCACCCCTGCCGGGTTCGATCAGGATGGTTACAAAATTCTCTGTAAGCCATTATTAACCGGAAAATATGAGATCATCGTCCTCAGTGACCCGGCAGCCAGGTAATTTCACTGAACAGCAGCGACCCCTTCGTTTCCAGTAAACGGAGGGTATGACTGCCCGCTTCCCAGCTGGCACCCTGATCGGCGGTCAGTAATTTGTCGCCCAGTTGCCAGGCGCCACTTAAGACAAAGACCACCCCACCGCGTGACGCGAAGGTAGTGAACGTTCGGGTAGCAACGCGCACCTTTGCCTGGCAGCAATCCCGTCGGGTCATGATGTTGAAGTCCATCGACATCTGCCCCTCTGTGAGCACGGCTTTCACCGCCAGATCGCCCGCAAATCGGTAAGGCTGGTGATGCTTCAGAGTATGACAAAACGCCCTGCCTGCATCCAGGGTCACCTCGCCGCCTTCCAGCAGCGTAATCACCCGGTCAACGCCCGGGAACGCCGAGAATTCGCCGTTACTGGCGATGGAGGCAATACTGGCCCGCCAGAAAAAATCCCGCGTCGCGGGAGGAAAACAGCAAATCTCACGCGTCTCACCCGCACCATTACGCCAGAGACTGACCGGCATTTTACGGATATCAAAGAATTCCATGACCACTCCTGAAGGACGCACCGTGCGCCAGGGCATTTTCACAGACGTATTATCGGCAGCAGTCAGGCCAGACCTTAGGCATGGGATAAAAGAAAAACCGCCGGTCCTGTCCACAGCGTTTTCGCTTTTGTAGACAGGAGCCCGGCGGTCTTAAGAGAGTGAACCGATTATTCGGTTGGTGCAGGCATTTTACCTTCCGGCGCTGCACGTTCTGTCAGACGCTTCTCAAAATTGGCATTAAATTGCTTTTTCTGTTCCGGCGTCAGAATGTTGTAAATCTTGTTCTGGGTTTCCATGTGGGCCAGCATGCGTGCTTTATGCTGCTCGGCCATTTTGTCGATCTGCGCTTCCGCTTTTGCTTTATCGAAGCTGTCGCTGGCAATGATGTCATGCATTGCGCGGCGCTCTTCCAGCGGAGGACGTTTCATCTGGTCACGCTGGCTTTTCATGATGTCGCGGATCTGCTGCTTCTGCGCATCGGTGAGGTTCAGATCTTTAAACATCATCATCTCATGGTGCATACCCGGCTTGCCTTTATGATGCATCATCATTTTGCCTTCCGTCGGCGCGGCGGTAGTGGTCGCGGTATCGGCGGCGAACGCCATGCTGGTAGCGCCCAGAGCCAGGGTAGAGGCAACAAACAGTGCAGTTAATTTACGCATAATGTCTTTCCTTACTTTCAGTTATTCTTCGGCGCTATGCCGTGTTGACGAGATTAACTTTACGGCGTTTATCGTCAATTAGTCAGAGCAACGGTAAAACAATGAAAGTGTAAAAAACAACTTTTCGCCAATTGTGGAGAAATTAAGGAAAAAGCGTGGAGAGATGAAACAAAAATATTCAACAGGATGATTTTAAAGAGATTATGGAGAAGTATAGCGAAGTGCCGTTTAATAATAAAGCAATTCTCCAGGAATATTCCGCAAACAATACCAGAGCGCTTTTAACGCTAAGAAATTTATTCTTCATTTCCCCTCCGGTCTGCGCGAGGGGAGACGTTCAGGGCATTTTTTCCAGCATCAGACCTGCTCGCAAACCAAACGCGACCGACGGATTAGGAAATAAAACATATTCCGTGGATTTCTGTACCGCATAGCGCGTCTCACCATCTTCCGCCAGCAGGACGCCCTGGCGAAACGGCGTAAAGTTCAGCGTATGGGGTGCCATATGAAGCTGGAAAGCCTCGCTTTGACGCGTGATCTGCTGCACGACCCGATAGCGCACGACGGGTTCCCGGGTGGGTTCCGGCGCAACCCCGGCTAGCAACGCCCGGAGCGCCTGATGCGTAGGGGTAAAACGCGTCAGGTCGTTTTGCCCGAACGGCAGCGCTTTTCCCAGCTCCAGGGTGCAGGATAACGCGCCAACATTCTCGCAGGTGAAGTGGGTAAACGTGCCGCCTGGTGTCTGGTGGAAGACCAGTGCCTCCAGCCCCGCATCGCCAAGCCAGGTCAGAAACGCCTCATCCCACGGCTGATGACGCTGCGGTAACACGCCAAAACGCACATGGTACGAGGCGCGAATGGCCGTATGCAGATCAAGGTGCCAGCGCGTTTCCCCCGCCCCGGCAAAAAACGCCGTGACCACCTTCTCCAGCCATTGCGCGCGAGTCGTCTCATCACTCTGTGGAAACTGCGCCCAGCGACCACCAAACATGCGGTTGATGTCGCTCACGAGATACCGTTTATTTTGCGCCAGCGCAGGCGGATTTCCCAGTACCACCAGCAGACGGCAGTGCAGCGTGATCTCTGCGCGATACAGCGCGCGCAGCAATAGTTCGACAATCTCCACGGGCGCGGTTTCGTTTCCGTGAATGCCGGTAGAAAGCAGCAGCGACAGGTTATATTTCCCCGTCGGCGTGAGTTCAAGCACGCCCGGCCCCAGCCATCGCCAGTGGAACGAAGGGCCTGCCCCCTCTTGCCGCTCCGGTGTCTCTTCGGCCAGCGTCAGCGCCAGTAAGTTTTCCATATCGTCTCCTTAGCGCTGGAACGGATAAACCGATCCCAGTTGCAGGATGGTTGATAATGCATCCAGCGCTTCGCGGCCTTCGCGCAGCAGCTGCGGATCAACCAGATCGGCCTGAACCAGACGGTCACGATAATAGCGGTCCACCCAGTCATTGAGGGTATTGAACAGCGTGTCGTTCATCATCACCGCCGGATTCACGGCCTGCAATTCCTCCGGCGTTAACACCACGCGTAGTCGCAGGCACGCCGGTCCCCCGCCGTTGGCCATACTTTCCCGAAGATCAAACACGCGCAGTTCATCAATCGGGTTATCCGCCTGCACCAGTTCGCTGAGATAGCGCCAGACGCCCTGATGGTTGTGGGACTCCTGCGGCAGCACCAGCATCATGCTGCCGTCATCCCGGCTCAGCAGCTGGCTGTTGAACAGATACGTTTCGACCGCGTCCTGCACGCTTACCGCCTGCGTGGGCACCTGAATCGGCATAAATCCCGGCACGCGTTCGCGCAGCGTGGCCAGCAACTTTTCCTGATGGGCAAACGCCTGCTCGTGGCAGAACAGTACCTGACGGTTGGAAACGGCAATGACGTCGTTATGAAACACGCCCTGGTCGATCACCTGCGGATTTTGCTGGGCAAAAATCACCTGAGAAGGATTAACCTGGTTCAGCCGCGCAACCGCCTGGCTTGCGGCTAAGGTTTGTCTCGCCGGATAACGAACCGGCGCGGCGTGGCCGCCCTCTTCCCGTCCATAGATAAACAGCTGCAAACCCGGCTCGCCATAGTCGCCGCCCAGACGGTTGTGGTTTGCCGCCCCTTCATCGCCAAACATCGCGACCTGCGGCAGCGCCGAATGTACCTCGAAATGCGCATCATGATTAAAAATGGCGCGCAGCACGCGCCCGGTGGTCTCCGCTTCGCTGGCGCGGTGGAATTTGTTGTTCAGGTTAGCAACGGTCAGATGCACTTTGCCGTCCAGCGTATCCGCCGACGGCGCAACGGTGGCGGCATTCGCCACCCACATCGAGGAGGCTGAACTGGCTGCGGAAAGCAGGTGTGGCGTCTGCGTGCCTGCTTTTTCCACCACCTGTTCATCCGTACCGCTGAACCCCAGCTGGCGCAGCACGGCCACGTTTGGGCGCTCCTGCGGTGGGATCACCGCCTGCGGGAAACCGGCATCTGACAGCGCCTTCATTTTCAATAGCCCCTGCTTCGCCGCCAGCTTCGGGTTCGAGACCTGGAAACGGTGCTTCGTCGAGGCTTCATTACCGAACGACAGCCCGGCATAGTGGTGCGTCAGCCCCACGAGGCCGTCAAAGTTAACCTCACGCGCTTTCATGGGCGTCACCCTCAGTAAAATCCAGCCCCGGATTCAACGTCTCCGGCAGCGTCAGCGCCGGGGTTTCCAGGCTTGCCATCGGCCACGCGCAGTAATCGGCGGCATACCAGGCGCTGGCGCGATGGTTGCCCGACGCCCCTACGCCACCAAACGGCGCAGTGCTCGCCGCACCGGTCAGCGGTTTGTTCCAGTTCACGATCCCGGCGCGCGCTTCCAGCAGCAGCTGGTCGAATTTCTCGCGATGCGGCGATATCAGGCCGCTCGACAGGCCGTAGCGGGTATTGTTGGCCATCTCGATCGCCGACTCAAAATCGTCATAGCGCCAGACGCACAGCAGCGGGCCAAAGACCTCTTCATCCGGCACGTTGCTCGTCGCACTCATCTCAACAATCCCCGGCGTCAGCAGCGACGTGCCCGGCTGAACCAGCTTCGGCTCCAGCAGGGTTTTCGCCCCGCGCGCCACGTGCTCCTGCCACGCTTTCAGTACGTTCAGCGCCGCCTGCCCGGAGATCAGCCCGCCGATAAACGGCTGCGGCTCGGCATCCCATTTCGCGGGAACCAGACGCGCGCTCACCTCCACCAGACGCTTCAGGAACGCATCCCCCTGCGCGCCGCGCTTAACCAGCAGGCGGCGGGCGCATGTGCAGCGCTGTCCGGCGGTAATGAACGCCGACTGAATGGTCAAGTGGACCGCGGCATCGATATCCTCCGGATCTTCCACAATCAGTGGGTTGTTGCCGCCCATCTCCAGCGCCAGAATTTTTTCCGGTTGCCCCGCCAGCTGACGATGCAGCTGATAGCCCGTTCCGGCACTGCCGGTAAACAGCAGACCGTCAATGTCGCTCAGCGCACTCAGCGCCTGACCGGTTTCACGCCCGCCCTGCACCAGATTCAGCACCCCCGGCGGCAGCCCCGCCTGCTCCCAGAGTTTTACCACTGCTTCTCCGGTTAAGGGGGTTAACTCACTCGGCTTGAAGATGACGGTATTCCCCGCCAGCAGCGCAGGCACAATGTGCCCGTTCGGCAGATGCCCGGGGAAGTTATACGGGCCAAACACCGCCAGTACCCCGTGCGGACGGTGGCGCAGCGTGGCCGCGCCGTCTGGCATCTCGGTATGCTGCTCGCCGGTGCGGGTATGGTACGCCTTCACCGATATCGCAATTTTGTTGATCATCGCCGTGACTTCGGTTGTTGCCTCCCAGCGCGGCTTACTGGTTTCGCAGGCAATGATGCGGGTCAGCTCGGCTTTATTGGCCTCCAGCAGCGCAGCAAATTTCTCAACCAACGCCTGGCGCTCGAAGAATGGCCGTTTCGCCCACGCCGGAAACGCGCGGCGTGCAGCCTGACAGGCCTGCTCAACCTGCCCGGCGCTTGCGTCGTTCCCAGACCAGAGCACCTCCTGGCCGACCGGGTTAGTTTTTGTCCGCGCGTCACCTTCGCCCGTAACCCAGTCACCGTTAATCCATAGAGTCATGCTGTTTTCTCCTCAGGGCAGAGCCGCACCAGGCGAACCGTGTCGCCAGCGTTACATTTCAGGGCATCCAGTTGCGCAGCCGTCAGTACCAGACGCTCGCATGATGGGTTGGTTCGCACCAGCATGGCGCGGAAGTTGGTGTAATTCTCGTTCGAGACCAGGCAGGCTGGCCACTCGCCCGGCGCGGGCTGGCCTTCTGAAACCTCAACCAGGCGGCTTTTACGGATGGCGCGAACGCGGTCAATGTCGCATTCCAGCGTCGGGCCGCCGTCGAAGATGTCGACGTAGTTACGGTAGCGAAATCCCTCTTTCTCCAGCACCGCGCGGGCCGGGGCGGTTTGCGGGTGAACTTCGCCGATCACCGCCTGCGCTTCTGGCGTTAGGAAATGGGTATAAATAGGATGCTTCGGCATCAACTCGGCGATAAACGCCTTCTGACCGGTGCCGCACAGGTAATCCGCCCGGCTAAATTCCATGGAGAAGAAGCGTTCGCCCAGACTCTCCCAGAACGGCGAGTAGCCCGTCTCATCAATCACGCCGCGCATCTCCGCGACCACTTTTTCGTTGAAGCGGTCGCGAAAGGCGGCCATAAACATAAAGCGCGATTTGGAGAGCAGATAACCGTTGCCCTCTTTGCGCCAGTCCGGATCGAGAAACAGGGTGCAGAGTTCGCTGGCGCCGGTATGGTCATTACAGAGGAAGAGCGTCGGCAGCGCGTTGTAAACGTTCAGCTCTTTCGAGGCGTGGACCATCGTGCCGACGCGGTAGTTGTACCACGGATCATTAAGCCCGACGGCCACCTCGATAGCGCAAATCCCCGCCACGGTTCCCGTGTCGGTATCTTCCAGCACGAACACATAGCCCTGTTCGCTTTTTGGCAACGTCCCCTGCCAGGTTTGCAGGGCGCGCTCAATGCGCGCCGACAGCGTTTTTTCATCAGCAGGCAGCGAGGTCAGCCCGCCCCCTGTCTTACCGGCAAGCTGCATAAGCCCGGCGAGATCGCCGTGCGCAACGGGACGGATGACCATCATGATGACACCCCGGACTTCACCTGTTCGCAGGCCAGCGCAAAACGATCTAAGCCAGTTCTGACCTCTTCCTCGCTGACGATCAGCGCAGGGGCAAAGCGCACCACGTTAGCACCGGCAATCAGCACCATTACGCCCTGCTTTGCCGCTTCCTGTGAAATCAGCTTCGCTTTGCCGGCAAACTCAGGGGCAAGCTCACAGCCTATTAACAGCCCCAGACCGCGGATCTCTTTGAACAGGCCAGTTTTGCTGTTAATGGCCGTGAGTCGCTCAACAAACCACTGGTGACGCTGCTTCACGCCGTTCAGCACCTCAGGGGTGTTGATGATATCCAGCACCTGTCCGGCGACAGCGGTTGCCAGCGGGTTGCCGCCGTATGTGGTGCCATGAGTGCCCACGGTCATCACGCTGGCGAATTTTTCGGTGGTCAGCATCGCCCCCACCGGGAAACCGCCGCCGAGCGCTTTGGCTGTTGAGAGCACATCCGGGGTCACGCCATAGTGCATGTAGGCATACAGCTCACCCGTGCGGCCCACGCCGGTCTGGACTTCGTCAAAAATCAGGACCGCGTTATGCCGATCGCACAGCTCGCGCAGCCCTTGCAGGAACGCTTTCTGGGCGGGCATGACGCCGCCTTCCCCCTGCATGGGCTCGACAATCACCGCACAGGTGGTGTCGTCAATCAGCTCGCTGGCAGAGTGTAAATCGTTATACGCCGCATGACGGATATCCGGCGGCAGCGGCGCAAAATCCTGAGAATATGAGGGCTGACCGCCCGCACTGACGGTAAACAGCGTGCGGCCATGGAAAGCATTTTTAAAGGCTACGATGCCGCTCTTATGCGCGCCGAATTTATCGTGCGCATATTTGCGCGCCAGCTTCAGCGCCGCTTCGTTCGCTTCCGCGCCGGAGTTACAGAAAAAGACTTTTTCTGCGAAGGTGGCGTCGATCAGCTTCTTCGCCAGACGCAATGCCGGTTCGTTGGTATAACCGTTGCCGGTATGCCAGAATTTCGCCGCCTGGTCATTCAGCGCCTGCCGCAACGCCGGGTTTGCATGCCCCAGCGCATTCACCGCAATCCCACCTGCAAAGTCGATATACTCTTTGCCCTGCTGATCCCACAGGCGAGAGCCTTCCCCACGTACCGGAATAAAAGCCGCCGGAGCGTATACCGGCATCATCCATTCATCGAAATTTTCACGCGTAACTGACAGAGACATAGCGACCTCATCCGGTAAATAAAAGGTTGTTTAAATGTTAAATAATTGAGTGTTTGCACTGTGAATGTAGATTGCAGCGTTCGTGCCAGCCAGCGATAAAAATGCATAAATGGGTTTGGGTAACAGAATATCAATGAGTTACAATATGGAGATATTCACTTATAATGCATAAATAGTGAATATTTTTACGACAAGCGGCGCTTTGCCGCATGAAAACAAGAAAGAGTATGCAGAGGCCAAATATAATTCTGGAATTGTGATCGCTCGCGAAATTTATCGGTCGTTTACGCCCTGTTCGAGGGCAAAACGCGCCGAAATGGTGCAAATATTGCACCGTTGGCATTATCTGTCGCAGTAATTGGGCGAAGCGGATAACAGACGACGTAAATTCTGCTACCATCCTTGCACTATTCACCTTGCATTGGCAGCGACTATGAAATTTGTCTCTTTTAATATCAACGGCCTGCGTGCCCGCCCTCACCAGCTTGAAGCGATTGTTGAGCAACATCAGCCAGATGTGATCGGCTTGCAGGAGACAAAAGTTCACGACGATATGTTCCCGCTCGAAGAGGTAGCGAAGCTGGGCTATAACGTTTTTTACCACGGTCAGAAAGGCCACTACGGCGTTGCGCTGCTGACCAAAGATACGCCGGTGTCGGTGCGCCGTGGCTTCCCGGGTGACGGTGAAGAGGCGCAGCGCCGCATCATCATGGCGGAAATTCCTTCCGCACTCGGCAATGTGACCGTCATCAACGGCTATTTCCCGCAGGGTGAAAGCCGCGATCATGAAACCAAATTCCCGGCCAAAGCGAAGTTTTATCAGGATCTGCAAAACTACCTGACAACCGAACTCAAAAAAGAAAACCCGGTGCTTATCATGGGCGACATGAATATCAGCCCGACGGATCTGGATATCGGTATTGGCGAAGAGAACCGTAAGCGCTGGCTGCGCACCGGCAAATGCTCTTTCCTGCCGGAGGAGCGCGAGTGGATGGAGCGCCTGCTGGGTTGGGGGCTGGTGGATACTTTCCGCACGGCTAACCCGGAAACGCAGGACCGTTTCTCGTGGTTTGACTACCGCTCTAAAGGCTTCGATGACAACCGGGGCCTGCGTATTGATCTGCTGCTGGCGAGCGCCCCCCTGGCCGAACGCTGCATCGAAACCGGTATCGACTATGACATCCGCAGCATGGAAAAGCCGTCCGACCATGCGCCGGTATGGGCAACGTTCAAGCTGTAAACTTCAGTGAATATTAAAAAAATCAGTCTCCTGTGCGCCCTTCTGGGCGCATTTGTTTTAATTGTTGTTTTGCTTCCACCGGGCATGCTCTCCCTCGACACGCTAAAAATACACCAGCAAACGTTGCTCGCTCGTGTGGAGCAAGCGCCCCTTCAGAGCGCGCTGTTCTATTTTGCGGTTTACGTTCTGCTCTCCGCGCTATCGATCCCCGGAGCCGCGCTTCTGACGCTGCTCGGCGGGGCGCTTTTCAGCCTGTGGGAGGCGACGCTGTTGGTGTCATTTGCCTCGACGCTCGGCGCCACGCTTGCCATGCTCGTCAGCCGTTATCTGCTTCGAGACTGGGTGCAACGGCGCTTTGCCGCACAGATGAGCACGATAGATGCGGGAATGGATCGCGACGGCGCGCGCTACCTTTTTGCCCTGCGCCTGATGCCGTTGTTCCCGTTCTTTCTGGTCAATTTGCTGATGGGGCTAACCCGTCTCAGGGTGTGTCACTACTGGTGGGTCAGCCAGCTTGCAATGCTACCTGCCACCGTCATTTATCTGAACGCCGGACGCGAGCTGGGGAAACTCACCTCGCTGCGCGATATTCTGTCGCCGGGACTGCTGTTCGCCTTTACACTATTAGGGTTATTACCGCTGGTCACTCGCTGGCTGTTTTCCCGTTACATCCCTTCGATTAAAAAGTGAGGCATTATGCGCCGGGTGCGTTTTTGCGCGTTTCTGACGAGTCTGCTGCTGGCAACCTCTGCCTTCGCCGCAGAGAGCTGGCAATCCATTCAGCAACAGGCCACCGGGCAGACCGTCTGGTTTAACGCCTGGGGCGGTGACGAGGCCGTTAACCGCTACCTCGACTGGGTAAGCGGCGAGATGAAAACGCACTACGCCATCAACCTGAAGATCGTTCATCTGGCCGATGCCGCCGACGCGGTGAAGCGGATCCAGACGGAACATGCCGCAGGACGTAGCAGTAACGGGTCGGTGGATCTGCTCTGGGTAAACGGGGAAAACTTCCGCAACCTGAAAGCGGCAAACCTGCTGCTCACCGGCTGGGCGCAAACCCTGCCCAACTGGCGCTACGTCGATACCCGTAAACCGGTAACGGAAGATTTTGCCATCCCGACCGATGGGGCAGAATCCCCGTGGGGCGGCGCGCAATTAACCTTTATCGCCCGTAAAGCGAGTACGCCGACACCACCGGCAGATCCCCACGCGCTGCTGGTATACGCCCGACAGCACCCTGGCAAGGTGAGCTATCCGCGACCGCCGGATTTTACCGGCACGGCGTTTCTTGAGCAGCTACTGCTGGCGCTGACCGCCCATCCGGAGGCGTTAAAAAACGCGCCAGACAGTACCTTTGCGCAGGTCACCGCGCCGCTGTGGGATTACCTTGATACGCTGCACCCCCTGCTGTGGCGCGAAGGAAACGATTTTCCTCCGTCGCCTGCGCGCATGGATACGCTGCTGGCCAGCGGCAGTCTGAACCTGTCGCTCACCTTTAACCCCGCCCATGCGATGCAAAAGGTGGCGAGCGGTGAACTGCCTGCCGACAGCTACAGTTTCGGCTTTCTCAAAGGCATGATCGGCAACGTCCATTTTGTCGCCATCCCGGCAAACGCCAGCGCGAGCGCAGGTGCGAAAGTGGTGGCGAATTTCCTGCTGTCACCACAGGCGCAGATCCGCAAAGCTAATCCTGCCGTCTGGGGTGACCCGAGCGTGCTGGATGGCGAAAAACTGCCTGCGAAAGCGGCAAAACAGCTTCGCGCCTTTACCCCCTCAGGCACGCCTGATGTGCTTCCCGAACCGCACGCCGCCTGGGTTAACGCCCTGGAGCAGGAATGGCTTCGCCGCTACGGAACCCGCTAAGCGGGCTGGTCTGGGCGGCAATGGCGGTCATCTATCTGCCCCTGCTTCCCGCCAGCGGCATGCTGCTGGCCCCGGCGTTTTCTCCCGGCAACTGGGCGACGCTGTTTGCCGACCCGCAGCTGCCGCAGGCGCTGGCCGCCACGCTGGTGTCAGCGCTTATCGCGACGCTGGGCTCACTGTTTATCGCCCTGACCCTGCTTGCGCTTCTCTGGCCGGGTGAAGGCTGGCAGCGCCTGAGCACCCGTTTGCCGTGGCTGTTAGCCGTGCCGCACGTCGCCTTCGCCACCAGCGCGCTGCTGCTGTTTGCGGAAGGGGGGCAGTTTTACCGGATCTGTACAGTCTGTTCGCCGCAGCTTGACCGCTACGGTATCGGGCTTGGCCTGACGCTTGCGGTCAAAGAGAGTGCGTTCGTTCTGTGGACAATCTACGCCGCGCTGCCTGAAAAGCGCCTCGTACAGCAGAAAATTGTCCTGCATACCTTCGGCTACGGACGAATGCAGGCGCTCAACTGGCTCATCCTCCCGGCAATCGCCCCCGCGCTGGGCGCCGTGATGCTGGCGGTGCTCGCCTGGTCGCTTTCCGTGGTGGATGTGGCGATCGTGCTCGGGCCGGGCAACCCGCCTACGCTGGCGGTGCTGGCCTGGCAGTGGCTCACCCAGGGCGATGCGCAGCAGCAAACCAAGGGAACGCTGCTGTGTCTGGTGTTGCTCCTGCTGCTGGCGGCGCTTGCCGCGGTGGGATACGGCTTCTGGACGGCATGGCGGCGCGCCCAGCCTGACCCCTCCGGGGTACGTCGCGCTTCGCATAGTGCGCTGCCCGCACGGGTGCTGGGCGGGTTACTGCCGCTGTGCGGCGTGCTCTGTGCGCTGGTTCTGCTGATGCTGGCACGCCGGGACGACATCGGCCCCGTCAGCGACAGCCTTTCACTGGGACTGCTGTCCAGCCTGACAGCGCTGGCCATCCTCATGCTCTGGCTTGAGTGGGGATCCCAGCGCGGCGCGGTGTGGATCTGGCTGCCGCTCGCCCTCCCGGCGCTGCCCCTCGTGTCCGGGCAATACGCCGTAGCGCTGTGGCTGGGCATCGACGGCCAGTACGCTGCGGTGCTCTGGAGCCATATGCTCTGGGTCCTCCCGTGGATGCTCCTGGTGCTGCAACCGGCCTGGCGCCGGCTCGATCCCCGGCTTATCCTCACTGCCAGAACGCTGGGCTGGCGGCGGGCGAAAATTTTCTGGCTAGTGAAATGCCCATTGATGGTTCGTCCGGCCCTGCTGGCCTTTGCCACCGGCTTTTCCGTGAGCATGGCCCAGTACATGCCTACCCTCTGGCTGGGGGCGGGACGTTTCACCACCGTGACGACGGAGGCGGTCGCCCTCAGCAGCGGCGGCAGCATTCCGATCCTCGCCAGCCGGGCGCTGGGTCTGTTGTTGTTGACCAGCAGCGTATTTGCACTTGCCGCGCTGCTCTCCCGGCTCGTGGGCCGTCACAGACAAGGATTACGTTAATGCTGACCGTGAAAAATCTCACCATTGCGCCGCTCTTCCGTGAGGTCAACTTCCGCGTCCCGGCGGGGGAGATTGTCACGCTGATGGGGCCCTCCGGGAGCGGGAAATCGACCCTTTTCGCCTGGATGGTGGGGGCGTTATCCGCTGATTTTAAGGCGCACGGCGAGCTATGGCTGAACGATCGCCGCTGCGATATGCTCCCCGTGGAAACGCGCGGGATCGGCATTCTGTTTCAGGATGCCCTGTTGTTTGACGCCTTCAGCGTGGGGCAAAACCTGATGCTGGCGCTGCCGGCGCACATCGTCGGGCGCGCCCGCCGCAACGCGGTCGAGCAGGCCCTGGAGACTGCCGGGCTGGCAAACCACTACACCAGCGATCCGGCGACCCTTTCCGGCGGCGAGCGCGCCAGGGTCAGCCTGTTGCGCGCCCTTCTCGCCCAGCCGCAGGCATTGCTGCTCGACGAGCCGTTCAGTCGACTGGATAAAACGCTGCGCGCCTCATTCCGGGCGTGGGTATTCGAGGTCACTCGCCAGCGCAGGATCCCGGTGGTGCTGGTCACGCATGATGAGGACGATATTCCGCCCGGCGGCGAGGTGATTGAGATTTCTCGCTGGCAATAATGTGCTAACGCAATGTTTTTGGCTTCAGGAGAGACGACAATGCCCCCCTCTTTTAATGACGTCAGGTTTTTCGATGAAACGTGTTTCTCAACTGACCGCGCTGGCCCTGATCTGCGGCCTCGCCTCACTCTCCTCCACGGCGGCTGATATGCCCCACTCCCTCACGCTGGCTCAGCTTCAGACGCAAAATGGCGCGGTAATTGATACGCGCATCAGTGCGTTCTATAACGGCTGGCCGCAGACCCTGAGCGGAACGTCCGGGCACGAGCCCGCCGCACTTAATCTCTCTGCCAGCTGGCTTGGGGCAATGAGCGATGAACAGCTCAGCGGCTGGGCAAAACAGCATCGGCTTACGCCAGACATGCCGGTTGCGCTCTATGGCAACGATAATGACAACCAGACCGTCAAAACACGGCTGGAGAAAGCGGGCTTTACCCACGTCTCCACCCTGAGCGATGCCCTGCAACAATCCGACCGTCTGCAACGTCTGGCGCATTTCGAACAGCTGGTTTATCCGCAGTGGATCCGCCAGTTGCAGCAGGGCAAACCCGTTACCGCCGCACCAGCCGGAGAGTGGAAGGTGATCGAGGCTGGCTGGGGTACGCCGAAGCTTTATCTCCTGAGCCACATTCCCGACGCGGGCTATATCGACACCAATGAAGTGGAAAGCGAACCGCTGTGGAATAAGGTCTCTGACGAAAAGCTGAAAGCGATGCTGGCGAAGCACGGGATCCGTCACGATACCACCGTCATTCTGTACGGTCGCGACGTGTATGCCGCCGCGCGCGTGGCGCAGATCATGCTCTACGCGGGCGTGAGGGATGTACGGATTCTGGATGGCGGCTGGAAGGCGTGGTCCGACGCCAGCCTGCCCGTTGAGCGCGGAACGCCTGCAAACGTGAAGCCAGCCCCTGATTTTGGCGCGCCGATCCCGGGCCAGCCGCAGCTGATGGTGGATATGGAGCAGGCCCGGGGAATGCTGCACCGTCAGGACGCGTCGCTGGTGAGCATTCGTTCCTGGCCAGAGTTTATCGGTGAAACCAGCGGCTACAGCTATATCAAGCCAAAAGGTGAAATTGCCGGTGCGCGTTGGGGCCATGCGGGCAGCGACGCGACCCACATGGAAGATTTCCACAATCCGGATGGCACCATGCGCAGCGCCGATGATATTGCCGCCATGTGGAAAACGTGGAATATCCTGCCGGAGCAGCACGTTGCGTTTTACTGTGGTACCGGCTGGCGCGCGTCTGAAGCCTTTATGTACGCCCGCGCCATGGGCTGGCAGAACGTTGCCGTCTACGACGGCGGCTGGTACGAATGGAGCAGCCATCCGCAGAACCCGGTCTCCACCGGGGAGCGCGGACCGGAGAGCGCACGCTAGCGGGGAAGTGACTTCAGCGTGATATAACCGCTCCAGATGCGCGTTGTGGTGGTCAGCCAGCACAACGCGCCAAACACCCATGCAAAGAGCGCGAAATGCGCCGGAAACAGGCTGCACAGCACAAACAGCGCGATGGTCTCTGTTCCTTCCGTTAATCCTCCAATGTAATAAAGCGACTTGTGCGCATAGCCGGGGTTGTCGATATCATGCTTCCCCGCCAGCGCGGCAAAGGCCAGAAAACTGCTGCCCGTCCCCATAAACGCGAAAAGCAGCCAGGCGGCGGCGATCGCATTATCAGCCGGAGCGGCCAGCGCAAAACCAAACGGCACCAGGGCGTAAAACAGGAAGTCGAGGGCGATATCAAGAAATCCTCCCGCGTCCGTCAGGCCACGGCGACGCGCCAGCGCGCCGTCCAGACCATCCAGCAGCCGGTTCAGCACAATGGCGATCAGCGCCGCCGGATACCAGCCCAGCGCCAGAAAAGGTAACGCCAGCACGCCAATCGCAAACCCGGCGAGCGTTAAGCCATCAGGCGTGATAAACGGTTTATCCAGCGCGGCGGCCAGCTGATTTAACCCGGGTTTCAGCCGGGGGTGCAGATGTTTATCCAGCATGTGGTTTACCTTTAAACGTGGCGCACAGCCCCTGAGTCGGGATATCCAGCGCGGCGTTAAAGCGGGCGGAAAGATTCTGAAAGGCAATCAGAGCCGTCATTTCGGTGATGGTCTCTTCCGTAAAGTGGCGCTTCAGCAGGCTTTTGATATTTTCATCCACCTTAGGCGGCGTGGCGGTGACCGCTTCCGCATAGGCCAGCGCCGCGCGCTCCTCTTCGCTGAACAGGGTGGAATTTTGCCAGTCGCTGACGGCCTGCACTTTATCCAGCGCCCCGCTCCGCTCGGCCAGACGCAGGCTGTTGGCATCAATACAAAATGCGCAGTGGCAGATCTGCGAGACCCGCGTCATTAGTAGCGATCGGAGAACCGGGGTCAAACGCGCCTTGCGCCGCTCCAGATAGCCGACAAACAGCGCCACCAGCCAGAAAAGACGCGGCATACGCCCCCACCAGCGAGTGGGGTTCAGCACCGCGCCGAAGTGTTTTTTCTGCATGGCGGCGATGGGGCTAAGGCTGACGGGAAGGGTTTCCATGGGCGCAACCCAGGCGGATATCTCTTTCACCTGATTCTCCTGATGACTGGACTCTTTGGAAGGGCACGATAATATGTCGTTTTTCGCTATTAATTATTGACGAACATGCTGAAAACACTCGATGTGGTTGCGGCCATCCTCGAAAATGAGGGCAAGATTTTGCTGGCGCAGCGTCCCGAACATGCCGATCAGCCAGGAATGTGGGAATTTGCGGGCGGGAAGGTTGAAGCCGGTGAGACCCAGCCGGAAGCGCTGATCCGCGAACTGCGCGAAGAGCTCGGCATTGAGGCCGTGCCCGCGCGGTATGTGGCAAGCCACCAGCGGGAGGTGTCGCAGCGGCTGATTCACCTCCACGCCTGGCATGTGCCTGAATTTAGCGGTGAGCTGAAGGCGCATTATCACTCGGCGTTGGTATGGTGTACGCCAGAAGACGCGTTCACGTATGATTTAGCCCCGGCGGATATACCGCTGCTGGAAGCGTTTATTCTTTTACGCGACGCCAGACCAGCGGGTTTGTACTGAGGGTGCGTTCATCACGCTGGCACTGCAACAGCACGCCATCCGCCCTGACCACTGCGCCTTCGGAATAGTTTTGATCCTGATAGATACAGCACTGATTACACGGCTGCGCACGCTGGCCGCCAGCGCTAAAGACCTCTGGCGGCACGTTAACCTCGACATCCGGGCGAATGCGATCAGCCTGTGCCCCGGCGGACACCATCAAACATAACGCGGCCATTGCGTAACGGTTCATAGACTTTGTTTCCTTTGCATCGTTTATATCTATAACGGTCGATCCGGACGGGATCTTTAATGTATCTCGTCATCGCTTTTAGTTATGACGCGCGCCCTGTCATTAATTTCCCTTGCAGCATAAATTTCTGCTTGCCTCTCAAAGCGGTGCGGGTGGTATAGTCAAAAAAACGACACAAAACATCTCCGCCACACGCATAAATTATTATAAGAGGTTCTTATATCTATGGATCAGACACGCTCTCTGGAAAGCTTTCTTGCCCATGTTCAGCAGCGCGACCCGCACCAAAGCGAGTTTGCCCAGGCCGTTCGTGAAGTCATGACCACCCTGTGGCCCTTCCTTGAGGAAAATCCGCGCTACCGCCAGATGGCGCTGCTTGAACGTCTGGTAGAGCCAGAGCGCGTCATCCAGTTCCGCGTGGCGTGGGTGGACGATCGCAATCAGGTGCAGGTCAACCGCGCATGGCGCGTGCAGTTTAACTCCGCCATTGGGCCGTTTAAGGGCGGGATGCGCTTCCATCCTTCGGTGAACCTGTCGATTCTGAAGTTCCTCGGCTTCGAGCAGACCTTTAAAAATGCGCTCACTACCCTGCCGATGGGCGGCGGTAAAGGCGGGAGTGATTTCGATCCGAAAGGCAAGAGCGAAGGCGAAGTGATGCGCTTCTGCCAGGCGCTGGTCACTGAACTCTATCGCCACCTTGGGCCGGACACCGACGTTCCCGCCGGAGATATCGGCGTGGGGGGTCGTGAAGTGGGCTTTATGGCCGGGATGATGAAAAAGCTCTCCAACAACAGCGCCTGCGTCTTTACCGGCAAAGGTCTGTCGTTTGGCGGTAGCCTGATTCGCCCGGAAGCGACGGGTTACGGTCTGGTCTATTTCACTGAAGCGATGCTTAAGCGTCACGGGCTGAGCTTCGAGGGGATGCGCGTGGCGGTCTCCGGCTCCGGCAACGTGGCGCAGTACGCTATCGAGAAAGCGATGGCGTTTGGCGCGCGCGTGGTTACCGCCTCCGACTCCAGCGGCACCGTAGTGGATGAAGCGGGCTTTACGGCAGAAAAACTGGCGCGTCTGTGTGAAATCAAAGCCAGCCGTGACGGTCGGGTAGCGGATTATGCCCGTGAGTTTGGCCTGACCTATCTGGAAGGTAAACAGCCGTGGGGCGTGCCGGTGGATATCGCCCTGCCGTGCGCGACGCAAAACGAACTGGACGTGGATGCCGCCCGGACGCTGATTAGCAATGGCGTGAAAGCGGTGGCCGAAGGGGCGAACATGCCAACCACCATCGACGCCACGGACCTGTTCCTGGACGCGGGCGTGCTGTTTGCACCAGGCAAGGCGGCGAACGCTGGCGGCGTGGCAACATCCGGTCTGGAAATGGCGCAAAACGCCGCGAGAATGAGCTGGAAGGCTGAGAAAGTGGATGCCCGTCTGCACCACATCATGCTGGATATTCACCACGCCTGCGTGGAGTATGGCGGCGAGGCGTCTCAAACCAACTACGTGCGCGGGGCGAATATCGCCGGGTTCGTGAAGGTGGCGGATGCGATGATTGGGCAGGGTGTGATTTAAGGTTTATATCGTGCGGCCGGGTGCCCTCACCCCGGCCCTCTCCCATAGGGAGAGGGTGAAAACCGGGCGTATCAGGCCGCGCTTTTCTTCTTTTTAAACGGTTTCTTCGCACCCGCGCCTGGTGCAACCATCCCTCTGAAGCGCTTCACCGGCGTGCTGCGCGCCTGATCGATCAGCTGGTAAAGCGTCCCCACCAGCGGCTGCATAAAGTCCTGATAGCGGCACTGCTTCTCGCTAATCTGCGTCAGCACCGATTCCCAGTGCGCGGTCATGTCCGGCCTGGCGGCCAGCTCCGGCAGGGAATGAATCAGCGCGCGCCCCGGCTCGGTCGAATGGATATAGCGCCCCTTTTTCTCAAGAAAACCGCGCTTAAAGAGCAGCTCGATGATCCCCGCGCGGGTTGCTTCCGTACCCAGACCGTCGGTGGCGCGCAGGATCTTCTTCAGATCTTTATCCTGCACAAAACGGGCGATCCCGGTCATGGCCGAAAGCAGCGTCGCATCGGTGAAGTGGCGCGGCGGCTGGGTCTGTCGTTCAACCACCTCCCCCTTCTCGCACAGCAGCTCGTCGCCTTTGGCCACGACCGGCAGCGGCGTACCGTCGTTCTCTTCGTCACGCTCTTTGTTGCCGAGCAGCGTGCGCCAGCCCGCTTCCGCGAGGAAACGCGCTTTGGCGATAAATTTGCCTTTGGCAATTTCCAGCTCAATAACGCACTTGCGGAAAACCGCGTCCGGGCAGAACTGCATCAGATACTGACGCGCGATCAGGTTATAGACTTTTGCTTCGTTGTCGGTCAGGTTGACGTTGCTGGTGCGCGCCGTCGGGATTATCGCGTGGTGGGCATCGACTTTTTTATCGTCCCAGCAGCGGTTATGGGTATCCGGGTTTACCGCCGGTTGCGGCAACAGATCCGGCGCATGGACACCAATGGCGTTCATCACCGAGTGGCGTCCGGCGAAGTGTTCCTCCGGCAGATAGCGGCTGTCCGAACGCGGATAGGTGATCAGCTTGTGGGTTTCATAGAGCTTCTGGCAGATATCGAGCACGTTCTGCGCGCTCAGGCCAAACTTTTTCGCGGCCTCGATCTGCAACGCCGAAAGGGAGAACGGCAGCGGTGCGGGCTCTGATTCCCGTTTGTCGTTATAGCTGGTGACTATCGCGGGTTGGCCGGTAATGCGGTTAACCACGTGCTCCGCCAGCGGACGATGCAGCAGCCGTCCCTCTTCGTCCTGATATGACTCACAGGCATCGCTCGGCTGCCAGACGGCGGTAAAGCGTTCGTCTTTCGGCGTGACGATATGCGCTTTGACTTCGAAGAAGTCTTTGGCGACGAAATTTTCGATCTCTTCGTCGCGACGCACCACCAGCCCCAGCACCGGGGTTTGAACACGCCCAACAGAGAGTACGCCCTGATAGCCCGCATTGCGTCCCAGGATGGTGTAGGCGCGGGTCATGTTGATCCCGTACAGCCAGTCCGCGCGGGCACGTGCCAGCGCGGACACACACAGGGGAATAAATTCGCTGTTGGCGCGCAGGCGCGAAATCGCGCGCTCCACCGCCTGCGGGTTAAGGTCGTTGATCAGGCAGCGCTGCACCTGCTGACGCTTTTCCGGCGCCAGCTCCAGGTAGTCCAGCACTTCATCGACCAGCAGTTGCCCTTCCCTGTCCGGGTCACCCGCGTGGACCACTTCCGTCGCCTCATGCAGGAAACGCTTAATGACGTTGAGCTGTTTGGTGACGGAAGGACGCGGTTGCAGACGCCACTTTTCCGGCACAATCGGCAGATCGTTGAGATTCCAGCGGGCGTAGCGGCTGTCGTAGACATCCGGCTGCGCCTGTTCAAGCAGGTGACCGATACACCAGGTGACCACCTGCCCGTTACCGCATTCGATAAAGCCATCACCTTTGCGATGCGGCTTGGGCAGCACGTCGGCGATGGCTCGCGCCAGACTCGGCTTTTCGGCAATAAACAACCGCATCGAATTAACGGATCTCAATCATCGGGCGGCCACCGCGGGCGGTCACCAGCTCGCCAATGGCCGTCAGGGTGATGCCAAACTCGGCAGCCGTCGCCTGAACGTCAGCTTCAGCTTCCGGCGTCACCGCCAGCAGCAGACCGCCGGAGGTTTGCGGATCGCACAGCAGGTTACGCCATGCTTCCGGCATTTCGCCCATTAAATGGCCGTAGCTGGCGAAGTTGCGCTGCGTCCCGCCCGGCACCGCGCCCTGAGCAATGTACTCTTCCACGCCCGGCAGTTTCGGCACATCCTGATACCAGATCTGCGCCTGCACGCCCGCGCCCTGACACACTTCAGAGAGGTGCCCCAGCAGACCAAATCCGGTCACGTCGGTCATGGCCTTCACGCCGTCGATATTGGCGAATGCCGCACCGGCGAGGTTCATCTGACACATAACTTCCGTTGCCAGACCGATATGCTCGGGCTTCAGCAGGGATTTCTTCTCGGCAGTGGTCAGTACGCCAATGCCCAGCGGCTTGGTGAGGAACAGTTTGCAGCCCGGTTGCGCCGTGCTGTTGCGCTTCACGCGTTCGGTGGGCACCACGCCGGTGACGGCCAGGCCGAAGATCGGCTCCGGCGCATCGATAGAGTGACCACCGGCCAGGGCAATACCCGCCTGCTGGCAGGCAAAGCGTCCGCCTTCGATCACGTCGCGGGCAATCTCAGGCGGGAGGTTGTTAATCGGCCAGCCCAGAATGGCGATCGCCATGATCGGTTTACCGCCCATCGCAAAGATATCGCTGATGGCGTTGGTGGCCGCAATGCGTCCGAAGTCGAATGGGTTGTCGACAATCGGCATAAAAAAGTCAGTGGTGCTGATAATGCTGGTGCCGTTACCTAAGTCATAAACCGCTGCATCGTCACGCGTTTCGTTACCGACAAGCAGGTTCGGGTCGACAAACTTCGCCTGCTCACTGTGCAGGATGGTCTCCAGCACTTTCGGGGAAATTTTACAACCGCAACCGGCTCCGTGGCTGTATTGCGTTAAACGAATGGTTTGCTCGCTCATGGACGTCTCCTGTCATCTCAATCGCGCTATGGTAGCGCTCATTCCATAAAGAGGTAAGTATGACTGTCTGAATTCTGCGGCGGATGCTCAGAATCCAGACAGTTTAGCGCGGGTAATTAAAAACGGCTGACGAAAGGCGTGGTGTCCGGCACGCTGATGGTGCTGGAGGCTTTAAGCTGCGGGGTGCCGAGATAGAGGAAGCCGACAATTTTATCGTGCTCGCCACAGGCAAAGCCATCACGCACGACCGAACTTTCGGTCAGCGGTCCGGTGCGCCAGATGCCATTGAAGCCCTGCGCGACGGCGGCCATTTGCATTGCCATTACCGCGCAACCGGCAGACATCTCCTGCTCCCAGACCGGCACTTTATGATCGGCCTGGCATTTTGCGACTACCGCGATGATCATCGGCGCACGGAATGGCGCGTTGCGGGCTTTATCAATCCCCTTCTCATCCTGGCCTGCGGCAACAGCCCCCTGCTCCAGCAGCTGGCTGAAGCGGCCGCGCCCTTCGCCTTCAATCACAAAGAAGTGCCACGGCTGCAATGTGCCATGGTCCGGCGCACGCATTCCGGCACGCAGAATGTTTTCCAGCTGCTCGCCGACGGGTGCCGGTTCGGCCAGGCGGGAAGCGCTACGACGGTTAACAAGCAGTTCAAGTGCGTCCATTGGTTAACTCCTTTCATGAAATTTACTCACAAAATTAACACGACAGCAGAATTTGTTACAGCGTGGCAGGCGATTCCTGCTGACAAGTGGCGGTTGGGTCATTACGATAACCGCACATTACCGTCCCGTGGCGACGGAAACAGTCCTTTTCTGGTTAGGGAGAATACATGCGAACCCTTTGGCGAATCATTGCCGGTTTCTTTAAATGGACGTGGCGACTGCTCAACTTCGTCCGCAACCTGGTGATGAACATCTTTTTCATCTTCCTGGTCCTGGTATGCGCTGGTATCTGGATGCATATCAGCAACGCAAACCAGTCGCAGCATTCGACGCGCGGCGCACTGTTACTCGATATCACCGGGGTGATTGTTGATAAGCCATCGACCAGCAACCGTCTGGGCGTGATTGGCCGCCAGCTGTTCGGCGCAACGTCAGACCGTCTCCAGGAAAACTCCTTGTTTGATATTGTCGACACCATCCGTCAGGCCAAAGACGATCGTAACATTACCGGTATCGTACTTGACCTGAAAGATTTTGCCGGCGCCGATCAGCCGTCAATGCAGTACATCGGTAAAGCGCTGCGCGAATTTCGCGACAGCGGTAAACCGGTTATTGCCATTGGCGACAGCTACACCCAGGGGCAATATTATCTGGCGAGCTTTGCCAATAAGATCTGGCTTTCGCCACAGGGCACGGTCGATCTGCATGGCTTCGCCACTAACGGTCTGTACTACAAATCGCTACTCGACAAGCTGAAGGTCACTACCCACGTCTTCCGCGTCGGGACCTATAAATCCGCCGTGGAGCCGTTTATCCGCGATGATATGTCCCCTGCTGCCCGTGAAGCGGACAGCCGCTGGATTGGTGAGCTGTGGCAGAACTACCTCGGCACCATTGCCGCTAACCGTCAGATTACCGCTGAGCAGGTCTTCCCGGGCGCGCGCGGCGTGCTGGACGGCCTGCGCAAGGTGGACGGCGATACAGCGAAATACGCGCTTGATAACAAACTGGTCGATCAGCTGGGTTCCAGCGCTGAAATTGAAAAAGCGCTGACCAAACAGTTCGGCTGGAGTAAAGAGGATAAAAACTACAGCGCCATCAGCATGTATGACTACGCCGCGAAAAAGCCGGACGACAGCGGTGACAGCATCGCCGTGGTGTTTGCTAACGGGGCCATTATGGATGGCGAAGAAACGCCGGGGAACGTCGGCGGGGACACCACCGCGTCGCAGATCCGCGATGCGCGCCTGGATCCGAAAGTGAAGGCAATTGTCCTGAGGGTGAACAGCCCTGGCGGCAGCGTCAGCGCCTCTGAAGTGATCCGTGCTGAACTGGCCGCCGCGCGCGCCGCAGGCAAGCCGGTAGTGGTCTCGATGGGCGGCATGGCGGCTTCCGGGGGGTACTGGATCTCGACGCCAGCCAACTACATCGTGGCTAACCCAAGCACGCTGACCGGCTCGATTGGCATCTTCGGTGTGATCAACACCGTTGAGAACAGCCTGGATTATCTCGGCGTCCACACCGACGGCGTTTCCACCTCGCCGCTGGCAGACGTGTCCGTTACCAAATCCCTGCCGCCTGAGGTGTCTGAGATGATGCAGCTCAGCATTGAGAGTGGCTATAAACGTTTCATCACGCTGGTTGCGGACTCCCGTAAAAAGACGCCAGACCAGATTGACCAGATCGCGCAGGGCCACGTCTGGACCGGCCAGGATGCGAAGAGCAACGGTCTGGTAGACAGCCTGGGTGATTTCGACGACGCCGTGAAGAAAGCGGCGGAGCTGGCGAAGCTCAAGCAGTGGCACGTGGACTATTATCAGGACGAACCGACGTTCTTCGATATGGTCATGGACAGCATGTCCGGCTCCGTCCGCACCATGCTACCGGAAGCGCTTCAGGCGTATCTGCCGGCGCCGGTGGCGACCGCGGCGAAAGCCATGAAAGCGGAGAGCGACAAGCTCGCAGCCTTTAATGATCCACAGAGCCGTTACGCGTTTTGCCTGACCTGCGCGAACGTGCGTTAAAAACCGTCCCCTCTTCCCGTGAAGAGGGGATTTTTTCTTTTGAAGAACAAGAACTCATTACCATGCAGAAGAAATCAATATATGTCGCCTATACCGGCGGTACCATCGGTATGCAGCGCTCAGAAAATGGCTATATCCCGGTTTCCGGCCACTTGCAGCGCCAGCTGGCGCTGATGCCTGAATTTCACCGTCCGGAAATGCCGGACTTTACCATCCACGAATATGAGCCGCTGATGGACTCCTCCGACATGACGCCGGAAGACTGGCAGCATATTGCGGACGATATTAAAGCCCATTACGACCAGTACGACGGCTTCGTGATCCTTCACGGCACCGACACCATGGCGTTCACCGCCTCGGCGCTCTCCTTCATGCTGGAGAACCTGAGCAAGCCCGTCATCGTGACCGGTTCGCAGATCCCGCTGGCGGAACTGCGTTCAGACGGGCAGATCAACCTGCTTAACTCCCTGTACGTGGCCGCTAATTACCCGATCAACGAGGTAACGCTGTTCTTCAACAACCGACTGTACCGCGGGAACCGTACCACTAAAGCGCACGCCGATGGCTTTGACGCTTTTGCCTCACCTAACCTGCAACCGCTGCTGGAAGCGGGGATCCATATCCGTCGTCTGGGCACGCCGCCCGCGCCAAATACCGCAGGCGAGCTGATCGTTCACCCCATTACCCCGCAGCCGATTGGCGTGGTGACGATTTACCCGGGTATTTCCGCCGACGTGGTGCGCAACTTTCTGCGCCAGCCGGTGAAGGCGCTGATCCTGCGCTCCTATGGTGTGGGTAACGCCCCGCAGAACGGTGAGTTCCTTAAGGAGCTTCAGGAGGCGAGCGATCGCGGGATTGTGGTGGTCAACCTCACCCAGTGTATGTCCGGCAAGGTCAATATGGGCGGCTACGCCACCGGTAATGCTCTGGCTCACGCAGGCGTGATAAGTGGTTTCGATATGACCGTTGAGGCAACACTGACTAAACTTCACTATTTACTGAGTCAGGATCTGGATATTGATTCCATTCGCCGCGCCATGATGCAAAACCTGCGCGGTGAACTGACGCCGGACGAATAAGGAGATCCCATGAAGCAACGCGCCCTGTTACTGGTCGATTTGCAAAATGATTTCTGTGCGGGTGGTGCGCTGGCCGTCGCGGAAGGCGACAGCACCGTAGACGTCGCGAATTCGCTGATTGCGTGGTGTAAAGCTCGTGGTGAAGCGGTGGTGGCGAGTCAGGACTGGCATCCGGCAAACCACGGCAGCTTTGCCAGCCAGCACAACGTTGAGCCTTTCAGCCAGGGCGAACTGGACGGGCTGGCGCAAACCTTCTGGCCCGATCACTGCGTGCAGCAGACGGAAGGCGCTGAGCTGCATCCGCTGCTGAACCAGAAGGCCATCGACGCGGTGTTCCACAAAGGTGAAAACCCAACCATCGACAGCTACAGCGCGTTCTTTGATAACGGTCATCGTCAGAAGACGGCGCTGGACGCGTGGTTGCGCCACCATGAGATCACCGAGCTGATTGTGCTGGGCCTGGCGACGGATTACTGCGTGAAGTTCACCGTGCTGGATGCGCTCCAGTTGGGCTATACCGTGAATGTCATCACCGACGGCTGTCGCGGGGTGAATATTCAGCCGCATGACAGCGCTCAGGCGTTTATGGATATGGCCGCAGAAGGCGCAACGCTGTATACGCTGGCTGACTGGATGGAGACGCAGGCGTAAGCTTTTTAGCCGGGTGACGGCTTCGCCTTACCCGGCCTACTTTCTCTGGTTTTGTAGACCGGGTAAGCGTCAGCGCCACCCGGCATTTCTTCCCCAATCCCCATAAAGTGAACTCCCTCGCATCACAAGCGAAACGGCGATGCTATTCTCTCGAGGCTGTTTTTTCGCCACGCCTTTTCTGTGGCGTGGTTATTTTTATTCAGTCAAAGAGGAAATTATATGAAACGTTTGCCCTTGCTGGCAGCATTACCCTTGCTTTGCGCGTCACTGGCTTCCGCTGCGCCCCTGATGTCCGTGGGTTACTTCAATGGCGGTGGCGATGTTACCGCCGGACCGGGTGGCGATATTCATAAACTCGACGTGCGCCAGATCACCCACCTCAACTACTCGTTTGGTCTGGTCTATAACAACGAGAAAGACGAAACCAACGCCGCGCTGAAAGATCCGGCAAAACTGCATCAAATCTGGTTATCACCCAAGGTGGCATCCGATCTGGCGTTACTTCCTCAGCTTCGTAAACAAAACCCGAACCTGAAAGTCCTGCTTTCCGTTGGCGGCTGGGGCGCGCGAGGTTTTTCTGGCGCAGCGGCAACCAAAGAGAGCCGCGCGGTGTTTATTCGCTCCGCGCAGGAGATCGTCAGTCAATACGGCCTGGACGGGATCGATCTCGACTGGGAGTTCCCGGTCAACGGCGCGTGGGGACTGGTCGAGAGCACTCCAGCCGACCGGGATAATTTCACCGCGCTGTTAAAAGAGATGCGTGACGCGTTTGGTAAGAAAAAGCTGGTCACGATTGCGGTGGGCGCGAATGCGGAAAGTCCGAAAAGCTGGGTGGATGTGAAAGCCATTGCCCCCCTGCTTGATTACATCAACCTGATGACCTACGACATGGCGTACGGTACTCAGTATTTTAACGCGAATCTGTATGACTCCAGCGACTGGCCAACGGTTGCTGCCGCAGACAAATACAGCGTCGATTTTGTGGTGAATAACTATCTGGCCGCCGGGCTGAAGCCGCAGCAGATGAACCTCGGAATTGGTTTCTATGGGCGCGTGCCGAAACGTGCCGTAGAGCCAGGGATCGACTGGAGCAAACCAGACGCGCAAAACAATCCGGTGACGCAGCCCTACTTCGGGCCGCAGGAACTGAGCCTGTTCAAATCGCTTGGCTATGATCTGACCAAAGATACCTATGTGAAATACAACGATATCGTCCGCAAGCTGCTGAACGATCCGCAAAAACGCTTTACCGAGCACTGGGACGAACAGGCGAAGGTGCCGTGGCTGTCGGTGAAATCTGCCGACGGGAAGGCGCTGTTTGCGATTTCCTATGAGAACCCGCGCTCCGTGGCGATCAAAGCGGATTACATCAAGGAGAAAGGACTTGCCGGCGCCATGTTCTGGGAGTATGGGGCTGACGACGAAAACCAGCTCGCGAAACAGCTGGCGGAGTCGCTTGGGATCCTGCATCAGTAGTAAGACAATCAAGCCCTCTCCCTTTGGGAGAGGGTTGGGTGAGGGCATAAACCCGCACCGTTATTGCATTTTCATCGTCGCAATCGGCTTCGGCGTGATGCCGAAGTCTTCTTTCAACTCGCGCTTGCTTTTCATCACCATCTGACCGTTAGTGTCGATGGTCATGTGCTGGGCGTCGGTATTGTGACGCGCCTGCCACAGCATCACCAGCTGCAAGCTGTTCTCTTTTTGCTCAGGTGTGAGCGCCACACCGTCCGGCCATTTTCCCAGCTCAACGGCCGTCACCAGACGCTGATAAACCTCCGGGGTCATACCTGCAATCATGTCATCAATATTCATGATCTCTCCCTTTCAAAGGAATAATTTGCTGAATCGTTTTTTCAACCCTTGGTCTGGTCGCCGTTTTCATCATCGGTAAAGCTCATGGAAGCCGAATTTACGCAGAAACGCTCCCCCGTCGGCTGCGGGCCATCCGGGAAGACATGCCCGAGATGGGCGTCGCAGTTCCCGCAACGAATTTCGGTGCGCACCATGCCGTGCGAGGTGTCCGTCAGGTAGCGGATCGCATCATCGCTGACAGGCTCGTAAAAACTCGGCCAGCCGCAGCCAGAATCGTACTTCGTCTGGGAGTTAAACAGCGGTGCATCACACACCAGGCAGTGGTAGACGCCTTCCCGTTTATTGTGCAGCAAACGCCCGGAAAACGGCGGTTCTGTGCCGTGATTTTGCGTCACGTAAAACTGCATCTCTGTAAGGTTTTTTTTCAAATCGTCGGGGTTACGTTGGTTCGACATATGCTTACATCTCGCTGTTGAAACAGACATCTTTTAACCCAGATTCTAACAAAACATTAACACCCGCGCGTGCACTTTTGTTCTAAACTTATGTGTCGCGAAAAGGCGGTCAGGCAATTGTGATCAATTTCACATTTTAATCCTGCGAGGCCTTTAAAATTCCGGGCGCAGCCCCCATGTGGTTGCTAGCTCAAAGGGAAAGTGAGGCGAGTCAGTCGCACAAACGTTAGTCACAGGATTGATTTGTCGCAATGATTGACACGATTCCGCTTGACGCTGCGTAAGGTTTTTGTAATTTTACAGGCAACCTTTTATTCACTAACAAATAGCTGGTGGAATATATGACTATCAAAGTAGGTATCAACGGTTTTGGCCGTATCGGCCGTATTGTTTTCCGTGCTGCTCAGAAACGTTCTGACATCGAAATCGTTGGTATCAACGATCTCCTGGACGCTGAATACATGGCGTACATGCTGAAGTACGACTCAACTCACGGTCGTTTCGACGGCACCGTTGAAGTGAAAGACGGCCACCTGGTTGTTAACGGCAAAACCATCCGCGTTACTGCTGAGAAAGACCCAGCTAACCTGAAATGGAACGAAATCGGTGTTGACGTTGTAGCTGAAGCTACCGGTATCTTCCTGACCGACGAAACTGCACGTAAACACATCACTGCGGGTGCGAAGAAAGTTGTTCTGACTGGTCCTTCCAAAGACAACACCCCAATGTTCGTTCGCGGTGCAAACTTTGAAACTTACGCTGGCCAGGACATCGTTTCCAACGCATCCTGCACCACCAACTGCCTGGCACCGCTGGCTAAAGTTATCAACGACAACTTCGGCATCATCGAAGGTCTGATGACTACCGTTCACGCAACCACCGCTACTCAGAAAACCGTTGATGGCCCGTCTCACAAAGACTGGCGCGGCGGCCGTGGCGCGGCTCAGAACATCATCCCATCTTCTACCGGTGCTGCTAAAGCAGTAGGTAAAGTACTGCCAGAACTGAATGGCAAACTGACTGGTATGGCGTTCCGCGTTCCAACTCCTAACGTATCCGTTGTTGACCTGACCGTTCGTCTGGAAAAAGCTGCTTCTTATGAAGAAATTAAGAAAGCAATCAAAGCTGCTTCCGAAGGCCCAATGAAAGGCGTTCTGGGTTACACTGAAGACGACGTTGTATCTACCGATTTCAACGGCGAAGTGTGCACTTCCGTGTTCGATGCTAAAGCAGGTATCGCACTGAACGACAACTTCGTGAAACTGGTTTCCTGGTACGACAACGAAACTGGCTACTCTAACAAAGTACTGGACCTGATCGCTCACATCTCCAAATAAGTTGAGATGAGTGCTTGATCCTAAAAGGCGACTTCGGTCGCCTTTTTTATTGTTTTTAGACAGAGGATTGCTTAATGATTAATAAAATTTTTGCACTTCCGGTAGTCGAACAACTTACCCCTGTGCTCTCCCGCCGTCAGATTGACGGTGCCGATATCATCGTCGTTGATCATCCGCGCGTTAAAGCCTCCGTCGCGCTCAACGGCGCCCACCTGCTCTCCTGGAAACCAGAAGGTGAAGAAGAAGGCCTGTGGCTGAGCGAGGCCACCTCGTTCAAAAGAGGGGCGGCGATCCGCGGCGGCGTACCGATTTGCTGGCCATGGTTTGGCCCGTCAGCGCAGCAGGGATTACCGTCTCACGGTTTCGCCCGTAACCAGCAGTGGACGCTGAAAGCCCACAACGAAGATGAAAACGGCGCGGTGTTGACCTTTGAGCTCCAGGCGAATGATGAAACGCGCGCCCTGTGGCCACATGAATTCACCCTGTATGCCCGCTTCAAGCTGGGTAAAACCTGCGAGATTGAACTGGAAGCGCACGGCGAATTCGAAACTACGTCCGCCCTGCACACCTATTTCAACGTAGGCGACATTCAGGCCGTTAAGGTGAGCGGACTTGGCGATACCTTTATCGACAAAGTGGATAACGCGAAAGAAGGCAAGCTGGACGACGGCGTGCAGACTTTCCCGGATCGTACCGACCGCGTATACCTGCACCCGGAAGCCTGTAGCGTCATCCACGACAGCGCGCTGAACCGCGGTATTGATGTGGTTCATCACCACCACAGCAACGTAGTGGGCTGGAACCCGGGCCCTGCCCTTTCCGTCAGCATGGCGGATATCCCGGATGACGGTTACAAGACCTTCGTCTGCGTGGAAACCGCGTGCGTGACCGCGCCGCAGAAAACCAGCGAAGAAAAACCGTCCCGCTTAGGCCAGACGATCAAGATTGTGAAGCGCTAATATTGTTCAGGCATCATAAAAAACAAACGGGGCGCAAGCGCCCCGTTTTAATGCATTACGTTCTGGTCAGAACTTGTAGGTCACACCTACAGAGAAGATGCCAGACCAGGACTTGTCGACCATCGGGCTGTCTTTCACTTCATCGCTCAGACGAATGTAACGGCCAGTACCGTACACATTCCAGTCACCGAGGAAGTTATACGATGCGGTGAGTTCCAGGTACGGGTCCCAGCCATCATCCGCGCTGTAGCTATTCAAACCACAGCGGCGAGACTCCGCTTTAGACACGCCATAGTAGTAGTCGTTGTAATTTTCGCTGCTGTACTGCACACCGATACCCGGCGTCAGCGTCACTGCGCCGTTGGTATAGCGGTAAAGCCACGCCAGATCCCAGATGAAGCCGTTGCTGTTGTCCAGGGTATCGCCCGCCAGCGCAGTGCGCAGGAAGCCATACTCGGTATTATGGACGTAAGAAAGCCCCGCCATCAGTGAGCTTCTGCGTTTGTCCAGTTGACGAAGCGCATTGCTGTCGCTGTCGCCTGGTTTAAAGTGCGTTGGGTCGTAATAGGCCATGATGGAGAGCTTATCGGCCGTATCGTTCCACAGATAGTAGCCGCCGCCCAACCCACGGAACCAGAAGTTATCGCCTTCATAGGTGACAACGGGGACAGGATAAACGTCGCGGTCATACTGCTTGTACGGGCTGTTAATCACGCCAGCACCCGCGCCAACAGTCCACTGGCTCTCAGCCTGTACGGTGCTCGCTGCGGTAGCGGCAAGGATGCCCAATGCCAGAAGTTTGAGTTTGGTCACAATCCATTCTTTCCTGTAGTCAAATAATCAGCGGGTGAAGTGTAACCGCCATTCCCGTACATCCCAAAATTTTTTGCGCACTAATCCGTTTGATTAACCCGTTATTTTTCATTTTTCAGATGACATCCCGCTTTCATTTATGTGACCGATAAATGAAAAACCCGCTTTTCGCTTATAACCGCAGTGGAAATTTTTGGATGAGTTATTGATATGTCATTGAAAGTAGATTTTATCCGTATGCAAGTTTTGCAATTGCCATCTACGCTTTAATTTAAGAAGAGGTTTTGCTGAACACCCTGCGGTTCATAGCCTTCGACCTGGCACACAGGTTGCTGCTCTGGCAGTGAGGTGCGAAAAATTCTCTTCCGGGAGCCTCCACTACTCATACGAACGGCTCTTATCCTGTGCTAAAAAACGAAAGGACGGCATGCCATGAATATATTCGATCACTATCGCCAGCGCTACGAAGCTGCCAAGGACGAAGAGTTCACACTGCAGGAGTTTCTTACCATTTGTCGGCAAGATCGCAGTGCCTATGCCAATGCGGCAGAACGGCTATTGATGGCTATTGGTGAGCCAAACATGGTTGATACTGCCCTGGAGCCACGGCTTTCCCGTCTCTTTTCGAATCGGGTGGTCGCCCGATACCCGGCGTTTGAAGAGTTCTATGGCATGGAAGATGCCATTGAGCAGATCGTCTCCTACCTGAAGCATGCCGCTCAGGGGCTGGAAGAGAAGAAGCAGATCCTTTACCTGCTGGGTCCTGTCGGTGGGGGTAAATCCTCCCTGGCTGAACGGCTGAAAGTGCTGATGCAGCGCGTGCCGATCTATGTGCTGAGCGCCAACGGCGAGCGCAGCCCGGTCAATGACCATCCGCTGTGCCTGTTTAATCCGCAAGAGGATGCGCAAATTCTGGAAAAAGAGTTTGGCATTCCGCATCGCTATCTCGGTACAATCATGTCGCCGTGGGCGGCAAAACGTCTGCACGAGTTTGGCGGGGACATCACCAAATTCCGCGTCGTGAAAGTGTGGCCGTCTATCCTCGAGCAGATCGCCATTGCCAAAACAGAACCCGGTGACGAGAACAACCAGGATATCTCGGCGCTGGTGGGTAAAGTCGATATCCGTAAGCTGGAGCATCACGCGCAAAACGACCCGGATGCCTACGGCTATTCCGGTGCGCTGTGCCGTGCCAACCAGGGGATTATGGAATTCGTCGAGATGTTTAAAGCACCGATCAAAGTGCTGCATCCGCTGCTGACCGCCACCCAGGAAGGGAACTACAACGGGACGGAAGGTATTTCCGCCCTGCCGTTTAACGGGATTATCCTTGCCCACTCTAACGAATCTGAATGGGTGACCTTCCGTAACAACAAAAACAATGAGGCGTTCCTTGACCGTGTGTACATCGTCAAAGTGCCTTATTGCCTGCGGATCTCCGAGGAGATCAAGATTTACGAAAAACTGCTCAACCACAGTGAGCTGGTCCATGCCCCTTGCGCACCGGGAACGCTGGAAACGCTGTCGCGCTTCTCGATCCTGTCGCGCCTGAAAGAGCCGGAAAACTCCAGCATCTACTCAAAAATGCGCGTGTATGACGGCGAAAGCCTGAAGGATACCGACCCGAAAGCGAAATCGTACCAGGAATACCGCGATTACGCCGGGGTCGACGAAGGGATGAACGGTCTGTCGACGCGTTTCGCGTTTAAGATCCTCTCCCGCGTCTTTAACTTCGACCACGCGGAGGTGGCCGCCAACCCGGTACATCTGTTCTACGTGCTGGAACAGCAAATTGAACGTGAACAGTTCCCACAGGAGCAGGCTGAACGCTACCTGGAGTTCCTGAAAGGCTACCTGATCCCGAAATACGCCGAGTTCATTGGCAAAGAGATCCAGACCGCCTATCTGGAATCCTATTCCGAATACGGCCAGAACATCTTCGACCGGTACGTCACTTACGCTGACTTCTGGATCCAGGATCAGGAGTATCGCGACCCGGATACCGGCCAGCTGTTTGACCGTGAATCCCTGAACGCGGAACTTGAAAAAATCGAGAAACCAGCCGGGATCAGCAACCCGAAAGACTTCCGAAACGAGATTGTGAACTTCGTGCTGCGCGCCAGAGCGCATAACAACGGCCGCAATCCGAACTGGACCAGCTACGAAAAACTGCGCACCGTTATAGAGAAGAAAATGTTCTCTAACACGGAAGAGCTGTTGCCGGTTATCTCGTTCAACGCCAAAACTTCAACCGACGAGCAGAAAAAGCACGACGATTTTGTCGACCGTATGATGGAAAAAGGCTATACGCGCAAACAGGTCCGCCTGCTTTGTGAATGGTATCTGCGCGTGCGTAAATCGTCTTAAAACAAGTGCCCGGTAACGCGCTTACCGGGCCAACAAAATGTCCGGCACTTACGGACGCTGCAAGTTGGCAAATGCAGTACGGGGGATATATGACCTGGTTTATTGACCGGCGTCTTAACGGCAAAAACAAGAGCACGGTGAATCGCCAGCGCTTCTTGCGCCGTTATAAAGCGCAAATTAAACAGTCGATCTCCGAGGCCATCAACAAACGCTCGGTGACCGACGTCGACAGCGGCGAATCCGTCTCCATCCCCAACGATGACATCAGCGAACCGATGTTTCATCAGGGGCGTGGCGGCCTTCGCCATCGTGTACACCCAGGTAATGACCACTTCGTCCAGAATGACAGAATCGAGCGACCCCAAGGCGGAGGCGGCGGTTCTGGCAGCGGTCAGGGGCAAGCCAGCCAGGACGGAGAAGGCCAGGATGAGTTTGTCTTCCAGATTTCAAAAGACGAATATCTCGATCTGCTGTTTGAGGATCTGGCCCTGCCGAATCTGAGAAAGAATCAGCACCGTCAGCTCAACGAGTACAAAACCCATCGTGCGGGCTATACCGCAAATGGGGTGCCCGCCAACATCAGCGTGGTGCGTTCACTGCAAAACTCGCTGGCGCGACGCACGGCGATGACGGCAGGCAAACGGCGCGAACTGCGCGAGCTGGAAACCAGCCTGAAAGTAGTGGAAAACACGGAACCGGCGCAACTGCTGGAAGAGGAGCGCCTGCGAAAAGAGATTGCCGAACTGCGGGCGAAGATCGACCGGGTGCCGTTTATCGACACGTTCGACCTGCGCTACAAGAACTACGAAAAACGCCCTGAGCCTTCCAGCCAGGCGGTGATGTTCTGCCTGATGGACGTGTCAGGTTCAATGGATCAGGCCACCAAGGATATGGCTAAGCGTTTTTATATTCTGCTCTATCTGTTCCTGAGCAGAACGTATAAGAACGTGGAGGTGGTCTACATCCGCCATCACACTCAGGCGAAAGAGGTGGATGAACATGAGTTCTTCTACTCGCAGGAGACCGGTGGCACCATCGTGTCGAGCGCCCTGAAGCTGATGGATGAGGTAGTGAAGGAGCGCTACGATCCGGCGCAGTGGAACATCTACGCCGCGCAGGCATCGGATGGCGATAACTGGGCGGATGACTCGCCGCTGTGTCATGAAATTCTGGCGAAGAAGATCCTGCCGGTGGTGCGTTACTACAGCTACATTGAAATTACCCGTCGCGCCCACCAGACGCTATGGCGTGAGTATGAGCATCTGCAAGCGATGTTTGATAACTTTGCGATGCAGCACATTCGTGACCAGGATGACATCTATCCGGTCTTCCGGGAACTGTTCCAGAAACAGTCATCCACCAGCAACGCATGACCCAACAGCCAGCGCTCCCGCTGGCTGTTTTCTTTCAGCCCTCTCCGTCCCGTGCTAATGTAGCAAGCTACGTATTGGCAAATCACAGGTGAAATCGTTATGTCTGATGACGTGACCGGGACGACGACCCATCAGCGGCTAATCAGCTTATTAACCGAGCAGGAGGCGCGCTTTCGCGTGGTGGCGCATGAGGCCGTTGGGAAATGCGAAGCGGTCAGTGAAATTCGCGGGACCGATCTCCGGCAGGGTGCAAAAGCACTGGTCTGCAAGGTAAAAGGCAACGGCGTTAAGAAACATATTCTGGCAATCCTTGCCGCCGATCGGCAGGCCGATCTGAGCCTGCTGGCCAGCCATTTCGGTGGGCTAAAGGCCTCTCTCGCCAGTCCGGCAGAAGTGGATGCGCTTACCGGCTGCGTTTTCGGCGCCATTCCCCCCTTCAGCTTTCATCCGGATCTGACGCTGGTCGCCGATCCGCTGCTGTTTGAGCGCTTCGATGAAATCGCCTTTAACGCCGGCCTGCTGGAAAAATCGGTGATAATGGATACCCAGGACTATCTGCGTATCGCCCGTCCTGAACTGGTGACGTTCCGTAAACAATAAATACAGCGGCTGGCTAACGGTCAGCCGTTTTCCAGCAGCAGCACGGAAGCAATCAAAATAATCGCGATGATAAAAAATGATGAGGAAATAATTAGCGTTTCGACAAACATAGGATCGTTCATGATGCCCTCTGCTTTGCCCATTTACCTCTTTTTTACTCCCCCACAATGACAGCTAAATGACAATGACGCGTCCGCGAAAAGACGATTTTTTTCGCTGAAACGATTCGCTGTTAACTATCCTCCTCCGTATAAAGTCACTGTTTAAATACTTTATTTGTTACCGGTATCACGAAAAGAAATTTACGTAACCCCGATGCCAGATCTCGCAATTGTTAACCTTTTCATCCTGGTTAACCCTGTTTACGGAGCACCTCAAAAATAAACCTTACACTGGCAAGGTGAATACAATGACCGAGATAATTACCCGTAAAGAAAAGATCAGTTATGGGTTAGGCGATATGGCGAGCCATATTGGGCTGGATAACGTCATTATTTTTCTGACGTTTTACTATACGGACGTGGTGGGGCTACCTGCCGCATTCGTGGGCACCATGTTTCTTCTGGCGAGAACCGCCGATGCCATAATAGACCCGGCGATGGGCTATATCGCTGACAGGACGCGCACGCGCTGGGGCAAATTCCGTCCCTGGATGCTGTGGCTGGCGCTGCCCTTTGGCGCAAGTTGTCTGCTGACCTACGCCGTGCCGGCGTCCCTCGATCTGCACGGTAAAATGATTTTCGCTACCGTCAGTTATACCCTGATGATGCTGATGTATACCGCAATCAATATTCCCTATTGCTCCATGGGCGCGGTGATTACGCCCGACAACGATGCGCGAATTTCCCTCCAGTCTTATCGCTTTTTCCTTGCCACTTTGGGTGGCGCGCTGTCGACATTCTTTATGATGCCGCTGGCAGAGTTTTTAGGTGGCGACGATAAATTACTGGGCTACCGCTGGGCAATGGCCATTATGGCGACCGTCGCGGTCGTCATGTTCTGGATCTGCTTCGCCAATACGCGTGAACGTATTAAGGCTCCCGCTACCCACAATAATTATCTTGCGGAACTGCGGGATTTATTACGAAACGACCAATGGCGGATTGTCGCCGTCCTGGTATTAACCAACATTGGTTTTGGCGTTATTCGCCTTGGCGCAATGATGTATTTCGTCACTTATTATCTCGGTAGCGCAAGCTATTTTATGTGGATGCTCGGGGCGCATATTCTCGGGAAAGCCGCAGGCAGCGCGCTGGCCAAACGTCTGACGCAGAACGTCAGCAAAGTGCAGATGTTTGGATACTGTTCCGTACTGGCGGGGGTACTCAGCATCGCTCTGTTCTTTGCGCCTAAGTCGGTGCTTATTCTGGTGCCCATGACGTTTATCGTCTCCACCCTTTACCAGGCCACCACCACGCTGATGTGGGTAATGATGGCGGACGTCGCCGATTACGGCGAATGGAAACAGGGCAAACGCATGGACGGCGTGATCTTCTCCACTTTCCTCGCCGTACTCAAGTTGGGGATGGCGATCAGCGGCGCGATTGTTGGCTGGACGCTGGGCTTAAGCGGTTATGTTGCCAATGCCCCGGAGCAGACCAACACGGCCATGTACTGCATCATCGCCCTCTTCACCGTCGTGCCTGGCGTCTTGTCACTCTGCGCGTTTGCCACGCTGCGCTGGTATAAGCTCGACGACAGCACAATGCAATCCATCCATCTCGCCAAACACCCTGTTTAGAAGGACGCGTTATCCATGAGTGAGCTGATTCAACATTCCAACAGCATCGAATGGCGTTTTGAACGCCAGATCCTGCGTATTGAACCGTGGGGAGAAAACAGCCTGCGCGTCAGGGCCACCTGCTCCCCGGCTTTTGAGGACGCCTTACAGGCACTGTTGCCCGCCGCCCCTTGCCAGGCTGAGATTATCGCCGAAGCGGAAAGCCTGACGCTGCGCAACGGCAATATTACCGCGACGCTGAACCTTAAAGGTCAGCTGGCCTTCTACAATCAGCGCGGCGAACTGCTGCTGGAAGAGATGTGGCGCCAGCGTTCAACGGTGGGTATCGGTGCCAGCGAGAAGAGTCAGGATAAATATGTCAGCGCCCTGAAGCTGGATGGCCGTGAATTTAAGCCGCTAATGGGGGGAAAATATCAGCTCACCGTCCGGTTTGAATCGCGTCCGGATGAACGCATCTATGGCATGGGTCAGTATCAACAGCCGTGGCTGGATCTGAAAGGCTGTACGCTGGAACTGGCGCAGCGCAACTCCCAGGCCAGCGTGCCCTTTATGCAGTCCAGCCTTGGCTATGGCCTGCTGTGGAACAATCCGGCGATTGGTGAAGCCAGCTTTGCAAAAAATCAGACGGAATGGCGCGCCCGCGTGACGGGAGAAATGGACTACTGGATCACCGCCGCTGACACGGTGGCGGATATCACCCGCCAGTATGTAAAAGCCACCGGAACTCCGCCCGCCGCCCCGGCGTTTATCAGCGGGCTGTGGCAGTGCAAATTACGCTACCGTACCCAGCAGGAGGTGCTTGAGGTTGCGCGGGAGTATCGCCGCCGTAATCTGCCGCTGTCGGTAATGGTCATCGACTTTTTCCACTGGCCGAATCAGGGCACCTGGTGCTTCGACCCCGTAGACTGGCCCGACCCTGAAGGGATGGTCGACGAGCTGCGCGAAATGGGTATTGCGCTGATGGTGTCGGTGTGGCCAACGGTAGAGGCGCGCAGCCCTCTCTATCCGCTGATGAAAGCCAAAGGCTGGCTGGTCAGCAGTGAACGTGGCGTGCAGGTCAACCTCGACTTTATGGGCAATACCACCTTCTTTGATGCGACCCATCCTGAGGCGCGGAAATTCGTCTGGGATACGGTGAAGAAAAATTACTACGACATGGGCATTAAGCTGTTCTGGCTGGACGAAGCGGAACCGGAATACCGCGCCTATGATTTTGACAACTATCGCTACCACGCCGGTCCGGTACTGGAAGTGGGCAATCGCTACCCGCGTGATTTTGCGCAGGGCTTTTACGATGGGCTCCAGGCAAACGGTGAAACCGACATTGTTAACCTTGTACGCTGCGCCTGGGCAGGCAGCCAGCGATTCGGCGTGCTGGCGTGGTCGGGTGATGTCCACTCCTCATTCCATGCTTTTCGCAATCAACTCGCCGCGGGACTGAATATGGGCCTGGCGGGGATCCCATGGTGGACGACCGATATCGGCGGCTTCCAGGGAGGGAACGTTAACGACCCGGCGTTCCACGAATTACTGATCCGTTGGTTCCAGTGGGCGGTGTTTACACCGGTTCTGCGCATGCACGGCTATCGCGAACCGCAGATCCAGCCTCCGGAGCGCTACCGTGACGGCATTCCTCAGTGTAACAGCGGTTCGCCTAATGAGCTGTGGAGTTACGGAGAAGAGAATTACGCCATCATGCAGCACTGGCTTACCGTGCGCGAAACCCTGCGCCCGTATATTGACGCGTTGTACCAGCAGGCTCATCTGCACGGAGACCCGCTCATGCGTCCGCTGTTCTGGCACTATCCGCAGGACAAGCAGAGCTGGGCGTGTGAAGATCAGTATCTGTTTGGCGAAGATCTTCTGGTGGCACCGGTTATGCAGGCCGGCCAGCGTGAGCGCGATGTCTGGTTGCCGACGGGCAATAGCTGGGTCGCTCTCAACGGTGAGCGCTACGCCGGTGGGGAGCATATCAGGGTGCCTGCGGCGCTGGAAACCATCCCGGTGTTTATCCGCGAAGGAAGTCCGCTTATCCAGCAGCTGGTGGACTGACGTCAGGCAAGTGCCCAAAAATAGACAATTTTTTCAGTAAAGCCTGCCTGCCGTCGCGTTTGCGCGTAAAGTAAGCAGGCTTACTATTTTTGGCAAGGATCCCGTCATGTTCGACCCTACACTGCTCATACTTCTGGCCCTGGCTGCACTGGGTTTTGTCAGCCACAACACCACCGTCGCGATTTCCATTCTGGTCCTGATCATCGTTCGCGTCACACCGTTGAACACCTTCTTCCCGTGGATAGAAAAACAGGGGCTTACCATCGGGATCATTATTTTGACCATCGGCGTGATGGCCCCGATTGCCAGCGGAACGCTACCGGCCTCAACGCTGCTGCACTCCTTTGTAAACTGGAAATCGCTGGTGGCGATTGCGGTGGGCGTTTTTGTCTCGTGGCTTGGCGGTCGCGGCGTGACGCTGATGAGCAGCCAGCCTTCGCTGGTGGCCGGGCTGCTGGTGGGCACCGTGTTAGGCGTGGCGCTGTTTCGTGGCGTGCCGGTTGGCCCGCTGATTGCTGCCGGTCTGGTTTCGCTGTTTATCGGGAAGTCGTAGTCAGGCTGGCGATATAGCGGGCGGGCGTCTGTCCCAGTCCTTTCTTAAACATGGTGATGAAGGCGGTGGTGGAGTCATACCCCAGCGCCTGCGCCGCCTGCTGGACCGACTTCCCGCCGATCAAAAACTGCAATGCGACAATCAGCTGGAGCTGGTGCCGCCAGCGGCGAAAGCTTAAGCCGGTCTCTTTCACCACCAGCCGCGCCAGATTGCGTTCGCTCATGGCAAAGTGGCTTGCCCACTGCGCCAGCGTCTGCCAGGCGGCAGGTTCGTTTGCCATGGTCTCACTCATCAGGCGAATTTTTGGATGCGGAGATACCGGCAGCTGTAGATGCTCCTGCGGTTGCAGGGGCAGTTCATCAAACAGGACGTCTACCAGCCTTCCCGTAGCGGGAAGAGGCAACTCTTCCCGTGACCTGTCCGCAAGCGCCAGCACCAGCTCCCGCACCAGGGGCGATATTTTCAGCGTACAGGTACGCGTCGGCAATTCGAGCGCACCGGGTTCAATAAACAGCAGGCAGAGCTGCGCGCCGGGCGTCGCCTTGTTGCTGTGCGGCGTTTGTCCTGGGATCCACACCGCATACTGGGGCGGCACCATCAGCATCGCGCTCTCCACTTCACAGGTGATCGCTCCACCCAGCGCCATAATCAGCTGCCCTTTGCGGTGCTGATGCAGCGGAATAAATTGTTCCTGTGCCACCACGCGGATGCGAAAGGCCACCGCCGCGTCGTGCTGGCTATCGGGATCGTAGCCGTCGAGCCCCAGTCCGTACATAAAGTTGTCCGATATTAGCGATAAACTGTCATTTTAGCCTGATTTCAACCACAACTTAAATCGGTATGGTATGCGCTCGCCTGAACGTAAGAGACAATAATGACTACTGCTATTCAACCTTCCGGGAAACAGGGTGCACTGCTGGTTGCAGGCATCCTGATGATCGCCACGACGCTGCGCGTCACATTTACCGGTGTCGCCCCCCTGCTCGACACCATCCGACAGGACTATGGCTTAAGCACGGCGCAAACCGGCCTGCTCACAACGCTGCCCCTGCTTGCCTTCGCCTTTATCTCTCCCCTTGCCGCAGGCGTCGCCCGGCGCCTGGGCATGGAGCGCAGCCTTTTTATCGCTCTGCTGCTGATTTGCATCGGGATTGGCGTACGTTCGCTGCCGTCGGCCGCGCTGCTGTTTATCGGTACGGCGATCGTGGGCTGTGGGATTGCGCTGGGCAATGTCCTGTTACCTGGCTTAATCAAACGTGATTTTCCGGGCCAGGTCGCAAAACTCACGGGGGCGTATTCGCTGACGATGGGGGCCGCCGCTGCCGCAGGGTCGGCGCTGATCGTCCCGCTGTCGCTGGGGAGTGGTGGCTGGCACGGAGCGCTGTTGATGCTGATGTTCTTCCCGCTGGTGGCGCTGCTGCTGTGGTTACCGCAATGGCGCCAGAGGCCGGCCGCCACCCTGACCGGCGCGGGCGCGTTGCACAACCGGGCTATCTGGCGCTCGGCACTCGCCTGGCAGGTGACGCTTTTTATGGGCATTAACTCGCTGATTTACTATGTCATTATCGGCTGGTTACCCGCGATTTTGCTTAGCCACGGCTACAGCGAAACGCAGGCTGGCTCCATGCACGGGCTTCTCCAGCTGGCAACCGCTGTTCCCGGTCTCGCCATTCCGCTGATCCTGCACCGTCTTAACGATCAGCGTGGCATAGCCGGGCTTGTCGCTCTGATGTGCGCTGTCAGTGCGGCCGGGTTCTGGTTCGCGCCGGGGCTGGCCGTCGTCTGGACGCTGGTGTTTGGCTTTGGATCCGGCGCCACCATGATCCTCGGCCTGACGTTTATCGGACTGCGGGCCAGCTCGGCACATCAGGCCGCCGCGCTCTCCGGCATGGCACAGTCGATTGGCTATCTTCTGGCGGCCTGTGGCCCACCGCTGATGGGGAAAATTCACGATACCGCCGGAGACTGGCGCATTCCGCTGCTGGCCTGTGCGCTGGCTGCGGTAGTGATGGCCCTGTGCGGCATGCTGGCCGGGCGTGACCGGGAGATCACACCCCGCTGACATTCAAGGCAGACCTGACGGTCTGCTTTTTTTATCCCTGCGCCGCCCGCAGCATGGCCTGTACCAGCACGACAGGTCGCCCTTGAAGCGCAGCCCGCTCATGCTGGAACAGGGTGATGACAAAGAAAGGATGGGTTATCAGCTCTGCCGCGCGGATCTCGCCCTGCTCGTCCCAGCCCGTTACGCGCATGTCGCCCCGCTCAAGCTGGCTGGCAAACTCAGACGAGACACCGTAATTGCAGTGATACCCCTCCTGAATTTCCGGCTTGCCATACGCTTTGGCAATCAGCGTGTTATTCCGCAGCTCTATCGCGTCGGTTTTTTCTACCAGCGAGCAGGTCAGCGGCGCAATCACCATCCTTCCCTCGGTATCGGTTTCGGCATGGCCTGCATCGTGCCAGCCCAGTACATTACGCGCATACTCAATCAGCGCATGCTGGAACCCGCCGCAGGTGCCGAGAAAGGGGATGCTATTCTCACGCGCGTAACGCGCCGCAATAAACGCCGCCTCGGTGTTTTTATACGGGCTTGCCGGTACCAGCCAGATGGCATCATACCCGACGAGGTCTTCGGGGCTGGTCAGCTCAGGCGTGGCGAGCCAGTCATAATCAGCGGTGAGATCCAGAACCGCAGCGGCGTCGTCAATCGCCAGCGGGATCGCCTGGTGCGCAATAACATCAGGATTGAAATCACCAACCAGCGCAATGCGCAGCGTCGTTTTAACCGGGGAGAGTTCCATGAGAGATTCCTTATGCCGGAGGATTTTCAGATAACATAAGGAGCCTCAGACTACCGATCTTTTGCAATTATCACAATACCTTAAATTGGGTGGATAAAAGCCGGGTGCTATAGTGTTCTTGCCGAACGTCGCACGGCAGGAGGAAAACGGATGATTCAATGTAAGCGCGTATATGAACAGGCAACATCAGACGATGGTTACCGGGTGCTGGTAGACAGACTCTGGCCGCGAGGAATAAAAAAGACCGACCTCGCCTGTGATGAGTGGTGTAAATCGCTAACGCCGTCCAGCGAACTGCGAAAAGCTTTTCACAGTGAAACGATAGATTTCACTGCGTTCAGTGAAGCCTATCGTAAAGAGCTGGCGCAGCATCAGGATGAAGGCAAACGCCTGGCGGCCCTCGCCCGACAGCAGACCGTGACGCTACTCTACGGGGCGAAAAACAGGGAGCAGAATCACGCGCGGGTACTGGCGGACTGGCTACGTAAACTGTGATTAACCGATCGCCAGCTCATCCACGTTGTGTGGCATCTCGTCGGGAGTTAGCGGCATCAAATGTTCCGGGCGAACAAACGCAAAACCGTGCTGGTTATCAAAGGCGTAAACATCACCGGTGACCAGCCACAGCGCACGTGCTGATGTATCAGGTAATTGCGTCATGACGCCGTTAACCGGGTTTACAAAACGCTGGCCCGGCTGACAAAGGCCAAACAGCTCCACGGATTTACCGATATTTCGACGGCCTGCCGCCGTACGCGCACCCACGATCATCGCCATGCTGCCCGGTTTTAACTGAAACATACTTCTTCTCGCAAACGTACTGCCAGAAACTGGCTAAGAATAATCCTAAAGAGAAGTGTATCGCAGTTTTATTGCCCTTGTCATCTGGTTGGTTGCGGGTGATCGCGTCGGTAGAGATCCCATTCATCGATCACTTCCCCGCCTGGTAATTTGCACTCGGTACGTACACCCTGCGGGCTTTGAACAGGGATTTGCTCTCCCCCTTTCTCCAGACAGTACACTGACGCCGGGTTTGCCATACCAATAGCGTGCGGCGGTTGAGGCGCATCAGGAGGGGTGGTCTTTGTTGAGCAGGCGGCCAGCGGTACAACCAGCGCCAGGAGAAGATATTTCATTATCATGATCCTTCAGGGTGTAAAAACGTCAGAGTAACGGGTCATCGCCGTTTTCTCCATGATTTCTCCATTAAACCTGCACGATTCCCTCTTATAGTGATACCTGTTCTCACACTGACCAGAGAACATCATTCCGTAATCAAGATGTTTTGCCCCGATCTCAACATCGGGGCTTTTTTTTAGCCTCTCCCTCATCCGCTTTCAGAAGAATCTATAAAATTAATCCTGTTCATGTTTTACTATGACCGGAGTCTAAATTTTCAGCATAACATGCAGATACAGAGGTCTTCTGCATGGGAGTCAACCTGCCTCATGTCAGATATCATTCTTGCCCGTGTTTCAGAAACCCTCTCCACTGAGCAATCTCTCGACAGTCTTGTGCGTCAGCTACTGGAAATGCTGGAAATTGTGACGGATATGGAATCAACCTACCTGACCAAAATCGATATTAACGCGCGTTTGCAGCACATTTTATATGCCCGTAACAGCAAGCAAATGCAAATCCCGGAAGGGTTCAGCGTTCCCTGGGACGAAACGCTCTGTAAGCGCGCCATGGATAGCGACACTTTGTTCAGTAACGAGGTGCCTGACCGCTGGCCGGAGTGTGAAGCGGCAAAAGCACTGGGTATTACAACCTATATGAGCGTGCCGGTTCACCTGGCTGACGGTTCTCTGTACGGCACGCTTTGCGCTGCCAGCACCGCACAGAAACAGTTCAGCGAGCGTGGCGAGCAGGTGATCAGGCTCTTTGCCGGGTTAATTGGTCAGTATATTCAGAAAGAGTCGCTTGTGCTTCAGCTTCGTGAAGCAAATGCGGCGCTCATTACCCACTCTTACACCGACGCCCTTACCGGCCTGCCGAATCGTCGCGCCATTTTTGAAAACCTTACCACCCTGTTCTCACTGGCGCGCCATCTTAGCCGCAACGTCATGATTGCCTTTATTGACCTCGATGATTTCAAGCGAATCAATGACCAGTACGGGCATGAGGCGGGCGATCGCTTCCTCGTACAGGTCGGCAAGCGACTGACTCACGAGCAAACGCAGGATGAGATTATTGGCCGGCTCGGCGGCGATGAATTTCTGGTTGCCAGCCTGAGTCACAGCGATGATGGCGACACCAGTACAGAGATCAACGCAATCAAAACCCGCCTCAATGGTCTTATTGCGGGCGAATACGGGTTAGGCAATGCCACCATTCTTTATCCCGGTGCAAGCCTTGGCGTCGTTATTGTTGATCCTCACAGCACGGATGAAGATAGCGCCCTGCGCACCGCGGACCTCGCGATGTATCAGGATAAAAAAGGAAAAAGCAAAACAGGCTTTGTCGCGTTAGATTAAAACCGTACACTCTACGGCCTTATACAAACTCAAACAGGTGATGGCATGAGAATAGGGATCCTCTTTCCGGTGGTTATTTTTATCACAGCGGTGGTGTTTTTAGGCTGGTTTTTCCTTGGCGGTTACGCCGCGCCGGGGGCATAAATGAGAAAAACGACCATCATCATGCTGATTGTCGCCATCGTGGCCGTCGCCGGTACGCAGTTAGGCTGGTGGTAACGCCCAAAGTAAAAAGGCCGCCGTCAGGCAGCCTTTTTTAACACAGGTCAGATTTAGCTTTTGATTTTTCTGTAGATAAACAGAACAACCAGCGCGCCAATCACCGCGACGACAAAGCTGCCGAAGTTGAAGCCATCAACTCTGCCAAAGCCGAACAGGGTACTGATCCAGCCGCCGACGACTGCACCCACAATCCCCAGAATGATCGTGACGATGAAACCGCCGCCATCTTTGCCCGGCATAATCCACTTCGCCAGGATCCCCGCAATCAGCCCAAAGATAATCCAGGATAAAATTCCCATAGCTTTCCTCTCTGTATGGTTTTTGTCATTAAATCAACGACACAGAAAAGGATAGCACAGGATCTGAGAAAGGAAATTTGTGATAAGAATCACACGGCTCGTTTGAGTAAAATATGAGCAGTAAAAAATGTCGATCCACACTCATCCTGGGGTTGCATCTTCTACTGAGAAAGATTATCTTTCTCATTACTGAATAGTTGAGCAAATAACTCAGGTATTCAGTACGACATTGCTCACATTGCTTCCAGTATTTCTTGCCCACTTTTTAGTGGGCTTTTTTTTTGCCTCAACCCACCAAAATCTGGCGTTTTTTCTGTGGAGGTGAAACGCTATTCTCTGTGGCTTCTGAATAACCAAAAAGCGTTGATAACATGAACGTATCGAGCAAGTTCGTCATCTGCCTTAATCTTGTTTCTGCCAGTACGCTACTGTTACTGCTCTCAACACGGTTTGAGTGGTTCTGAGTTGAAAGGAGCCTGGCAGGGTGGATTTCCTTCCGATTCCGTGCCGGCTCAACTCTCATACTTGTAGCTTTTATGACCTGTGATAAGATCCCTGCACCTCAGGACGTGGCGGGACAGCAGGAAAATGAAGAAGGCCATTGCCGTTGCTATCATCTCAACCCTAATGGTCGTCCTGTCGCTGTATGCGGTTAACGCCATTATCGTTGAGCAGCAAAAGAACCGGCAGAGGGAGATCTCCCACACGCTCTTAAGCTATTCCGAAGAGTTAACACAAAATATCGCCAGTACGCTTAAAAATACCACCGTGCAGGGATGCGATAGCGCCAGTCTGAACGTCTACCGAAAATTAAAGATGCGTAGTCTCTATTTCGCCGATGTGGGGTTTATTGAAAAGGGGAAAATCACCTGCACCGCGTTTTGGGGCAAGCTGGCAAATCCCATCGCCCTTCCCCCTGAGCTGCATAAAACCCAGAACGGATTCAGTCTGGCGCAGTTTTCGCAGAAAGATTTCTTTATCGGTAATGCGACAATTTATAACCACCTTATTATTTTCACCTCCCGTTCAGCCTACGATAAATTTGCCCCCGTTACCGCCAACTATTCGCTTCGTTCTTCCACTAAAGATTTCGGCCGCACCTTTTTCACCGTTACGCCGCCATCAGAAAACCTTAGCCGCTTACAGTCTCTGTTATTTACGCTGGCTGTGACAGAGTGCAGTACACGCTGGGATTTGTGTGTCACCGTCACACACCACGATGCCGGACTGGCTTCGCTCTCCCTCGTAGTGATGGTGCTTCTGTGCCTGTTTTTATACTTTATCTGGGTATCCCTGACGCTGTTTTCTCTTCGACTGTATGAAGACCGACGTTCTCTGGAGCGAACGCTGGTCAAGGCGGTGAAAGCGAATACCATCAGCGTTCATTTTCAGCCCGTTATTCGGGTGGCTGATAAGAAAATCGTCGGGGTTGAAGTGTTATCAAGATGGCAGGATAACAATCACAAAGAGGTTTCTCCTGAGCTGTTTATCCCGTTAATCAAAAAAATTGGCCTGTATAACGTTTATTATCAGAACATGATAAAGAAATCCCTGGCGGAAATTGCCGCGCTGGCCGCTGAACATCAGTTAATGATTTCACTGAACGTTGGCCGGACGGAAATTGAAGACGGCAAATTCCTGTCGGTATTACGTCATGCATGCTCAGAGAACGCGATTCCTTTATCGTTAATCAAAGTTGAGTTATCCGAGAATGGCGTTTCCACCTCGGCCATCCTTGAAGAGTTTTGTGAGGAGCTTAAATCGGCAGGCGTCAAAATTTCAATAGACGATTTTGGCGTGCAAAACTCTAATCTTGCCAGGCTCACAAATCTCAAATATGACGAAATCAAGGTAGATAAGTCGTTAGTGGACGGCATCAGCGAGCACTATAAACAGGATATCCTGGTGATCTTCAGCGACGCGCTCGCTAAACTGAACAAAACCCTGGTTTTTGAAGGGGTTGAAAGCGAAACACAATTTCAGTTCATCGCGCAGAGATACCCCGATGCCCTCGTACAAGGCTGGTACTTTTCAAAGTCGCTAACCCGGCACGACCTCGCCAGGCTGCTGGCAGACTCAGCGCGATGACGCGTTATTCATTGCCCCACTGATTCAGGAAGTTCGCAATATCGTCAATGCGCGCTTCGTCTATCTCCGCCTGGACAGCCATCTCCCGCTGCGCCTCTTCACTGATTTCCTCATTGTTGTATAAGCGAGTGAGCAGCAGCTGGAAATAGTGTGCCAGCGGCGTACGCTCTGCCTCTTCTACCGGTTTCGCCGTTTCAGTCGCATACTCGTCGACGATGTCATAATACTTGAGCGGGATATCATGGGTCATAGCGTTGTTTCCGTCTTGTGTGCATAAAAAACGGGAACCCTCAGGCTCCCGTTGTCATTTAACCCAGCGAGTGGATTACATGTTCGCGATAATCGCGTCGCCAAACTCTGAGCATTTCAGCAGTTTAGCGCCTTCCATCAGACGTTCAAAGTCATAGGTGACGGTTTTCGCGTTAATCGCGCCTTCCATACCCTTAACGATCAGGTCTGCGGCTTCGAACCATTCCATATGACGCAGCATCATCTCTGCGGACAGAATGATAGAGCCTGGGTTGACTTTATCCTGGCCTGCGTATTTCGGTGCAGTACCGTGAGTGGCTTCGAACAGGGCGCACTCGTCACCGATGTTCGCGCCCGGGGCGATACCGATACCACCCACCTGTGCTGCCAGCGCATCGGAGATGTAGTCACCATTCAGGTTCATACAGGCGATCACGTCATACTCAGCAGGACGCAGCAGGATCTGTTGCAGGAACGCATCGGCAATCACATCTTTAATGATGATCTCTTTACCGGTGTTCGGGTTCTTAATTTTCTGCCATGGGCCGCCGTCGATCAGTTCACCGCCGAACTCTTCGGTCGCCAGCTGGTAGCCCCAGTCTTTGAACGCGCCTTCGGTGAACTTCATGATATTGCCTTTGTGAACCAGGGTCACAGAGTCACGGTCGTTGGTGATAGCGTATTCGATGGCGGCACGCACCAGACGCTTGGTCCCTTCTTCGGAGCACGGCTTGATGCCGATGCCGCAATGCTCTGGGAAGCGAATTTTCTTCACGCCCATCTCTTCGCGCAGGAATTTAATCACTTTTTCTGCATCAGCAGAGTCCGCTTTCCATTCGATACCCGCGTAGATGTCTTCAGAGTTTTCACGGAAGATAACCATGTCGGTCAGTTCCGGGTGCTTAACCGGGCTTGGAGTGCCCTGGTAGTAACGCACCGGACGCAGACACACATACAGATCCAGTTCCTGACGCAGCGCCACGTTCAGGGAGCGAATGCCGCCGCCAACTGGCGTGGTCAGAGGGCCTTTGATAGCAACGCGATAGTCGCGGATCAGGTCCAGCGTTTCGGCTGGCAGCCAGACGTCCTGGCCATAAACTTGAGTGGATTTTTCACCGGTGTAAATTTCCATCCAGGAAATTTTACGCTCGCCTTTGTAGGCTTTCTCAACAGCGGCATCAACCACTTTCAGCATCGCCGGGGTAACGTCTACACCGATACCGTCGCCTTCAATGAACGGGATAATCGGGTTGTGAGGAACGTTAATCTTGCCGTTTTGCAGGGTGATCTTTTTACCTTCCGCCGGAACAACTACTTTGCTTTCCATTAACCTCTCCTTCGAGCGCTTCTGGTTGTTACTGATCTTATGTTAATAAATTGTAATGAGCCTTCCGATAGTACCTGATTGTCCGACGCCATGAAAGGTCTTCGTTATTAGGCTATAATGCGGCAATTGATAACGCCTGAAAATACCATGACGAAAACTTCTTTTAGAAAACACCGGGTTGAGCGATTCAGCTCACGACAAGCCACCAGAAGAACGCCAGAACCCCAGCCAACGCGGGTCATACTGTTCAATAAACCCTACGATGTATTGCCGCAGTTTACCGACGAGGCCGGGCGCAGCACGCTGAAGGACTTTATCCCCGTACAGGGAGTCTACGCAGCGGGACGCCTGGATCGCGACAGCGAGGGGCTGCTGGTCCTTACCAATGACGGCGTGCTCCAGGCCAGGCTTACTCAGCCGGGCAAACGTACCGGAAAAATTTACTATGTGCAGGTTGAAGGCGAGCCGGACGACGCGTCGCTGGCAAAGCTGCGCAACGGCGTAACGCTGAACGACGGTCCCACCCTGCCGGCTGGTATTGAACGTGTGAATGAACCCGAGTGGCTGTGGCCGCGCAACCCGCCGATTCGTGAGCGTAAATCCATTCCTACCAGCTGGCTTAAAATCACCCTTTATGAAGGCCGCAACCGACAGGTCAGGCGCATGACTGCGCATGTGGGCTTCCCTACCCTGCGACTCATTCGCTACGCCATGGGCAGCTATACGCTGGACTCGCTGGCAAACGGGGAATGGCGGGATGTTACCCCTAAGGAGAACTGATGTTTAAACCTCATGTTACGGTCGCCTGCGTGGTCCACGCGCAGGGGAAATTCCTGGTGGTGGAAGAGACCATTAACGGCAAAGCGCTGTGGAACCAGCCAGCCGGGCATCTTGAAGCCAATGAAACCTTATTGCAGGCAGCGAAACGCGAGCTCTGGGAAGAGACGGGTATCCGCGCCGAACCGCAGCACTTTATCCGTATGCATCAGTGGATAGCGCCTGACCAGACACCTTTCCTGCGCTTTTTATTCGCCGTTGAGCTTAACGAAACGTGCGCCACTGAACCGCACGACGACGATATCGATCGCTGCCTGTGGGTGACCGCAGAGGAGATCCTGAACGCGCCAAACCTGCGCTCGCCACTGGTTGCGGAAAGCATCCGCTGCTGGCAGTCTACGGCGCGCCTGCCGCTGGATGTCATTGCAGAATTTAACTGGCCGTTTACAGAGGGTGTCAATGGTGGGGGGGCGTGATAGAATACGCCGCCTTGAAGTTCAATGTCGTGAGTATTCCATGTCAGATAACAGCCAGAAAAAAGTAATCGTCGGCATGTCCGGCGGTGTCGATTCCTCCGTTTCCGCCTACCTGTTGCAGCAACAGGGCTATAAGGTGGAGGGCCTGTTCATGAAGAACTGGGAGGAAGACGATGGCGAGGAATACTGCACTGCCGCTGCGGATCTCGCCGATGCGCAGGCCGTGTGCGATAAGCTCGGCATCGAACTGCACACCGTTAACTTTGCCGCAGAATACTGGGACAACGTTTTTGAACTCTTCCTCGAAGAGTACAAAGCGGGCCGCACGCCAAACCCGGATATCCTGTGCAACAAAGAGATCAAATTCAAAGCCTTCCTGGAATTCGCTGCGGAAGACCTGGGCGCAGACTACATTGCGACTGGCCACTACGTGCGTCGCGCGGATGTGAATGGCAAAAGCCAGCTGCTGCGCGGCCTGGACGGCAATAAAGATCAGAGCTACTTCCTCTATACGCTGAGCCACGAACAGATTGCCCAAAGTCTGTTCCCGGTCGGCGAGCTGGAAAAGCCGGAAGTGCGTAAGATTGCTGAAGATCTGGATCTGATCACCGCGAAGAAAAAAGACTCCACCGGTATTTGTTTTATCGGCGAGCGTAAATTCCGCGAGTTCCTGGGGCGCTACCTGCCTGCACAGCCGGGCAAAATCGTCACCGTTGACGGTGATGAGATTGGTCAGCACCAGGGACTGATGTACCACACTCTTGGCCAGCGTAAAGGTCTGGGTATCGGCGGCACCAAAGAGGGCAGCGAAGATCCGTGGTACGTGGTCGACAAAGACGTCGAAAACAATATTCTGGTTGTGGCTCAGGGTCACGACCACCCGCGCCTGATGTCCGTTGGACTGATCGCGCAACAGCTGCACTGGGTCGATCGCGAGCCGCTGAAAGGCACGCTGCGCTGCACAGTGAAAACGCGCTACCGCCAGACGGACATCCCTTGCACCGTAACCGCACTGGATGACGATCGCATTGACGTGCGTTTCGACGAGCCGGTTTCCGCCGTTACCCCTGGCCAGTCTGCTGTTTTCTACAGCGGCGAAATTTGCCTCGGCGGTGGGATCATTGAACAGCGCCTGCCGCTGCCTGCTGTTTAAACCGTTTGCACACATAAAGGAGACCGTGTGGCGAAGAACTATTACGACATCACCCTGGCGCTGGCGGGAATTTGCCAGTCAGCCCGTCTGGTGCAACAGCTGGCGCATCAGGGTCATTGCGACGCTGACGCCCTGCACGTTTCACTTAACAGCGTTATCGATCTCAACCCAGGCTCCACGCTGGGCGTCTTTGGCGGCAGTGAAACCAATCTTCGTCTCGGTCTTGAAACTCTGCTCGGCGTGCTCAACGCCAGCAACCGTCAGGGGTTGAATGCGGAACTGACCCGCTACACCTTAAGCCTGATGGTGCTGGAACGTAAGCTGAACGCGGCAAAAGGCGCAATGAATACCCTGGGCGATCGCATCGCCGGGCTACAGCGCCAGCTCGACCACTTTGACCTCCAGTCTGAGACCCTGCTGAGCGCGATGGCCGGTATCTACGTTGACGTGATTAGCCCGCTCGGCCCGCGTATTCAGGTCACCGGTTCGCCTGCCGTATTGCAAAGCCCACAGGTACAGGCGAAGGTACGCGCTTCGCTGCTGGCAGGCATCCGTGCCGCCGTGCTGTGGCAACAGGTCGGCGGTGGCCGCCTACAGTTGATGTTTTCTCGTCATCGCCTGACGACTCAGGCAAAACAAATTCTTGCTCATTGTTAACCTCCCGGAGTTGCGAATTATGGAATTATCCTCACTGACCGCCGTATCCCCTGTCGATGGACGCTACGGCGATAAAGTCAGCGCGCTGCGCGGGATCTTCAGCGAATATGGCCTGCTGAAGTTCCGTGTTCAGGTTGAAGTACGCTGGCTGCAAAAGCTGGCCGCCCAGACAGCAATCAAGGAAGTTCCTGCTTTTGACGCAAAGGCAAACGATTACCTTGATAAAATCGTTGCTGAGTTCAGCGAAGAAGATGCCGCGCGCATTAAAACCATCGAACGCACCACCAACCACGACGTGAAAGCAGTTGAATACTTCCTGAAAGAGAAAGTGGCATGCGTCCCTGCCCTGCACGCGGTATCTGAATTTATTCACTTCGCCTGTACGTCTGAGGATATTAACAACCTGTCTCACGCGCTGATGCTCTCTACCGCGCGGAAAGAGGTGGTACTCCCTTACTGGCGTAAAATCATTGATGCGGTGAAAGCGCTGTCCGTGGAATACCGCGACATTCCGCTGCTGTCCCGTACTCACGGCCAGCCAGCAACCCCATCTACCATGGGTAAAGAGATGGCGAACGTGGCGTACCGCATGGAACGCCAGTATCGTCAGCTGGAGCAGGTTGAGATCCTCGGCAAAATCAACGGCGCGGTGGGTAACTACAACGCCCACATCGCCGCGTACCCGGAAGTGGACTGGCACCAGTTCAGCGAAGAATTTGTGACCTCTCTGGGGATCCAGTGGAACCCGTACACCACCCAGATTGAGCCGCACGACTACATCGCCGAGCTGTTTGACTGCATTGCGCGCTTCAACACCATCCTGATCGACTTCGATCGTGACGTATGGGGTTACATCGCCCTGAACCACTTCAAGCAGAAAACCATCGCCGGGGAAATCGGTTCGTCCACCATGCCGCACAAAGTGAACCCAATCGACTTCGAAAACTCCGAAGGTAACCTGGGTCTGGCGAATGCCGTGTTGCAGCATATGGCGAGCAAGCTGCCGGTATCCCGCTGGCAGCGCGACCTGACTGACTCCACGGTGCTGCGTAACCTGGGCGTAGGTATTGGCTACGCGCTGATCGCCTACCAGTCCACCCTGAAAGGTGTGAGCAAACTGGAAGTTAACCGCGACCGTCTACTGGACGAGCTGGATCACAACTGGGAAGTGCTGGCGGAGCCGATTCAGACCGTGATGCGTCGTTACGGCATTGAAAAACCGTACGAGAAACTCAAAGAGCTGACCCGCGGTAAACGCGTTGATGCTGAAGGTATGAAACAGTTTATCGACGGTCTGGCGCTGCCAGAAGAAGAAAAAGCGCGCCTGAAAGAGATGACCCCGGCAAACTATATTGGCCGCGCCATTACTATGGTTGACGAGCTAAAGTAATCGCCCTTCCCCCTTTCCATCCGGAAAGGGGGCTGTTTTTCATCATCGAGTTGATGTTTTCACGTCACATTACCTGTTTTGCCGGGATTAAAGCCTGCCGTCAGGATGGTTGTTAATTTTCGTCGTGGAATAACTTTCCGGAATATATCGTTTTAAGCCGAACGGGCACAGTTTGAACTGGCACGGGGTTTCAGCCGTGCACGGACGATCCATCTCTTGCCGGTTGCCTGGACACGCGTTTTTCTGTTTGAACCCCATCCAGCCTATGGATGTATAGGGCATTGCCTGCGCTATCCATACTCTACGGCGTCGATCGTTAATCAGGATCCCCTGGTTTGAGGTGGTGATGATTTCACCTGTACGAACGTAATAATCTCCCTTTAACCACAGGATATAATTCAGGCCATACTGTGTTTCAACTTTGCAAAAGATAGTTCCGCTTTCCGGGCTCGCAATAGTCTCAACAACCTTCCATTCCATAAAACCCTCTTTACTCGCTATATTGCTGTTTTGTCGTGTAAAAATGCTGCTTTTCTGGCACATCTTATGCAAATCTAATTTCGCACCATAAAATAAGCGTAGACAAAGGCAGACATAGTGAGAACATCCTTACAAAAAAAAGGGCAATCTTTACAAAACTGGCGTGACCCTTCTGTCAAAAAAGCGACTCGCCTTCAACATTTCATAAACGGATGGCTGTTTTATCCGGATTGCAGAAGCTTGCGAAAACAAGTCCGTTTATATTACCCGCGCCTGGCGTCATGCCCCCTGTGTTCTGGAGCATGCAAAAAAATCATTTAATTTCATCGCGCTGGTGTCAACCTGAATAATCAGCGTTAAACTATTCATACCATTTATAAAGGGAGAAGTGATGATGCGCGTACTGGTTGTTGAGGATAACGCATTGCTACGTCATCACCTGAAAGTTCAACTTCAGGAGATGGGTCATCAGGTGGACGATGCTGAAGACGCAAAAGAGGCCGATTATTATCTCAATGAACACCTGCCGGACATCGCCATTGTCGATTTAGGGCTACCGGATGAAGACGGATTGTCCCTTATCCGCCGCTGGCGTAGCCATGACGTTTCCCTGCCGGTGCTGGTGCTAACTGCCCGTGAAGGCTGGCAGGACAAGGTTGAAGTCCTGAGCGCTGGCGCGGATGACTACGTGACCAAACCCTTCCATATTGAAGAAGTCGCCGCGCGTATGCAGGCGCTTCTGCGCCGCAACAGCGGGCTGGCGTCGCAGGTGATCTCTCTGCCGCCATTCCAGGTGGATCTCTCCCGCCGCGAATTTTCTATTAATGATGAAGTGATCAAGCTGACCGCATTCGAATACACCATCATGGAAACGCTGATCCGTAACAACGGTAAAGTGGTGAGCAAAGATTCCCTGATGCTTCAGCTCTATCCGGATGCCGAACTGCGCGAAAGCCACACCATTGACGTGCTGATGGGCCGCCTGCGTAAAAAAATTCAGGCGCAGTACCCGCATGACGTGATCACCACCGTGCGTGGTCAGGGCTACCTGTTTGAATTACGCTAAATGAAAGGGATTTTGCGTCACATTTTACCCCTTTCGCTGCGGGTTCGCTTTTTGCTGGCAACCGCCGCCGTCGTGCTGGTGCTGTCGCTCTCTTACGGGATGGTGGCGCTGGTCGGGTATAGCGTGAGCTTCGATAAAACCACCTTCCGCCTGCTTCGCGGCGAAAGTAACCTGTTTTATACCCTGGCGAAGTGGGAGAACAACCGAATCACCGTCGAGATGCCGGAAAACCTGAATCAGCAGAGCCCGACGCTGGCGCTGATCTACGATGAAAAAGGGAAATTGCTGTGGGCCCAGCGCGATGTCCCGTGGCTGAAAAAGCGCATCCGTCCGGAATGGCTGAAAACCAACGGTTTTCATGAAATAGAAGCCGATCTCAACTCCACCAGCAGCCTGCTGCGTGACGATCGCGCCTTACAGATCAAGCTTAATGAGATCCGTGCCGAAGATGACGACACGGAGATGACCCACTCTGTGGCCATCAACCTTTATCCCGCCACCCTGAACATGCCGCAGTTAACCATTGTGGTGATCGATACCATCCCGGTTGAGCTGAAACGCTCATATATGGTATGGAACTGGTTTGTGTATGTTCTGGCTGCCAACCTGCTGCTGGTGATCCCTCTCCTGTGGGTTGCTGCATGGTGGAGCCTCCGCCCGATTGAATCCCTTGCCAAAGAGGTACGCGAGCTGGAGGAACATCACCGCGAGAAGCTGAACCCGGAAACTACGCGCGAACTGACCAGCCTGGTGCGCAACCTCAACCGCCTGCTGAAAAGCGAACGTGAACGCTACGACAAGTATCGCACGACGCTCACCGACCTTACGCACAGCCTGAAAACCCCGCTGGCGGTGATGCAGAGTACCCTGCGTTCCATGCGCAGTTCGAAAATGAGCGTGGATGATGCAGAGCCGGTGATGCTGGAACAAATCAGCCGTATTTCACAGCAGATCGGCTATTACCTGCACCGCGCGAGCATGCGCTCCGGAAGCGCCCTGTTGAGCCGTGAACTGCACCCGGTAGCCCCGCTGCTGGATAACCTCACCTCGGCGCTGAACAAGGTGTACCAGCGTAAAGGGGTCAACATCAGTCTGGATATCTCACCGGAAATTAGCTTTGTTGGCGAGAAGAATGACTTTATGGAAGTGATGGGAAACCTGCTCGATAACGCCTGCAAATATTGTCTGGAGTTTGTCGAGGTCTCCGCGCGGGTAACGGATAACGAACTGCATATTATCGTTGAGGATGATGGTCCTGGCATTCCCCGTAATAAACGCGAAGTGGTGTTCGATCGCGGCCAGCGCGCCGATACGCTGCGGCCAGGCCAGGGCGTCGGATTATCCGTCGCCAGGGAAATTGTCGATCAGTACGAGGGCAAAATTGAAACCGGTGAAAGTTTGCTGGGCGGAGCCCGGATGGAAGTCATTTTTGGCCGCCAGCATCCCGTATCGAACGATAGTTGACCCGGAATGTGAAAAATACGCGGATCTCGCAGCCAGGGAGCGGGGCTTCCGTTATAATCCGACTCAGTAAGAGCCTGCGGAATACATAAATATGGATTATCAATTAACGCTTAACTGGCCCGACTTTATTGAACGTTACTGGCAAAAACGCCCGGTCGTTCTTAAACGCGGGATCAGCAATTTTATCGACCCTATTTCTCCTGACGAACTCGCTGGTCTGGCGATGGAAAACGAGGTAGACAGCCGTCTGGTAAGCCACCAGGACGGGAAATGGCAGGTCAGCCACGGTCCCTTTGAAAGCTACGATCACCTGGGCGAAAACAACTGGTCTTTACTGGTGCAGGCGGTCAACAACTGGCACGAACCTACCGCAGCCTTAATGCGTCCCTTCCGCGCCCTGCCAGACTGGCGAATGGACGATCTGATGATCTCCTTCTCCGTTCCCGGTGGCGGCGTGGGTCCGCATCTGGATCAGTACGACGTGTTTATCATTCAGGGTACCGGTCGCCGTCGCTGGCGCGTGGGCGAAAAAGTGCCAATGAAACAGCACTGCCCGCACCCGGATCTGCTCCAGGTTGATCCGTTTGAAGGGATCATTGATGAAGAGCTGGAGCCAGGTGACATTCTTTATATCCCACCGGGCTTCCCGCATGAAGGTTATTCCCTGGAAAACTCGCTGAACTATTCGGTTGGTTTCCGCGCGCCAAGCGGGCGCGAGATGATCAGCGGATTTGCTGACTATGTTTTACAGCGTGAGCTGGGCAGTTACCGTTACAGCGATCCGGACGTTCCGGCGCGTGAGCATCCGGCGGATATTCTGCCAGAGGAGCTGGATAAGCTGCGCGGGATGATGCTGGATCTGATCAACGAACCGGAGCACTTCAGACAGTGGTTTGGCGAGTTTATCAGCCAGTCGCTTCACGAACTGGACGTCGCACCGCCAGAGCCGCCTTATCAGGCAGATGAAATTTATGATGCGCTCCAGCAGGGCGATAAGCTGGTTCGTCTGGGCGGATTACGTGTACTGCGCATTGGCGAAGAGGTATTCGTCAACGGCGAGCGCCTGGACTCTCCGCATCGCCCGGCGCTGGAAGCAATTGCCAGCCATATGGTGCTGACTGCGGATACCTTTGGCGACGCGCTGGACGATCCCTCCTTCCTCGCCATGCTGGCCGCGCTGGTTAACAGCGGGTACTGGTTTTTTGAGGACTGAACCGCTTTAATGCCCGGTGGCGCTGCGCTTACCGGGCCTACGATCGAAATGTAGGCCGGGTAAGGCGTAGCCGCCACCCGGCTTTGTTTTACTTCCGCCCCCCCGCCGCAAAATCCTCAATCTCACCCGCCCAGTCTGCCGGATATAACCCCTCCCGCACGTCCCGATGAAACGTTGAATAGGGCCAGTCGACGACTTTCCCGACATAGCCATGCTTCAGCGGATTGATGTAGACGTAATCCATATGCCGCCGATAATCCTGCTCATTGCGAATGGTGTGCTCCCAGAAACGCGGTTGCCAGACGTGGCGCAGCTCAATGTTGCGGCTAAACGTTTTTTTGATGTCGCGCCAGCGCGCTGAAAAGTCGCTGTCCCCTTCCGGCAGGGTCCAGATACAGTGCATATGTTCAGGCAGGATAACCCAGGCGTTAATGGTGAAGGGCTTCGCACGCTTAACCGTGGCGGTAGCGGAACGCAGGCTGTCGATGTGGCGAGTAAGTAAATCGCTCTGGCGGTTTTGCAGATTGACGGTGAAAAACCAAGTCCCACCGGGGATGTAGTAGCGGCGGTAGTTTGACATTTGAACTCCCTGTTCATGTGCCGGGTGGCGGCTACGCCTTACCCGGCCTACATATTGCACCTGTAGGCCCGGTAAGCGAAGCGCCACCGGGCATTTTCTTACCGCTTCGCGGTTAACTCCGCTATCCGCACAATCACCTGCACCGCTTTCTCCATCCCTTCCAGCGTCACGAACTCATGCTTGCCGTGGTAGTTATATCCACCGGTAAACAGGTTCGGGCACGGCAGGCCCATAAACGACAGCTGTGAACCATCGGTTCCACCACGGATCGGTTTCATCACCGGCTCGATGTCACAATCGCGCATCGCCTGCTGGGCGATATCAAGAATGTGCGGATGTTCCATCACCTTCTCGCGCATATTGTAATAGCTGTCTTCGATGATGAGCTCAATATAGCAATCCGGATGTAGCCCCTTGCCGACTTTTTTCGCGATCTCCATCATCTTACGCTTGCGCGCTTCAAAGGCTTTGCGGTCGAAATCGCGGACAATATAGTGCATCTGCGCGCTGTCCACGGTCCCCTTGATGCTGGTCAGATGATAAAAACCCTCATACCCTTCCGTCATCTCCGGGCTCTCTTCGGCGGGCACTTCCGCATGAATACGCGCAGCCAGCGACAGTGCATTCACCATCACTCCTTTCGCAGAGCCCGGGTGCACGTTATTCCCGACGATTTTGATCGTTACCGATGCCGCGTTGAAGTTTTCATACTCAAGTTCACCCACGCCGCCACCGTCAACGGTGTAGGCCCATTGCGCGTTAAACGCCTCAACGTCAAAGTGTTTCGCGCCTTTTCCAACCTCTTCATCCGGCGTGAAGGCCACGCGGATATCGCCATGCGGGATATTTTTGCCCTTCAGCACCGCCAGCGCCGTCATGATCTCGGCGATGCCCGCTTTGTCATCGGCCCCCAGCAAGGTTTTGCCGTCGGTGGTGATTAACGTCTGCCCCAGCAGCTGATGCAGTACCGGGAACATCACTGGCGACAGCACTTCGTCGCCAATGCCCAGTGCTATATCACCGCCGCGGTAGTTTTCAACAATCTGCGGATTAACGTGTTTACCGCTAAAATCAGGTGAGGTATCGACATGAGAAATAAAGCCAATTGCCGGGATATCGCCGTCAATATTCGCCGGCAGCGTTCCCATCACGGTCCCTTTTTCGCTGAGCGTGACGTCAACCAACCCCATAGCCTCCATCTGCTCTTTCAGCAGATTTAGCAGCTTCCACTGGCCTTCGGTGCTTGGCACCTGTCGGACCCCCGGCTTAGATTGGGTATCCAGCGAAACGTAATGTAAGAAACGCTCAAGTAGTTTATCCATGCAGTCACCCTCACTTTTTGTGACAACATTATCATTAAGCAGCAAAACGCAAATATTGCGTCAGGTCACTTTTATCCCGCAAACGAGAACTTTTTACGTTTATATCGTTCTGCGTTAATAAATGTAGCTTATGAATAAGTGAGAAGGATTGGCGATTCAATGGGTTTGCCGTAGAATGTCCGCCCTCATTACGAGTCACCAAGGTGGTTACACACAAACCCCGCTTCAGTCTGCTGCCTGAGGCGTCTATATGGGACAGCGCGAAAATTGAATACACAACCCCGTTCCCTTTCACCGCTGGTGCAACTGGAACGAATTCGTAAAAGTTTCGATGGCAAAGATGTCATTTCCGACCTTAATCTGACCATCAATGACGGTGAGTTTCTCACGCTGCTCGGCCCCTCCGGCTGCGGCAAAACCACCGTCCTGCGCCTTATCGCCGGGCTGGAAAGCGTCGATAACGGCCATATCCATCTTGAGAACCAGGACATTACCCAGGTTCCTGCCGAAGATCGCCACGTCAATACCGTCTTTCAGAGCTATGCCCTGTTCCCGCACATGACCGTGTTTGAGAACGTGGCGTTTGGCCTGCGGATGCAAAAAACACCGGCCAGCGAGATCCCGCCTCGGGTTACCGAAGCCCTGCGCATGGTGCAGCTGGAGGCATTCGCCCAGCGCAAGCCTCATCAACTTTCCGGTGGTCAGCAGCAGCGTGTGGCCATTGCCCGCGCCGTGGTCAACAAACCTCGCCTGCTCCTGCTGGATGAATCCCTTTCCGCGCTGGACTACAAGCTGCGCAAGCAGATGCAGAACGAGCTTAAAGCACTTCAGCGTAAGCTCGGCATTACGTTCGTGTTTGTCACGCACGATCAGGAAGAAGCCCTGACCATGTCAGACCGTATCGTGGTGATGCGCGACGGCAAGATTGAGCAGGATGGCACCCCGCGTGAAATTTACGAAGAGCCGAAAAACCTGTTCGTCGCCAGCTTCATTGGTGAAATCAATATTTTCAACGCCACGGTGATTGAGCGTCTGGACGAGCAGCGCGTGCGCGCGAGCGTGGAAGGCCGCGAATGCAACATCACGGTGAACTTTGCCGTGGAAAAGGGGCAAAGGCTCAACGTCCTGCTGCGTCCGGAAGATCTCCGCGTTGATGAGATCCACGACACGGCTGACGTCGAAGGTCTGATCGGTTACGTTCGCGAACGTAACTACAAAGGGATGACCCTCGAATCCGTGGTCGAACTGGAAAACGGCAAAATGGTGATGGTCAGCGAATTCTTTAACGAGGACGATCCGGACTTCGACCACTCGCTGGATCAGAAAATGGTCATCAACTGGGTAGAAAGCTGGGAGGTTGTACTGGCTGATGAAGAACACAAGTAAGTTCCAGAATGTGGTGATTGCCACGATCGTCGGTTGGCTTGTGTTGTTTGTCTTTCTTCCCAACCTGATGATCATCGTGACCAGCTTCCTGACCCGCGACGACGCGAACTTCGTGGCGATGGTCTTTACGCTGGACAACTACGCGCGCCTGCTCGATCCGCTCTATTTTGACGTGCTGCTGCACTCGCTCAATATGGCGCTGATTGCCACCCTCGCCTGCCTGGTACTGGGGTATCCGTTCGCCTGGTTCCTGGCCCGCCTGCCGCAAAAAGTGCGGCCGCTGCTGCTGTTTTTACTGATTGTGCCGTTCTGGACCAACTCGTTAATCCGCATCTACGGGCTGAAAATCTTCCTCAGCACCAAAGGTTATCTGAACGAGTTTCTGCTGTGGCTGGGGGTGATCGAGACGCCGATCCGCATCATGTTCACCCCGGGCGCGGTGATTGTCGGCCTGGTCTATATCCTGCTGCCGTTTATGGTGATGCCGCTCTACTCCAGCATTGAAAAGCTCGATAAACCGCTGCTGGAAGCAGCGAAAGACCTGGGCGCCAGTAAGTTACAAACCTTTGTCCGCATCATTATTCCGCTGACCATGCCGGGTATTATCGCCGGCTGTCTGCTGGTAATGCTGCCTGCGATGGGGCTGTTCTACGTCTCGGACCTGATGGGCGGGGCGAAAAACCTGCTGATCGGTAACGTGATTAAGAGCCAGTTCCTTAACATTCGCGACTGGCCGTTCGGCTCGGCCACCAGCATAACGCTGACGGTGGTGATGGGGCTGATGCTGCTGGTTTACTGGCGTGCCTCACGCCTGCTGAATAAGAAGGTGGAGCTGGAATGATCGGTCGACTGCTTCGCGGTGGTTTTATGACCGCCATTTATGCGTATCTTTATATTCCGATAATCATTTTGATCGTGAACTCCTTTAACAGCTCGCGCTTCGGGATCAACTGGCAAGGGTTTACCACCAAATGGTATGGACTGCTGATGAACAATGACAGCCTGCTACAGGCCGCTCAGCACTCGCTGACGATGGCGGTATTCTCTGCCACCTTCGCGACGCTGATTGGCTCGTTGACCGCCGTGGCGCTGTACCGCTACCGTTTTCGCGGTAAGCCGTTCGTCAGCGGTATGCTGTTTGTGGTGATGATGTCCCCGGACATCGTGATGGCCATTTCACTGCTGGTGCTGTTTATGCTGCTGGGCGTCCAGCTCGGTTTCTGGTCGCTGCTGTTCTCGCATATCACCTTCTGTCTGCCGTTTGTGGTGGTAACCGTCTACGCGCGTCTGAAAGGGTTCGACGTTCGCATGCTGGAAGCGGCGAAAGATCTGGGTGCCAGCGAGATGACCATTCTGCGCAAAATCATTCTGCCGCTGGCGATGCCCGCCGTGGCAGCAGGATGGCTGCTCAGCTTTACCCTGTCGATGGACGACGTGGTCGTGTCCTCCTTCGTCACCGGGCCGAGCTATGAAATTCTGCCGTTGAAGATCTACTCAATGGTTAAAGTCGGTGTTTCACCCGAAGTGAACGCGCTGGCGACTATTCTGTTGGTGTTATCGCTGGTTCTGGTGATTGCCAGCCAGGTTATTGCTCGTGATAAAACAAAATCTCAGGGGACACAGAAATGAAAAAAATGCTTGCCGCTGCGGCACTGGTGCTCGGAATGGGCGCTGCGCATGCTGATGACAGCAAAACGCTCTATTTCTACAACTGGACCGAGTATGTGCCGCCGGGCCTGCTGGAGCAGTTCACCAAAGAGACAGGCATCAAGGTGATCTATTCGACCTACGAGTCGAATGAAACCATGTACGCCAAGCTCAAAACCTATAAAGATGGCGCGTATGACCTGGTGGTGCCGTCGACCTATTTCGTCGACAAGATGCGCAAAGAAGGCATGATCCAGAAGATCGACAAAACGAAGCTAACCAATTTTTCTAACCTCGATCCTGAGATGCTAAACAAGCCGTTCGACCCGAACAACGACTACTCCATTCCGTACATCTGGGGCGCGACGGCAATTGGCATCAACAGCGATGCCATTGATCCCAAAACGGTTTCATCCTGGGCTGACCTGTGGAAGCCGGAATACAAAAGCAGCCTGCTGTTAACCGACGATGCGCGCGAAGTGTTCCAGGTGGCGCTGCGTAAACTCGGCTATTCCGGCAACACCACCGATCCGAAAGAAATCGAAGCAGCGTATAACGAACTGAAAAAGCTGATGCCAAACGTGGCGGCGTTCAACTCGGATAACCCGGCTAACCCGTATATGGAAGGTGAAGTGAATCTGGGGATGGTCTGGAACGGCTCTGCGTTTGTGGCGCGTCAGGCCGGGACGCCGCTTGAGGTGGTCTGGCCGAAAGAGGGCGGCATCTTCTGGATGGACAGCCTCGCGATCCCGGCGAATGCGAAAAACGTCGAGGGTGCCCTGAAGCTGATCAACTTCCTGCTGCGCCCGGATGTGGCAAAAGAGGTGGCGGAAACTATCGGCTACCCGACGCCAAACCTGGCCGCACGGAAGCTTTTAAGCCCTGAAGTGGCAAATGATAAATCGCTTTATCCGGACGCTGAAACCATCAGCAAAGGGGAATGGCAGAACGACGTCGGTGACGCGAGCCGCCTGTATGAAGAATATTATCAGAAGCTAAAAGCAGGCCGTTAATGCATAACGGGCGACGCAATGTCGCCCGTTACTCTTATAGCCCCTTCAGGAATTTATCCACAAAGGCTGGCACCACCTCGCTCGCCAGACCGTAATGTTTCTCTTCAAACTCACTCCCGACCTGGCTTGGCTCCAGATTAAGCTCCACCGTATGGGCACCTTGAAGTCGCGCTTCGTGAACAAATCCCGCCGCCGGATAGACATGTCCTGAAGTACCAATGGCGATAAAGACGTCCGCCATGGCCAGGGCGCTGTAGATCTCATCCATTCCCAGCGGCATTTCGCCAAACCAGACCACATGCGGACGCAGACGCGAAGGGAACTGACAGCAGTGGCAGCGGTCTTCGTCCAGCACGTCCTCTTTCCACTCCAGCACCTGACCACTCCATGCGCACCGCACCTTGAGCAGTTCGCCGTGCATGTGAATGATGTTGTGGTTTCCGGCCCTTTCGTGAAGATTGTCGATGTTCTGCGTGACCAGCAGAAAACGATCCCCCAGCGCTTCCTCCAGCTTTGCCAGCGCCAGGTGCGCCGCATTCGGCGCAATCTCCGGCTGCTGAAGCTGGCGACGGCGGGCGTTGTAGAACGCCTGCACCAGCGCCGGGTCGCGGGCGAAACCTTCCGGCGTCGCCACATCTTCAACTCGGTGTTCTTCCCACAGTCCATCCGCTGCGCGGAAAGTCTGAATACCGGATTCGGCGGAGATCCCCGCCCCGGTCAACACCACCACTCTGGGTTTATCCATCGCTTCTGGCATCATCCTGTCTCTGAAAAAGATCCGCTGACGCAGGCGTTCACGTAAGCGGCGTTTATTTTTGCGAAAACGGCTGAGTCGACCCTGGCGACGCGACAGCATAATAACCTCGTAAACTAATCGGTGAGATGAAGGAATGCGGCTCCGCGCATGCCTCCTGCGTCCCCGTGTCGCGCACGCTCAATGCGCGGCACGCGGGCGACCGGCAATAAATGTCGGGTCAGACGCCCGGACAACTGTTCCGTAATCGCAGTGAAATTTGACAGCCCTCCCCCGATCACCAGCAGATCCGGATCGACGATAGTCAGGATATTCCCCAGACACACCGCCAGCAGATCCAGATAGCGCTCGACGTGCTCACGCGCCTGCGCATCCCCCTGCTCCCACAGGGTAATGATTTGAGGGGCCTCAAGTTTCTGATGATAGAAGTGTTCGTAAAGCCATGCAAACCCGCGGCCTGATAGGTAGTTCTCAATACAGCCGTGCTGCCCACAGCCGCAGCGGGTCAGCGGGAAATCACGTCCGACGACCTCCAGAGCATCCACCGGCAGGCGGATATGGCCAAATTCGCCGGTGATGTAGCTGCGCCCGGTAATGGGCTTACCGTTAATGACAATCCCGCCACCGACGCCCGTTCCGAGGATCAGCCCCATCACCAGCGGGAAGCGACGGAATTCATCATCCCAGGCTTCAGAGAGCGCGAAGCAGTTGGCATCGTTATCTAAACGCACGTCGCGTTCTAGGAGCGCGGAGAGATCGGCGCGAAGGGGTTTGCCGCTGGCGGCAGGCACGTTGGCCGCGTACAGCGTGCCGTCGTCGGTTTCGGGCATACCCGGAATACCAATGCCAACGCTGCCTTTGACGCCAAAGCGTTCATCCGCTTGCGCCACCAGCGCGGCAATGGCGGTTAAAAATTCATCGTAGCTTTCGCGCGGCGTGGGGACGCGGGTTTCCCATTGTAGCTTAAGGTCTTTATCGAACACGCCGAGCGCAATCTTGGTGCCGCCAATATCAAATCCGTAATACATGATGCATTCCTCTGTTTGATTCAGCGGCCAAAAGACCGCTAAACCATGACGAAATTACTGGCCACTTAATACCCTCGCCGGATCAATTCGGCTAGCGCGACGCGCCGGATACCAGCTTGCCAGCAGACTCAGTAAAAGTGCTGTAACCAGCACATAAATAACGTCCAGCCAGTGCAGTTCAGACGGCAGGAAGTCGATAAAATAGATATCGCCTGACAGGAACTGATGGCCAATAAGCGCTTCAATCCCGTTGATAATCGGCGTCAGCTGAAGGGAAACCACCACGCCGATCGCCACGCCGCAGAGGCTGCCAAACAGCCCCGCCAGTAAACCGTACCAGACGAAGATGGCGCGAATAAGACCGTCTTTCGCCCCTAAGGTACGCAGCACGGCGATGTCGCCGCTCTTATCCTTAACGGCCATCACCAGCGTCGAGACGATATTAAAACACGCCACCCCAATCACCAGCACCATCGCCAGATACATAATCGCGCGGATCATCTGGATATCACGATACATATACCCGTAAGTGCCGATCCAGCTTTTGATGTAGACATAGTTATTCGTCACGCTGCCAGCGTCACGCACCAGTTTATTGGCGTTGAAGACGTCGTTAACCTTAATGGCAATGCCCGTCACGCTGTCGCTCATATCCAGATACTGGCGTGCATCTTCCAGCGGCACCATCGCGAAGCTGTGATCGAGCTGGCCGCTCAGCTGCAAAATACCGGTGACGTGCAGACGTACGCGCTTAGGCTGCTGCAATTTGTGATCAGCGCTGGCGTTCGGGATCATGATCGAGACCCAGTCGCCCTGCTTCACCTTCAGCGCATCGGCAACGCCTTTGCCCATGATAATCTGCTGCTCGCCGGCCTTAAAGTTTGCCCATGCGCCATTTTGCACATAGCGCGGCAGCGCGCTCAGACGCTCTTCCTGACGAGGATTTACCCCTTTCACCTGAATGGCGCGCAGGTTTACCCCGCTCTCTACCAGCCCGGTAAAGTTAATGTAAGGTGCAGCCGCCGCAATACCGGGCACCTTTTCCACTTTGTTCAGGGCATCCTGCCAGTTGGACCACGGCTGGTTAACCGGCTCGATTTCACCGTGAGGGACAACGGCCAGAATGCGGTTATTCAGTTCACGCTCAAAGCCATTCATGGCGCTTAAGCCCACAATCAGCACCGCCACGCCCAGGGCGATACCGATGGTGGAGATCACGGAGATAAGGGAAACCATCCCGCTCCGGCGACGACCGCGGCTAAAGCGTAACCCGATGAGTAACGATAACGGTGAAGCCATTACTCCGCTCCCATCAGCGTCAGTTCAGCATTCAGACGACCGTCGCGCATTTCCAGCTGACGCCCCATCCGCTTAGCCAGTTGTAAATCGTGGGTGACCACCAGAAACGCGGTTCCCTGCGCGGCGTTCAGTTCGCCGAGAAGCTGGAAAATGCTGTCTGCGTTACGCGCATCGAGGTTACCTGTCGGTTCATCCGCCAGCACCAGGCGCGGGTTGTTGACCAGCGCACGGGCGATGGCCACACGCTGACGCTCACCGCCGGAAAGCTCAGACGGACGGTGATTCCCGCGATGACCCAGCCCTACCGCTTTTAGCATGTCGCTGGCGCGGGCATTAATTTCCGCGGGTTTCTTTTTACCAATCAGCAGCGGCATTGCGACGTTTTCCAGCGCCGTAAAGTCCGGCAGCAGATGGTGGAACTGGTAGATAAAACCCAGCTCACGGTTACGCAGCTCGGCTTTCGCCGTAGACGACATTTTACTCAGCGGCTGCCCGGAGAAGATCACATCGCCTTCGGTTGGCGTGTCCAGCCCGCCAAGCAGGTGCAACAGCGTACTTTTACCGGAGCCGGAGCTGCCGACAATCGCCATCATCTCGCCTTCGCCCACGCTAAAACTCACATTGTGCAACACGTCGGTCTGCACAGTGCCTTCCTGATAGCGTTTGGACAGGTTGTCGCACTGCAACAGGATCTTATTCATAACGTAAAGCCTCAGCGGGTTGAGTGGCGGCAGCCCGCCAGGAAGGATAAAGCGTAGAAAGCAGCGCAATGGCCATCGCGGCCAGCGCAATACCGACCACCTGGAGCGGCTCGATAGCCACCGGCAGCGCCGCGCCATCAAGCAGCGCGCCGATAATCGGCATGAGATTGTTGAGCTGGCTGGCGAGCAGCGCCCCCAGCGCCGCGCCGAGCAGCGCGCCGATGATGCCGGCGCTGGCACCCTGGACCATAAATACCGCCATGATCTGGCGCGGAGTCAGCCCCTGGGTTTGCAGAATGGCGACTTCGCCTTGCTTCTCCATCACCATCAGCCCGAGCGAGGTGATGATATTAAACGCGGCAACGGCCACGATCAGGCTCAGCAGCAGCCCCATCATGTTTTTCTCCATGCGCACGGCCTGGAACAGTTCGCCTTTCCGGTCGCGCCAGTCCTGCCATTTCGTCCCTTCCGGTAACGTCTGCTGGCTAAGGGTATCCACCTTCAGCGGCGCATCAAGCCACAGACGCCAGCCGGTAATATTTCCCGCGGGGTAGCGCATCAGACGCGAGGCGTCCTGAATGTTCACCAGCATCTGGTAACCATCAACTTCGCTGTTCGCCGCAAACGTGCCAATCACGTTGAACAGGCGCTGGCTTGGCAGACGCCCCATCGGCGTAAACTGACTGGCTGACGGCACCATCACGCGCAGCTGATCGCCACGGTTGACCCCGAGCTGCCCGGCAAGCTGCTCGCCGAGGATGACGTTGTATTTACCCGCTTCCAGGTCGGTTTGTTTCACATTGACCAGGAACGGCGTCAGCGGATCTTTTTGCGCGGGATCGATACCCAGCATCACCCCGACCGCCACGCTACGGGCGCTTTGCAGCACCACATCGCCCGTCGTGAGCGGCGCAACGCGCGTGACACCCTGTAACTTCACCGCGCTTTCCGGCAGCTGTTGCGGATTAACGGAACCCTGAGTGGAAGAGAGAACGGCCTGCGGCATGAGCCCCAGGATATTGTTTTGCAGCTCGCGCTCGAAGCCGTTCATGACGGAAAGCACCGTCACCAGTGCCATCACGCCAAGCGTAATGCCAATAGTCGAAAGCCAGGAGACAAAGCGACCGAAGCGGTCCGCGGCGCGCCCACGCATGTAACGTAAGCCTATAAAGAGTGCGACAGGTTGATACATGAAATCCGTCTGTTTGCTGATAGCAGACCCACGAGTATATAAGCGAATCCGTTAAGCGTAAATGACTGAAACCGTAAGATTCGGTAATCATTTTTCCGAAAAATTCAGATAAATCATCATGCTACTGACTGAACTTCCGCCAGACAGCCTCCACCTTTTCCGAAAATCGTCCTGATACAGACTGTTACCCATTACATCAGGGCTTCATTTTACAACAATCGGCGTTTCGTTTATGGCAACAAGGTCGTCACGCACCATGAAACAAAAAGCATTATGGATTAACCAGATAAAAGGCCTGTGCATCTGCCTGGTGGTAATTTACCACTCGGTGATCACCTTTTATCCTCACCTTGACGGGCTACAGCATCCGTTATCGGGCCTGCTCGCCAAATGCTGGGTCTACTTTAATCTTTACCTTGCCCCGTTCCGTATGCCGGTGTTTTTCTTTATCTCCGGCTATTTGATCCGTCGTTATATCGACGAGGTGAACTGGCGCACCAGTCTCGACAAGCGGATCTGGAGCATCGTCTGGGTTTTGGCCCTGTGGGGCGTCCTGCAATGGCAGGCGCTGACCCATCTGAATGCCTGGCTCGCCCCCGAGCGAGAACTGGCGACAGCATCCAATGCGGCCTACGCCGATTCCGTTTCAGGGTTTGTACTGGGAATGCTCACGGCCAGCACCAGCCTGTGGTATTTGTACGCGTTAGTGGTCTACTTTACGCTCTGTAAGCTGCTGAGCCGCTGGAAACTGCCGATGCTGGGGATTCTGGCGCTGGCAAGCATCGCAATCAACTTCCTGCCGTTACCGTGGTGGGGAATGAACAGCGTGGTGCGCAACATGATCTACTACAGCCTCGGCGCATGGTACGGCGCGCAGTTGATGGCATGGATGAAAGGGATGAATTTGCGCCGCAGCTGGCTGGTACTTCTCGCCTCTGGCGCGGTGTCGGTAGTGCTGTGGTTCGCTAATGTTCCTCTGCCGCTCTCACTGCTGTCGATCGTGGCCATCATGAAGCTCTTTTACAGCTTCGAGCAGCGTTATGCCGTTCATCCCAATAATCTGCTGAACGTCATCGGTTCAAACACCATCGCGATTTATACCACCCACCGCATTTTAATTGAGGCGTTTAGCCTGCTCCTGATTCGCGAAATGAATGCGGCGTACTGGCCGATCTGGGCGGAGTTAACGCTGATTCTGGTCTATCCGTTTATCAGCCTGCTCGTCTGCACGCTGGTTGGGCTGGGGGCACGTAAGCTCTCAACCGCCCTCTTTGGCGACCTTTTCTTCTCCCCTCCCGCGCGGCTTTCTCCACAGACTGCTACCCGTTAATCTCCTCGGCCCCCATCCGGGGGCACTTTCCCTCTTGTGCGGTTACGATTTGCTTATGCATAACGATCGAGGATAATAAAGACATTGCGTATCAGTGATATGCCCCAATACTGTTGGTATATCCCCAAGAGACTCTGACATAGCCATGCCTGAACACTATCGTTTTTCCTTGCCTGTAAAAGCAGGTGACCAACGCCAGCTGGGCGAACTGACAGGCGCGGCCTGCGCCACGCTGGTGGCGGAAATTGCCGAGCGGCATCCAGGGCCGGTGGTGCTGGTTGCCCCGGACATGCAAAACGCCCTGCGCCTGCACGACGAAATTCGTCAGTTCACCGACAGTCTGGTATTCAGCCTGGCCGACTGGGAAACGCTTCCCTACGACAGTTTCTCTCCGCACCAGGAGATCATCTCCTCGCGCCTGTCGACGCTTTATCAGCTCCCCACCATGCAGCGCGGCGTGCTGATTGTGCCGGTGAATACCCTGATGCAGCGCGTCTGCCCGCACAGCTATTTGCACGGCCATGCGCTGGTGATGAAAAAAGGCCAGCGCCTGTCGCGCGATGCCCTGCGCGTGCAGCTGGATGGAGCCGGCTATCGACATGTCGATCAGGTGATGGAGCACGGCGAATACGCGACGCGCGGTGCGCTGCTTGATCTCTATCCGATGGGCAGCGACCAGCCGTACCGTCTGGATTTCTTCGATGATGAGATCGACAGCCTGCGCGTGTTCGACGCCGACACCCAGCGCACGCTGGAGGAAGTGGACTCTATTAATCTGCTGCCCGCCCATGAGTTCCCGACGGATAAAACCGCCATCGAACTGTTCCGCAGCCAGTGGCGCGACAGGTTCGACGTGAAGCGTGATGCCGAACATATCTACCAGCAGGTCAGCAAAGGCACCCTTCCGGCCGGGATCGAGTACTGGCAGCCCCTGTTCTTTAACGAACCGCTGCCGGCGCTGTTCAGCTACTTCCCGGCAAATACGCTGATTGTTAACACCGGGGATATCGACGCCAGCGCCAGCCGCTTTGAAAGCGAAACGCGCGCCCGCTTTGAAAACCGGGGCGTTGACCCGATGCGTCCGCTGCTGCCGCCGGAACTGCTGTGGCTGCGTACCGACGAGCTCAACGCCGAGCTGAAACGCTGGCCGCGTATGCAGCTCAAAACCGATTCGCTTGCCGATAAGGCCGCCAACACTAACCTCGCCTTCCGGATGCTGCCTGACCTGGCCGTTCAGGCGCAGCAGAAATACCCGCTCGATAATCTGCGCAAGTTTCTTGAGTCCTTCACCGGGCCGGTGGTCTTCTCCGTTGAAAGTGAAGGTCGCCGTGAAGCGCTGGGCGAACTGCTGGGAAGGATCAAAGTCGCGCCAAAGCGTATTCTTCGCCTGAGCGAAGCGACCGGAAATGGCCGTTACCTGATGATCGGCGCCGCCGAACACGGATTCATTGATACGCTCAATAACCTGGCGTTGATATGTGAAAGCGACCTGCTGGGCGAGCGCGTCGCGCGCCGTCGTCAGGACAGCCGTCGCACCATCAACCCGGACACCCTGATCCGCAACCTGGCCGAACTGCACCCCGGTCAGCCGATTGTTCACCTGGAACACGGTGTGGGTCGCTATCAGGGGATGACTACCCTCGAAGCAGGTGGCATCAAAGGTGAATACCTGATGCTGACCTACGCTAACGACGCCAAGCTGTATGTTCCGGTGTCGTCCCTGCATCTGATCAGCCGCTACGCCGGGGGCGCGGAAGAGAATGCGCCGCTGCACAAGCTGGGCGGCGATGCCTGGGCGCGTGCACGCCAAAAAGCGGCGGAAAAAGTGCGCGACGTGGCCGCCGAGCTGCTGGATATTTACGCTCAGCGTGCGGCCAAAGAAGGGTATGCGTTTAAGCATGATAAAGAGCAGTACCAGCTGTTCTGCGACAGCTTCCCGTTTGAAACTACGCCGGATCAGGCCCAGGCCATCAACGCCGTGCTGAGCGACATGTGCCAGCCGCTGGCGATGGATCGCTTAGTCTGCGGCGACGTGGGCTTCGGTAAAACCGAGGTGGCGATGCGCGCCGCTTTCCTGGCGGTTGAGAACAACAAGCAGGTGGCGGTGCTGGTGCCGACCACCCTTCTTGCCCAGCAGCACTTCGACAACTTCCGCGACCGCTTCGCCAACTGGCCGGTACGTATCGAAATGTTGTCCCGCTTCCGCAGTGCCAAAGAGCAGACGCAGATCCTGGAACAGGCAAGTGAAGGCAAAATTGATATTCTGATCGGCACTCACAAGCTGCTGCAAAGTGACGTGAAGTGGAAAGATCTGGGGTTGCTGATCGTTGACGAAGAGCACCGCTTCGGGGTGCGCCACAAAGAGCGCATCAAAGCGATGCGCGCCAACGTCGACATTCTGACCCTGACCGCAACGCCGATCCCGCGCACCCTGAACATGGCGATGAGCGGCATGCGCGATCTGTCGATAATCGCTACCCCACCGGCGCGCCGTCTGGCGGTGAAAACCTTTGTTCGCGAGTACGACAATCTGGTGGTGCGCGAGGCGATCCTGCGTGAAGTGCTGCGCGGTGGCCAGGTCTATTACCTGTACAACGACGTTGAAAATATTCAGAAAGCCGCCGACAGGCTGGCAGAGCTGGTGCCGGAAGCGCGCATCGCCATTGGTCACGGCCAGATGCGCGAGCGCGAGCTGGAGCGGGTAATGAACGATTTCCACCACCAGCGCTTTAACGTGCTGGTGTGTACCACCATCATTGAGACCGGAATCGACATTCCGACGGCGAACACCATCATCATCGAACGGGCGGATCACTTCGGCCTAGCTCAGCTGCACCAGCTGCGCGGGCGGGTCGGGCGTTCGCACCATCAGGCCTACGCCTGGCTGCTGACGCCGCATCCGAAGGCAATGACCACCGACGCGCAAAAGCGTCTGGAAGCGATCGCCTCGCTGGAAGATCTGGGCGCTGGCTTTGCGCTGGCGACCCACGACCTGGAGATCCGCGGCGCCGGTGAGCTGCTGGGTGAAGACCAGAGCGGCTCCATGGAAACCATCGGTTTCTCGCTGTATATGGAGCTGCTGGAAAATGCCGTCGACGCGCTTAAAGCCGGACGTGAACCGTCTCTGGAAGATCTCACCAGCCAGCAGACCGAAGTGGAACTGCGCATGCCTTCCCTGCTGCCGGATGATTTTATTCCTGACGTGAATACCCGTCTGTCGTTCTACAAACGCATTGCCAGCGCGAAAAGCGAAGGCGAGCTGGAAGAGATCAAAGTCGAACTGATTGACCGTTTTGGGATATTGCCCGATGCGGCGCGCAACCTGCTGGATATTGCCCGCCTGCGTCAGCAGGCGCAGAAGCTGGGCATTCGCAAACTTGAAGGCAATGAGAAAGGCGGCGTAATTGAGTTTGCCGAAAAGAACCACGTCGATCCGATGTGGCTGATTGGCCTCCTGCAAAAACAGCCGCAGCATTTCCGTCTTGATGGCCCTACGCGTCTGAAATTTACTCAGGATCTGACGGAACGTAAAACCCGCATGGACTGGGTGCGTAACTTTATGCGTCAGTTGGAAGAGAACGCCATCGCATAACGGTTTCCCCCGCCAGCGCCCGGCTGGTGGGGGACAATTTACAAACTCTTTGCACTTCGCCCGATCTTCCCGACCATACATTCGCCATAATTATCATTAACGCCTTATAAAACAATAACCTTATCATTTGTATGGATTATGATAATGATGATTTCTTCGCGTTTTACCCGCTGGTTAACTCTGGTTGCGCTGGCCGCGACGGTTGCCGTCGCGCTCCCTGCTCGCGCCAATACCTGGCCTCTTCCGCCCGCCGGCAGCAACGTCGTAGGTGAAAACCGCTTTCATGTGGTTGAAAACGATGGCGGCTCGCTGGAAGCGATTGCCAAAAAATATAACGTCGGGTTCCTGGCGCTGTTGCAGGCCAACCCGGGCGTAGATCCGTACGTGCCCCGGGCGGGCAGCGTACTGACGATTCCGCTGCAAACCATCCTGCCGGACGCGCCGCGTCAGGGCATTGTGATTAACCTCGCCGAGCTACGTCTGTATTACTACCCGCCCGGCAAGAACGAAGTGACCGTCTACCCTATCGGTATTGGTCAACTGGGGGGCGATACGCTCACACCTACCATGGTCACCACCGTCTCTGATAAGCGCGCTAATCCTACCTGGACCCCGACGGCAAACATTCGCGCCCGTTATAAAGCTCAAGGTATCGACCTGCCCGCCGTGGTACCTGCTGGCCCGGATAATCCGATGGGGCATCATGCAATTCGCCTGGCGGCATATGGTGGGGTTTATCTTCTGCACGGAACGAATGCGGATTTCGGGATCGGGATGCGCGTCAGCTCCGGCTGCATTCGCCTGCGCGATGACGATATCAAAACGCTCTACCGCGTGATCGCCCCTGGCACGAAAGTGAATATCATTAATACGCCGATTAAAGTATCTGAAGAGCCAGGTGGCGTCCGTCTGGTTGAGATCCACCAGCCGCTATCGAAAAACATCAATGACGATCCGCAGACGTTGCCGATTAATCTGAATGCCTCGATGGTGAGCTTTAAAACGAATGCCAACACCGATGGCGCAGTGATGGAGCGGGCGATGGAAGCACGTTCGGGGATGCCAACCGATGTTACGCGGCATCATGAGGTTGCTCAGCAGTCAATGTAAAGCAGCAATAACGACAAACGCCCTGCATCAGCAGGGCGTTTTTTATTGCAGTGGCATAACGGAGGGTTGCGTTACGCTTATTTGTAGATAACTGCGGTACCGTGCAGGGTGTTAGGACCGGTCACAGAGGTGATGCGGAATGATTTCGCACCCATTTCGTCAGCTTTTTGCGCCAGCTGATCTTCCAGAGAGCCCAGGTTAGTCCCGGCAGTGGCAGAGATGGTACCGACTTTCTGCTGGTCTGCTGGAGTGGATTGCACTTCAACAGCAGCGAAGCTTGCGAAAGAGAGTGAACTCAGAACGGCGGCAGCGATGAGGGTTTTAACGTTTTTCATGATTTTATACCTTTAGGCAGATGATGTAGTGGTCGTTAGTTATTTAGTTAACGATCGATAGGTAAATGATAGATGTGATCCAGGTCACACGTCAACTCATTTTTATAATGGTCGTTAAATTAATTTCATTTGCCCTATATTACAAAAAGATAAAAATAAATTATTTTTCAGAAATCACCGCTGGTCGTTGCAGACGTTTATTTTTATAATGACTATTCAACAAAACAACAGAGGACCAACGGCACATGACAACCGATGTCACGCGTTGCGCAAAGAAAAGCCGTGGCCGACCAAAAGTGTTCGACAGGGATGCGGCGCTCGATAAGTCCATGACGCTCTTCTGGCAGCATGGGTATGAAGCCACGTCGCTTTCCGATCTCGTGGAAGCTACGGGTGCTAAAGCCCCTACCCTGTACGCAGAGTTCACCAACAAAGAAGGCTTATTCCGGGCCGTTCTGGACAGATACATCTCGCGCTTCGCGGCAAAACATGAAGCCCAGCTATTCTGTGAAGAAAAAACGGTTGAGCAGGCATTACAGGATTATTTCACGGCAATCGCGACCTGCTATACCAGCAAGGACACGCCTGCGGGGTGTTTTATGATCAACACCTCCGCGACCCTCGCGGCATCGTCTAAAGAGATTGCCAACACGGTCAAATCGCGACATGCGATGCAGGAGGAGACGCTCAGCACGTTTCTGGCTCAGCGTCAGCTGCGCGGCGAAATCCCGGCGCATTGCCGTCCGCAGGAGCTGGCCCAGTATCTGAGCTGTATTTTACAGGGGATGTCCATCAACGCCCGTGAAGGCGCGACGCTGGAAAAATTGCAGGGGATTACGCACACAACGCTGCGCCTGTGGCCTGAACTTCTTAAACTCTGACGCAAAAAAAAGCTCCTCAGCCTGAGCGCATGAGGAGCTAAGTTCAGAGAACATCTTTTTTACACTTTGTTATTCAGTATCAGCTGACCATTGCTGTCGAGAGGGATCTGCGTACCAGGATCTTTATCCATGCGGATTTTGCCTTGCTGATCGCCAATTTTGTAGGTTACGTCGTAGCCCAACATTTTTTCAGACTTGTCATACACGGTTTTACAGCGCTGCTGCGTTGTGGTGTAGGTATCATTTTCCTGCATCGCGCCCTGCACCTGGTTACCGGCATAACCGCCACCCAGCGCACCAACCACCGTCGCGACATCCTTACCACGGCCGCCACCAAACTGATGACCAATAACCCCACCAGCAACCGCGCCCAGCACGGAGCCAGCGATACGGTTTTCATCCTGAACCGGACGACGATGGGTGACAGAAACATTACGGCACTCCTGACGAGGCGTCTTGACCGTCTCTTTGATCGGTGTAGCGGAAACCACCTGCGCATACTGCGGGCCACGATCAAGTACGTTCAGACTGGCAACGGCAGCCACACCTAACGCAGCTGCGACGCCAATCCCTATACCCGCCAACATTGATTTATTCACGGGACTTCCTCCTTTGTTGCAATTGGTAGCAATTTTGCAGCGCAATAAACGCTTCGCCAATAAGATAAAGGATCAAAATCAGGGTTGTTGGCCGGGACAACGTGGGTTTAAGAGAACTCTTAAGCGTCAGGAGGGAAATGCACAGCATGATGTGCTAAGAATTCCCTCCGGAGGGTCCGGAGGGAGAGAGAAATTAGTGCAGCTTCAGGCGTGGACGGATCACGCGGTTGATGCGGCCAACCAGCATCATCAGGCCGGTTTTGAAGTAGCCGTGCAGCGCAATCTGGTGCATACGGTACAGAGAAATGTACACGAAGCGGGCGATGCGCCCTTCCACCATCATGGAGCCGCGCATCAGGTTACCCATCAGGCTGCCCACGGTGGAGAAGTTTGAGAGCGACACCAGAGAGCCGTGGTCTTTGTAGACATAGGCTTTCATCGGTTTGCCTTTTATCTGCGCCAGGATGTTATGCAGCACGAGGCTTGCCATCTGGTGCGCAGCCTGAGCGCGAGGCGGTACAAATCCGCCTTCCGGACGTGCGCAGGAGGCACAGTCGCCGATGGCGAAGATGTCCGGATCGCGCGTGGTTTGCAGCGTCGGCTCTGTCACCAGCTGGTTAATGCGGTTTGTCTCCAGCCCACCGATATCTTTCATGAAATCAGGCGCTTTGATCCCCGCAGCCCAGACCATCAGGTCGGCCTGGATGTACTCGCCGTCTTTGGTATGCAGGCCGCCCTCATCCGCGCTCGTCACCATGGTCTGGGTCAGCACGCGCACGCCCAGTTTAGTCAGCTCGTTGTGCGCCGCGCCGGAAATACGCGGCGGAAGCGCAGGCAGAATGCGTTCACCTGCTTCCACCAGCGTCACATTCAGCGCTTCGTTAGTCAGCCCTTTGTAGCCGTAGCTGTGCAGCTGTTTGACCGCATTGTGCAACTCCGCCGATAATTCAACGCCCGTTGCGCCGCCGCCCACGATAGCAATGTTGACCTTGCCGTTAGCACCCATGTTGTTGGTGTACTTCAGGAACAGGTTAAGCATCTCCTGATGGAAACGACGCGCCTGATGCGGGTTATCCAGGAAGATGCAGTGCTCTTTTACGCCTGGGGTGTTGAAATCATTGGAGGTACTGCCCAGGGCCATCACCAGCGTGTCATAGGCCAGCTTGCGCTCAGGAACCAGCAACTCGCCTTTATCATCACGCAGCTCAGCCAGCGTGATGGTTTTGTTTTCACGATTGATATCCACCACCGAACCCAGCTGGAACTGGAAGTGGTGGTTACGCGCATGCGCCAGATAGCTGAGCGCATCCACGCCCTCATCCAGCGACCCGGTCGCCACTTCGTGCAGTAACGGCTTCCACAGATGGCTGTGGTTACGATCCACCAGCGTGATTTTGGCTTTCTTACCGCGACCCAGTTTCTTACCCAGCTGCGTCGCCAGCTCCAGTCCGCCAGCACCACCGCCGACAATCACTATCTTTTTCAATGGCGTAGTCAACGTGACCCCCTCAAATTATTAACCAATTGTTAATTAAAAGTTATATAAATAACCCTTAATTAACAACAGGTTACTGCACTGAAACCATTCAGATTCATTGAGAATAGCACGTCAGGCGCATTGGTCATACCAAAATTGATATGTATCAAGTTTTGATGGTTTAAAAGTAGACAACTCTGACAAAAAAGAGGCCCGGTACGCTTTCACGTACCGAGCCTTTATCAGGTTCAGGGAGATCAGCCCAGCGTTTTAAAGGCTTTAATACGCTGCAAGTGCGGGGAAATGTGTTTGAACTTGTGGGTCTGCTCTTCGTCCCAGACAATTTCGTAGTAATGGTGCAGAAGCTCGGCGGCGCGGGAGCTGTTCAGCGCTTCATCGTTGCGGGAGAGGATCACCAGACACCGATCGCGGTTCTTTTCACGGAAATTGCTCACGCATTTGGTTGCGATGTCGGCGTACTCCTCCGGGCGATCGATTTTGCCTTCCATGTTTTCGTTCGGAAACAGGTTAGGATTAAAAATGACCTGACGGATATCGCACAAAAAACCGATGCGCTCTGCCCAGTATCCTCCTAACCCCACGCCGCAGATCAGCGGGCGATCGTCGATATTGAGCTGCAACATTTTATCCACTTCTTTAAGCAGATGCTGCATGTCATGCTTCGGATGACGTGTGCTGTAACTGATCAGCCGGACATCCGGATCGATAAACTGCAATTGCAGCACTTTCTCATGATTACCAGGACTGTTTGAGTCAAAACCGTGTAAATAGATGATCATCGTCTCACCACGCTACGCCTTCCGGGATGAATTAAAGGGCTGCTTTATGTGCCTGCCAGCGCTCGTTCAGGGCTTCAAGCCGGGCGTTTACCGTTTTCCAGCGCGCCGAGTCCATCAGCTCCTGACGACTAAATGAACCTTTATGATACAATTGTGTAACACGTTCAGCATTGATCGGCGACAGGTTATCCAGCACGCTCACCGCCCCTTTACGATTATTGCAGACGAGGATCATATCGCAACCCGCATCCAGCGAAGCCTGCCCACGTTCGGCATAGCTACCCATAATCGCCGCCCCTTCCATGGATAAATCGTCAGAGAAAATTACGCCATTGAAGCCTAACTCCTGACGCAGCACGGTTTTAAGCCAGTGTGGAGAGCCGCTGGCCGGACGCGGATCGACCTCACTGTAGATGACGTGCGCAGGCATGATGGCATCCAGCTTGTTATCAGCGATCAACGAGCGGAAAACCGACATATCTTTAGCGCGAATGTCTGCTTCCGGGCGCGGATCGCGCGGGGTTTCTTTATGGGAATCCGCCGTCACCGCCCCGTGGCCCGGGAAATGTTTGCCGGTGGTTTTCATGCCCGCAGCATGCATACCGTCAATAAAGCGCGTCGCCATTGCCAGCGCAATACGCGGATCGTCATGATACGAACGCTCACCAATTGCCGCGCTAATGTGTCCTACGTCCAGCACCGGGGCGAAGCTGATGTCGATATCCATGGCGATCATCTCGCTGGCCATCAGCCAGCCGGCATCCTGCGCCAGTTGACCGCCCTCTTCGATCCCCAGCAGCGCAGCAAAAGATTGCGCGGCGGGTAAACGGGTAAACCCTTCGCGGAAACGCTGCACACGCCCACCTTCCTGGTCTACGGCCACCACCAGGTGATTGCGCGACGCCGCACGGATCTGGCGAACCAGCTCACGCAACTGCTCCGGATCATGATAATTGCGGGTGAAAAGAATCAGCCCCCCTACCAGCGGATGTGCCAGAATTTCGCGCTCTTCCGCATCCAGCTCAAACCCTTCGACATCCAACATTACTGGACCCACACCAACCTCTCTTATCCTTTCGTTTGTAACTGACGCCAGGCATCATTTGCCAGCGCAATAAATTGTTTGTCACCTGTCTGCTGAAGGCGCATTTCAAACCATCCCGCCATCAGCATCAACACCCACGGACGCCAGCGCGCGACCTGCCGCGCAAGGGTGAGCGAATTGATGTTGGCGTTTCGGGCATAGGCGGTTATCAGCTGCTCGCGCGACGCCTCATCAGGCATCCAGACCGCAGCAAGTTCGAGCGCCACGTCACCGTCTCCGGCATATTCCCAGTCGATAAGTTTCTCGCCTGCCGTGGTATGAACGATATTCCCCGCGTGGACATCCATATGCAGCGGCGCCAGACGTAACGCCTGCGGCTCTCCCGCTTTACGCAACCGCTTAAGCTGCGCCAGCCAGTAGGGCGTGCGTCGTCCAGGCGCAGCCTGCTGCCAGTAGTGATCCAGCAAAGGAAGTAACGTTACCCGCCAGCCCAGACGCGGCTGGCGATGCAGATGATACAGCATGGCTGTCAGCGCAGGCGTATCGGGAAGCTCGCTTTTGATCTCACCCGCAATAAACGCCACCGCCATCCAGTCTCTGATAAAGAGATGAGGTTGTGGCGCAAGGTCGGCGGGCAGGCGCTTCAGGGCGCGGAACTGGCGACGAAAATGGGAGGCAGGCGCGGCGGCATCGTGATGCTGACGTAAAACCAGCCGATGGTCGCCATGCTCAATAATGCAACTCGCGCCGCCAAGCCCGGCGGGGGCTTGCGGCGCGATAACATGGTATTGAGGGAAATAACGCGTCAGGACATCATGACGCGTGCGCTTATTGTTGCGTAACGGCACCTTTACCTGACCAGATAATTTCGCCGGTCTGAACCAGCATTAACTGCATCTGCAACGACGGCGTGTTCACGTTGCCTGTCGCGTTAGAATAAAGGACATACTGCGCGCCAACGTTGCGGGCAATACCAATCGCTTTACTGCGCGAACCCAGGCTGTCCTGAGGCGACAGACCAAGCTGCTGCTTGGCGACCGCGAGCTGCTGAGCAGAGACCAGCGTAAATTTACCGTTGTTTGCCAGCGCGTTGCGCAGGGTTTCCGTCGCTTCTCCCGCATTCAGGGAACCGTTTGTACGGTTGTTCACGCTGTCCACCAGCAGCACGCTGCCGGGCGTAACACCCTGTGCCTGCAACATTTTGCCCACCATCGGCTGCATTGCGCCATTCCAGTCATAGTGGCGTACTCGCGGCGCAGGCTGTGCGGTGTCGTCCGGATGTTCGATCGGGCCAGGCTGCGCCGGAATGGTCGGTACAGACGGCACGGTTGGAACAGGCTGCGCTGGCGTTGTTGGCTGTTCCGTTCCCGGCTTCGCCTGATCCACCGGTGCAGGTTCTTCCGTTCGCGTCACACAACCCGCCAGAAAGAGTGCAAAGGCACTCAGGAGCGCATAACGGCTCATTGTTTTAATCAAGGTTCACTCCTTACAAATAAAGATAAAGTCTCACCTTATGTGCACCCAGATAGCTGGCGCTGCCGTAGAGCGTGACCGACGATCTTGCCGGGATGGTCACGCTGCGCGGCGCCTCAAGCGGGTGCATCTCAAGACCTCTCACGTCATACCAGTAGAAGCGATAATGCACCGTCACTGGCTCTTGCCTTTCGTTATAGAGCGTAGAAGAGGCTGAAGACTGGATTTCGCTTATGGTCAGCGAAGGCTTCTCCGCCGTGATGCCCGCAGCAAGCACTGAGGACTCCATCACCAGCGTCTGTTCTTCACTGACCGGGATGGCGGGACGCGCGCTGCACCCAACCATTACCAGCGTCACGATCAGCGCTGCAATACGCCCAGTTAACATATTAAAGACCTTTATGTGCCAGCATCGGTCCCAGTGGACGTCCACCCAGCAGATGCATATGAATATGATAGACTTCCTGGCCGCCATGGCGATTACAGTTCATGATCAAACGGTATCCGTCTTCAGCAATCCCTTCCTGCTCAGCGATTTTTGCGGCCACCGTCAGCATACGGCCCAGCGCCACTTCATGCTCGGTTTTAACGTCATTAACGGTCGGGATCAGAATATTGGGAATAATAAGGATGTGCGTCGGCGCCTGGGGAGAAATGTCGCGGAAAGCCGTGACCAGTTCATCCTGATAGACAATATCCGACGGAATTTCGCGGCGGATAATTTTACTGAAAATCGTTTCTTCAGCCATGACCTTTTCCTTTTAAGTTTAATCTGGCGTCGTGCGTCCGTTGTTAACACACATTGTCTGATTTACTGCGTGACACAAGACAAGAGTATGAGCGAGTTTCTCCTGTCCTTTCAACCTTCTCCCGTGATTTCTTTCCTGATCGTCCCCCATCTGGCTGAAGAGGCATCGCTTTAGGACATTTCTTTTCTGAAACCTTATTTCAGTTCATCCCGAAACATCTGTTTACAGCGTTAATCACAATGCGTATATTTCGCATTTGCATTTTCATGCGCATTTTTAACATAGAAAACGACGTCAGCCCGTGCTAGCGGGACTGTCGCGAAATACCTTCACCATTCACTAAGGGTTTGATGATGTCTTTCATTAATCACACCAGGGATGGGCAACGTCAGCCTGCCGCAACACCTTCGTTGCTGGCCGCCTGCATTGCTATGGCATTGACGCCAACCGCCGCTTTCGCTGCTTCAACCACCGAAGATACCGTTGTCGTTGACGGGGGTTTTGACAACACACAGGATCTTTCTGCCAGCCAGGATCAGGATTACAGCGTAAAAACCACCACCACCGGCACCAAACTGTTGTTGGTTCCCCGCGACATCCCACAGTCCGTCAGCGTTATCAGCCAGCAACGTATGGCTGACCAGAATCTGCAATCCATCGGACAGGTGCTGACGAACACCACGGGCATTACGGCCCAGGTGCAGGACAGCGACCGTACCGTGTTTTACTCACGAGGCTTTTTCGTCAGCAACTACGCCTATGACGACTTGCCAACCTCCATCAGTGAAGTGTGGAACTTTGGTGATACCGCCGCCGATACCGCGATTTATGACCGCATTGAAGTGGTTCGCGGCGCCACCGGCCTGATGTCCGGCACGGGGAACCCGGCGGCGTACGTTAATATGGTGCGTAAGCACGCGGACAGCCCGGAATTTAAAGGTAACGTCTCCGCCAGCTACGGCAGCTGGGACAAGCAGCGCTACGTGCTGGATCTCCAGGCGCCGCTGGTAGAGTCAGGTAAGGTACGGGGTCGTCTGATCACCGGTTATCAGGACAACGACAGCTTCGTGGATAACTACCACTACCGGAAGAAATTCCTCTACGGCGTGATGGACGCGGATGTCACCGACAGCACGACTCTCTCGGTAGGGTATGAGTATCAGGAAAGCCATACCGCCGACCCAACCTGGGGCGGACTGCCGACCTGGTACAGCGACGGAAGTACGACCCACTACAATCGCAGCCAGACCGTTGCGCCTGACTGGGCTTATTCAGATAAAGACAGCACCCGCATCTTCGCTAATCTGACTCAGCGTTTCGATAATGGCTGGGAAGCGCACATCAACGGTATGCACGCTGAAACCAACTTTGACTCTAAGCTGATGTATATGTCCGGCTATCCGGATAAAGAGACTGGTGCGGGTCTGGTGGGTTATGGCGGCTGGAACCGTGGAGAACGTAAACAGGATGCGGTTGACGCCTTCCTGCGCGGCGGCTTCGATCTCTTTGGCCGTCAGCACGAAATGATGTTCGGCGGCAGCTTCAGCCGTCAGCGTAACCATTACGACAACTCCATGCCGGATGCGGTATACGGCATGGTGGATGTCGGCAACTTTAAGAACTGGAACGGGAACATCGCCGATCCGCAGTGGACGCCGTGGAAACTCTACAGCAAGGATGATATTCGCCAGTCTTCAGCCTATTCTTCGGCTCGTTTCTCGCTGGCCGATCCGCTGCACCTGATCCTGGGCGCGCGCTACACCCAATACAATATTCGTTATAACCCGGCAGGATCGCCGAATACCCGTCTGGAAAGCACCAAAGATGATGTCACGCCGTACGCTGGCCTGGTGTATGACATCAATGAGGACTGGTCGACCTACGTCAGCTATACCTCTATCTTCCAGCCGCAGGATAAGCGCGATGCCAACGGACGTTATCTCGACCCTACCACGGGCAAAAGCTACGAAGCCGGGGTGAAGGCAGACTGGTTTAATACCCGCCTCACCACCTCACTGGCGATTTTCCGCATTGAGCAGGATAACGTCGCCAGCAATACCTACACCTACATGCCGAGCGGTGAGTCGATCTATGAATCGCTGGACGGGGTGGTCAGCAAAGGGGTCGAGTTCGAGCTTAACGGTGCCCTGACCGATAACTGGCAGCTGACCTTCGGCGCGACGCGTTACATCGCAGAAGATAAGAATGGCAACGCCGTCAGCTCCGATCAGCCGCGCACAACCATGAAGCTCTTCACCCGCTATCAGTTGCCAATGCTGCCGGAACTGACCGTGGGCGGTGGCGTAAACTGGCAGAACAAAGTGTGGACGGACGTGGAAGGCGGCCCGGCAGGACGTTCCCGCGCGGAGCAAGGCAGCTATGGGCTGGTGAACCTGTTCAGCCGTTATCAGGTCACCAAAGATTTTGCGGTACAGGCTAACGTCAACAACCTGTTCGACAAAGAGTATTACGACTACGTCGGATCGTATGCGGTGTATGGCGCGCCGCTGAACGTCTCGGTGAGCGCGAGCTACGATTTCTGAGTGACAGAAGCCCGGTGGCGCTGCGCTTACCGGGCCTACCCATCACATAGGCCAGGTAAGGCGCAGCCGCCACCCGGCACCACAAGCCGCAATAATAAAAAAGGCAGCCATTCGGCTGCCTTAGTCTCCCCAGGTCACAGCTTAGTTGTTGCGGATGTACTCATCCATTTCAGTTTTCAGGTTATCGGATTTAGTACCGAAGATTGCCTGAACACCAGAACCTGCAACAACGACGCCCGCTGCGCCCAGTTTTTTCAGACCCGGCTGGTCTACTTTCGCAACGTCGGCAACGCTCACACGCAGACGAGTGATACACGCGTCCAGGTTAGTGATGTTCTCTTTACCGCCGAAAGCAGCTACCAGAGCAGGCGCCATTTCGCTGGTCGCACCGGCTTTGCTGTCTTCCGTTGCATCTTCACGACCCGGCGTTTTCAGGTCCAGTGCTTTGATCAGCACGCGGAAGACGGTGTAGTACACCACTGCGTAGCCTGCACCCACGATTGGGAACAGCCACAGCTTGCTGCTGTTACCGGACAGAACGATGAAGTCGATCAGACCGTGAGAGAAGGACGTACCGTCACGCATACCCAGCAGGATACAGATTGGGAATGCCAGACCTGCCAGTACCGCGTGGATGATGTACAGGATCGGCGCAACGAACATGAAGGAGAACTCGATCGGCTCGGTGATACCGGTCAGGAACGAGGTCAGCGCTGCGGAGATCATGATACCGCCCACTTTTGCACGGTTCTCTGGTTTAGCAGAGTGCCAAATCGCAATTGCGGCAGCTGGCAGACCGTACATTTTGAACAGGAAGCCACCAGACAGTTTACCTGCCGTTGGGTCACCCGCCATGTAGCGTGGGATGTCGCCGTGGAACACCTGGCCTGCTGCGTTGGTGTATTCACCAATCTGCATCTGGAATGGAACGTTCCAGATGTGATGCAGACCAAATGGTACCAGGCAGCGCTCAATGAAGCCGTAGATACCGAACGCCACAACCGGGTTCTGGTAAGCCGCCCACTGAGAGAAGGTCTGGATTGCCGTACCGATTGGTGGCCAGATGAAGGACAGGACAACACCGGTGAAAATCGCGGCCAGACCAGAAATGATCGGCACAAAACGTTTACCCGCGAAGAAGCCCAGATACTCAGGCAGCTTGATGCGATAGAAGCGGTTAAACATGTACGCTGCAATCGCACCGGAGATGATACCACCGAGAACACCGGTGTCTGCCAGGTGCTTAGCGGCAATCTCTTCAGCAGGTAAATGCAGGACCAGCGGCGCAACCACAGCCATGGTTTTCACCATGATGCCGTAAGCAACAACGGACGCCAGAGCGGATACACCGTCGTTATTGGTGAAGCCCAGAGCAACACCGATAGCGAAGATCAGCGGCATGTTAGCAAAAACAGAACCGCCTGCTTCGGCCATCACGTGGGAAACTACGGCTGGCAGCCAGCTGAAGTTTGCAGAACCGACACCCAGCAGGATACCTGCGATAGGCAGTACGGATACTGGCAGCATCAGCGATTTACCGACCTTTTGCAGGTTAGCAAATGCATTCTTAAACATAATTGAGAGTGCTCCTGAGTATTTGTGCTTTTTTTACGTTTTCACGCATTGGCCCGGGGGGAGTACCGCGCCGTGGACAGGACATCTAAGCGCCCTTTATTTATTACACAGAGTAAAATAATTCCCTCTGAGTTTGTTTGACGGCTATCACGTTTCAGTTCAAGACGGCCAAAAAACTTGCAGATATTTACATAAAGCATGTCTGGATGTGTCTAAAAACGCCATCACCGCCCCAAATGAGGCGGTGAACTTTACTCGTTTTACTTATTAATTACGAGCCTAAAAATAACAGGTGTATCAGACAGATTGCAGGCGGGCGGGGTCGATATGGAACAGGCTGGCGAAGTTTTTCGTTGTCACGCGAGCCAGTTCTTCGATACTGACACCTTTCAGAACGGCCATATACTCAGCGACATCCCGGGTCATCGCTGGCTGATTCTCTTTGCCGCGATGAGGCACCGGCGCCAGGTACGGGGAATCGGTTTCCACCAGAATACGCTCCAGCGGAACATAGCGCGCCGCATCACGCAGTTGCTCAGCATTGCGGAACGTGACAATCCCCGAGAATGAAATATAAAAGCCTAAATCAAGCAGCTTACCCGCCGTTTCTCTGTCTTCTGTGAAACAGTGTAGTACGCCACCGCAATCCGTCACCTTTTCTTCCCGCAGGATCGCCAGCGTGTCGGCGCGCGCATCGCGGGTATGAACGATAACCGGCTTATTCAGCTCACGGCCAATACGGATGTGGTTGCGGAAGGATTCCTGCTGGCGAGGTTTTGTTTCGGGGGTGTAGAAATAGTCCAGACCGGTCTCGCCCATCGCCACTACGCCCTCTTCTGCGGCAAGACGGCGTAAATCCTCAACGTCGTAAGCTTCATCCTGATTCAGCGGATGCACGCCGCAGGAGAAGACGACATTATCGCGCTCGCCTACCAGTTCACGCATGGAGCGGTAACCCGGCAGCGTGGTCGCCACGGCCAGGCAAAATTTCACATCGCGCGCGGCGGCTTTCGCCAGCACGTCGTCCACATTTTTATGCAGGGATTGATAATCCAGGCCATCGAGATGGCAGTGTGAGTCGACTAAAAACATAATGTCTCTCTCAGAGGTGGGAAACCGGCGGTATGACACCCGGTTGCAGGTAGTGTTCGATACGCAGTAACTGGTCGGTCAGTAAAAGCTCGCGATTGAGACCGGTTACCGTCAAAAGTTGTTCACGACTCTGGCAGATATCATGAAGGATAGCGTGCAGCGACTGCCCTGACAGGCGATTCGCCAGTGTGGTGACCAACGCCCACACGTCAGGGTTAGTCAGAAGCGTAGCCCCCTGCTGGATTTTGAGCGCATCCAGCAGCAGTGCGGCCAGCCAGTGCAGCCGTTCCGGAGCCTGATCGCTGTTCAGCGCTGGCAGCATGCTCAGCCAGTCATGGCTGTCGAGGGCTGATTCAACCGCACGACACAGCGTTTCACGCTGGGACCACACCTCCGGCTGCAATAAGGCCAGCGCAGCCGCAGGCGCACCGCTGCACAGGCGCAACGCCGAGCGCGCCGCGTCTTGTGACACCGTCACTTCTCGCTCAAGCCAGGCGAGCGACCAGGATTCCTGAGGGACAGCGAGGTGGTGAAGACGGCAGCGACTGCGCAGCGTCGCCAGCAAGCGTTCCGGCTCGCGGCAGGAGAGGAAAAACCAGGTGTTCTCTGGCGGCTCTTCCAGGGTTTTTAACAGGGCGTTGGCTGCGGCTTCCGTGAGCAGCGCGGCGTCTTTCAGCCACACTACTTTCGCCCCGCCCAGACGCGCATATTCGTACAGTTTCTCACTGACCTCACGCACCGCGTCGATACCGAGCGTATTTTTGCCTTTCTCGGGTTCGAGGGTGTAATAGTCAGGATGCGTGCCCGCCTGCATGAGCTGGCAACCCCGGCACTTACCGCAGCTTTTATGTCCTTCCGGCTGTTGGCACATCAGAAAGCGGGTGATGGCGTAAATCAACGCATCATCACCCATTCCCGGAAGCGCCTGGATCAGTAACGCATGATGCCCCCGACCAACCTGAAAGCTGCCGATCAGCTGTTCAAAGTGTGGGCGCAACCATGGATACCATTTCATGCCTGCTGCTCCTGTAGCCACTGCGTAACAGTCTGCTGAATATCACGCGTAACGTCTTCAAGAGATTGCGTCGCATCGATGGTACGAATGGTCTTGTCCTGCCCGGCCAGTTCCAGATAACGCGCACGGGTGCGGTTAAAGAAATCAAAAGATTCCTGTTCAATGCGGTCCAGTTCGCCGCGGGCACGGGCGCGCTTCAGGCCCACCTCAGGGGTCACGTCCAGATACAGCGTCAGGTCAGGACGGAAATCGCCCAGAACCGCGTCGCGAAGCGTAGCCAGCATGGTCTGGTCGATACCCCGGCCACCGCCCTGATATGCCTGGGTTGAGAGATCGTGGCGATCGCCAATCACCCATTTCCCTTCTGCCAGAGCGGGTTTGATCACCGTCTCCACCAGCTGAACGCGCGCCGCATAGAACATCAGCACTTCCGCTTTGTCGGTAATAACTTCATCGCCAACGGATTTGATATCCAGAACCAGGCTGCGCAGTTTTTCCGCCAGCTGCGTACCGCCCGGCTCGCGGGTGAAGACCATGTCGGCAACGCCAAGCGACGTAAGCGTATCCACCACCACGTTACGGGCAGTTGTTTTGCCCGCCCCTTCGAGTCCCTCAATGACAATGTATTTACTGCGCATTTTTTTCCTTAAGTGCCTTCAGATAGTCCTGAACGGAGCGATTGTGGCTGGCCAGGTTGGTATTGAACGTGTGCCCCCCTTTTCCGTCAGCCACAAAATAGAGATACGGCGTTTTGGCCGGGTGCGCGGCGGCCTTCAACGATGCTTCACTCGGCGTCGCAATCGGTCCAGGCGGCAGGCCGCTAATCACGTAGGTATTATACGCCGTTGGCGTCTCCAGATCTTTTCTGGAAATCCTGCCGTTGTAGTTTTCGCCCATGCCGTAGATGACGGTAGGATCGGTTTGCAAACGCATGCCGATGCGCAGACGGTTAATAAACACCGAGGCAACCTGGTCACGTTCGGCAGCAACGGCCGTCTCTTTCTCGATGATCGAGGCCATCGTCATGAACTGGTTTTGATCTTTATAAGGCAGGCCTTCTGCTCGCCCTTCCCAGGCAGCGTCTACCGCCGCGACCATTTTGTTGTGCGCGCGCTTCAGAATGGCCACATCCGTCGTGCCTGCCGTATACATCCACGTATCGGGCCAGAACCAGCCTTCCACCCACTCGGGATGTTCGAATTTTAAGGCGTCTGCCACGGTCTGGTAGCGGTCATCTTTCAGCGTATGCTTGATGTACGGCGCGTCACGCAGCTGCCTGAGGTAATCGCTCAGACGCATACCTTCCACGAAACGCAGCGGGAATTGGGCTTCTTTACCACTTTCCAGCAGTTGCAGCATTTCGCGCACGGTCATGTCAGGGGTAAAGCGATAGGTACCGGCCTTGAAATGGGACAGGTCCGGTTCAATACGCAGCAGCCACTGGAATACGCGTGGGCGATTGATAATTTTGTCGTCATACAGCTGCTGACCAAGCGCCTGCCGCCCGGTCCCCGCTTTCAGGGTAAAAATCGTCTCGTCTTTTATCAGGATCTGACTCTCCGCCAGCTGACGGACTTTCCACACTCCCGCTCCGCCAGCGATACCTAACGCAACGATCAGAAGGAGGACAAAGCGTAACATTTTCTTCATGACTACCTGGTTTGCTCACATAACGGGGCCAGTAACTGGAACAGCTCGCGGGATGACCAGCATTTGCGGCCATAAGCGCGAACGGGGACAACGGGCATCAGCGCATTGCAGATAACGACTTCATCGGCAGCCAACAGCGCCTCTTCCTTAGCGTTGACTTCGACAACGCGAAAGCCTGCGCGTGCCAGCTGGTGCATACAAAACTGCCGCATAATGCCGTTGACGCCGGCCTGCTCCAGCGAAGGCGTGAACACGTCACTGCCCTTCCGCCAGAGTAAATTAGCCGCACAGCATTCCGTAATGTACCCTTCGCTGTCAAGAACCAGCGCCTCCCCGGCCTCCGTCTGCTCAAGATGAGTACGAATTAGCACCTGTTCAAGGCGGTTGAGGTGTTTTATGCCAGCGAGCATCGGGTTTCTTCCCAGACGTACCGGACTTAGCGCCAGGGCTACGCCCTCTTCACGCCAGTGCGCATAATGGGAAGGATAATCTGAAACGGAAAGGATCCGCGTAGGATGCAGACAGGCAGAACCGCTATAGCCCCGGCCACCGCTCCCGCGGCTGATAATGACTTTCAGGACGCCGCTTGCTTTTTCTGACGCCAGCCGACGCATCTCACTTTCAAGAATGTCCCACTGCGAGAAGGGGATCAGTAATGTTTCGCAGGCTTTTTGTAAACGAAGGATATGGGCCCCGAGCAGGCACACGTCACCGTCGAGAATACGCGCAGTCGTGAAACAGCCATCGCCAAACTGGGTCGCCCTGTCGCTTGCCGGCAGTGTGTCTTGCTCAAGGCCATTAATCAAAAACATAGTGGCTCCTTATGCGTGGAGGCTCAGTCTGGCAGGATGTGAACAGCCGGACAAGGGGATTTCGCCTAATAAAAAAGGCCCGGCAAGCGGACCTTTTTTATCGTCAGCGACCAACCAGACTCAGACCTTTTTGAAGATCAGAGAACCGTTAGTCCCACCGAAGCCGAAGGAGTTACACAGGGTATACTCCATACCGCTAACCTGGCGCGCTTCGTGAGGAACGAAGTCCAGATCGCAACCTTCATCCGGGTTATCCAGGTTGATGGTTGGTGGTACAGCCTGATCGCGCAGCGCGAGAATAGAGTAGATTGACTCTACTGCCCCCGCAGCGCCCAGCAGGTGACCGGTCATGGATTTCGTGGAGCTCACCAGCACACGGCTGGCAGATTCGCCGAAGATAGACTTAACAGCCTGCGCTTCTGCTTTATCGCCCGCAGGGGTAGACGTCCCATGCGCGTTAACGTAGCCAATCTGTGCCGGCGTAATGCCCGCATCACGGATGGCGTTTTCCATCGCCAGCGCAGCACCTGCGCCATTCTCTGGAGGAGACGTCATGTGATAAGCATCGCTGCTCATGCCAAAGCCAACAACTTCAGCATAAATTTTCGCGCCACGTTTTTTCGCGTGTTCGTACTCTTCCAGTACGATCATGCCTGCACCGTCACCCAGCACGAAACCATCACGGTCTTTATCCCACGGACGGCTCGCCGCCTGAGGATTATCGTTTCGGGTAGAGAGCGCACGCGCTGCACCGAAACCACCGACGCCCAGTGGGGTACTGGCTTTTTCAGCGCCGCCCGCAACCATAGCATCTGCATCGCCGTACGCAATGATACGCGCGGCCTGGCCGATGTTATGCACGCCAGACGTACAGGCTGTCGCGATTGAGATGCTTGGGCCACGCAGGCCGAACATAATGGTCAGGTGACCTGCCACCATGTTGACAATCGTAGACGGAACGAAGAACGGGCTGATTTTACGCGGGCCGCCATTCATCAGAGATGTATGGTTTTCTTCAATCAGACCAAGACCGCCAATCCCGGAGCCGATAGCGGCGCCGATACGGGTCGCGTTCTCTTCCGTAATCTCAAGGCCAGAATCCTGCATGGCCTGAACGCCAGCGACAATTCCATATTGAATGAAGGCATCCATCTTGCGCTGTTCTTTGCGCGAGATGATCTCTTCACAGTTAAAATCCTTTACTAAGCCAGCAAATTTCGTTGCATAGGCGCTAGTATCGAAATGGTCGATTAGGCTGATGCCGCTCTGACCGGCAAGGAGAGCTTTCCAGGTGGACTCTACGGTATTGCCGACAGGAGACAACATGCCAAGTCCGGTCACAACTACACGACGCTTAGACACGCTTGTCCTCCAGGGAGGGATAAAAAAAGAGATTCGTGGGACAACAAAAGATAAAACTCAGGCGGTCGAATGACCGCCTGGAGATGTTCACTTACGCCTGGTGACCGTTGATGTAATCAATGGCAGCCTGAACGGTGGTGATTTTCTCAGCTTCTTCGTCCGGAATCTCAGTATCAAACTCTTCTTCCAGAGCCATTACCAGCTCAACGGTGTCAAGAGAATCTGCGCCCAGGTCTTCAACAAAGGAAGCGGAGTTCACAACTTCTTCCTGCTTAACGCCCAGCTGTTCGCCGATAATTTTCTTAACGCGTTCTTCGATAGTGCTCATACTCTTAAATTTCCTATCAAAACTCGCTTTCGCGATGGTTTTCGTAGTGTATAAAATGTTGAAAAATTTGCAACTAAATCCCGGCAGGTCTTACCACGATTTTACGTTATTTTGAGGCCATTTGCCCAAATAACGCAAATATTTTCGATCGTGATTAAACCATGTACATCCCGCCGTTGACGTGGAGGGTTTCACCAGTGATGTAACCCGCTTCGTCAGAGGCTAAAAATGCAACCGCGCTGGCGATTTCTTTAGGGTCGCCAAGACGACCCGCTGGAACTGCCGCCAGCGTACCCGCACGCTGCTCATCAGTTAGCGCACGCGTCATGTCCGTTTCAATAAAGCCCGGAGCAACAACGTTTACAGTAATTCCGCGGGACGCGACTTCACGCGCCAGCGACTTACTGAAACCGATCAGACCTGCTTTCGCCGCAGCGTAGTTAGCCTGACCAGCATTTCCCATGGTACCAACCACAGAACCTACAGTGATAATACGACCATGACGCTTTTTCATCATAGCGCGCATTACCGCTTTTGACAGACGGAATACAGATGACAGGTTGGTTTCGATAATATCGTTCCACTCGTCGTCTTTCATTCGCATCAGCAGGTTGTCGCGAGTGATCCCGGCATTATTGACCAGAATATCCACTTCGCCAAACTCTGCGCGAATATTTTCCAGAACAGATTCGATAGATGCTGGTTCAGTCACATTCAGTACCAGACCTTTACCGTTCGCACCCAGATAGTCGCTGATGGCCTGTGCGCCATTCTCGCTGGTCGCAGTCCCGATCACCGTTGCGCCGCGCGCAACCAGTGTTTCAGCAATAGCGCGCCCAATACCGCGGCTTGCGCCGGTCACCAGGGCAATTTTTCCTTCAAAACTCATGGTATTCCTCTTTTATTGCGAGAGTGCCGCTTTCATGGCTTCCGGCTCGTTAATCGCCGAGGCAGTCAGGGTATCTACAATACGTTTTGTCAGACCGGTAAGTACTTTACCTGGACCGACTTCATACAGATGTTCCACGCCCTGAGACGCCATAAATTCAACAGTTTTAGTCCACTGAACCGGGCTGTAGAGCTGGCGAACCAGCGCGTTACGGATAGCCTCCGGCGCGGTTTCGCACTTCACATCGACGTTATTCACAACGGAAATCGTCGGTGCGTTAAAGGTCATTTTTTCCAGCTCAACCGCGAGCTTATCGGCTGCGGGCTTCATCAGCGCGCAGTGAGACGGCACGCTCACCGGCAGGGGCAGTGCACGTTTTGCGCCCGCAGCTTTACAGGCAGCGCCTGCACGCTCAACCGCTTCTTTATGACCCGCGATTACCACCTGGCCTGGCGAGTTAAAGTTTACCGGAGAAACGACCTGACCTTCAGCAGATTCTTCACAGGCTTTAGCGATAGAATCATCATCCAGACCAATGATGGCAGACATGCCGCCCGTGCCTTCTGGCACCGCTTCCTGCATGAATTTACCACGCAATTCAACCAGGCGTACCGCGTCAGCGAAGGCAATCACGCCAGCGCAGACCAGCGCAGAGTATTCACCGAGGCTATGACCCGCCATCAGAGTCGGCGCTTTGCCGTCCTGCTGCTGCCATACGCGCCACAATGCGACGGATGCCGCCAGCAGTGCCGGTTGAGTCTGCCAGGTTTTGTTCAGTTCTTCAGCGGGGCCCTGTTGGGTCAGCGCCCACAGATCATAACCCAGCGCGTCAGAAGCTTCACGGAAAGTCTCTTCAATAACCGGATAGTTTGCTGCCATTTCAGACAACATCCCAACAGTTTGCGAGCCCTGTCCCGGGAACACAAAAGCAAATTGCGTCATTTTTTAATCCTTATCCTAGAAACGAACCAGCGCGGAACCCCAGGTGAACCCGCCACCAAAGGCTTCAAGCAAGACCAGTTGGCCCCGTTTAATTCGTCCATCGCGTACCGCTTCGTCAAATGCGCACGGTACCGATGCCGCAGAGGTGTTGCCGTGGCGATCGAGCGTCACCACAACGTTATCCATAGACATGCCCAGCTTCTTCGCCGTCGCGCTGATAATACGCAGGTTAGCCTGATGCGGTACCAGCCAGTCGAGTGCGGCACGGTCCAGATTGTTCGCTTCTAGCGTCTCATCAACGATGTGAGCCAGTTCAGTCACGGCCACTTTAAACACTTCGTTACCTGCCATTGTCAGGTAAATTGAACTGTCCGGATTAACGCGATCGGCGTTAGGCAGCGTTAACAGCTCGCCGTAGCGGCCATCGGCATGCAGGTGCGTGGAGATGATGCCCGGCTCTTCGGACTGCCCCAGCAGCACCGCGCCCGCGCCATCGCCAAAAATAATGATCGTTCCGCGATCGGTTGGATCGCAGGTACGCGCCAGCACGTCAGCGCCGATCACCAGCGCATATTTTACGGCGCTCGATTTTACATACTGATCGGCGATGCTCAGTGCATAGGTGAAACCCGCGCATGCTGCTGCAACATCAAATGCCGGGCAGCCTTTGATGCCGAGCATGTTCTGCACCTGGCACGCTGCGCTTGGGAAGGCATGCGTGGCAGAGGTGGTCGCCACCACAATAAGCCCGATCTGTTCTTTATCAATGCCAGCCATCTCAAGCGCTCGCTGAGCGGCTTCGTAGCCCATGGTGGACACAGTTTCGTCTGGCGCGGCGATACGACGTTCACGGATACCTGTGCGCGTGACAATCCACTCGTCAGACGTATCTACCATTTTTTCAAGATCGGCGTTGGTACGCACTTGTTTTGGCAGGTAGCTGCCGGTACCTAAAATCTTCGTATACATGTACGCTCAGTCACTTTTAGCTAATACAGATCCCAGGCGAGCGGCAATCCTCTGAGGGACTTGACGCTGCACCGCCTGCACTGCCTGTTCAATCGCGACGGTAAATGCTCGCTGATTGGCGGCGCCATGACTCTTAATCACGATGCCGCGCAATCCTAACAGACAGGCGCCATTATACTGGTCGGGGTTGAGGTGACTGAATCGCCGCGTCAGGCTTTTTTGTAACCAACGCTTTAATATAATCAGCCACCAGGACCTTTTTTTACCGTCTCCCTGCGATTTCAGCAGAGAAAGGAACATTCGTACGACCCCTTCCATGGTCTTCAACGTCACGTTTCCGGTGAAGCCATCACACACTAATACATCCGTTTTGCCCGTCAGCAACTCATTGGCTTCGAGATAACCAATATAGTTGATGGAGGGGACCTGTTTGAGTATTTCCGCAGCGTCGCGGATACTGTCCAGACCTTTGGTCTCTTCTTCACCAATATTCAATAACGCAACGCGGGGATTGTTAATCCCGAGCACGTCTTCTGCCAGCACCGACCCCATAACGGCAAACTGAGCCAGCATTGTACTATCACAATCCACGTTAGCGCCCAGATCCAGCACCACCGTTTTGCCCTTCTGCTGATGCGGTAACACCGTCACCAGCGCCGGACGCTCAAGGCCCTCAATCGGCTTGAGCAATAATTTCGACAGCCCCATCAGCGCGCCAGTATTTCCCGCGCTGACGCAAGCCTGTGCTCGCCCTTCTTTCACCAGCTCCAGCGCCATTCGCATAGAGCTGCCGCGGCTATTACGAATAGCCTGCGATGGCCGGGCATCACTGGCAATAACTGACTGCGCAGGAATAATCTGCAGACGCGAACGTTGTTCAAAGTCAGCTTTTGCAAGTAATGGCGTGATTGTGTCGGGATTACCGACTAAAAGAAGTGTGAGTTGCGAATTAGAATTCAGTGCCTGCAATGCTGCAGGCACTGTCACGGTAGGGCCAAAATCTCCCCCCATGACATCTAACGCCAGGGTTAGACGTGTCAAGGTATCGTCGCAGCCTGGTTCGGTAAACTCCCCGTTTGCACGGGGAAGTTCCTCACTAAGCCTAATCACGCTGACGCGTGATTACTTAGTGATAACCTTGCGGCCGCGGTAGAAACCGTCAGCGGTGATGTGGTGACGCAGGTGTTTCTCACCAGAAGTCTTGTCTACAGACAGGCTGGTAACTGCGGTCAGCGCGTCATGGGAACGACGCATGCCACGTTTGGAACGGGTTGGTTTATTCTGTTGTACGGCCATGGACCTTACTCCTCAATTACTTACGCTTTAAGCTGGCTAATACGGCAAATGGGTTTGGTTTTTGCGCTTCATCAGGCAGTTCCCCAAAGACCATGTCCGCCTCGGACACTTCACAGTGTTCAGAATCATGCACCGGAACGACTGGCAGGGAGAGGATGACTTCATCTTCAACCAGCGCCAGAAGATCGATTTCACCGAATTCGTTAACCTCAATCGGCTCATACGCTTCCGGGAGTGCTTCAGCCTGTTCGTCAGAACGAACCGGACTAAAACAATACGTTGTGTGAACATGCTGTACAAACGGTTTCCCGCAACGCTGACATTCGAGCGTTACCGTCACCTTTGCATCACCGGTTAACACGGCGAGACGCTGGTTGTCGATAGCGAACGACATGGAGCATTCTACATCACTGTCCACACTGACTACAGATTCGGCAATACGCTCAGCCTGATCGGAAGAATAGATTCCTTCGTAATCGAGGCGTTTTTGAGCCGTACGAACCGGATCAAGAGTCAGGGGTAATTTTACCTTTTGCATAGGGCGCGCATATTAACTTTGTAACGTCATAGAGTCAAAGAAAAAGGCAACCAGAGCTGCCTTTTGCCAATTATTCGCACACATTGCGGCCTGTAGTTTAAAATGGCTGGCATCGATACGCTATATCTGGTGATAAAAATATGCCAAATCTCGTCCTTGCTTCCACTTCTCCTTATCGCCGAATGCTGCTGGAAAAGCTCGGGATCCCGTTTGAATGCGCTGCGCCGGAGGTGGATGAAACGCCACAGCCGGGCGAGTCACCGCGTCATCTGGTGACCCGTCTCGCGAAAGAGAAAGCACAGTCGCTGGCCGTACGTTACCCCGCTCATCTGATTATAGGCTCCGATCAGGTTTGTGTGCTGGACGGCGAAATCACCGGCAAACCGTATACGGAAGAAATCGCCTGCCAGCAGCTTTTGCGTGCGAGAGGCAGTATCGTGACCTTTTATACCGGCCTGGCGCTTTATAATTCTGCTTCCGGTCATCTGCAAACCGAGTGCGAGCCGTTTGATGTGCACTTCCGTCATCTTAGCGAACAGGAGATTATGGATTATGTGCGTCGGGAACGTCCGCTGAACTGTGCAGGGAGCTTTAAAAGTGAAGGACTAGGGATTGCGTTGTTCGACAAGCTCGATGGCCGCGATCCCAATACGCTGGTGGGGTTGCCGCTGATTGCGCTGTGCCAGATGTTAAGGCGAGAAGAGTGTAATCCGCTGACGATGTGACCGTTGCGGCCTGATGCCCCCACCCCGGCCCTCTCCCTGTGGGAGAGGGAGAAAAACATGTAGGCCGGGTAAGCGCAGCGCTACCCGGCACAAAATCAGCCGCGCAGAACTTTCAGACAGCGTTTGAGCTGCTCATCCAGCGGCGCTTCAATACGGATAACTTCACCGGTATTAGGATGGGTGAACTTCAGCGCTGCCGCATGCAGGAACAGACGCGATAGCCCCGTCCCCGCCAGCTGCTTATCAAATTCGCGATCGCCATAGCGGTCATCAAACGCAATCGGATGGCCCGCAAACTGGGTATGGACGCGAATCTGGTGAGTACGCCCCGTCACCGGACTACAGCGCACCAGCGTGGCGAATTCGTAGCGCTCTTCAACTTTAAAGCGCGTCTCAGACGGTTTCCCTTCCTGATTAACACGAACAATGCGCTCGCCGCTTTGCAGAATATTTTTCAGCAGCGGCGCCTGCACCACTTTCACGTGGGACTGCCACTGGCCGCGCACCAGCGCCAGATAATCTTTCTGCATCCCTTTTTCGCGCAGCTGTTCATGCAGTGAACGCAGCGCAGAACGTTTTTTCGCCACTAGCAGCACGCCAGAGGTATCACGGTCAAGACGGTGAACCAGTTCGAGGAAACGCGCTTCCGGGCGCAGCGCGCGTAACCCTTCAATCACGCCGAAGCTCAGGCCGCTCCCCCCGTGTACCGCCGTTCCGGACGGTTTATTCAGCACCAGAATGTGGTCGTCCTCATAAAGGATAACGTCGCTCAGGGCCGCGACTTTTTGCAGCTTCGGAGAAACGACCTCTTCTTCACGCTCTGCAACACGTACCGGTGGAATGCGGACTTCATCGCCCGCCTCGAGCTTATACTCTGGCTTCACGCGTTTTTTGTTCACCCGCACCTCGCCCTTACGCAAGATGCGATAAATCATGCTTTTTGGCACACCCTTCAGCTGGGTGCGCAAAAAATTATCGATACGTTGCCCCGCCTCGTCGTCGGCGATGGCAACCATTTTTACGGCTGGAGTCTCTGTTTTCATGGTTGGCGATTCTAAATAGCGTCAGGCATTAGCGCCACTCATTTTTCTATGCTTATATTTACTTTTATCCGGACCGCTCCCCTTTCGCGCAATCGATTTGGTGGTTATTAAACCAATCACCCCGTTGAAGTGAAGAAACTGTGAGTAACCGGGTGATAATTGGTAAAAGTCATCTTGCTATAACCCGGCGAGCAGTGGAATAATGAATCCGTTTTCCGCGTTAAATCCGGGTTTTGTAAGGATGTCGACGGAATGACCAATTTTGTCTGACCGATCATCCACGCAGCAATGGCGTAAGACGTATTGATCTTTCAGGCAGTTAGCGGGCTGCGGGTTGCAGTACTTCCCGGTATAAGGATTGTTCTCTGGAGAGTTTTCCCAGGCAATTCCCCTGATAATTGCGCTGTGTTTCCGTATGAAACACAGGCAACCGACACTCTGCGCCTCTTAAGCGAGCGACAACCGTGAGGTTGGCGACGTGAATAGACACGAGGCCATCGGTTCATACCCCGGAAAGCGTCACCTTGCCCGCAGCTTTGTCGTCAATGTAAGAATAACGAGTAAGTTACGATGAAAAGAATGTTAATCAACGCAACTCAGCAAGAAGAGTTGCGTGTCGCCCTTGTGGATGGGCAGCGCCTGTACGATCTGGATATCGAAAGTCCTGGACACGAACAGAAAAAAGCGAACATTTACAAAGGCAAAATCACCCGCATTGAACCAAGCCTTGAAGCTGCATTTGTCGATTACGGTGCTGAGCGTCACGGTTTCCTTCCTCTCAAAGAAATCGCCCGCGAATATTTTCCTGCAAACTACAACTCCCATGGCCGTCCGAACATTAAAGATGTTCTGCGTGAAGGTCAGGAAGTTATCGTCCAGATCGATAAAGAAGAGCGTGGCAACAAAGGTGCCGCACTGACCACCTTTATCAGTCTGGCAGGAAGCTATCTGGTGTTGATGCCAAACAACCCGCGTGCGGGTGGCATCTCTCGCCGTATCGAAGGTGATGACCGTACAGAGCTGAAAGAAGCGCTGGCAAGTCTTGAGCTGCCAGACGGCATGGGCCTTATCGTGCGCACCGCAGGCGTCGGCAAATCTGCCGAAGCATTGCAGTGGGACCTGAGCTTCCGTCTGAAGCACTGGGAAGCCATCAAGAAAGCGGCTGAAAGCCGTCCTGCTCCGTTCCTGATCCACCAGGAAAGCAACGTCATTGTGCGTGCCTTCCGTGATTATCTGCGTCAGGACATCGGTGAAATTCTGATTGATAACCCGAAAGTGCTTGAGCTGGCTCGCCAGCACATCGCCGCGCTGGGTCGCCCGGATTTCACCAGCAAAATTAAACTGTACACCGGTGAAATCCCGCTGTTCAGCCACTATCAGATTGAATCCCAGATCGAGTCTGCCTTCCAGCGTGAAGTGCGTCTGCCGTCCGGCGGTTCTATCGTTATCGATACCACCGAAGCGCTGACCGCTATCGACATCAACTCCGCGCGTGCAACCCGCGGCGGCGACATCGAAGAGACCGCCTTCAACACCAACCTAGAAGCCGCTGATGAAATCGCCCGCCAGCTCCGCCTGCGCGACCTGGGTGGTCTGATTGTTATCGACTTCATCGACATGACCCCGGTTCGCCACCAGCGTGCGGTTGAAAACCGTCTGCGTGAAGCGGTGCGCCAGGATCGCGCGCGTATCCAGATTAGCCATATCTCGCGCTTCGGCCTGCTGGAAATGTCCCGTCAGCGTCTGAGCCCGTCACTCGGCGAGTCCAGCCATCACGTCTGCCCGCGCTGTTCCGGGACAGGTACCGTGCGTGACAATGAATCGCTCTCCCTCTCTATTCTGCGTCTGATTGAAGAAGAAGCGCTGAAAGAGAACACCAAAGAGGTTCACGCCATTGTTCCGGTGCCGATTGCCTCCTACTTGCTGAACGAAAAACGTGCAGCGGTGAGCGCAATCGAAGCGCGTCAGGGCGGCGTTCGCTGCATCATCGTGCCAAACGACGAGATGCAAACCCCGCACTATCACGTGCTGCGCCTGCGTAAAGGTGAAGAGACAAGCACCCTCAGCTACCTGCTGCCGAAGCTTCATGAAGAAGAAATGGCGCTGCCATCGGATGAAGAGCCTGCCGAGCGTAAACTGCCTGAGCAGCCTGCATTAGCAACCTTCATCATGCCGGAAGCCCCGCCGGAAGCGACGCTGGAAAAACCAGCGGCAAAACCTGCCGTGCAAAAGGCGGCCCCTGCCGCGGCAAAAGCGCAGCCTGAGCAGCCGGGTCTCCTGAGCCGCATCTTCGGCGCGCTGAAAAAAATGTTTGCTGGCGAAGAAGTTCAGCCTGAGCAGCCGAAAGAAGCGCCAAAAGAAGCGAAACCAGAGCGTCAGCAGGACCGTCGTAAGCGTCAGAACAATCGTCGCGATCGTAATGACCGCAACGACCGTAGCGATCGTAACGAGCGCCGTGATAATCGTTCCGAGAACAACGAAGGTCGTGAACAACGCGAGGACAACCGTCGCAACCGTCGCGAGAAGCAACAGCAGAACGTTGAAGATCGTGAGATTCGCCAGCAGGCGGGCGATGAGTCCGAGAAGAGCAAACAGCGTGACGAGCAGCAACCTCGCCGCGAGCGTAACCGTCGTCGTAACGACGAGAAACGCCAGGCCCAGCAGGAAGTCAAAAACCTGAACCGCGAAGCGCCTGTTGAACAGCAGGACACGGAGCAGGAAGAGCGTACTCAGGTTATGCCGCGTCGTAAGCAGCGTCAGCTGACCCAGAAAGTGCGTGTGGGTGCTGTTCAGGCGGAAGAAAACGACGTTATCGCGGTTGAAGCAGCAGAAAGCACAACGGGTACACAGGTTGCGAAAGTTGACCTGCCAGCCGTAGTAGAAAATCAGGTTGAGCAGGACGAAAGCAGCGAAAACCGTGACAACGCAGGTATGCCGCGTCGCTCCCGTCGTTCTCCGCGTCATCTGCGCGTGAGCGGTCAGCGTCGTCGTCGTTACCGTGACGAGCGTTACCCAACTCAGTCGCCAATGCCATTGACCGTGGCGTGTGCGTCACCAGAGATGGCATCCGGTAAAGTCTGGATCCGTTATCCGGTTGCTCGCCCGGAGCAGGCTATTGAAGAACAGGCTGTGACCCAAGAGGTGATTGCACCGGTAGCAGCGGTGGAAGACGTCGTGACTGAAGCGGCAACCGTGGTTGAACCGCAGGTTGTTGACACGGCGGCACCGCAGGCTGTGGAAGTGGAAACGACTCATCCTGAAGTCATTGCTGCGCCGGTTGATGCCGCTCCGCAGATCATTGCCGAAGAAGATACCGTGGTGGCTGAAGAAGTCGCGGAAGACGCTGAGCCAGTCTCCGCAGCAGAAGAGACCGCAGACGTTGCCGTCGAAACGGTGACTGAAGAGGTTGTTCAGGACGTCGAGATTCAGGTTGAACCTGTTGTCGAAGAGGTCAAAGCGCCTGAAGTGAAATCAGAGCCGATTGAGGTCGTTGCAGCTGTAGCGCCTGCTCACGTTGCTACCGCGCCGATGACTCGCGCCCCGGCACCTGAGTATGTGCCTGAAGCGCCACGCCATAGCGACTGGGTTCGTCCGGCATTCAACTTCGAAGGCAAAGGTGCTGCCGGTGGTCACAGTGCAACGCACATGGCTACTGCGCCAGCTACTCGTCCTCAGCCTGTTGAATAACGCACGCTAATACTGAAAGCCGACCTTCGGGTCGGCTTTTTTATGGCTGTTGCAGGGGCTTTCTCATTCCGGTGACCTCCGGCATTATCTGCCGCATCAGCTCCAGAAAACGCCGCAAGCGCGCCGGATAATAACGAGACCAGGGGTAAACCAGATGTACCGGTAGCGCTGCCGGCTGCCACTCTGGCAGTAGATGCACCAGTCGTCCTTCCTGAATATCATCCTGTACTGTCCAGCTGGATACCACCGCAACGCCTAGCCCGGTGAGTGCCGTATTGCGCGCCACATACAGGCTGTCGGTACTCAGGCGTGGCGTAATGGTAACCCGCGTCGGGGCAGATGATGCATCGTGGAAAAGCTCCACATGGCGTTGATAAAAAGAGCTGATGGCAATCCAGGGAAGCTGTTGCAAATCTTCCGGCGTTTTAACCGCGGGATAACGGGCCAGTAATTCCGGTGAAGCCACCACCGAGCGCGGCACTTCAGCCAGCAGCACGGACACGGTTGCCGGATCGACTTCCACACCCACCCGAATAGCACAGTCAAGGTTGTCGCCGAGGAAATCAACCGAGCGATCGTTGAGCATCCACTCAACAGAAAGCTGGGGATAGCGCTGCAAAAATTCGGTTAACGGTTTAAGAAGCTGATCCTGGCCAAACGCGTGCGGGGCGCGCACCCTCAGCACCCCAACCGGTTCATCTTCCGTCTGCCCTACCTCGTCTTCCAGCGCCAGCCAGCTGTCAATCACCCGTCGGGCATGCTGATAGCAGCGTTCGCCGTCATCGGTCAGCCGGGTCGTATGGGTTGTGCGCAGCATCAGGCGTACTCCCAGTATGGTCTCAAGCGACTGCAACCGTCGGCTCACCGTTGCCTGGGTTGTTGCCAGCTGACGTGCTGCCGCAGAAAGAGACCCCGCCTCCACAATGCGAACAAACGTTCGCATCAGTTCTACCCGATCTATACGCTCAGGCCTTTTCATACCATTTCCATCCATACGCTACACGTATAAGCGTTTTACCACCGCGCCCGCTACCGTCGCAAGGCGTACTGATAAAAAATAGCCGCACACGACGAATGAGGAACATCTTATGAACACAACTACCACCCGGGCCGTAAGCCGCTGGGTAATCTTAATGCTGGCACTCGGTGCGGGCTTTAGCGTGGCATCCATCTATTATGCCCAGCCTCTGCTGCCGCTGATGGGCTCAGACCTGAACCTGAGTATCGAAGGCATGGGCATGGTCCCGACGCTTACCCAGGCGGGTTATGCCTTAGGTATCCTGTTTCTGCTCCCGCTCGGCGATCGTCATGATCGCAGAACGCTGATCCTGATAAAAAGTGCGGCTCTGGCGCTGTTCCTGCTGGGTTGTAGCCTGACCGGACAACTGCACTCCCTGCTGCTCACCAGCCTGCTGATTGGCATGGCCGCCACCATGGCGCAGGATATTGTCCCGGCCGCAGCGATCCTCGCGCCGGAAGGCAAACAGGGAAAAACGGTCGGCACGGTGATGACCGGCCTGCTGCTGGGGATTTTGCTCTCCAGAACCGTGAGCGGCGTGGTGGGTGAGGCCTTTGGCTGGCGGGTGATGTATCAGCTGGCCGCCGCAAGTATTGCCTTTGTCGGCGTGGTCATGTGGGCCGTGCTTCCCCGCTTCGCCGTTCACTCCACGCTGAGCTACCCGGCGCTGATGCGCTCCATGGAACACCTCTGGCGCCGCTACCCGGCGCTGCGTCGGGCCGCGCTGGCCCAGGGTTTTCTGTCGATTGCCTTTAGCGCATTCTGGTCAACGCTGGCGGTCATGCTGCTGGAACGGTATCACCTTGGCAGCGCCGTGGCGGGTGGATTTGGTATTGCCGGAGTCGCTGGCGCGCTGGCCGCACCGCTGGCAGGTGGTCTGGCAGATAAGCTGGGCGCCGGTAAAGTCACGCAACTGGGTGCCGCGCTGGTGACCCTCTCGTTTGCCCTGATGTTCCTGATGCCGGCACTGGGTATACACGGTCAGTTGATCCTGATTGCCCTCTCCGCGGTCGGTTTCGATCTCGGCTTGCAGTCCAGCCTCGTGGCCCACCAGAATCTGGTCTACAGCCTTGAGCCGCAGGCCCGTGGACGCCTGAACGCTCTGCTGTTTACCGTCATTTTCATCGGAATGGCGCTGGGTTCGGCATTAGGCAGCAATATCTACACGCTGGCAGGCTGGTCTGGCGTGGTGGCTCTGGCAACCCTGTGTGGTGCCATTGCGCTGGCTATCAGAGTGATTGAAAGCGCCCGGGTGCTGTCCGCACAGGCAGAAAGTGTGTAAAAAAAATGCCCAACCCGGACGGGTTGGGCAGTCAAAACATGCCCAGTTTCAAGACATGTTAAACAGGTCAGAGTCTTATCTGTTCATCTGGAACAAAGACATACCCTGCATATCGCTAAAGGCTTTATACGAGGCCTGCAACGCCGCCTGCTGCATGGTGTAGGACGAAATCACCGAGTTCCAGTCCACGTCAACCAGGTTACTCATCTGCTGGGTCTGACCCAGCGCACGGTCTTCACCCAGAGCGTCCAGCTTGCCCAGCTCATCCAGCTTGATGCCGAGGTCGGCGCGCACGGTCAGCACGTTGTTGAGGGAGTTGCTCAGGCCACGGTTGGCTTTATCAATAGCCGCCGTAAACGCCTCGGCTTTCGTTTCATCCTCCCCAATCGGCGTATTCAGCGCTTCAATTGCGGAGTCGAGGATCTTGAACAAATTCGTTTCCGGTTTACTACCATCTGGCTCTGGCTTCGCATTGCTGGTGAAGCTATCGAAAACTTCAGTGCCCGTATGGCTGATTTGCATCGTGCGCGCGGAGTCAACCTGCTGGCTGATTGGCGTTCCGCCGCCCTTATAATCACCCGTAGTCTGGTCGAAAGCCGCCGCTTCGGTCTTGTAACCGGAAAAAATATAGCGGCCGTTACCGTCCGTGCTGTTAGCCAGGTTCATGAGCTGATCGCGAATACCTTGCAGGTTCGTGGCCAGCGAAGCGCGGTCATCGTCACTTAACGTACCGTTGCCCGCATTGACAATCTTTTCCTGAGCAGCCTGGATAGCGGTTGTCACTTGCGATAACACGTTCTCTTCCAGCGAGACTTTCGTCGTAGCGAAGGAGCGCGCCAGCGCATACTGGCTGTTTTGCGTTTGTGCCTGAGAGAGCACAACGGCCTGCGAAGCGGCAATCGGATCGTCAGATGGACGATTGATGCGCTTCCCCGTAGACATCTGCTCGCCGTAGCTGAGCCAGAGACTTTGGGAGTTCGTCACGCCGCGCATGCTTTGCTCATACATCATTTGAGTACTAATACGCATTTTTTATGCCTCAGCCTTAGCGGATATTGATCAATGCATCAAACAGCGTGCTCGCCGTTTGCAGCACCTGCGCATTCGCCAGATAGTACTGCTGATAGCGTTGCAGGTTGCCATACTCTTCATCCAGGTTAACCCCGGAGATTGACTGCTGTTGTTTGGTCAGCTGCGTCACCACGTTAACTTTGGTTTCGCTGCTGGTTTTCAGCGACGCCGTGGTGCTGCCCACCGTACTGACCAGCGCGGCATAAGCATCGTTAAAGGTTTTGTTCCCCCCCACCAGCTTAGCGCTCTGCAAATCCAGCAGCTTCTGGCCATTGGTATTGTCGCTTTCGCCGCTTCCTTGCGCGGAGGCCATCGCCAGTTTGGATTCGTCGCTGATCGCAACGTCCATATTCACAATGACGTCATTCACCGGTTTGACGATGAAACTGTCTTTATTATTGGCTGAGCCGCTAATCTTAATGTTAAGACCATCAAACGACAGATTACCGCTGGCGTCAGGCTTGGCCGTGAAGCTGGTGTTGTCCGACAGACGCGTGATTGTCCAGTCAGTACCGTTGTACTCAACTTTGTAGTTTGTCGCCTGGACCTTGGTACTGTCCGTCATCGTTGCCGTAACGGACGCGCTTCCGGTGTTTTTGCCGTTACTCAGCACTGCCGGGGAGCCAAAATCAAACAGCTTGCCGCCTTTATCTCCGTTGGCGTCAAAGCCCGCCTGGTGCTGGGTATTCATGGCATCCGCAAACGCCAGCGCCATCTGGTTGAGGGTATTTCGCGCCTGATCCAGATCCTGAGAACGGAACGTTAACAGCCCTCCAAGCGACCCCGTGGTGATCTGTTTTTCTGAGATCTCCACGTTGCCTGCTGCGGCATCCACATACGCAATCGTCGTACGCGCTGGGTCCGCACTGGATTTCACCGCCGCCAGCTGACTTGCGTTGCTGCCCTGTACCAGGGTGTAACCGTTGGCGATAGAGATGTTATACGTGCCGCTGTCCTGTACGGTAACGTCCACACCGACAATCTTGTTCAGTTCACTCACCAGCTGATCGCGCTGATCGAGCAGTTCGTTCGGGGATGCGCCCGCCCCTACGCCAGTCAGCCGGGAGATCTGATCGTTAAGGTTAGCAATCTGCTTCGCATAGTTATTGATCTGATCAACGCTGGTAGAAATCGCCGTATTGACCTGCGCATCCTGATCGCGGAGATATTGATCGTTGGTTTTAAACTGGTTTACCAGACCATCCGCCTTACCGAGCACCGTCTGGCGTGCAGCCGGATCTTCTGCGTTACTCACCAGCGTTTGCAGGCTTTTAAAGAAATCCTGGAGGTTGGCAGAAAGCGAGTTCGTGGTATCCGACAGCACGTCGTCAATTTTTGACATCTGCTGGTAGCGCGTGGTCAGCCCACTGCTCTGGTTCTGCGCCGCACGCAGCTGGTTGGTGATAAACGCATCATATTCACGCTGAACGCCGGAGACATAGACCCCGTTACCCACCCAACCACCACCGGTCAGGGTGCTGTTTGATGCCCCCAGAATGGTGGTCTGGCGGGTATAACCTGCCACGTTGTAGCTTGAAATATTATTACTGACGGTATTGAGTGCCGACTGCGCAGCACTGAGGCCACTCATGGCGCTGTTAATCAAACTGGACATGGGGGTTCCTTTTATACGTTCAGACACGAGTCCTGATGAAGGTTATCGGCAACCTCCTCCGGGACTTGAGAACTTTCAGAACAGATTTTCGAGATCTGTGCTATATGCTTTGCTGACCTTCTCAGACATAGATTTCAGCTGCTGGATCATGCTGGTCAGCTTGCGTGCATAGTTTGGATCGGTTGCGTAGCCGGCATTCTGCAATGCCTGAGCGCCCTGCTCTGGCGTGGCGGCCTGGGTCACCGCGGTGTAGCGCGGATTCCGGCTCAACAGCCCGACATAATCCGACAACGCTTCCAGATACGAGCTGTAGACGCGGAATTTGGCTTTCACCTTCACTGCCGCACCGTTCTCATATTCGGTGGTGGTGATTTCCGTGGTCGGCCCTTTCCAGCTGGAGGTGGCCTTCACGCCAAAGATGTTGAAGCTCGGCTCGCCGTTCTCCCTGCGGATCTGACGTTGCCCCCAGCCCGACTCCAGCGCCGCCTGCGCCAGAATCAGATGGTGCGGCACGCCGCTCTCTTCACTGGCAAGACGCGCCGGCAGGGAGAGCTGCGCCAGGAAGTCTTTGCTGTCGCCGGAGAGCGGCTCGTCACGCGTTTCTGCCGGCTTCGGCATCGCCTTACGCACCATCTGCGTTAGCGCCTGATTTTGATAACTGGTCACCTTTTCCAGATCAAACTTCAGCGGCACCTGCGGCGGAGCCTCTTCAGGCGGGAGTACCTGAGCGGCTGCGGTCTGCTTCACGATCATGTCCGCCAGGCCGAGCCCCTTTCCGGCGGTCATTTGCTGGGCAATCTGCTGATCGTACATGCTGGTGTAAAGCCGCGTGGAATCACTGCTGAACATGCCGTCTTTCGGCAGAGTTTCACGCATGCTTTTCAACATCATCTGCACGAACATGCCTTCCACCTGACGGGCAACCGGGCGGATATTCGCCGCCGGATCCTTGCCCGCTTTGGTTTTCAGCTCGTTGAGCGACTGGGCATCCCAGGCGGCACTGGTCAACAGTTTGCTATCGGTCAGCATTTAGATGATTTCCAGTTTAGCGCGCAGGCAGCCTGCACTTTGCATGGATTGCAGAATGGACATCAGATCCATTGGCGTTGCACCCAGCGCATTCAAGGCACGCACCACGCTGTTCAGGTTGGCGCTGGAGCGCACGCTCTGCAACGAACCGCCGCTCTGTCGTAAATCAATCTGCGTTTGCGGGGTCACTACCGTCTGACCGCCACCAAACGGGGTATCCGGCTGGCTGACGTTGGCCGAGCGGTTAACCGTGACGGAGAGATTGCCCTGCGCCACGGCGCAGCTGTCCAGCGTCACTTCGCGGTTCATCACCACCGAGCCGGTACGGGAGTTGATAATGACTTTCGCATCCTGAACCGGCACGTTCACTTCCATATTCTGGATATCGGCCAGCATCCGCACCTGGTTGCTGCTGCCGGTTGACGTGCGGATCTGCACGGTGCGGGCATCCAGCGCGGTGGCGCTGCCGTAGCCCCGGCTGCGGTTGATGGTGTCAGCGATCTGCTGCGCCATCGTAAAGTCTTCGTTATTCAGTTGCAGGTTAATGGTGTTGCCGGTGCCGAACTGGGTCGGCAGCTCACGTTCGATGATCGCGCCGTTGGTAATACGTCCCCCGTTCAGCTGGTTCACCTGCACGCTGCTGCCGCCCGCCGACGCACCTGCTCCGCCAACCAGAATGTTGCCCTGCGCCAGAGCATACACCTGGCTGTCGACGCCTTTCAGCGGCGTCATCAGCAACGTACCGCCACGCAGGCTTTTGGCATTACCCATCGACGAGACAACCACGTCGATGGTCTGCCCCTGACGCGCAAAGGCCGGATAAGACGCGGTCACCATCACGGCCGCCACGTTTTTCAGCTGCATGTTGGTCCCGGCCGGTACGGTAATACCGAGCTGCGAGAGCATGTTGTTCAGGCTCTGGGTGGTGAACGGCGTCTGGGTCGTCTGGTCACCCGTCCCATCCAGCCCCACCACCAGGCCATAGCCAATCAGGGAGTTTTCGCGCACGCCCTGCACGCTGGTGAGATCGCGTATGCGATCGGCCTGCGCAACGGTAGCGACCAACGACAGCGCCACGGCGAAGAGAAATTTATACATAGGTCACCTCGCTTACATCGGCGATAGGTTAAGGAAGAAGCGTTGCAGCCAGCCCATATTTTGCGCTTCGTTGATGTAGCCGTTGCCGACGTACTCAATGCGCGCATCCGCCACCTGGGTGGACGGTACGGTGTTGGTGCCGCTGATAGTGCGAGGGTTAACCACACCGGAGAAACGAATGAATTCCGTACCCTGGTTAATGGCGATCTGTTTTTCGCCCACCACGTGCAGGTTGCCGTTTACCAGAACCTGGTCAACCGTTACCGTCAGCGTTCCGCTGAAGGTATTGCTGGCGTTCGCGCCACCTTTACCGTTAAAGGTGTTGCCGCCGGAGGCTTCCACATCCGCACGGGCGTTGCCGAACAGCCCTTGCAGATAGCGCGGTACGGTGTCGAAGCCAAAATTGGTTTTGCCGTCGCGGCTGGCGTTCGCCGACGAGCTCTTGCTCGCGCTGACGTTTTCCTGCAACACAATGGTCAGCGTATCGCCGACGTTACGCGGACGACGGTCTTCAAACAGCGGCTGATAACCGTAGTTAATCGGCTGCGCGGTCTGGAAAATAGAACCGTTCACCACCGGCGCGGGGCCGGGAACGGGTTGGGCGGTAGTCGCACCCTGTACCAATGGTTTAGACGGGATCCAGGCACACCCGCTGAGGGTGACGGCCAGAACAGTCAGGATCGGATAACGAAACGCCGCGTTTTTTTGCATTGCCTTCATCTTCGAAAACAGGGAGCCGGTGCGACGTTTACCGCACCGGGCTACACCTTAGAGTTGCGTCAGTTTTTGCAGCATCTGGTCGGTCGTCGACACTGCTTTACTGTTAATTTCATAGGCGCGCTGGACCTGGATCATATTCACCAGCTCTTCCGCCACGTTAACGTTCGAGGTTTCCACATACCCCTGATACAGCAGCCCCGCCCCGTTCAGGCCCGGGGTACTTTCATTTGGCGTGCCGGAAGACTGCGTTTCGGTGTAGAGGTTCTCACCGATGCTTTCCAGTCCGGTATCGTTCATGAAGGTCGTCAGATTGAGCTGTCCAACCTGGACCGGCGCGGCCTGACCTTGCTGAGTGACGCTGACGATACCGTCACGACCAATGGTGATACTCAGCGCGTTCGCCGGGATGGTGATCGCAGGCTGAACCTGGAAGCCGCCCGCTGTCACCAGCTGACCATTCTGATCCACCTGGAACGAACCATCGCGGGTATAGGCGGAGGTCCCGTCAGGCAGCTGCACCTGGAAGAAACCCTGACCTTTGATGGCAACGTCTTTACTGTTGTTGGTCTGGGACAGGTTGCCCTGGCTGTGCAGACGCTCGGTGGCAACCGGGCGCACGCCGGTACCAATTTGCAGACCGGACGGCAGCGTGGTTTGCTCAGAAGACTGCGCCCCTGGCTGACGAATCGTTTGATAAAGCAAATCTTCGAAAACCGCACGCTGGCGCTTGAAACCATTGGTGCTGACGTTTGCCAGGTTGTTGGCAATCACATCCATATTGGTTTGCTGTGCGTCCAGACCGGTTTTCGCGATCCATAAAGAACTGATCATAGGAAGTCCTGTTAACTCATAGCCAGAAGTTGGTTAGCCTTGCCTGCGTTTTCATCGACGCTGCTGATAATTTTCATCTGCATTTCGAAGCGGCGGGCGCTGGCGATCATGTCGGTCATGGCTTCTACCGGTTTGACGTTACTGCCTTCCAGCACGCCGGACATCACGCGGATGGTCGGGTCGGCCTGTAACGTGGCGCCACGCGTAGCCTGCGCCGCCTGGGTCAGACGGAACATCCCGTCATCGCCACGCTGCACTTCGTTGCCTTCCGCTTTCACCAGCTTCAGACGACCGACAGGCGCAACGGTGTTAGCCGGGTCGCCCGGGTTTAACGCCGAAATCGTCCCGTCTGCCGCAATGGTCAGCTCTGACCCTTCCGGCACCGTCAACGGACCGGCTTCGCCCATCACCGGATGCCCCTGAATCGTCAGCTGCCCGGTGGAGCTCACCTGGATATTACCGTTGCGGGTATACCCTTCCCCGCCGTCAGCCGTTTGCACCGCCAGCCAGCCGTCCTGCTGAAGGGCAACGTCCAGCGGACGCGCGGTGTAATCCATCTGGCCTGGCGTCATGTCGGCGCCCGGCGTGGAAGCGGTGACCAGCGTACGCGTGGGCAATGACAGCCCTTCTACCGGCACCGCACGCAGCGCGTTGAGCTGCGCACGAAAACCTGGCGTGGAGGCGTTCGCCAGGTTGCTGGCGGTAACAGCCTGCTGGTTGAGCGTCTGGCTTGCTGCGCCCATCGCTGTATATATTGCGTGATCCATTGCGCTTTCCCGTCAGCTGCTTAACGCAGGTTAACCAGCGTGTTAAGGATCTGATCCTGGGTTTTGATGGTCTGCGCGTTGGACTGGTAGTTACGTTGCGCGACGATCATGTTCACCAGCTCTTTACTCAGATCGACGTTAGAGGCTTCCAGCGCGCCGTTGGTCAGCGTGCCGAAGTTACCGGAACCCGCAGTACCCAGCAGGGCAACACCGGAAGACTGCGTGGCAGACCAGACGTTGTCCCCTTCGGATTTCAGGCCTTCGTTGTTGGCGAAGTTTGCCAGCACGATCTGGCCCAGCACCTGGGTCTGTTCGTTCGAATAGTTACCGACAACGGTACCGTCATCGTTGATCTGGTAGCTCACCAGATCGCCCGGCTTATAACCGTTCTGGCTCGTCGCCACGATGTTGTTCGCACCGGTATTCTGTTGCATGGAGTTGGCGAAACTCATGTCAAACGTGGCTGGCGTCGCGCCCGGAACGGTGCCCGTTGTGATCTTGATATCATCGCCACCCGTCAGCACGCCGCTCGCGTTAAAGGTCAGCGTGGTTGCCAGTTTCGCGGCATCTCCTGCTACGCTGCCGTCCTGGGAATACACCTTCCAGGAGTTAGCTGGCGTCGCGTTTTTGACATAGAACAGGTTCATGTTGTGCGCATTACCCTGGCTGTCAAACACCGTCACGGTGCCTTTCTTGTTGTAAGAGTCAGGGTTGGCCGGGTCGAAGGCGACGGTTGGTGCAGTATCGGTGGAGTTCAGGTTGATCTGCTGAGAGGCCGTGGTGGTGGACTTCGCCGCCATCAGCGTCGTTGGGATGGAGATCGCCTGCGGATTCGCACCGGTTTGCACCGTAGGCGGCGTGCCGGCAACCGGATAACCGGTTAACTGAAGCCCCTGCATGTTCACCAGGTTACGGTTTTCATCCAGCTTGAACTGGCCGTTGCGGCTGTAGAATACGGAACCGTTGGCATCCACCATACGGAAGAAACCGTTCTGGCTGATGGCGACGTCCAGACCGCGACCGGTGTTGGTGGTCGTCCCGTCGGTGAAGTCCTGGGTGATACCCGCCACCTTCACGCCCAGGCCCACTTTAGAGCCTGCAAACATATCTGCAAAAGACGCAGAACCGGATTTAAAACCATAGGTCGCGGAGTTGGCGATGTTGTTGCCAATGACGTCCAGGTTGGTGGCCGCAGCATTCAGGCCGCTGACCGCTTGAGAAAAGGCCATGACTTACTCCTGATAAGTATGAAGGCTTAGATAATCTGCCGAACTTCGTCGAGTGTGGTGGTACCGGAGGTACCCAAATCCAGTTTGTTACCATCGCTACCTTTGATGACGCCCTGAACCAGGGCAAACTGTAGCGGCTGAGCCACCAGCTGAGTGGTGCCGTTGCTGGCGCTAATCGCAACCTGATACGAGCCGTTAGGCGCTTTAGTGCCGTCGGTCAGGCTGCCATCCCAGGTAAAGGTATGAACGCCCGCTTTAAGCTCGCCAATCTCAATCGTGCGCACCACGTTGCCGCTGGCGTCTTTGATGGTGGCGGTGACTTTGTCGGCCGGCTGCTGCAACTCAACGCCAAACGGCGTCGTGGTGGTGGTGGACGTGGCATCGGTGGTGCTGGTGCCCGCCAGAATCGTGGTCCCCGGGATCATCACCCCGTGCCCGATCAGGTTGGCGGCCTGCAAGGACTGGCTATTATCGATTTGACCGGAGACCGAGCCGAGCGTGGTGTTCAGTTTCTCAATGCCGCTGACGGTACTGATCTGCGCAAGCTGCGTGGTCAGTTCGTTGTTCTGCATCGGATTGGTCGGGTCCTGATTTTTCAGCTGCGCCACCAGCAGGGTCAGGAAGCTGCTCTGTAAATCGGAGGCATTGCTCCCGGTGAGAGAGCTGGAACCGGTCGCACTGCTGGTGCTATTGACGCCGGTATTTGTCGGGTCATTCACGTTTACGGCGATGGACATGCGTGTCTCCTTTACTGGCCGAGAGTGAGTGTTTTGAGCACCATGCTCTTCACGGTATTAAGCACTTCGACGTTTGCCTGGTAGCTGCGCGACGCGGACATGGAGTTCACCATTTCCCCGACCACATCCACGTTCGGCATTTTCACGTAGCCGCTGGCATCCGCGAGCGGGTTGCCTGGCTCGTAAACCAGCTTGTCGGGTGCCTGGCTCTCAACCACGTCCGCCACTTTTACGCCGCCCGTTGCCGCACCCGGTGCAGCATCAACCTGGAAGACAACCTGTTTAGCGCGATACGGTTGCCCGTCAGGGCCGGTCACGCTGTCGGCGTTGGCCAGGTTACTGGCGGCCACGTTCAGTCGTTTAGACTGCGCCGTTAATGCCGAACCGGCGATATCAAAAATATTCAGCAAGGCCATTTACTAATTGCCCCCCTGTAGGACGGTCATCATGCCTTTAATTTGCCCGCCGAGTAGCGTCAGGCCTGTCTGGTATTGCAGGCTGTTATCGGCAAACTGTGTGCGCTCCCTGTCCATGTCGACGGTGTTACCATCAAGCGAGGGCTGATCGGGAATACGGTAAAGCAGGTCGGTCGTTGGCGCGGTCATCGCCTGAGCGGGAATATGACGTGAGGATGTCAGGGCCAGTGAGACACCCGTTCCTTCGGCACGTCCACGCTCCATCACTTTTTTGAGTTCACTGGAAAAATCAATATCGCGCGCCTGATACCCGGGGGTATCCGCGTTGGCGATATTGGCGGCTAAAATCTCCTGCCGCTGGGCGCGTAAATTGAGCGCTTCCTGCTGAAAACGTAACGCGGCGTCGAGTTTATCGAGCATGTCTCCTCCGCTGATGAGAAAATTTCAGTTCACAGCTTAAATCTCAAGGCGTCTCCCTTATCGACGGAATAAGCGCAAAATGCGTCGCTATTTGTTGCGTTGATGGAAAACCACTGCGGGTAGAATTTGCTTAATTCTGGACATGGTGGAACGTGCGATGCGGACTTTTAAACGTGGCCTGGCGGCGACCCTACTGCTTTTGAGCCCTCTGGTGCAGGCTGAGGGGTTAGAGGACCAGCTCAATGCATTCTTTGCGCAGAAGCTGGCCGGTTTCAGCGATGACGTACGCGTGACCGTGCGCACCCCGCCTAACCTTTACCCTTCCTGCGAAGCCCCGTCATTTAGCGTGACCGGCAGCACAAAGTTATGGGGTAACGTGAACGTGCTGGCGCGTTGCGCCAATGAAAAACGGTATTTACAGGTTGCGGTACAGGCGACGGGCAATTATGTTGTCGCCGCCGTTCCGATTCCGCGAGGCAGCCTGCTGCAACCTGACAGCGTAACGCTGAAGCGAGGCCGTCTGGATCAGCTTCCACCGCGGACGATGCTGGACATTAACCAGGCTCAGGAGGCGGTCAGCCTGCGCGATGTCGCCCCTGGACAGGCGATACAGCTATCCATGCTGCGCCAGGCATGGCGGGTGAAAGCGGGACAACAGGTGATGGTGGTCGCCAATGGCGAAGGCTTTAGTATCAACAGCGAAGGAAAAGCGCTGAATAATGCCGCAGTGGCGCAAAATGCCCGGGTCAGAATGTCCTCAGGCCAGGTGGTCAGCGGCACGGTCGGTCCTGATGGGAATATTCTGATTAACCTGTAATCTTTTTAAAGATTTCGCGGCGACTGCCGATAAATATTCAACAAATGATGATGTCAGGCGCAAACGCCGCGAACCCTCGATGAGGACAACACTATGAGCATTGATCGTACATCAGCCCTGAAGCCGGTTAGCACTGTACAACCTCGCGAAACGAATGAGGCTGCCCCGCAAAAAACGCGTCTGGAAAAAACGTCGACGGCTAACAGCACCAGCGTCACGCTGAGCGATGCGCAGTCGAAGCTGATGCAGCCAGGCAGCAGCGATATCAACATGGAACGTGTTGAAGCGCTGAAAACGGCTATCCGTAACGGCGAACTGAAAATGGATACCAGCAAAATCGCTGATGCGCTGATTCAGGACGCACAGAGTTTCCTCCAGAGTAACTAACCGTATGAGTCGACTGTCAGAAATACTGGATCAGATGACGGTGGTCCTGAACGACCTGAAAACGGTGATGGATGCCGAACAGCACCACCTCTCTTCTGGTCAAATCAACGGCAGCGCGTTGCAACGCATAACTGAAGATAAAAGCTCGCTGCTGGCGACCCTGGATTATCTGGAAAAACAGCGACGCGCTGAGCAAGACGCGAAACGCAGCGCCAATGATGAGATCAACGAACGCTGGCAGACCATTACAGAAAAAACCCAGCATCTTCGCGATCTCAACCAGCATAACGGCTGGCTGCTGGAAGGTCAGATTATCCGTAATCAGCAGGCGCTTGAGGTGTTAAAGCCCTATAAAGAGCCGGGGCTGTACGGTGCGGATGGTCAGACGGCCACGGCACGTATCACGGGCGGGAAAAAGATTTCGATTTGACGCAGTAGCGGCACGTCATGAAGCGGGGAGCACCTTCTGGTGAACTCCCCTTTTGACGTTTATACCGTGCGGCGGGCGAATTCTTTCACCTTGAAGCCAAGCACCGCCAGCGTGGCAAAGTACGCCACCACCCCGACCGCCACCACGGCCATCAGACGCATCAGGCGGTAAGGCATGGTGCCCTGCGCCCATTCAGGCATGACATACAACATGCCAACCAGCGCAGCCGCCATCACCACTACCGCGATCGCCAGACGCAGCAGGAAGCTTGCCCAGCCCGGCTGCGGTGTGAAGATATCCTGCTTGCGCAGCTGCCAGTACAGCAGCCCGGCGTTTAGACAGGCCGCCAGACCAATCGACAATGACAGCCCCGCGTGTTTCAGCGGTCCAATAAAAGCGAGGTTCATCAGCTGCGTCATAATCAGCGTCACAATGGCAATCTTAACCGGCGTTTTGATGTCCTGACGTGAATAGAAACCGGGCGCAAGCACCTTCACGACGATCAGCCCCATCAGCCCCACCGAGTAGGCTACCAGTGCACGCTGGGTCATGGCGGCATCAAAGGCGGTGAATTTTCCATACTGGAACAACGACACCGTCAGCGGTTTTGCCAGGATCCCCAGCGCCACCGCGCTTGGCAATGCCAGCAGAAAACAGAGACGCAGTCCCCAGTCCATCAGGCGGCAGTATTCATCGTGGTTGCCGCTGGCGAAACTTTTCGACAGCGACGGCAGCAGAATAGTCCCCAGCGCCACGCCCAGCACCCCTGATGGAAACTCCATCAGACGATCGGCGTAGTACATCCAGGACACCGAGCCCGACACCAGGAAAGAGGCGAAGATGGTATTGATGATCAGTGAGATCTGGCTGACGGACACGCCGAGTATCGCCGGTCCCATCTGTTTAATAACGCGCATTGCACCCGCATCTTTGAAACTAATGCGCGGCAGAACCAGCATGCCGATCTTTTTCAGGTGCGGAAGCTGGTAAGCAAGCTGTAACACCCCGCCGACGGTCACGGCCCAGGCCAGCGCCAGCACCGGTGGGTTAAAATGCGGCGCGGCGAACAGCGCAAAGCCAATCATGCTGACATTAAGGAACGTGGGGGCAAAGGCCGGCACGGAGAAGCGGTTCCAGGTATTCAGGATGGCACCCACCAGCGACGCCAGCGAAATCAGCAGAATATAGGGGAAGGTTATCCGCAGCAGTTGCGTCGTCAGGGCAAATTTATCCGCCGTGTCGGCAAAGCCCGGTGCCGTTACCATGATTACCCAGGGCGCTGCCAGCATGCCCAGGACGGTCACGATCGCCAGCGCCAGCGTCAGTAAACCGGAAACGTAAGCCACAAAGACGCGGGTGGCATCTTCGCCCTGCTTGCTTTTATATTCCGCAAGGATCGGGACAAATGCCTGTGAGAAAGCCCCTTCGGCAAAAATACGGCGCAGCAGGTTCGGCAGCTTGAACGCAACGAAAAAGGCGTCAGTCGCCATCCCTGCGCCAAAAACCCTTGCCACAATGGCATCGCGCGCAAAGCCAAGCACGCGGGAAAACATGGTCATCGAGCTGACGGCCGCCAGCGATTTTAATAAGTTCATTAACGTGAAGTTCCACAACCCTACGGATTTCCAGGACGGATAAGCGAAAGCGCCACCCGGCAAAGCCAACAAGCGGCGCTTAGTCTAACCGGATTTCAACGAATTACTATCGGCAGATGTTACAGCGAGTTATTCCGACATGGCTTCGCGCCAGAGTCGTTCCACGATGCGCTGCGCCAGAATGGCCTGCTCCCCGGACGTTTCAGGAACCGTCTGATTCTGCACGCAGGTGATGAAGTGACGCGCGCAGCCCACAAAGCCACGCTGTTCCAGGGTGCTCTGCCAGCCGGGAACGGGTAACGCAACCACGCCATTGCCCTTCTCTTCCCGCCACTCTCGCATATCGGTGACGTCATACAGCGCGCCATCCGTAACGGCCTGCACGGACTCGCGCTGGCTGCCCGCCCGACGATGCATGCTGGTCGTCACCTGCAAATGCTCAACGGCAAAATGATGTTCGGCGTAAACCATCTCACCCTGCTCGCTGGTCAACAGCGTGCCGCTTTGCAGCTGGGCTTTTCCGTTACTCAGCCACAGGGCCGTATCCACGACGTGGAGATAATCATCCAGCAGCGTGAAGCGCAGATCGTTCGGCCCCACGCTGTCGGTACGGTGCTTATCCATACGCAGAGAGGCGAACGAGCCGGACTGCGCTTTAAGCTGCTGATAGAGGGGCGCAAAACGGCGGTTGAAGCCGACCATCAGCGTCAGCTTTTTACGCGCGGCCAGCTCAATCAGTCGCTCAGCATCCTGTACATTTTCCGCCAGGGGTTTATCCACGCAGACGTGAACGCCTGCATTCAGCAACTCGCTCACCACCTGGTAGTGCGTCGCGGTTGAGGTATGCACAAATACCGCATCACATTCACGGGCTAAATCCTGTAGCGAACCGGCATAAGGGATGCGCCAGGTTTTGCAGATGCGCTCTGCTTTCTCGCGGGTGGGCGACCACGCCCCTTGCAGCGTCCAGTCTGACGCGGCGCCTAAAACGGGCAGCCAGGCTTTTTGCGCAATCCCTCCCAGCCCCACAACACCAATGCGTAAGGTTGTCACGATTAATCTCCCAGATGTGCGAGTAACGCATCCAGACGCTGCTTCAGCCCGGCAACCTCGTCTTCCAGGGCTGCCACGCGCGCGGTCAGGCTTTCGTTTGATGCTGGCGTGTCGGATACGACGGCCAGCGCAGAGGGCTCCACGTCGCCGCTAAACAGGTGCATGTAGCGGCTTTCACGCTTGCCCGGTTCGCGGGGCAGACGCACCACGTAGGGACCGTCCTCGCGTGAGGCTAATCTCTCCAGCGTCTGTTCAACGTCCTGCATATCCTGAAACTCATGCATGCGGGAGGCGCGTGTGCGCAGTTCCCCCGGCGTCTGCGCCCCGCGCAGCAGCAACGTGGTGATAACGGCCACTTCCGCAGCGCTGAGTTTTAAATCGCCAAATTCAGAATTACAAAAGCGCTGTTCATATTTAGTGACGCGGTTACCGAAGCCGCTGACGGTGCGCAGGTAGTGGCGCTTCACCAGCTCATCAAGGATATCCTGCACCTCGTGCTCGCCAAGGTTCATCACCGGCTCACGGTTCGTCTTCTGGTTGCAGGCCATCGTGACGGCATTCACGGACAGAGGATACTGTTCCGGCGTGGTGACCTGCTTTTCCAGAAGGCAGCCGATCACGCGCGCTTCGGCGCCATTTAACTGATATTTCATCTTTTCTCCTTAACGACCCGCGGTCCACTCCTGCGTGGTGAGCGCGGTGAGCACATGGTCCCGCCACTCGCCGTCAATCAGCAGATAATCTTTGGCATAGCCTTCTTTCTCAAACCCCAGGCGGGCCAGCAGATCGCCGCTGCGCTTATTGTGCGGCATGTAGTTAGCCATAATGCGATGGATATGTTGCGTGCGCTGCATGTAGCGAATCGCCGCCGTCAGCGCCTCAAACATGAGCCCCTGTCCCTGCCATTTCTGGCCGATGGAATACCCGAGATAGCAGGCGTGAAACGACCCGCGTACCACGTTTGAAAAATTGGCAATGCCAACGATCTCTTTCTCTTCCGGATCGAGAAGCGCGAAATAAAACGCACTTCCCTGTTTATGAAATTCCGCAATCATACTGAGGCGCGCCTGCCAGCCAGAGGGGTAGCAGTGGCTCTCGTCCCGAACGGGTTCCCAGGGTTTTAAAAACTGGCGATTCTCGGCGTAATAATCCGCCAGACGCCAGGCATCACGCTCATGCACCAGACGAACGACCAGCCTGTCCGTCGTCAGACGCACTTTTGGCACATTACTGCGATAGCCAAACATCGTTACCACTCCTTCCCGTCGCTTCTGCTCTGCCTGTTAGCTTTACTATACCTGTGCCTGCGCCTTCTGTGAAAACAGTGACATACCATTTTGATCGCTTTTCACATTTTTCGATGAGAACTCTCTATCAAAGCACCTTTTTGATAAAAAAATATTGTCGCCAGCGGGTATGGGAAAAAGCGCGGCGACACCGCAGAATGTTAGCGTGCTCACCTTTTATTTTCCCTGGAGGGAAAATGTCCCGCGTATCACAGGCCAGGAGCCTGGGTAAATATTTCCTGCTCGTCGATAACATGCTGGTCGTGCTCGGCTTTTTTGTCGTTTTTCCGCTTATATCAATTCGTTTTGTCGATCAAATGGGCTGGGCGGCATTGATGGTCGGGATCGCGCTGGGTCTACGCCAGTTTGTACAACAGGGTCTGGGCGTGTTTGGCGGCGCAATAGCTGACCGCTTCGGTGCAAAACCGATGATCGTCACCGGCATGCTGTTACGTGCGGCGGGATTCGCCACCATGGCAATCGCTCATGAACCCTGGCTGCTGTGGTTCTCCTGTTTCCTTTCCGGGATTGGCGGCACCCTTTTCGACCCACCGCGTACCGCGCTGGTGGTTAAGCTTATCCGTCCGCAACATCGGGGGCGCTTCTTCTCGATTTTGATGATGCAGGACAGCGCAGGCGCGGTGGTGGGCGCCCTGCTGGGAAGCTGGCTGCTGCAATACGATTTCCGCCTGGTTTGCGCCACCGGTGCGGTGTTGTTTATTCTCTGCGCGCTGTTTAACGGTCTGTTTCTGCCCGCATGGAAGCTGTCGACGGTGAAAGCGCCTGTGCGGGAAGGGCTTGACCGTGTGCTAAGCGATAAACGCTTCGTCACCTATGTGTTAACCCTGACCGGCTACTACATGCTCGCCGTGCAGGTCATGCTGATGCTGCCCATTATGGTTAACGATATTGCCGGCACGCCGGCAGCGGTGAAATGGATGTATGCCATTGAGGCCTGCCTCTCACTGACTCTGCTCTATCCAATTGCCCGCTGGAGCGAGCGCCGTTTCCGGCTTGAGCACCGTCTGATGGCCGGGCTGTTGCTGATGACGCTGAGCATGATGCCCATCGGTCTGGTAAGTTCGCTTCAGCAACTGTTTATGCTGATCTGCACCTTCTATATTGGCTCAATCATTGCCGAGCCAGCCCGTGAAACGCTGAGCGCGTCACTTGCCGACGCCCGGGCCCGGGGCAGCTACATGGGCTTCAGCCGTCTCGGGCTGGCGCTTGGCGGCGCGCTGGGTTACACCGGTGGCGGCTGGCTGTTTGATGCCGGAAAAGCGCTCCATCAGCCGGAGCTGCCGTGGGTCATGCTCGGCATGGTCGGCTTTATGACGCTGATTGCCCTCTGGTGGCAGTTCAGTGATAAACGCAGCACCCGCGGGATGCTGGAGCCTGGCGCCTGACCTCTTACATTATCAGTTTTTTCTGCTGGTTTCTGTAGGATCACCCTGACATACTGGCGTATCAGGACAGATGCGCCGATTTTATGTTGAGGAACGCCATGAAAAAGATCGTTATTGCCGCTGCGTTAATTGTCAGTGGTCTGCTGGTGGGATGTAACCAGCTTACGCAGTACACCGTCAGTGAGCAGGAAATTAATCAGGCGCTGGAAAAACATAATAACTTTTCAAAAGATATCGGCGTGCCCGGCCTTGCGGATGCGCATATCGTCCTGACGAATCTCGCCAGCCAGATTGGTCGCGAGGAGCCTAACAAAGTCACCCTTTCCGGCGATGCCAGCCTCGATATGACCTCGCTCTTCGGCAATCAGAAAGCGGATATCAAGCTGAAGCTCAAGGCGCTGCCGGTCTTTAATAAAGAGAAAGGGGCAATTTTCCTGCAAGAGATGGAAATCGTCGATGCGGTTGTAACGCCGGATAAAATGAAACCGGTGCTGCAAACGCTGATGCCGTATCTCAACCAGTCGTTGCAGAACTACTTTAACCAACAACCTGCCTATGTTCTGAGCGAAGACAAAAGCAAAGGTGAATCTCTGGCGAAAAAATATGCCAAAGGGATAGAGGTGAAACCGGGTGAAATCATCATCCCTTTCACCGACTAAATACTCCGGGCGCTCAGGCGCCCGTTTTTTTTAACGGAATAGTGTGCAAACGAAAACGTTTCCGCTTATGATTTGTGTCCGGCAAAAACAGCCATCTTATGACTGATCTCTTTCAAGCCGGAGCTTCCATGACTGTACAATCCCAGGTTCTCAAAATCCGCCGCCCAGACGACTGGCATATCCATCTTCGTGATGGCGACATGCTGAAAACCGTCGTGCCGTATACCAGCGAAATTTATGGCCGTGCGATTGTTATGCCTAACCTGGTTCCGCCAGTCACTACCGTCGAGGCCGCGATTGCCTATCGCCAGCGTATCCTTGACGCCGTTCCGGCCGGGCACGATTTTACCCCGTTGATGACCTGCTACCTGACGGACTCGCTGGATCCCAATGAGGTTGAGCGCGGGTTTAACGAAGGTGTGTTCACCGCCGCGAAGCTCTACCCGGCGAATGCCACCACCAACTCCAGCCATGGGGTGACCAGTATCGACGCCATCATGCCCGTTCTGGAGCGTATGCAAAAACTGGGCATGCCGCTGCTGGTGCACGGGGAAGTGACCCACGCTGACATTGATATTTTCGATCGCGAAGCACGTTTTATCGAAACGGTCATGGAGCCGCTGCGCCAGCGTCTTCCGGGGCTGAAAGTGGTGTTTGAACACATTACGACTAAAGATGCCGCAGAGTATGTCCGGGATGGAAACGAGCTGATTGCCGCCACCATCACCCCGCAGCACCTGATGTTTAACCGTAACCACATGCTGGTGGGCGGCGTTCGCCCACATCTGTATTGTCTGCCGATCCTCAAGCGCAACATCCACCAGCAGGCGCTACGTGAGCTGGTCGCTAGCGGCTTCCCGCGCGCGTTCCTCGGCACGGATTCCGCCCCGCATGCCCGTCACCGTAAAGAGGCGAGTTGCGGCTGTGCAGGCTGCTTTAACGCCCCGACCGCCCTGGCAAGTTACGCAACCGTGTTTGAAGAGATGAATGCGTTAGACCATTTCGAAGCCTTCTGCTCCCTTAACGGCCCGCGTTTCTACGGTCTGCCGATCAATGACACGTTCATTGAGCTGGAGCGCAAAGAAAGCCAGGTTGAAGCGTCGATTGCGCTCACCGACGATACGCTGATCCCCTTCCTGGCCGGTGAAACCGTAAACTGGACGGTAAAACGCTAAAAAACTGTCGCCCCCTGTTGTCAAACCGACAATATAACTGTATAAATAAACAGTATATTACACAGGGGGCATTTATGCGTATTGAAGTCACCATTGCCAAATCCACCGTCCTGCCTGCTGGCGCACTCGACGCTCTGGCGGGTGAACTATCCCGACGTATTAACAGCACTTTTCCTGAAAACGATGGCGCCGTAACGGTACGTTATGCGACAGCAAACCATCTTTCCGTCATCGGCGGTGCGAAAGAAGACAAAGAACGCATCAGCGAAATTTTGCAGGAAACATGGGAAAGCGCCGACGACTGGTTCATCACTGATTAAAATTTGCTCCCTCATTGTGTTTTTTGCCGGGTCGCCCCGGCTTTTTTTCGTTTCGTCTCCTGAAAGTTCAAAATATTTCAGCATCTTCTTAGAAAATCGTGAACAAGATGGCGTTTTATTGTTCGAACAATCCTAAAAAGCAGAAAAATGTGTTGCTACCCGTTTATTTTTTCCTGCTGAACCCTTATTAATTGATATACTGAAATTGCTTTCAGAAAAACATGCATTGAACCTCAAAGTCGTTGTCTTCTAACACGCATTAAGGGGGTTATAATGGAAAAGAATAGTGAAGTGATCCAGACCCATCCGCTTGTTGGCTGGGATATCAGCACCGTAGACAGCTACGATGCGCTGATGCTGCGTTTGCACTACCAGACCCCAAATCAGCTAAACCGTGATGAAGCGGAAGTTGGACAGACGCTGTGGCTTACAACAGACGTCGCCCGTCAGTTTATCTCTATTTTGGAAGCAGGCATCGCAAAAATAGAATCTGGCGACTACCAGGAAAATGAGTATAAACGGCATTAATCTTACGCCTCTTCACTCAACAGGCACCCTCGCGGTGCCTTATTTATTTCGTTCTTGTATAAGCCTACATAGTTAATTACTCTGCTAACAAAGCGTTAGTAAAGAGAAGCCTATGAAATACGATTTGATCATTATCGGAAGCGGCTCCGTAGGATCTGCCGCCGGTTATTACGCCACGCAGGCGGGTCTGAATGTGCTGATGATTGACGCCCATCGTCCTCCCCACTCTGAAGGAAGCCATCACGGCGATACCCGTCTGATCCGTCACGCTTATGGCGAAGGTGAGCGCTATGTACCGCTGGTGCTTCGGGCTCAGACGCTGTGGGATGAGCTGGCCGCCCTCACCGAAGAACGCATTTTTGAGCGCACCGGGGTCGTTAACCTGGGGCCAGCCAGCTCCACGTTTCTGGCGACCGTCGAGGAGAGCGCGAAAGCCTACCGCCTGGACGTCGAGCGTCTGGATGCGAACGGCATCATGGCGCGCTGGCCGGAAATTTCTGTCCCTGAAGACTACATTGGGTTGTTTGAAGCCAACTCTGGCGTACTGCACAGCGAAACGGCCATTAAGACCTGGATTGATCTCGCCGCCAAAGCGGGCTGCGCGCAGTTGTTCAACTGTCCGGTCACGGGCATCACCCACCATGCAGAGGGTTCAACCGTCACCACCTCTGAAGGTGAATATACCGCCACGCGTCTGCTGGTGAGTGCGGGAACGTGGGTGACGAAACTGCTGCCGGACCTGCCCATCCAGCCGGTGCGCAAAGTCTTCTCCTGGTTCCAGTCTGACGGGCGTTACAGCAGTCAGAACAAATTCCCGGCGTTTACAGGCGAGTTACCTAATGGCGACCAGTTCTACGGTTTCCCCTCGGAAAAAGACGCGCTCAAGATTGGCAAACATAACGGCGGGCAGGTAATTTCCTCTGCGGAAGAACGCAAACCGTACGGCGCTTATCCGCAGGATGGTTCCGAAGCCTTCACGTTTCTGCGTAATATCCTGCCGGGTGTAGGCGGGTTGCTTTACGGCGCAGCGTGCACCTACGACAACACCCCGGATGAAGACTTTATCATCGACACCCTGCCGGGGCACGACAACACCCTGCTCGTAACCGGGCTCAGCGGTCACGGGTTTAAATTTGCCTCTGTGTTAGGTGAAATCGCCGCCCAGTTTGCTCAGGGGATAGCGCCTTCGTTTGATCTCAAGCCCTTCGCGCTCTCGCGCTTTGATCGATAATACCTCTTCAGGCTCCGAGTAACCGGGGCCTGTTTAGCGAGAGGGGCATGATGCGCAGACTGGTGAATTACCTTATCAATAACATCCGCGAGCATTTCATGCTCTACATTGTTCTTTGGTCGCTACTGGCGATCATTGACGTTATCTATATTGTATTCTTCTGAACGTTCTCGCTGACGTTTATTGACACTCCTTTAAATTTATTTAACTTATATTTTTAAAAAACGTCGCCTCAAATTTATTGAACGAAGCGATTGAAATACATTGCGGAAACACATTCAAATTCGCTGAAATAAATTAAATAAAATACATTATTCATTTTTTTCAGTTGCATTATTTATTTAACCCGTCCATTTTTATTGCTCAGTCATTTGAGAACGGAAATTCATATGCTATGGCGTAACTCCTCCCGTCGCTACGGAATAATATCCATGTGTTTACACTGGCTATTTGCAATTGCCGTCTATGCCATGTTTGGTCTCGGCCTCTGGATGGTGACATTAAGCTATTATGACGGTTGGTATCATCAGGCCCCCGAATTGCACAAAAGCATTGGGGTTCTGCTGATGATGGGTCTGGTTTTTCGCGTGATCTGGCGACATATCTCTCCGCCCCCTCCTGCGCCCAAAAGCCATGGCCGACTTACCCGCATAAGCGCTGTTGGCGCGCATATCGCACTCTATGCCCTGCTGTTCGCCATTCTGATCAGCGGCTATCTCATTTCGACCGCAGACGGCAAACCGATCAGCGTATTTGGGCTTTTTGATGTCCCAGCCACGCTGGCTGACGCCGGTTCACAGGCTGACACCGCAGGTGTGGTTCATTTGTGGCTGGCATGGAGCGTAGTGATCCTGTCTGTCCTGCATGGCCTTGCGGCCCTGAAACACCACTTTATTGATAAAGACGATACGCTGAAGCGCATGCTTGGCCGTTCGTCAGTTGACTCTGGAGCATAAAATGAAAAAACGCCTGTTGGGTATCGCATTAGGTTCGCTGTTATTTACTACCGGTTCGGCCCTGGCCGCCGACTATAAAATTGATAAAGAGGGCCAGCATGCCTTCGTCAATTTCCGTATTCAGCATCTGGGTTACAGCTGGTTATATGGCACGTTCAATGATTTCGATGGCACATTTACTTTCGACGAGAAAAACCCTGCTGCCGATAAAGTGAACGTCACCATTAATACCAACAGCGTCGACACTAATCACGCCGAGCGTGATAAACATCTGCGCAGCGCTGAATTCCTGAACGTGGGCAAATTCCCGCAAGCTACTTTCGCGTCGACAGAGGTGAAGAAAGACGGTGATAAACTCGCTATTACCGGTAATCTCACGCTGAACGGCGTAACAAAACCTGTCACACTGGATGCCAAATTAATTGGACAGGGTGACGATCCATGGGGCGGAAAACGTGCTGGCTTTGAAGCCGCAGGCAAAATTCATCTGAAAGATTTTAATATCACCACGGATTTAGGCCCGGCATCGCAGGATGTAGAGCTGATTATTTCGGTGGAAGGCGTTCAGCAGAAGTCATAAAACAGGCCCGGCAGGCTTGTGAGCCGCCGGGCAGTGTTTTACTCCGGGTCCGGAATACCCAGTTTGGTATTCAGTCGGCCCCGGGATTTATTAAAGATCTTATTCCCGTTCTCGCGTCCGGCACGGCGACGACGTTGCTCTTCTTCAGGCAACATACTCTCTTCGCTGCACAGCTCGCTACAGCAGCCATTAAACTTCTCGGCGCATGCAGGGCACTGAATAAACAGCAGATGACACCCGTCGTTTTTGCAGTTGGTATGCGTATCGCACGGTGTTCCGCACTGGTGACAGTGCGCGATCACGTCCTCTGAAATTCGCTCGCCCATACGCTCATCAAACACAAAGTTCTTACCGATAAAACGCACCGGTAAACCCTGCTCACGGGCGCGGCGGGCATACTCGATAATCCCACCCTCAATGTGCCAGACTTTATTAAACCCGTTGTGCTTCATCCAGGCGCTGGCTTTTTCACAGCGGATCCCCCCGGTACAGTACATCACGATCTTTTTGTCTTTATGCTCCTGCATCATCTCAACCGCTTTCGGCAGTTGCTCGCGGAAGGTGTCGGCAGGAATTTCCATCGCATTTTCGAAGTGCCCCACTTCATATTCGTAGTGGTTACGCATATCGATGAACACCGCATCCGGATCGTCGAGCATCGCGTTCACTTCAGCGGCCTTCAGGTATTCCCCCACATTAGCAGCATTGAAGCTCGGATCGTCAATGCCATCCGCCACAATACGCTCGCGCACCTTCATGCGCAGCACCCAGAATGATTTACCGTCATCATCCAACGCAATATTCAGGCGTAAGCCGTTAAGCGCCGGATCAAACCCGTAAAGGAGATCGCGGAAGGCGCTGACCTTGCTTTCCGGCACGCTGATCTGCGCGTTAATCCCCTCACGCGCCAGATAGACGCGACCAAACACGTTCAGGGCGGTGAAAGCCTGGTAAAGCGCATCGCGGGTCGCCTGTGGATCGTCGATGGTGAAATACTTATAGAAAGAGATCGTTGTGCGCGGTTCGGTTTCGGCCAACATACGCGCTTTCAACATCTCATTCGAAACGCGGTTGTGTAACACTGGCATGGTGTACAAGTCCTGCAATCGTTGAGAAATAAAAATCGGTCGGCATGATATAGCAAACAAAGACAATTTACATCCACACAATTTACGCTACATTTCAGTCAATCTGATTAATCAGACTTAACATTTGCATATTCTTTCATGTTTCGATGACAGACATTTTGGCTATGCCTTAAAAAATGAGACAATAGCCTTTCAGGACGTTAGAACACAGGACAGACATGACCCAGTTACCGAAATTTACTGCCGCGCTTTTGCATCCCCGCTATTGGTTAACATGGTCAGGCATTGGCTTGTTGTGGCTAATTGTACAGCTGCCTTATCCCGTCATTTTCCGCATGGGTAAAGGGCTGGGTCGCATTGCTCAGCAGTTTATGAAGCGTCGCGCCAGGATCGCGTATCGCAACCTTGAGCTTTGCTTTCCTCAGATGAGTGAATCTGAGCGCCACGACATGGTGGTTAAAAACTTCGAATCTGTCGGCATGGGGCTGATGGAGACCGGTATGGCCTGGTTCTGGTCGGATAAGCGCATGGCGCGCTGGACGGAAGTGGCTGGGACCGGCATGGAGCCAGTGCATACTCTTCAGGCCAACCAGACTGGCGTCCTGCTGATTGGCGTTCATTTTCTGACGCTCGAAATTGGCGCACGCATGTTCGGCATGCAGGCGCCCGGTATTGGCGTTTATCGTCCTAACGATAATCCGGTGATCGATTTGATCCAGACCAACGGACGCATGCGCTCCAATAAAAGCATGATCGACCGAAAAGACCTGAAAGGGATGATCCGCGCCCTGAAATCAGGTGAGGTGGTCTGGTACGCCCCGGATCATGACTATGGCCCGCAATCCAGCGTGTTTGTTCCGTTCTTTGCGGTGGAAGATGCAGCGACGACCACCGGGACCTGGATGCTGGCGCGAATGTCCAAAGCGGCTATCGTGCCGTTTGTACCGCGCCGTAAACCAGACGGTTCAGGCTATCAGCTCATCATGCTGGAGCCGGAGCTCGCGCCACCGCTGATTGATGCGGAAACCACCGCCCGCTGGATGAACGGCGTTGTCGAGAAATGCATTATGCTTGCCCCGGAGCAGTACATGTGGCTGCATCGCCGCTTTAAAACCCGGCCTCAGGGCGTCCCTTCACGTTATTAACCTGCATGCGGCCATCCGGGCCGCATGTTGTTTTAGCTTTAAAAGCTCCCCGTCATTGCGGCAATCATACCCCGGGCGCATAATTAGCAGGCTTATTACCTCACTGGTCACGGTGCCCTGCACCTCATTATGCGGATAGTTATGTCCCCCACAGATGCTCCCATAAACTGGAAACGTAACCTGACGGTTGCGTGGCTGGGTTGTTTTCTTACTGGCGCCGCCTTTAGCCTGGTGATGCCTTTCCTGCCCCTCTACGTTGAGCAGCTCGGCGTCACCGGACATAGCGCCCTGAATATGTGGTCCGGCCTGGTGTTCAGCATTACGTTCCTGTTCTCCGCCATTGCGTCGCCTTTCTGGGGTGGGCTGGCGGATCGCAAAGGCCGCAAAATTATGCTGCTGCGCTCCGCGCTCGGCATGGCGATCATTATGCTGCTGATGGGGATGGCGCAGAACGTCTGGCAGTTCCTGATATTACGCGCACTCCTGGGTCTGCTCGGGGGATTTATCCCTAACGCCAACGCCCTGATCGCCACCCAAATCCCGCGCCAGAAAAGCGGCTGGGCGTTGGGCACGCTCTCCACTGGCGGCGTAAGTGGCGCACTGCTGGGCCCGCTGGCGGGCGGGCTGCTGGCCGACCACTACGGACTGCGGCCGGTATTCTTCATTACCGCCAGCGTGCTGTTCCTCTGCTTCCTGGTGACGCTTATCTGTATCCGGGAGAATTTCACGCCGGTAGCCAAAAAAGAGATGCTGCACGCCCGGGATGTGCTGGCCTCGCTGAAAAACCCAAAGCTGGTGCTGAGTCTGTTTGTGACTACCATGATTATCCAGGTGGCCACCGGTTCAATCGCGCCTATTCTGACGCTCTATGTCCGCGATCTGGCGGGAAACGTCAGCAATATCGCCTTTATCAGCGGCCTGATCGCCTCTGTTCCCGGCGTGGCGGCGCTACTGAGCGCGCCGCGGCTCGGCAAGCTGGGAGACCGTATCGGCCCGGAAAAGATCCTGATCTGCGCCCTGATCGTCTCCGTCCTGCTGCTGATCCCCATGGCGATGGTGCAGTCTCCCTGGCAGCTCGGCGTCCTGCGCTTCCTGCTGGGGGCTGCCGATGGCGCACTGCTCCCGGCCGTGCAGACGCTGCTGGTCTATAATTCCACCAACCAGATAGCCGGTCGTATTTTCAGCTATAACCAGTCGTTTCGCGATCTGGGTAACGTCACCGGGCCGCTGGTCGGTGCGGGGATTTCAGCCAGTTTCGGTTTCCGGGCGGTCTTTATCGTGACGGCAGGCGTCGTGCTGTTCAACGCCGTTTATTCGTGGCTCAGCTTATTCCGGGCGCTACGCCCGGGGCGAATAAGACAACATCGTGACGGCTAATTTTCGCATTCATACTTGCAAAATCACATAATCAGCTATTCTTTCCCTGAATACCTTCACGAAAAACAGGGAGACACCAATGACCATGTACGCCACGCTGGAAGAAGCAATTGATGCCGCTCGCGAAGAGTTCCTCGCCGATAATCCCGGCATTGAGGAAGAAGATGCTGACGTGCAACAACTCAATATCCAAAAATACGTCCTACAGGACGGCGATATTATGTGGCAGGCCGAATTCTTTGCTGATGAAGGTGAAGATGGTGAATGTCTGCCGATACTGAGTGGTGAAGGTGCACAGGCGGTATTCGACGGCGACTATGACGAAATTGAGTTACGTCAGGAGTGGCTGGAAGAAAATACGCTGCACGAATGGGACGAAGGCGAGTTTCAGCTCGAACCGCCGCTGGATACCGAAGAGGGTCAGGCCGCAGCGGACGAATGGGACGAGCGATGAGCTCCCGTTACTCGTAAGGGCCGTGACTGGCATCAATGGGCAGCAGCAGCGTGTCGAAAATCAGCGAAAACGGCAGATCGAGTACGGTGAGATAGCGCCATGCAGAATCGCGAACGTCCCACTGTACGCCGGGGTAGTATTGATTCCCGTGGCCCTGCCCGGGGATGGTGCGGCTGATAATGCTGCCGCAGCCGCTGAGCAGGCATGCCATCATGACGACAATGATTACTTTCATGTCTGACCTCTAAAAAATACCGGCGATTAAGCCGGTATTTCATTTGGCGGGTGGCGCTTCGCTTACCCGCCCTACTTAACAACTTACTTCGCCTTCAGTGCCAGCGGATTCAGCTTAACGTCCTTATAGTAGTTCACCCACGAAGAGTATCTCTCCGGCGCGGACCACACGCGGTAGTGAAGCCGTGCCATCGTCACCGGATCGCTCAACAGCACCAGACGACGGTCGCGGTTAAGCTTTTCTGGCGTCTCGTTCAGCGCCTGCTCAACGTGGCGATCGCGGGCGATCTCCAGCACCTGGCTGGCGCGGTGACGCGCCGTCGCCATCGCGGTTGCCAGCGCGTTGAATGACGGGTTAAACACGGCGTGCATAAAGCCATCATCCAGCGTGCGTTTGCGGTTCTGCTCCAGATAGGTATCGGTATCCACCAGCACCTGCGGCGGAGAATACTCTTCCGGGATCAGGAACAGCTTCCAGCGTTTGGTACGCAGGCCAACCGTGGAACGGCTGGAGATCACCGACACAAACGGCGACAGGATCAGCGAGAAGACGATTGGCGCCAGCCAGAACAGGAAACGCAGATCCAGCCAGGCCATACCAACGGCCCACACCAGGCCCAGCAGCAGCTGAGAGCCGTGGCGCATAAAGGCCTCACTCCACGGCGTAGAGTCATCGTCACGCTGCGGTGAATTCCACACCACTTCCCATCCCAGGAACGCGCTCACCACAAACACCGTATGGAACAGCATACGCACCGGCGCCAGCAGGACCGAGAACAGCACTTCCAGCAGCAGTGAAAGGGTCACGCGGCAGAAACCACCGTACTCCTTCGAACCTTTGCACCAGATCAGAATGATACTGAGCAGCTTAGGCAGGAACAGCAGCACCATGGTCGACGCGAACAGCGCAATCGCCAGCTCCGGACGCCACTGCGGCCACACCGGGAACAGCTGGCGCGGTTGCAGGAAGTATTGCGGCTCCGTCAGAGCATGCACAACCTGCAACGCGGTCGAGAGTGCCAGGAACATAAACCACAGCGGCGCAGACAGATAGGACATAACGCCCGTCAGGAACACCGCACGGTGAACAGGGTGCATCCCTTTCACCAGGAACAGGCGGAAGTTCATCAGGTTACCGTGACACCAGCGGCGGTCGCGTTTGAGCTCATCCAGCAGGTTCGGCGGCAGCTCTTCATACGAGCCAGGCAGATCGTAGGCAATCCAGACGCCCCACCCTGCACGACGCATCAGAGCAGCTTCCACAAAGTCATGCGACAGAATGGACCCGGCAAACGACCCTTCACCCGGCAGCGGCGCCAGGGCACAGTGCTCGATGAATGGCTTCACGCGGATAATGGCGTTGTGGCCCCAGTAGTGAGATTCACCCAGCTGCCAGAAGTGCAGACCGGCAGTAAACAGCGGCCCGTAGACGCGGGTCGCAAACTGCTGGCAGCGCGCATACAGCGTGTCCATACCTGACGCTTTTGGCGAGGACTGAATAATACCCGCGTTCGGGTTGGCTTCCATCAGACGGACCAGCCCGCTCAGGCAGTCGCCGCTCATCACGGAGTCCGCATCCAGAACCACCATGTAGCTGTACTGGTTACCCCAGCGACGACAGAAGTCATCAATGTTCCCGCTCTTACGCTTAACACGACGACGACGACGGCGGTAGAAGATCTGCCCTTCCCCCTGCACCTCGGCAATCAGCTCCATCCAGGCTTTTTGCTCTGCCACGCAAATATCCGGGTTGTAGCTGTCGCTCAGGATATAGACGTCGAAATGCGCCGCGTTACCGGTCGCCTTCACGGACTCCCAGGTGGCACGCAGCCCGGCGAATACGCGGTCAACGTCTTCGTTACAGATAGGCATGATCAGCGCGGTACGGTGCTCAGGATTGAGGGGTTCATCCCCGACCGTCGACGCGGAAATGCTGTATTTGTCACGCCCCATCAGCAGTTGCAGGAAGCCCATCAGCGCCGTCCAGAACCCGGCGGAGACCCAACAGAACAGCACGGCGAACAGCAGAAGAATGCCGCTCTGTAAAATATACGGCAGCAGCTGCATGAAGGAGACCCAGATATCCTGGCCAATCATGTCAGCAGGGTTAATCAACGCCCAGCCCTGGTACGGCAGAATGGTTTTCATGTACCAGGTGGCGACAACCGTCTGCGCCAGCGTCAGCAGCAGCAGAATGTAACGACGAATCGTTCCTACGGTACGCCATTTCTGCTCGGAGGCCTGCTGTTCTTTGGTCAGACGTGACAGATAGCGCGGTGTCACGTCACGCCCACGCAGACGATCCCAGAAGCGGCCCACCGGGTTGGTGCGCCACGGATCGGGGAACATGGAGGAACGCGTGGCCTTCGGCATCGCCTGTAGCTGGTCACGCCCTTCGTCATCCTTGATTAACTGCCCTTCTGCCAGCGAGTCCGGCCATGCCTGCTCCAGACGTGCCTTCACTGACCCCAGCGGCGTATCATCATCACGGGAAAAATGACGATGTTCACCATCAAGCGCGGTGTGAACCGCGCGGATGTCGCTCGCAGGGAGCGCCGCTTTTTCAATGTCCGTCAGCGGCATGGCATCAATATATTCAGATGTATTATTCATTGGCAGGTAGCTGATAGCTCCAGGTTTCACTCAGCGGCTTATCGTTACTGACCAGCGCGGCGCGCATTTCAGTGGTCTGTTTCGGATCCTTCACCTTCACGCGCAGGGTCAAACGCCACCCTTTGGTGACCGGGTTGTACCGCACGGCGTTTTCAACGATTTCACCGTTATCGCCAATGCTGGCCTGTGCCGTCACGGCAGTATCCGGCGCCAGTTTTTTCATATCCTGCCCGGCGAAGTCCACGATAAATGCCAGCGTGCCATCCGGCTGACGAATCAGGTTGGACTGCTTCACATCACCCGTTGAACGACGCGTCTGCATCACATACGCGTTATCCGGTGCGTGCAGCTTGTCTTCGTCACGGCTGAAGGTAATCGCATACTTGAAGTTCATCTCTTTACCGGCTTCAGGCAGCTGATCCGGTGTCCAGTACGCCACGATGTTATCGTTGGTTTCATCGTTGGTTGGAATTTCAACCAGCTCAACCTTACCTTTACCCCAGTCGCCTTTCGGCGTAACCCAGGCGCTTGGGCGCAGATCGTAGCGGTCATCCAGATCTTCAAAGCGGGAGAACTGACGGCCACGTTGCAGCAGACCAAAGCCCTGCGGGTTTTCCATCGCAAAGCTGCTGACCGCGAGGTGTTTCGGGTTGTTCAGCGGACGCCAGATCCACTCGCCGTTACCGGCATGGATGGAGAGGCCATTGGAATCATGCAGTTCAGGACGGAAATTGGTCGCCGGAGATGGCTGGTTCGGCCCAAACAGGAACATACTGGTCAGCGGTGCGACGCCCAGTTTGCCCACTTTATCGCGCAGGTAAACTTTAGACTGCACGTCAACCACCGTGTCACGCCCTGGCATGATCACGAAGCGATAAGCGCCGGTCGCACGAGGGGAGTCCAGCAGCGCATAAATTGTCAGACGTTTGTCGGTTGGTTTTGGACGTTCGATCCAGAACTCGCGAAAACGTGGAAATTCTTCACCTGATGGCAGCGCGGTATCAATTGCCAGACCGCGCGCAGAAAGCCCGTACACCTGCCCCGCGCCAATCACGCGGAAGTAGCTGGCGCCAAGCATGCTGACGATTTCATCGTTTTTATCTTTGCTGTTAATCGGATAAAGCACCTTGAAGCCTGCGAAGCCGAGGTCTTTCACCGTGTCTTTATCGTGTTGCACATCGCCAAAATTGAAGTAATCCGGGCTGTACTTGATTTTGCGTACCGCGGTCGCCGTCACTTCATTGATGGCAACTGGCGTGTCGAAGTACATACCCTGGTGGTAAAATTCAAGCTTGAACGGGGTTTTAATATTGTTCCAGTACGCTTTATCGTGATTGAACTGGATCTGCTGATAGTCCGCGTATTTCATGTCGCGGAAAACGGAGGGCAGGTTACTTTTTGGCGCTTCGTAGCTCTTGCCCGCCATCGATTTTGCCTGTTTTGCGACATCATCGATGTTAAAGGCCAGTGCAGATGAGGTATACAGTGACAACAGCACTGCTACACCCAACCAACGCATTTTCATCATTTGTGGTTTATGTTTCATAATAAGTAAGCACTTCCCCCTTTGTGTGCTTATATCGATCCGATCCATTTTAATGGAAACTCAGGCAATCCGACAACATTATCACTGCTTTGTTCAGCTCGCTGGCTCATGGATTAAGCAAATGAAAGAACCCGCTTTTCACTTTGCGTGCTTATCCTGGAGACAGGGTGTCGGTCTTGGTGTAGGGTTGGCTCCGAATGTAACCATTATGAGCCTTAGGGATAAGGCGAAAAGTCTGAGAATGCGCAAAGTTATATGAGCACAACCCCTGTACAACGTGAATATTTCCTCGACTCGATCCGCGCATGGCTCATGCTATTGGGGATCCCTTTTCATATTTCACTGATCTATTCCAGCCACACCTGGCACGTGAACAGCCAGATGCCCTCCTGGTGGCTGACGCTGTTTAATGATTTTATCCATGCCTTCCGCATGCAGGTGTTTTTTGTTATTTCCGGTTATTTCTCTTACATGCTCTTCTTGCGCTATCCCCTCAAGCGATGGTGGAAAGTGCGCGTGGAGCGCGTGGGCATACCGATGTTGACGGCCATTCCGCTGCTGACGCTGCCGCAGTTCATCATGTTGCAGCATGTTAAAGGCAAGGCGGAAAACTGGCCGAATCTCTCCTTCTATGAGAAATACAACACCCTGGTCTGGGAGCTTATTTCCCACCTCTGGTTCCTGCTGGTACTGGTGGTGCTAACCACGGTGAGTTTGCTGATCTTCAGCCAGCTGCGTCAGCGCGCGAGCACCACATCCTCGACCTTCTTCGCCAACATCACCCTGGGCAAGCTGTCGCTGCTGTTTCTTGCGCTGGGGGTCGCGTATGCCGCCATCAGGCGTACCCTGCTCATTGTCTACCCTCCCATTCTGAGCGATGGGCTGTTTAATTTCGTGGTGATGCAGACCCTGTTCTACATTCCCTTCTTCCTGATTGGGGCGCTGGCATTTATTCATCCCCGGCTTAAAGCGCTGTTTACCACCCCCTCCCCCTGGTGTGCGGTGGGTGCTGCGCTGGCCTTTGCCGCCTATCTTCTCAATCAGCGCTATGGCAGCGGGGACGCGTGGATGTATGAAACAGAGAGCGTTATAACGATGCTGATGGGCCTGTGGATGGTGAACGTGGTGTTCGCCCTTGGCCATCGTCTGCTGAATTTTAAATCCAGTCGCGTCACCTATTTCGTTAATGCTTCGCTGTTTATCTACCTGGTTCACCATCCGCTGACGCTGTTTTTCGGGGCGTACATTACGCCGCATATCGCCTCGAATGCGCTGGGCTTCTTCACCGGCCTGGTCTTTGTGGTTGGCATTGCCATCGTGTTGTATGAAATCCACCTGCGGATCCCGCTTTTGCGTTTCCTGTTCTCAGGCAAACCTCAGGTTAAAGCGGGATAACAAAACGGCGCCTCCAGGGCGCCGTTTTTGCACTTCAGACATCAAAATGCCTGGCTGCGCGCGGTCAAAATCCGCTGATACAGGTCGGCGGTGTGCTCATCGAAACAGACAAAAATGACTTTTTCCGGCATGGGTTTGAGGGAAAGGTAGTGATAAACGGTATTCACGGCGATCGTAGCTGCCGCTTCCTTTGGATAGCCGAACACCCCGGTGCTAATGGCGGGGAACGCCATGGTCTTATACCCGTTATCCGCCGCAAGCCGCAGGCAGTTACGATACGCCTGCTCCAGAATCTCAGCCTCATGGCGGTCGCCACCGTGCCAGACGGGTCCAACGGTATGGATCACCGCTTTGGCCGGGAGATCGCCCGCAAGCGTAATAACAGCATGCCCCGGCGGGCACTCTCCCTGCTGCTGACGCACGGTTTTGCATGCTTCAAGGAGCTGAGGGCCTGCGGCCCGGTGAATGGCACCGTCCACCCCGCCCCCCCCCATCAGGGAGGAATTGGCTGCGTTGACGATCACGTCAACGCGCACCGTCGTGATATCGCCATGAATAACGTCGATTTGCGGTCTCATAAACACCCTCTGCAACCCGCCTTTTTCACCAGTGTATCGCAGAGGGAGAAGGAGAAAAACTGCCGCGAAAAAAACGTCGGTTAGCGGTAATCCACCTGAACGACCGCAAGCGTTTTCTGTTCATTCAGGTATTTCATGCTGACAGCGGCCAGAGCTGAATGAGGATGATGGCCCCGGAGCGCCTCGTCATAACTGATGGTATGCGTTTTCATACGGTTATTTTCCGGACAGGAGATCGCAAACTGCTGATGCCGGGGCGTGACTTCGCACGGGTCAGCGACCACCGCGCCACGAAAATGAATCACCCCACCATTTTCTATAGTTGCTGAATAAGCCGGAGAAAAAAAAGAGGACAGGATCAGTCCCAGACCAGAAATAATACACGCTGCGGATTTGAACATTATTTGTACTCCTCAATGAAATTCGTCCTTGAGGGGTAAAAACGCTCCGTTATGAAGTATCAATTTAAGCAACCCGATGACTGGGTTCTTGATATCAGCATAGCTTACCTGTGCAGCGCCGCCACTTTATTAAATCATTGATTTCATGAATTATTAAAGCGCACTTACCGGTGCGTTCCACTGCTGTGATAAATGAAGCGATTTTCCATCGGAAACGGTGACGATTATTTTTACCGCATCCCCTGAGCGAATATTTAAACTGATTCGCGTTAAATCAATCGGCTGATTAGCGGGTATAAAAAGAGTATTTTTCTGCCGCGATGTACTTTGTCCCCCCTGCCCCTGTCGGACAGATAACACCTCAACCTGACATTCGCAAGCGTCTGCCAGCGTGACCTGAGGAATAATGGTTGTCATATTTGCCTGCTGTGAGGTGCTGAACGTTATCTGGCTGGCAAGCGCGGCAAGGAGAATGAAGGTGCTCATGAGATCCTCCCGAAAAAAAACAGGGCGCATGCCCTGTTTTTTGGTACAGAAATGAATCAGTACTGGTGTGCGGTCGCGTTGTTGCCAAAGCCAACCTGGTGCACAGTCACCGTTGAGCCGGACGCTGTCTGGTCTACCGCCGCGCCGTTGCCGCCGCCGAACTGTTTCACGTTGATAACAGAGTCTTTGCTATTCCACTGGTCGATGGTGGCGCTGTTACCAAAGCCTTTTTGCAGCAGATCGATAGAACTGTCATCAGAGCCCTGGCCAACATCTGCGCCGTTACCACCACCATGCTGGGTAATGGTCAATTCAGAATCTCGGGCGTCCGTCTGCAAAGCAAGCGCGGAGTTACCGCCGCCGTACTGGTAAATGCTCAGGGTTGAGTCAGGGCCGTTATTGCCGCCACCCCAGCCACCACCGTGGCCGCCGCCAAATTGTGGTACCGCACCTGCGAAAGCACTGCCAGAAACTACGATTGCTGCAATAACTGCCACTTTGAAAAGTTTCATGGTAAACCCCCATCGGATTGATTAAGGCGTCACACATCGCTAACGTTGAATAACGCGAATAGCCATTTGCGACTGTCTCTGTACTACAACTGCTGTTTTCTGCGTACCATACTGCGTTATATTCGCCCTGTTACCCGAGCCTTTCTGGATAATCATGGCGGTGTTGCCAAAAGCGCCCTGCTTAATACTCGCATCGTTGCCGTTGCCGGTCTGATCGATATAAGCAAGGTTATACGTCCCTGACTGATCAACATTCGCGCGGTTATTCCCGCCCTCCTGAGAAATAACGGACAGCAATTTAGAACCGTCCTGGCGTACATCAGAATTATTTCCTGAACCCTGTTGACCAATAATGGCTGCCTGATTGTATGAAGCTTTACTTAATTCATTTATCGCAAAATTATATTCAGAACTGGCTAAATCTGAATCACCTGCGATTACAAACCCAGGCGCACCCAGTAATGTAAACATCATAAACAACGTTTTGTTTTTCATGCTGTCACCCTGGACCTGGCTATAAAAAAGTATCTCTTGCTCCGTTAACGCGATTCGTTTTGTTAACGCCGCGTTACGGAAAAGAGTATGTCTGCCGAAACATGTTTAATATCTCACCCGTGCGCCTTATTTTTATATTCTCCTTCACCTCAAAGTCGTAAATCTCGCCTGAAACGACGGGATACACGCCTAAAGCAGAAACCAAAAATGTCTTCCTGCGCTTGTACAACAGCGAGACAGACTGTCCAACCTGCACCGGCTTCTTCAGACAAAAAAGACAATGCCCTTTGCCACGCGCGTGACACGAAGCAAGTTTTCTTAAGAAAAAATTCTGGCTTAGGGAAGTCTTATGTTTTTAGCAGAGATCATACTTTATACCGGCTGGCTTAGAATAATACAAAGCCAAATAATTCAACCCATTATAATATACTTTATGGTTTTTAAAATCTGTGCACGTTTATACACATGTACAACTTTCCCCTTATCTTAAAATCTATTAGCCCTGCAATATACACAAATTAATATCTAATTTTACATTCTGTTACACGATTAACACTTGCTTTAAAGTTTGCAATAGCTAGATTGAAAACAGCAGTACGTTATTTGTTTTTAATTTTACCGCCTCCTTTGGAGGAAGGTTTTTTAACTACACACAGCAGTGCCACACCTGTCAGTACCTCTGGTGCCCTTTTCAATAATACGAGGGCAACTGCCGGGTGTCATAAATAACGTGGGGTTTCATCATGTTTAATGAAGTCCATAGCTTACCCGGTCATACATTATTGTTGATCACAAAACCTTCCTTACAAGCGACAGCGTTATTGCAGCATTTAAAGCAATGCCTGTCTCTTAACGGGAAACTGCATAATATTCAACGTTCTTTTGATGATATCGCTTCTGGCAGCATCATTCTTCTCGATATGATGGAAGCGGATAAAAAACTCATTCATTACTGGCAAGATAATTTAAGCAGGAAAAACAATAATATCCGCGTATTGTTATTAAATACGCCTGATGAGTATCCTTTCCGCGAAATTGAGAGCTGGCCGCATATTAACGGCGTGTTTTACGTCACTGAAGAAGAAAACCGTGTCGTGGAGGGTTTGCAGGGCATATTGCGGGGGGAGTGTTATTTCTCGCAGAAACTGGCCAGCTACCTCATTACCCACTCCGGAAATTATCGCTATAACAGTTCGGAATCGGCCCTTCTGACGCACCGTGAGAAAGAGATCCTGAACAAACTGCGTATTGGTGCTTCAAATATTGAAATCGCCCGTTCGTTATTTATCAGCGAAAATACGGTTAAGACGCATCTTTATAATCTTTTCAAAAAGATAGCTGTTAAAAATCGCACGCAGGCGGTGTCGTGGGCAAACGATAACCTCAGGCGTTAATAGCATGAAACGCACCTTAAGTTGGATTGCCGCCGCAGGCATTATGCTTGCTGCCGGAAACCTTCAGGCTGTTGAGGTAGAAGTTCCCGGACTGTTAACCGACCACACCGTCACCTCTGTCGGACACGATTTTTATCGTGCCTTCAGCGATAAGTGGGAAAGCGATTATCCGGGTAACTTAACCATCAACGAACGGCCCAGTGCGCGGTGGGGAAGCTGGATCACAATAACCGCTAATCAGGACGTTATTTACCAGACTTTTTTATTCCCAACGAAAAGAGACTTCGATCAGAACGTCGCTTTCGCGCTGGCACAAACAGAAGAAGCTATTAACCGCCTACAGTTAGACAAAGCCCTTTTGAGCACAGGCGATTTAGCAAAAGATGAGTTCTAACAACGATACCAATTTCGGAGGCTGTAATGCGTCTCGCACACACAGTGATTTCGTTAATGCTCATTGCGCCGTTGAGCTGGGCCGGAAATATGACATTCCAGTTCCGCAACCCTAATTTTGGCGGCAACCCGAATAACGGAGCCTTTATGCTTAACCAGGCTCAGGCTCAAAACTCCTATAAAGACCCCAGCTATGACGATGATTTCGGTATCGAGACCCCGTCAGCCCTGGATAATTTTACTCAGGCCATCCAGTCGCAAATATTAGGTGGCTTATTAACTAACATTAATACCGGAAAACCCGGCCGGATGGTCACCAACGACTTTATCGTCGATATTGCCAATAAAGACGGGCAGCTTCAGTTAAATGTGACAGACCGAAAAACCGGTAAAACGTCGACAATCCAGGTTTCCGGTTTGCAGACCAATTCAACTGATTTCTAAACAACCCCGAAATAAGGACAATTATTATGCAGCGCTTTTTTATTTTAGTTGCAGTGTGCTTATTAAGCGGTTGTTTAACTGCCCCGCCAAAAGAAGCCGCTAAACCCACCCTGATGCCTCGTGCCCAGAGCTATCGGGATCTGACGCATCTGCCGGTCCCAACCGGAAAGATATTCGTCTCGGTGTATAACATTCAGGATGAGACGGGTCAGTTCAAACCGTATCCGGCCAGTAACTTCTCGACAGCCGTACCGCAGAGCGCCACCGCGATGCTGGTTACCGCCCTGAAAGATTCTCGCTGGTTTATCCCGCTGGAACGTCAGGGGCTGCAAAACCTGCTTAACGAACGAAAAATCATTCGTGCCGCGCAGGAGAATGGTACCGTTGGCGTCAATAACCGCATGCCACTACAGTCTCTCACCGCAGCCAATATCATGGTGGAAGGCTCGATTATCGGCTACGAAAGTAACGTGAAATCGGGTGGCGCGGGTGCGCGTTACTTTGGCATCGGGGCCGACACGCAGTATCAGCTGGACCAGATTGCCGTCAACCTGCGCGTGGTTAACGTGAGCACGGGTGAGATATTATCCTCGGTGACCACCAGCAAAACGATTCTCTCTTATGAAGTGCAGGCCGGGGTATTCCGCTTTATCGATTACCAGCGTCTGCTGGAGGGTGAAATTGGCTATACCTCTAACGAGCCGGTCATGCTGTGTCTGATGTCGGCCATCGAAACCGGCGTGATTTTCCTGATTAATGACGGTATCGATCGCGGCTTGTGGGATCTTCAGAATAAAAGTGACGTGAGTAATGCGGTGCTGGTGAAATATCGTGAGATGTCGGTGCCGCCAGAGTCATAATCAGCGGCGCAAAAAAAGGCGAGAATTCCGTCTCGCCTTTTTTTATTTACTTACCGCAGGAACGCTCTGGCTCTTCTCGCGTCGGGCCGCAAGCCAAAGGCCGCTGTTCTTCATGGCGTAGCCAAACAGTAACCCCAGCATGAGCGAAGGGACCACCAGCTTCCAGTCCCCCTGCCCTGCAAAGGTCGCGCAGGCACCCATGAATGTGCCGGGCACAAAGGACAACAGCAGATGTTTTGCCTGAACGCACATCAGGAAGGCCACAATGCCGGTCATGGCGTACCCCAGGATTTCAAGATGCGGCGCCAGCGCGCTGCCTTTCATAATGACCAGCGCCCAGACCACGCCACTCAGTAACGTGCAGCCTGAAATAAAGAGCCCCTTGAGACCACCCTGCGGGCAGGCGAAATAGGCCGTGCAGCCAAGGAAACCAGCCCAGCTCAACAAGCCGAGAGAAACAGCCACCCAACTCCAGAGGCCGGAGAGGATGCCAGTCGTGATTGCAATACAAAGTAATATGTTCATGGTGCGCATCTTAGCAGATGCGCACCATAGAAATGAGATCAGAAGCACATTACGTGCAAGTTGAAATGTATCGTTGCAGGATTTTTGTGATTCAAGTCACTCTTCGTTCTCTTCTTCCAGCTCGTCCCACATAGCAGCGATAGCGTCACGCGTCAGCGGAGCCAGCGTTCTCCAGAATGGCGAAGTGGCGTGGGCTTCCACTTTACCCAGGAAGGTGCCAACCCACGGCAGCAGATACGTTTCGAACAGGGTCTCAATCGCCTCGTTCTCATCATCACCTGCATTATCTTCAATCCAGGAGGCCGCCAGCAGCAGGGTACCGATATGATCGGCAGGCATATCCGTCAGCGGCATGCCGCGTTCTGAAAGAAACGCCCGAACTTCCGCTTCGGTCGCACCTTCCTGCCAGGCAGAACGATACGGCGACACGCGACACTCTTCCCCCACAAACAGCGCGTTGTAATCCGTTGAAATCTGCTGCATATCGCAGCTTTTTTGCAAGCGTTCCAGCAATTCATCCTGTTCCAGCGGCCAGCTCTGCGCCAGTTTACCTTCACGAATCAGGGTAAACAGCGGAACCAGCAGCGGATCCTGCGGCTGGCGGTAATATAAGGTGCCCAGCACGCGGCAAAGGATGGAAAACTCATTCATGTTTTTATTCCGTTATTAATTAAAGATCGGCAAATTCATCAATCGGCGCCATGCCGCGCGACTCAAGGAAGTCGAGCATACGACGCGGCGTGACGTTCAGGATCTGTTCTTCCGGGAAATTCACGTCCCGCAATATTTTCAGGCACTCGCTGAAATCCCCCAGCGTGAAGGCCGTGTGTGAATCAGAGCCCAGCGCCACCATGCCGCCCGCGTCACGCACGGCCGCCGCCACTTCGCGGCAGTTGGCTTCACTGCCCTTACGCGAGTGAACAAAGGAGGAGTTGTTAATCTCCAGCGCCACGCGGTGCTTCGCTGCCGCCTGCGCCACGGCCTGAATATCAATCGGGTATTTCGGATTTCCCGGGTGGCTGATAATGTGCACGTTGCCGCTGGCAATAGTGGCAATCATCGCTGCGGTGTTGGTCTCTTTATCCTGGGGCGCAAAGACCGGCTCATGGAAGCCAGCGAGGATCAGATCTAAAGAGGTCAGCATCGGGCCGGTGCAGTCAATTTCACCGTCGGTATTTTTGATGTTCGCTTCGATGCCGCGCAGTATCCCAATACCGTCCACCAGGCGTGGCCAGATACGCATATTCACAAAATGCCAGTAGTGCGGCGCATCCGCCATATCCGGACCGTGATCGGTTATCGCAAACAGTTTGATGCCTTTCAGCTTCGCCTGAGCGATATAATCATGGAGGTTACTGTAAGCGTGGGTACTGGCGACGGTGTGCATATGCAGGTCAACGGGATACATCTTTCTCTCCTCTGCGGTTTTTCCAAAGGATAGCAGTTATCAGCGGCGAATATTAGCAAAAACCCGGCGAACGCCGGGTTTCTCTCAGTAGCCTCGCTGTCTGTCGACCTGTCCGGTCACCGCGTTGCCCTTCTCTATTTCGCTGATGGTATGCGAGATGTACGCCACGGCCTCCGCCGGTCGCGTCACGGCCGCAATATGGGGCGTCATCGCCACGCGCGGATGTGCCCAGAGCGGGCTATCTTTTGGCAGCGGTTCGCGGCTATACACATCCAGCATTGCGCCTTTCAGTTTACCGCTATCCAGCGCTTTTAGCAGATCGTCTTCCACAACGTGTACCCCGCGCGCCAGGTTCATTAAGTAGCTGTCTTCTGCCAACTGGTTGAGGAGCGTGCCATTGATAATGCCGACCGTTTCCGCCGTATTCGGCAGCAGGTTAATGAGGACGCGAGTCCCTTTCAGGAACGCCGGGAGTTCGTCCGTTCCGGCAAAGCTCTCGACGCCCGGATACTCCTTACGGCTCCGGCTCCAGCAGCGCAGTGGGAAGCCCCACGGTGCGAGCGCTTCGGCGACTTTCGAACCCAGTACACCCGCGCCGAGGATGCCGATGGTGAAATCTTCACGCTGATAATCCGGAAGCGGTTCCCAGTGGGATTGCTGTTTAAACGCCTGATAATCGTCGAAACGGCGGAACCAGTGCAGCACCTGGCTCACGGCATATTCCTGCATCTGCTGCCCCATACCGGTATCTTCCAGACGAAACAGGGGAATATCTTCCGGCAGCATTTCAGGGTGTGCCTTCAGCTTACTGAGAATGGAATCCACCCCCGCACCAAGAGCAAATACCGCCTTCAAACGGCGTCCCTGAAGCATTTCGACCGGGGGATGCCAGACCAGGGCGTAGTCGGCATGTTCATTATCGCCCTGTTTCCATTCGCGAACGCGTGCGCCAGGCAGTGCCGCCGTAAGCGCGTTAATCCAGTAAGCCGTATCAAAAGTGGGGTGATAGAAGATAATATCCATAGTCATTGCCTTTTATTGCACTGTTTTATTTTCATTTTCAACTGGCTTGCCAGCATAACAAATTTATTGCTAAACCGCGTTGCTGATAAAAGAGGCGCATTTCGCACATTTCGGAATCAGGTTGCCTGAAGTTTGTCTAAACACGCTAAATTACTGAAAAAGTGGGTTGACGGCAGTACGGCTTTTCCTTACATTAGCGCCCGTCCCGACAACAACGGGATGACAATATGGTGAGGTGTCCGAGTGGCTGAAGGAGCACGCCTGGAAAGTGTGTATACGGCAACGTATCGGGGGTTCGAATCCCCCCCTCACCGCCATATTCATGATGAGAGCTCGTACGAAAGTACGGGCTTTTTTCTTTTATATTCTCGTAAGGGGGGATGAGAACCCCCGACCGGGGTTCGGCAACTGGCGACAGCCAGTTGGACAGACTGAGAGCGTAGCGAACAGGCTGCCCGAAGGGCGAGCGAAGCGAGTCAATCCCCCCCTCACCGCCATCTTTGAAAAAGAGCTCGCATGAAAATGCGGGCTTTTTTTTCACATGTTGCACGCCTGTGGGGGATTCGAACTTTGCAGCCCCTGCGGTAATTGTGTCGGGTGGCGCTACGCTTACCCGACCTACAAAAAGCTAGTCTTCAACCATCTTTGCATACTCTTCGGTGAGAAAATCCACCAGCGTCCTGACCGATGGCAGCAGGCCGCGCCGGGATGGATACACCGCGTGGATCACTTCCCGTCTGGGTTCCCAGGCATTCAGCACCCGAACAAGTTCACCTGAAGCCAGCTGATCCTTCACCATCAAAATGGGCAGCTGTACCACGCCCACGCCCGCCATCGCCGCCTCCCGCAGCGCCAGCATGTCGGTAGTCACCAGGCGCGGCGTGAAGTGAATTTCTGCCTTTGCGCCCTCCGGCCCGCTCAATTCCCACTTATGCAGGTGCTTGCCCGCCCCCATACTTAACCCCGGCCACTCGCTGAGTTCAGAGGGCATCGCCGGGTTGCCCATCCGTTCAATCAGTGCCGGCCCGGCAACCAGACAGTGTCCCCTGTCCGCCAGCACCCTTAATACCAGATCGCTGTCATCAAACGGGCGCGGACGAACGCGGATCGCCACATCCACCCCCTCCGCCACCAGATCGACCCGGCGGTTGGTGGCTTCGAGCTGAAGGTTGATCCCCGGATAGCGCGCCATAAACCGCGCCAGCATGGGCCCCACGTGAACGTGCAGCAAGGTGACAGGACAGGTGATCCGGACCATACCACGCGGCTCAGCCTGTAAAGCAGCCACCGCCTCCTCCGCAGCTTCAGCCTCCACCAGCATAGCTTTACAGTGCTGATAGAATGTCTGCCCCACCTCCGTCACCGCAAACTGCCGCGTGGTACGTTGTATCAACCGAACACCCAGGCGTTCCTCCAGCTGTGCAATCCGACGACTCAGTTTCGACTTAGGCTGATCGAGCGCCCGACCCGCCGCTGCAAAGCCGCCATGCTCCACCACCTTCACAAACCATACGAAATCATTGAGGTCCTGCATACGCCTCCATTGTTCCATTTAAGGAACAGTGAATGTCATTTTTGCTATCCACCGGGATATTAACCCTGAATATAAGCTAATTCCATCAACAGGACATCAGGAGTTAATCATGAAAAACGTAACAGGCGTGTATACCGCACCTCGTCCGCACTGGGTCGGTGACGGTTTTCCGGTTCGTTCGATGTTTTCTTACCAGACGCATGGCGAGCCCCTGAGCCCGTTCCTGCTGCTGGACTACGCCGGACCGCATACCTTCCCGGCGGATGGCGCGAAACGCGGCGTGGGCGAGCATCCTCATCGCGGTTTTGAAACGGTAACCATCGTCTACTCAGGCGAAGTGGAGCACCGTGATTCAACCGGCAGAGGCGGCGTTATTGGTCCAGGTGACGTGCAGTGGATGACGGCGGGCGCAGGCATTTTGCATGAGGAGTTCCACTCCAGCGCGTTTTCGCAGAAAGGCGGTGAACTGAAAATGATGCAGCTGCGGGTCAACCTGCCCGCCAAAGACAAAATGGCGACGCCTGGCTACCAGAGCATCACTCAGGCGGATATCCCGGTGGTCACCCTGCCGGATAACAGCGGAACATTGCGCGTGATTGCTGGCCGCTTTGGAGAGGTAACCGGCCCGGCGCATACCTTCTCACCGCTGAACGTGTGGGATCTCGCGCTGCATCAGGGTAGCCACCTGACGCTTAATCAGCCCGAAGGCTGGAGCACGGCGCTGGTTGTCGTTGAAGGCAGCGTGACGGTGAACGGCACCACGCCTGCCGGTGAGGCGCAACTGGTCGTGCTGAGCCAGAGCGGTGACAAACTGCATCTCGAAGCCAGCAGCGATGCCAAAGTGCTGCTGATGGCCGGGGAGCCGCTGAATGAACCCATCGTGGGCTATGGCCCGTTTGTGATGAACAGTAAAACCGAAATCGCCGAGGCTATTCGCGATTTTAACTCCGGCCGCTTTGGCCAAATCTAAACGTAATAAAGGAGCGCATTATGTCTACCCCTGCAAACTTCAACGGTGCACGTCCCGTTATTGACGTAAACGATGCCGTTATGCTGCTTATCGATCACCAGAGCGGGCTGTTCCAGACCGTTGGAGACATGCCAATGCCTGAGCTGCGCGCCCGTGCAGCAGCGCTGGCAAAAATCGCCTCGCTGGCGAAGATCCCGGTGATCACCACGGCGTCGGTTCCACAGGGACCGAACGGCCCGCTTATCCCGGAGATCCACGCCAACGCGCCGCACGCACAGTATGTCGCACGCAAGGGTGAGATCAACGCCTGGGATAACCCGGAGTTCGTGGCGGCGGTGAAAGCCACCGGGCGCAAAACGCTGATTATCGCGGGGACGATCACCAGCGTCTGCATGGCCTTCCCGTCCATCAGCGCGGTGGCGGACGGATATAAAGTGTTTGCGGTGATTGATGCCTCCGGCACCTACAGCAAAATGGCGCAGGAGATCACCCTGGCGCGCGTGGTGCAGGCAGGCGTGGTGCCGATGGACACGGCTGCTGTTGCTTCCGAAATTCAGCGCACGTGGAACCGTGAAGATGCGGGTGAATGGGCAGAGGTGTACACACACATCTTCCCTGCCTACCAGCTGCTGATCGAAAGCTACAGCAAAGCGCAGGACGTGGTGAAAAATAGCGAAGTGCTCGATTCGCAGCGTTAACCCTGCGCGCTACGACATAAGCTGATTAAGGCTTAACCGAACAAGCACGAATGCTGAAAATCTGCTTGACCGTTTTAGCGCAACTCCCTATAGTAGCGCCCCGTTGCCCCCCAAGCGGTCAGGCAGCAAAACAATATGGTGAGGTGTCCGAGTGGCTGAAGGAGCACGCCTGGAAAGTGTGTATACGGCAACGTATCGGGGGTTCGAATCCCCCCCTCACCGCCATATTTGAAGAAGAGCTCGCATGAAAATGCGGGCTTTTTTTTCGCATGTTGTACGCCTTTGGGGGGAATGAGAACCCCCGACCGGGGTTCGACAACTGGCGCAGCCAGTTGGACAGACTGAGAACGTAGCGAACAGGCTGCCCGCAGGGCGAGCGCAGCGAGTCAATCCCCCCCGGTGCTATATGCAGCTCGGTGCGGCCTGAGCCCCTCACCCTAACCCTCTCCCCAGGGAAGAGGGGATAAAATGCACAAAAAACAAAGCCCGGTTTCCCGGGCCTTGAACACAACAGCATATTCAATAATACGCTTGTAGCGTGCGCTGGCAGAGCGCCGAGCGGACGCAGTCCTCTTTTGTGAAGCGGACCACCCCTATCATCTCATCTTCCTCAAAACGTGACATGGCATCGCTCAGGCCGGACTTCACGCCCGACGGCAGGTCACACTGGGTAATATCGCCGTTGACGATCACCGTCACGTTCTCCCCGAGGCGCGTTAAAAACATCTTCATTTGCGCAGCGGTCACGTTCTGAGCCTCGTCAAGAATAACGACCGCATTTTCAAATGTACGTCCGCGCATATAGGCGAACGGCGCGATTTCCACCTTGCCAATCTCTGGTCGCAGGCAGTACTGCATAAAGGAAGCGCCCAACCGCTTCACCAGCACGTCATAGACGGGCCTGAAGTACGGGGCAAACTTCTCGGAAATATCGCCGGGCAGGAAGCCCAGATCTTCATCCGCTTGCAGTACCGGACGGGTAACGATGATCCTTTCCACGTCCTTATGAATCAGCGCCTCCGCCGCTTTGGCGGCGCTGATCCAGGTTTTCCCGCATCCGGCTTCCCCGGTTGCAAAGATGAGCTGTTTACTCTCGATAGCATTCAGGTAGTGCGCCTGAGCTTCATTTCGCGCCACAATTGGCGATGCATCGCGGCTGTCCCGCGCCATGCCAATGGATTCTACGCCGCTCATCTGCACAAGCGAGGTGACCGATTCTTCTTCACGCTGTTTATGACTACGTGAATCCCGTCTCAGCACACGTTTTGCTTCGCGACGAGCTTTGATCACTGCTTTCTGTCTTCCCATGGATAGCACCTTGAGTTGTTGGTATTCATCACACGCGCCAGCATCGGCACGATTATGCGCACGAACATCAGAGGGTTGGCTTCCTTGTAAGCCATTGCTTGCATTACCGGATGACGATATACAACGGCTACGCGCACCGTTATGCACGTCGGTAGAAAAAGGTTGTTGAGGTGAAGGAGAGAATTTGGTGGTGAAGAAATCGCTGCCGGAGTCTGAGCCTCCGCGCCGGGTACTGCGGTTGATGTGTTTACCTTGTCCAGTACAGGACGCAACCATTCGCGATCTCCATAGTGAGTTAACATCACTGCCGGGAACTACCGCTGTCTTCTCTTAAGTACATCAGGAATTATCATAAATGCAACATTTATTTTACCTGAATGCAACTTTTCGGACTGCCCCTACATGGAAAATCAGTCTTATATAGAAATATTACAGAAATATAACAATAAGATAGTCTGGGAAAAAAATAATGTCCCCGCGAACTGTCGCGGGGACGATTATCAGGCTTCTATGAGACCCTGAGCGAGCCAGGCGTTCGCGTCACGCGTGCCGGGCAGGGCAAAGAAATAGCCGCCGCCGATGGGCTTAATGTACTCTTCCAGCGCTTCGCCGTTGAGCCGCTTCTGCACGGTGAGGAATCCCTTCTCCAGATCGTGCTGATAGCAGACAAAAAGCAGTCCCATATCAAGCTGCCCGGAGTTGGTCACCCCCAGCGAGTAGCTGTAACCCCTGCGCATCATCAGGCTGGATTGCGTCTCTTTGGTGCGAGGATTGGCGAGGCGAATATGGCTGTCCAGCGCGATGACATCCCCGTTCGGATCGCGGGCGTAGTCGGGTTCATCGTGCTCGAGCTTCATGCCGAGCGGTGCGCCGGTTTGCTTATCGCGGCCGAAGATAGTCTGCTGCTCTTTCAGCGGCGTGCGGTCCCAGAACTCCACGTGAAACTGAATGATACGCACCGCCTGATAGCTGCCGCCCACCGCCCAGGCCGGTTCGCCCTGATCCGCCGTCACCCAGACCACCTTGTTCATCAACGCGGTATTGCTGCTGTCCGGGTTGGCGGTACCGTCTTTGAAGCCCAGCAGGTTGACCGGCGTCTCTTTCCCTTTACTGCGCGCGGCGTGGTCAGAGATAAAACCTTCCCGCTTCCAGCGCACGCTCAGCAGATCCGGGGTGTGCTTGATAATATCGCGCAGGGCGTGGATCACCGTATCCTGGGTATTAGCGCAGATCTGCAACAGCAGATCGCCGTGGCACAGCGCCGCGTCGAGAGAATCATTCGGGAATCGCGTCATTTTTTGCAGCGCTTTCGGCTTCTGCTTCGCCAGACCGTAGCGATCATCAAATAGTGATTCCCCCACCGACACGGTGATGGTCAGATTATCGGGAGCGATAAACGCCCCGAGGATCCCGGAATCCATCGGCGGCAGGCGCGGATTCGGTGTTTCCGGTGCCGGACCGCCGGCGGTGAGGAAGGCAATGCGCGTGGTTAATAGCCTGAACAGACGCTCAAGGTCGGCCTTATCACTCGCCAGCGAATCGAAAGCCACCAGCATCATCGAGGCCTGCTGCGGCGTCAGGATCCCCGCCTGGTGCTCACCATAAAACGGCTGCGTTTCCATACGCGCGTCCGGGGAGAGCGTGCCGGGGGCGCTTTGCGGTTTTGCCGCATGCGCCACCGGACAGCCGCCCGCCAGGGCAAACGCGCCGCCCAGCGCCCCTACCCCTTTTAACAACCGACGTCGGGAAGGTTCCGCCACGTCGTACTCGTCATGCTCGTTCATCGCTTAATCCAGACCCAGTACGCCACGCAGCAGGGAGAGATCTTCCGCCAGCGTCGTAATCGGGCCTTTCAGCGCGTTACGATCAGCATCGGTCAGCTTGTCGTAGGTTTCGAACCCGTCTTTGGTGCGGTATTTCGCCAGGATAGCGTCAACTTTCTTAAAATTGGCATCCACTTTCGCCAGCAGTTCGCCGTTCTCTTTTTGCAACTGTGGCCGCAGCAGATCGACAATTTTCTGTGCGCCGTCGACGTTTGCCTGGAAGTCCCACAGGTCGGTGTGGCTGTAACGATCTTCTTCACCGCTGATTTTGCTGGCGGCTACTTCTTCAATCAGACCCGCTGCGCCACCCACCACTTTCGACGGTGGGAATGCCAGCTCGCTGATGCGTTTTTGCAGCTCCAGCACGTCGCTGTTGAGCTGCTCGGCGTATTTCTCCATCCCCCTGGTGGAGTTATCGCCAAACAGGGCTTTTTCCAGACGGTGGAAGCCGGTGAATTTCGAATCGGCGGCCTTCTGCTCGTAGTCGTCTTCACGGGCGTCAATGCTGCCATCGAGGTCAGAGAACAGCTCGGCAATCGGCTCGATGCGCTCGTAGTGCTGACGTGTAGGCGCATACAGGGATTTCGCTTTTTCGATATCGCCCGCTTTCACCGCGTCGGTAAAGGCTTTGGTGCCTGCCACCAGGTCCGCCGTCTCTTTGGTGACGTAGGCTTTATAGGCGGTAATAGCGTCGCCGAGACTCAGCAGCGCCGTGCCTTTGGCCGCGTCCGCCGTCGCTGCGCCTTTGACGATCAGCTTACCTTTCGGGTTAGTCAGCAGGCCGCAGGTCATGTCATATTCCCCGGGCTGAAGATTTGCGGTCATCTTCTGGCTGAAGCCCGGCGCGATATTCTCGCGCTCTTCCACCACCATCACGCCTTTCAGGATTTCCCACTCCAGCGCCTTCTGGCTGTGGTTCTGAATAATAAACTGGGTTTTACCGCTGTTAACCGTGATGGTCATCGGCTCACACTGTTTATCGTTGACGGTGACTTTGACCTGCGGAATATCTGCTGCCTGAGCGGCGAAGGCAGACACGAACAGCGCGGCGATGCCTGCGCATAACGCACTACGACGGAACTGAATGGCCATGACTCTTCCCTTTAAAAGTATGTTGTAACTAAAACAGCACTTACGGCGCAACGCGCGACGTCTGCGAGCCGGTACGTGGCGGCATAGCGAACAGGATCAGCGCCGGAACCAGATAGATAAAGTACATCGCCACTTCGCTGACGCTCGGCGTTTCCTGGTAGCCGAAGATCCCTTCGAGCAGGGTACCGGTCAGTGAATGGGTCGACAGGACGTTGCTGAGATCGAACGCCACGTCCTGGAAGTGGTTCCACAGGCCCGCTTCGTGGAAGGCGCGGATCGCCCCTGCCGCCAGTCCCGCGGCCACCAGCAGAATAAACAGGCTGGTCCACTTGAAGAACGCGCCCAGGTTAAGACGAATGCCGCCCCAGTAGAGCAGGAAGCCAAGCACAACCGCCGTGGCCAGCCCGAGCATCGCGCCCAGCGGCGGCCAGATGCCCACGTCCTGCTGAAAAGCCGCGAGCAGGAAGAACACGGACTCCAGGCCTTCACGCGCCACGGCGAAAAAGACCATCATGATCAGCGCCCAGCCGTGGTGGTTGCCTTTTTGCAGAGCGTTATCCACCGCCTGCTCAAGCTGTACCTTCACGTTACGGGAAACTTTGCGCATCCAGAACACCATCCAGGTGAGGATCACCACCGCTATTACGGCAACAATGCCTTCAAACAGCTCCTGCTCTTTCTGCGGAAATTCACCGGTGGTTTCGTTGATAAGAATACCCAGCCCCAGGCAGAGCGCCGCGGCAAGGAAAACGCCAACCCACATCACGCCAATCCAGCGTCCGCGCTGGGTACGCTTCAGATAACTGGCGATAAGGCTAACAATCAGGGCCGCTTCAAGGCCTTCACGTAACATAATGAGAAAAGGAACAAACATGCCGACACCTTAAATGTTTATCGCGGTCAACTGATGCAAAGAAAGGTAAATTCTTGTGATAGTGATTATCATTACGGCAACAAGAAAAACAAGCGAAATGTGTTGCGTTTTGATGACCAGATGTAAACGCATTGCGGAGTAATAATTGCCTGAGTAACCGTTGCGTTTATAAGGTATAACGAAAATACCCATTTACGGTTAACCGGGGCTGTGGCTAAATGTCCACCTCGAAAACCAACTGAAAATAAACCATGTTTAAAATTGTCCATTTCCTGCTGGCGCTGGTGATTATTCTTGCGCTTGCCTGGCTGGTGAGTTTCGACCGCCGAAAAGTTCGTATTCGTTTCGTTTTACAGCTGATCGTGATTGAAATTGCGCTGGCGTTCTTTTTCCTGCATGCAGAAAGCGGTCTGTTTATTATTAAATACGTCTCCGGTTTCTTTGAGTCGCTGCTTAAATTCGCTGCCGAAGGGACGAATTTTGTCTTTGGCGGGATGGGTGAAAAAGGGCTGGCGTTTATTTTCCTTGGCGTGCTCTGCCCCATTATTTTTATCTCAGCGTTGATCGGTATTCTTCAGCACTGGCGCATTCTGCCGATCTTTATTCGGGTGATCGGGACGCTGCTGTCAAAACTGAACGGCATGGGCAAGCTGGAATCCTTCAACGCGGTGAGCTCGCTGATCCTCGGTCAGTCGGAAAACTTTATTGCCTACAAGGGCGTACTCGGGGATCTCTCCTCACGTCGTCTGTTTACGATGGCTGCCACGGCTATGTCGACGGTGTCGCTGTCGATTGTCGGGGCCTATATGACCATGCTCGACGCCAAATTTGTCGTCGCGGCGCTGATCCTGAACATGTTCAGCACCTTTATTATTCTTTCGGTCATTAACCCGACCCGCCCGGAAGCGGAGCCGGATATCAAGCTGGAAAAACTGCACGAATCCCAGAGCTTCTTTGAAATGCTGGGCGAGTATATTCTGGCCGGTTTTAAGGTGGCAATGATTATTCTGGCGATGCTGATTGGTTTTATCGCCCTTATTAGCGCCGTTAACGCCCTCTTCTCCAGCATATTTGGCATGAGCTTCCAGCAGATTCTGGGTTATGTGTTTTATCCGCTGGCGTGGCTTATTGGTATTCCGTTGAGCGATGCCTTAAACGCGGGGAGCATTATGGCAACTAAACTGGTGGCGAATGAATTTGTGGCGATGATCGAGCTGCAAAAAATTGCCCATCAAATGTCACCTCGCGGGCTGGGTATTTTGTCCGTGTTCCTGGTGTCGTTCGCTAACTTTGCTTCCATTGGCATTGTGGCGGGGGCAATAAAAGGTCTGAACGAGCAGCAGGGCAACGTGGTGTCGCGGTTTGGTTTGCGTCTGGTGTACGGCGCGACGCTGGTGAGCCTGCTTTCGGCGAGCTTTGCGGGGTTGGTGTTGTAAGTTTTGTGCGGTTAATGCCCGGCGGCGCTTCGCTTGCACGGGCCTACGATACTACAACGGCGGGATTTCCCGCCGTTTTTCATTAAAACTGCACGCACACCGGCTGGTCAACCCGCATCACCGACTCCTGCGCGAAGCGTGACTTATAGATCCCGCGCAACGCTTCAATATTCTTCTCACTCTGCGCATCTTTCCCGTGGATCAGCATCAGCGCCTTGCTCGGCTCGCGCGCCACCTTGCCGTCGTTACCCAGCCACTGACCACGGGCATCAAACACCGTTAAGCCATCGCGAAAACGCGGCGTCACGTCCTGGTCAACAAACTGCTGCCACTCGCTGCCGGTAATCTGCGCCCCTGCCGGGCGATTCAAGCCAAAATAGAGCGTGGTCTGCTGCATCTGGTTATCCGCTTTGCAGGTTTCCACCGGCACGTGCTGCGCGGGTGCGTTACAGCCCGCCAGCATCACGAATGCTGCCACCATTAACCCTGTTTTAATTCTCATTGATGAAGACTCACATAGGTGAAAGGACTATCCCCTCTCCCCACCGGGGAGAGGGTTAGGGTGAGGGGAGATTACTCAGCCTGAAGCTTAGTCGGCGGCGCAGTGTGGTAGTGCGCGTCGGCTTCCGCAAAGCGTTTCTGCATGGAGGCAGACGGTGCTTTACCCAGCAGGCTGAAGACCACGATACCGATGCTGCCGAAGATGAAGCCAGGAATGATTTCGTACAGGCCCAGCCAGGCGAACTGTTTCCAGACGATAACGGTAACCGCACCAATAATCATCCCCGCCAGCGCGCCGTTGCGGGTCATGCGTGACCACATGACGGAGAACAGGACTACCGGCCCAAACGCGGCACCGAAGCCCGCCCACGCGTAGCTCACCAGCCCCAGCACGCGGTTTTCCGGGTTTGCTGCCAGCGCAATCGCCACCAGCGCAACCAGCAGCACCATAAAACGCCCTACCCACACCAGCTCTTTCTGGCTCGCGCCCTTACGCAGGAACGCTTTGTAGAGGTCTTCGGTGATGGCGCTGGAGCACACCAGCAGCTGACAGCTCAGGGTGGACATCACCGCAGCCAGGATCGCGGAGAGCAGAATACCGGCAATCCAAGGGTTAAACAGAATCTGCGCCAGTTCGATGAACACGCGCTCGGCGTTCTGGTTCACCGCGCCCGCCTGCGCCGGGTTGTTGTTAAAGTACGCAATGCCGAAGAAGCCAACCGCGCACGCGCCCGCCAGACACAGAATCATCCACGTCATGCTGATGCGACGCGCGTGAACGATGGTATGGTGAGAATCCGCCGCCATGAAACGCGCCAGAATGTGCGGCTGGCCGAAGTAGCCCAGGCCCCAGCCCATCAGGGAGACGATGGCGACAAAGTTCAGCCCTTTCAGCATATCGACGTTTTCGATGCTCTTCTGCTTGATCACTTCCAGCGATTCGCCAAAGCCGCCGACGGTGAAAATGACAATCACCGGAGTCAGGATCAGGGCGAAGATCATCAGGCTCGCCTGCACGGTGTCGGTCCAGCTTACCGCCAGGAATCCGCCCACGAAGGTATAGAGGATGGTCGCGGCCGCACCGGCCCACAGGGCGGTTTCATAGCTCATGCCGAAAGTACTTTCGAACAGACGCGCGCCCGCCACGATGCCGGAAGCACAGTAGATGGTGAAGAACAGCAGGATCACCACCGCAGAGATAATGCGCAGGATACGGCTGTTATCTTCAAAGCGTCCGGTGAAGTAGTCCGGCAGCGTCAGGGCGTTGTTGTTGGCTTCGGTATGCACACGCAGACGGCCTGCTACCAGCTTCCAGTTGATCCATGCGCCAACGGTCAGGCCGATGGCGATCCAGCTTTCGGAGATACCGGAGATGAAAATCGCGCCCGGCAGCCCCATCAGCAGCCAGCCGCTCATGTCGGAAGCGCCCGCAGAGAGTGCGGTGACCATCGGGCCTAAGCTGCGCCCGCCGAGGATGTAGTCGTCAAAGTTTTTAGTGGAACGCCATGCCAAAAACCCTATCAGGATCATGCCAAAAATATAAACGAGAAATGTCACCAGCATCGGTGTGCTAATAGCCATTCAAATTCTCCAAAATGTCGAGCGACAACCGTCCGGGTTGCCTTGTTATGTCATCACCGGAACGTAGTGATGTGTGTATGTGTTTCCGTTGGGCGCGCTATCCTGCCGTATACGCATCCCACTGACAAACGATTTAACACTGCATTTACATGAATTTCATCACTGGTTTTATACGTCTTTCCTATAGGTTGCACTCGCTCACGCTTTTACGGGTTGCACCTTTAAAAAGTGTTAAGGACCGCATAAAAACTGGGCTCAGAAACGGCCGCACGTTCTTTTTCACAGCTAACTAATCGTTAACAATCCATTCATTTTCCAGCTTGCAGACCAGGTCACATTTAACACGGTTGCACAAAGTTGCAACATGGTGGATATTTCACGCTATCAACAGAACGCTATTACAGAACAACAGGAGTTTTGGCATGGGGATGACCACCATGGGGGTTAAGCTGGATGACGCTACCCGCGAACGGATTAAAACCGCTGCGACCCGCATCGACCGCACACCGCACTGGTTAATCAAGCAGGCGATTTTTAACTATCTGGAAAGACTGGAGAGTGAAGAAGGTCTGCCGGAGCTGCCTGCCCTGCTGGCGGGCGCAGCGAACGAAAGCGAAGAAGCCGCGACGGCCGTTGAGGAGAACCACCAGCCGTTCCTCGAATTTGCCGAGCAGATCCTGCCGCAGTCCGTCAGCCGCGCCGCCATTACCAGCGCCTACCGCCGTGCCGAAACCGACGCCGTGCCGATGCTGCTGGAGCAGGCGCGCCTGCCGGAAGCCGTTGCCGCTCAGGCGCACAGCCTGGCGTATCAGCTCGCCGACAAGCTGCGTAATCAGAAAACCGCCAGCGGACGCGCCGGTATGGTGCAGGGTCTGCTGCAGGAGTTTTCCCTCTCCTCGCAGGAAGGCGTGGCGCTGATGTGTCTGGCGGAAGCGCTGCTGCGTATTCCGGATAAAGCCACCCGCGATGCCCTGATCCGCGACAAAATCAGCAACGGCAACTGGCACTCCCACATTGGCCGCAGTCCGTCCCTGTTCGTTAACGCCGCCACCTGGGGCCTGCTGTTTACCGGCAAGCTGGTCTCCACCCATAACGAAGCCAACCTGTCGCGCTCTCTGAACCGCATCATCGGCAAGAGCGGCGAGCCGCTGATCCGCAAGGGCGTGGACATGGCGATGCGCCTGATGGGCGAGCAGTTCGTCACCGGGGAAACCATTGCCGAAGCGCTGGCGAACGCCCGCAAGCTGGAAGACAAAGGCTTCCGCTACTCCTACGACATGCTGGGCGAAGCGGCGCTGACCGCCGCCGACGCGCAGGCCTACATGGTCTCTTACCAGCAGGCGATCCACGCCATCGGTAAAGCGTCCAACGGTCGCGGTATTTATGAAGGTCCGGGCATCTCTATCAAGCTTTCCGCCCTGCACCCGCGCTACAGCCGTGCGCAGTACGATCGGGTAATGGAAGAGCTCTACCCGCGCCTGAAGTCCCTGACCCTGCTGGCGCGCCAGTATGACATCGGCATTAACATCGACGCCGAAGAGGCGGACCGTCTGGAGATCTCCCTCGACCTGCTGGAAAAACTGTGCTTCGAGCCGGAGCTGGCGGGCTGGAACGGGATTGGTTTCGTTATCCAGGCCTACCAGAAACGCTGTCCGTTCGTCATTGACTACCTGATTGACCTGGCCAGCCGCAGCCGTCGCCGCCTGATGATCCGTCTGGTGAAGGGCGCCTACTGGGACAGCGAAATCAAACGCGCCCAGATGGAAGGTCTGGAAGGCTATCCGGTCTATACCCGCAAGGTCTATACCGACGTCTCTTACCTCGCCTGCGCGAAAAAACTGCTCGGCGTGCCGAACCTGATTTATCCGCAGTTCGCCACCCACAACGCCCACACCCTGGCGGCGATCTACAGCCTGGCGGGTCAGAACTACTATCCGGGCCAGTACGAGTTCCAGTGCCTGCACGGCATGGGTGAACCGCTGTACGAGCAGGTGACCGGTAAAGTGGCCGACGGCAAGCTGAACCGTCCGTGCCGAATCTATGCCCCGGTAGGTACCCACGAAACCCTGCTGGCCTACCTGGTGCGCCGTCTGCTGGAGAACGGGGCGAACACCTCCTTCGTTAACCGCATCGCCGACACCACCCTGCCGCTGGACGAACTGGTGGCCGATCCGGTGCAGGCCGTTGAGAAGCTGGCGGCGCAGGAAGGCCAGATTGGTCTGCCGCATCCGAAGATTGCCCTGCCGCGCGAGCTGTATGGTGCAGGTCGCGTCAACTCGGCGGGTCTGGATCTCGCCAACGAACACCGTCTGGCGTCGCTCTCTTCCGCCCTGCTTAACAGCGCATTGCAGAAGTGGCAGGCTAAACCGATCCTTGAGCAGTCCGTTGAGGACGGTGAAATGCAGCCGGTGATCAACCCGGCAGAGCCGAAGGATATTGTCGGCTACGTGCGCGAAGCCACGGAAGCGGAAGTGGAGCAGGCCCTGGAGAGCGCGGTGAACAATGCGCCAATCTGGTTTGCCACCCCGCCGCAGGAGCGTGCCGCCATTCTGGAACGCGCGGCGGTGCTGATAGAAGATCAGATGCAGCAGCTTATCGGCATTCTGGTGCGTGAAGCGGGTAAAACCTTCAGCAACGCCATCGCCGAAGTGCGCGAGGCGGTCGACTTCCTGCACTACTACGCGGGTCAGGTGCGCGATGATTTCGACAACGAAACCCACCGTCCGCTCGGCCCGGTGGTGTGTATCAGCCCGTGGAACTTCCCGCTGGCGATCTTCACCGGCCAGATTGCCGCAGCGCTGGCCGCAGGCAACAGCGTGCTGGCAAAACCGGCAGAGCAGACCCCGCTGATTGCCGCCCAGGGCATTAACATTCTGCTGGAAGCGGGCGTACCGGCGGGCGTGGTGCAGCTGCTGCCAGGGCGCGGTGAAACGGTCGGGGCCAAACTGACCTCCGATAACCGCGTACGCGGCGTGATGTTTACCGGTTCTACCGAAGTGGCCTCCCTGCTACAACGCAACATCGCCACCCGTCTGGATGCGCAGGGCCGTCCTACCCCGCTGATCGCTGAAACCGGCGGCATGAACGCCATGATCGTGGACTCCTCCGCACTCACCGAGCAGGTCGTCGTTGACGTGCTGGCTTCTGCCTTCGACAGCGCGGGCCAACGCTGTTCCGCCCTGCGCGTACTGTGCTTACAGGATGACGTGGCTGACCACACGCTGAAGATGCTGCGCGGTGCGATGGCGGAATGCCGCATGGGCAACCCGGGCCGTCTCACTACCGACATCGGGCCGGTGATCGACGCGGAAGCCAAAGCCAACATTGAAAACCACATTCAGACCATGCGTGCAAAAGGCCGTCCGGTGTTCCAGGCGGTGCGCGAGAACAGCGAAGATGCCCGCGAGTGGCAGACCGGCACCTTCGTGCCGCCAACGCTGATTGAGCTGGCAAGCTTCGACGAGCTGAAAAAAGAGGTCTTCGGCCCGGTACTGCACGTGGTGCGCTACAACCGTAACAACCTCAACGAGCTGATCGATCAGATCAACGCCTCGGGTTACGGCCTGACGCTTGGCGTGCATACCCGTATCGACGAAACCATTGCCCAGGTGACCGGCAATGCTAAAGTTGGCAACCTGTACGTCAACCGCAACATGGTTGGCGCGGTCGTGGGCGTGCAGCCATTCGGCGGTGAAGGTCTCTCCGGCACCGGCCCGAAAGCGGGCGGTCCGCTCTATCTGTACCGTCTGCTGGCAAACCGTCCGGAAAATGCGCTGGGCGTGACGCTGGCGCGTCAGGACGCGGAATATCCGGTGGATGCGCAGGTGAAAGCCGTGCTGACCCAGCCGCTGGACGCGCTGATTAAGTGGGCTGAAAATCGTCCCGAGCTGCATGCGATTGCACAGCAGTACGGCGAGCTGGCGCAGGCGGGAACACAGCGTCTGCTGCCGGGTCCAACCGGTGAGCGCAACACCTGGACGCTGATGCCGCGCGAGCGTGTGCTGTGCGTGGCGGATAACGAGCAGGATGCGCTGGTGCAGCTGGCAGCCGCAACGGCAACGGGCTGTGAGGTGCTGTGGCCGGAAGATGCCCTGCATCGCGACCTCGCCAAACAGTTGCCAAAAGCGGTCTCGGCCCGCATTCGCTTTGCGAAGGCCGATGCCCTGCTGACCCAGCCGTTTGACGCGGTGATCTACCACGGTGATTCCGACCAGCTGCGCGAACTGTGCGAGCAGGTTGCGGCCCGCAGCGGTGCCATCGTTTCCGTGCAGGGCTTTGCGCGCGGGGAAACCAACCTGCTGCTGGAGCGTCTGTACGTTGAGCGCTCGCTCAGCGTCAACACCGCGGCGGCGGGGGGTAACGCCAGCCTGATGACAATCGGCTAACGCTGTGCTAATAAGGCTCCGGAGACGGAGCCTTATTTTATTGGGGAGTGTATGAAACGATATCTTATCGCAGGCGCAGCACTGCTGCTCAGCGCCAGCGCGCTGGCCGACGAGTGCGACAAAGCGACCACCCAGACAGAACTCAGTGCCTGTGCGGCAGAGCAGTACCAGGCTGCGGATAAAAAGCTCAACCAGACGTACCAGGCCGCCATCAAACGCGCGGCAGCCCCTCAGCGCGACCTGCTAAAAAAGGCGCAGCAGGCGTGGATCGCCCTGCGTGACGCAGACTGTAAATTGATGGGTTCAGGAACCGAAGGTGGCACTATTCAGCCGATGATTATCAACCAGTGCCTGACGGAGAAAACAGCGGAGCGCGAAGCCTTTCTGGCCTCGTTGATGCAGTGTGAAGAGGGCAATTTAAGCTGCCCTTTCCAACCGGCTGATTAACGCACACGGATCCCTTCAATAATCATCCGCTGCACGTTATCCAGCGTACTCTGGAAAAACGCCTCGTCCTGGAGCGTTTTACCGGTCACCGCTTCAACCTGGGCCGCAAAGTCAGCGTAATGCTGGGTGGAGGCCCAAATCATAAAGATCAGATGATGCGGATCGACCGGGGCCAGCTTTCCGCTGGCGACCCATCCGGCAATAATGGCCGATTTATCGTCCACCAGCTGCTTTAGATCTCCCGTCAGCTCCGCCTGCAACAGCGGCGCGCCCTGCAACATCTCCAGGCAGAACAGCCTTGATGCCTGCGGGTAATCACGCGATACCTCCAGCTTCAGGCGTATGTACTCCTCTATCGCCACCAGCGGGGCCAGCTCTTCGCGAAACGCCTTGAGAGGTGCCAGCCAGATATCGAGGATCTGCTGCATCACCGCGATATAGAGCGCCTCTTTTGACGGGTAGTAGTAGAGCAGATTGGTTTTGGACACCCCGGCCTGCTCCGCCACCTGCTCAAGGCGCGTACCGTGAATACCAAACTGCGAAAATGTCTCCAGCGCAGCGCTGAGGATCGCCTGTTTCTTGGCGCTCACCGCCTGCGAACGTTTACCGGGTGTTTTCACTGCGCCTTGTGTCATTTTCGCTCTCCTTATTGGTTTGCCATAGCATAGCAAATGCCCTGCTTTCTCTCGACATTTTGGGGAGCGGGGCTGCACCAAATCAAAAAGGAAAATGTACGGACAGGTAGACTTAACAGCCCACTTATATTACAAATTTGATATCACTTTTTTCTCGTTAAGTAAGGGCTTTTCCCATGCCTTTAGTCATACGACAAGCAACATTAGCCGATTCAGTATTACTAAAAGAGCTTGGCTATCGCATCTATCCAGCGCACTTTAAGCATATGTGGCAGTCAGAATCAGGATTGTATAATTATTTGGAATGTGAATATTCTCTTCCTGTTATTGAGCAGAATATTAATGACAAAACATAAGCTGGTATATAGCGGAAATAGATCAGCCGATTAGTTTTGCGAAGCTGACATGGCAAGCGACTATCCCTAATACAGATATTAGTGGTGTTCTTCTTGACAAACTCTACCTTGCCCCAACTAAAACGAATCAGCATTACGGTCAATTAATGTTTAAAAAATTCATAGATCTTGCCCGAAGTGATGGAAAAAAATTTTTATGGTTGGAGGTTCTCGAGCAAAACGAACATGCTCATAGATTCTATAAAAAGCAGGGAATGCAATACATCAGCGACATCGTTTTCGAAACAGAGTCACAGCGGAGCATACTCAAGATAATGGGGATGTGTATATAACGTCCGATTTTCGCTCACAGCGGACCTTCGGTGCTGGCTGCATCGTGTCAGGAGTGGACCTTACAAATATCAGCGCGAGAATCAATAGAGAACAAACATACCAGCTCTGGGAGAGATCGTTTCACACAGGTAAAGAACAGACGCAATCACCAATTCTTATACCAAATCCAACCTCACCCGATGGTTTAATGTTTTACTGTTATTCTTCTTTGCTGACGAGAGTAAAAAATGATTGACTACACCGGATTCAACGTCATAAATCTTGAAGACAGTAAGTAATATTACACAAATGTTCTTGCCAGTCTTGGTCATGTTATCCGGCTTGAATTTCCGGGCAAGGCGGTAGGTTTTGGTCCCGCCCAACTCGATGAAGGGCAAGATCCTGGCGGTGCGTTCTGGTTAACACAGGGAACTCCCTCCACACCCCGAATGCATCTTGCCTTCAATGCAAAAAACAAAGAGGATGTTGAGGCATTCCACCATGTCGCCCTCCAGGCAGGTGGAAAAGATAATGGTGCGCCGGGTTACAGGCCCCATTATCACCCTGGATATTACGCCGCGTTCATCCTTGATCCTGATGGGTACAATATAGAGGCGGTTTAACACGAGACGCGATAGTCGCTAATATACTTCCCCAATGCTGATAGACGATCCTGCGCAAATATTCAGGCAGGATCGTCTGACGGGTGGTATCAGTTCAGTAAAAGCGTTGGTCAATTAATGCGTTTGGCATAATTACTTTCTCTGTATCATGAAAAGCGCTTACATCATTTCCTGTATTTCCGTTCCTCTGCTCATAGCAGCCGGTCAACTACCGTGATTTCTGAAGGTGTATCGGCTGTTATTTTACATAAATGGACGGAACTTCCTGTTTGTCAGGGTGACACGGAAAAGGACACAGGCGATACTTATCCTGGAAGATCGAGTGCTGACTGCTTTAGATTATAACAAAACTGGTCTGAAATATTGCTGAAATGGCGCGTTCCGGGTCTGAATCCCAGAAAATTGGCCCACGAAGCACCACGGTAGAAAACCCAGTTTTGCAGTATGGGGGATTATTATGGCTGAAGTCGCAGCTCATTTTTTGTCCTCGCTAACGCTGCGGGAGTTTCGTCGTTAAATGCCTCCCATGCCCTGGCGGATATAGACAGAACAGTCTGAGCATCCCGAGAAAGCAGATATTACAATGAAAGGATCAGTGATGTATAATCAATGATGCCAAAATTAACGGTGTTTTTTGTGGTATGGAGACTGCCTGCTCTGGCTTTTCTTCTTTTGGTTTTTATGGTTTTTATGGTTTTTATGGTTTTAAAATACGAGTCCGGTCTTGGAAAAATCTCACTAGCAGCATTTATTTGTTTAGTTGCAGTTGTTTTATATAGGATATTTTTGAACTGATATGTTATCAGTCCCAGTGGATATAAAATGCTGTATGTCCAAGTGATTGCGGAGAATTAAAAGAGTGAAGAAAAGACGGCTGGTGCGGCTCGATGGCTGCATCCAGCTCTTATTGGGAGTGCATCTAGTGGGATCGCATGATAGATGATTTTTTAATCAACATTGCGAGTAGTGGTTATAAATATCCCGTCCTCCCTTCTGCGATAGTTTGAAAACATTACCCGGTTCATTACACATGCGACTTTCATAAAAGTTATCCGTTGTTATATTATGTAAACAGATAAGTCGTGTTCCATAGGTAATATCTTCGCGATCACTAGGAATTACTTCGTGTTCCGGTCCATACCAATATAGTTTGGCTTTATCGCCCTTTGCAATAAATGGAGCTGGATCACCTGAAGCCTCCTTATACTCAAATGTGAATTTTTCTCCATCACAAACCATATTCACCATGCATTTTGTGTAACTTGTACTATAAGACAAATCTGAACCAGTATTGGGCTCGTATACAGTTACTTTTCTTCTCTCCCGGTATACAGTGTCTATTGTAACTATTCTTCGGTTGAGTTCCTTAGGTAATCTTAGGTTTAGCTCATAATCTTGTTTATGCTGGCAACTTTTTGATAAGTTTGTAACAGAGGTAAATAAATCTTTTTCTTGCATAAGGTTTTTTCGCATCAAATCTCGAAATTGAATGAATTCATCTGAGTATGTATGACAAAAATTAAGGAGTGTCAGGATAAAACCAAACAAACTTAGTAATAAAAATGGGACATAACATACAAATATATCAGTGCTAGATGAGTAATACGCACCTATAGAAAGTGTACATAAAATCAGACCAAGCAATACAGCTAAAGATGCAGATTTACCACGATTTCTTTCAGTGTCCATCATTCTGAACTCGATGCAATCGCAATCTCCTAGCCAGCATATCCTATAGCTATTAGGTGATATTTTATATACAATGATATAAAGATCGCTGTTTTTGGGAATGCATTCAATGGAATTAAAATTTGGTGTAACTGGTCTCAGATCGTAGTAACTTAAATAATAGTAGAACTCATTGTAGGTGATTCTTACGTATGAGGCATTGTTACCTTTCTCATCACACATTCTGTCGATTTTTACTTTGTCAAAAGGCAACCTGAGGCATTTATACATATCTTTGCGACCTAAATTATGTTTGATGTTTATGTCCTGGCACAAATTATAGAAGAAACAGGTCATGAAAACAATTCATACACATGATACATGGATTTGTGAAATATATTTACATGGTGAATCTCCCATTACCTGAAATTGGACAGAACAACCTGAACGTCCAAGCTGGTGATTGCTCCGAACCGTTGAATTCACAGCCAGCAGCGGGCTTTTAGTTGTTGTCAATGGGAGGGTATTTCAGCAAAATGAGATTACCTTTAAACACGGCAATTTTTTATGCAGCCTCCAACTATTAAATCTAGCTCCGGCAGGAGTTACTAACTCATAGAATAAAGGATGCACAGGATCGGATTATGCGTACTCATAAACAGAATAAGCCTCGTAAACTGTATTGCAGCCTCAACACGACTACGCGGCACCATTCTAATAATCCAGGTTCTGAATATTGCTGGGAACGTAATCGTAAAAGAGTCGGGGATGAACTACTGGCCAAGCGCGAGTCAATACATGGCGGACAGAAGCATGGCCGAGACTACACACCATTGTTTTATTTTCTGATCAAAAAGATTGGCAAATCGTGGAATGAAATATTCAGCGAAGTATGTGGACGTCTTGATACCACCGAGCCTGTATTCTGGTTGGTCGCGCTACATGAGCATCAGCGAAGGGATTTATTCTGCATTGGCGAAAGCAGTTTTTATCCGGGTCTGTTTGTTGATGAGAATGGAATTCTGTAAGAGGTAAATACTTTAATCACGATAAAGGATGTTAAGGTGACTTGCCGCTGCTGCACACACACACTTATGTTGGAGAATCTGTACCCTGGATAGATTGAATAACAACACCTTTTATCCTGCCACGGGTGCGGCCCTCATCAGCAACGAGAGCGATTACTAATTTTTGCTTTTTGCTCAATGCGGACGACCCGCTCCCCAATCCCTTACCGCCCCTGCACCGCCATCGCGCACCGTTGCCTGTTTGCGTGCATCTATTTTGACCATTTAGTCCACTTTATTTGCACTCTATTCACCAACCTTGCGTTAACACATTAACAATAAAGCCCTTTTAAAAACTGGCATCCCCTTTGCAAAACCCTTTTCACGAGGCTGAACAGGATATGCAGGATGCAGCGCCACGTCTGACTTTCACCCACACAGAGATGAAGAGAGGTTCGTGATGAAAATTGGCGTATTTGTACCGATCGGCAACAACGGCTGGCTTATCTCGACCACTGCCCCGCAATACATGCCGACCTTTGAGCTGAATAAAGCCATCGTGCAGAAAGCGGAGCATTACCATTTCGACTTTGCGCTCTCGATGATCAAGCTGCGCGGTTTCGGCGGTAAGACCGAATTCTGGGACCACAACCTGGAGTCCTTTACCCTGATGGCGGGCCTGGCGGCGGTCACCTCGCGGATCCAGATCTACGCCACCGCCGCCACCCTTACCCTGCCCCCGGCGATCGTGGCGCGGATGGCTTCCACCATCGACTCCATCTCCGGCGGGCGCTTTGGCGTTAACCTGGTCACCGGCTGGCAAAAGCCGGAGTACGAGCAGATGGGGATCTGGCCGGGGGACGATTACTTCTCCCGTCGCTACGACTACCTGACTGAATATGTGCAGGTGCTGCGCGATCTGTGGGGCACCGGCAAAAGCGATTTCAAAGGCGATTTCTTCACCATGAACGACTGCCGCGTCAGCCCGCAGCCGTCGGTGCCGATGAAGGTTATCTGCGCCGGGCAGAGCGACGCGGGAATGGAATTTTCCTCGAAATACGCCGACTTCAACTTCTGCTTCGGTAAAGGCGTTAACACCCCTGCCGCCTTCGCGCCCACTGCGGCACGCATGAAAGCGGCCGCCGACAAAACCGGGCGCGACGTGGGCTCCTACGTGCTGTTTATGGTGATTGCCGACGAAACCGATGACGCCGCGCGCGCCAAATGGGAACGATACAAGGACGGCGCGGATGACGAAGCGCTGAGCTGGCTGACCGAGCAGAGCCAGAAGGATACCCGCTCCGGCGCGGACACCAACGTTCGCCAGATGGCCGACCCGACGTCTGCCGTCAATATCAACATGGGCACCCTGGTTGGCTCGTATGCCAGCGTCGCCAGAATGCTCGACGAAGTGGCTGCCGTGCCCGGCGCCGAAGGCGTACTGCTGACCTTCGATGATTTTCTCACCGGCGTGGAAACCTTCGGCGAGCGCATTCAGCCGCTGATGCAGTGTCGCGCCCACATCCCTGCCGTGACGAAGGAGGTGGCGTAATGACGACCCTCAACGCTCGCCCGGAAGCCATTACCTTTGACGCGCAGCGCAGCGCGCTGATCGTGGTGGATATGCAAAACGCCTATGCCAGTAAAGGCGGGTATCTGGATCTGGCCGGGTTTGACGTCTCCACCACGCAGCCGGTGATCGAGAACATTAAAACCGCCGTGCACGCTGCGCGCGCTGCGGGCATGCTCATCGTCTGGTTCCAGAACGGCTGGGACGACCAGTACGTCGAGGCTGGCGGTCCCGGCTCACCCAACTTTCACAAATCCAACGCCCTGAAAACCATGCGCCAACGGCCCGAACTCCAGGGCACGCTGCTGGCGAAAGGCGGCTGGGATTATCAGCTGGTGGATGAGCTGGTACCGGAAGCCAGCGATATCGTACTGCCGAAACCGCGCTACAGCGGCTTTTTCAATACCCCGCTCGACAGCCTGCTGCGCAGCCGGGGCATTCGTCATCTGGTCTTTACGGGCATTGCCACCAACGTCTGCGTGGAGTCGACCCTGCGCGACGGCTTTTTCCTCGAGTATTTTGGCGTGGTGCTGGAAGACGCTACCCATCAGGCCGGGCCGGATTTTGCCCAGAAAGCCGCCCTGTTCAATATCGAAACCTTTTTTGGCTGGGTCAGTAACGTCAATGATTTCTGCGACGCGCTGGATCCCCCGCTCGCCCGTATCGCATGAGGAGAACCGCTATGCCGAAATCCGTGATTTTTCCGCCGGGCACCAGCACTCCGATTGCCCCCTTCGTTCCCGGCACCCTCGCCGACGGCGTGGTGTATGTCTCGGGCACGCTGCCATTTGATAAAGACAACAACGTGGTGTTTATCAACGACCCAAAGGGGCAAACCCGCCACGTGCTGGAGACGATCAAAACCGTGATCGAAACGGCGGGTGGTACGATGGAGGACGTGACCTTCAACAGCATCTTTATCACCGACTGGAAAAACTACGCCGCGATTAACGAAATCTACGCGGAGTTTTTCCCGGGCGATAAACCGGCGCGGTTTTGCATCCAGTGCGGGCTGGTAAAGCCGGACGCGCTGGTTGAAATTGCCACCGTTGCGCACATCGCGAAGTGAGGCCGCCATGAAACTGTCCATTTCCCCGCCCCCCTTTGCGGGCGCGCCCGTGGTGGTACTGATTGCCGGGCTCGGCGGCAGCGGGAGCTACTGGCTGCCTCAGCTCGCCGTGCTGGGGCAGGAGTATCAGGTGGTGTGCTACGACCAGCGGGGCACGGGGAATAACCCGGATACCCTGCCGGAAGACTACACCCTCGCACACATGGCCGACGAGCTTGCGCTGGCTTTAGCCGAGGCCGGGATCGCCCGTTACTGCGTGGTCGGCCACGCGCTGGGGGCGCTGGTCGGCCTGCGGCTGGCCATCGATAAGCCCGACGCCCTCACCGCGCTGGTCTGCGTCAACGGCTGGCTGACCCTCAATGCCCATACCCGCCGCTGTTTTGACGTTCGCGAACGTCTGCTGCATGCGGGCGGCGCGCAGGCGTGGGTAGAGGCACAGCCGTTGTTCCTCTACCCGGCAGACTGGATGGCCGCCCGCGCCCCGCGGCTGGAGGCCGAGCACGCGCTGGCGCTGGCCCATTTTCAGGGCAAAGCCAATCTGCTGCGCAGGCTGCATGCCCTGAAACAGGCCGATTTCAGCCGCCACGCTGCACGCGTTCGCTGCCCCGTACAGATTATCTGTTCCACCGACGATCTGCTGGTGCCGTCCGTCTGCTCCGCTGAACTGCACGCCGCTCTCCCGCACGCCCGCAAAACGGTCATGCGCCAGGGCGGGCATGCCTGCAACGTGACCGCGCCGGACATCTTCAACACTCTGCTGCTGAACGGGCTTGCCAGCCTGCTGCACAGCCCTGAACCCGCTTTGTAAGGAGCCTGAATGAGCGAAGCCATCACGCCCGCCGCGCTGGAAACGCTGTTTACCGGCGCACGTACCCATAACGGCTGGCTGGATATACCGGTCAGTGACGAGACGCTGCGCGAGATTTATGACCTGATGAAATGGGGGCCGACGTCCGCCAACTGTTCCCCGGCGCGCATAGTGTTTGTGCGAAGCCCGGAAGGAAAAGAGAAGCTGCGCCCGGCGCTCTCCAGCGGCAACCTTGAGAAAACGCTCACCGCCCCGGTCACGGCAATTGTCGCCTGGGACAGCGAGTTTTATGAGCGCCTGCCTGAACTGTTCCCGCACGGCGATGCCAGAAGCTGGTTTACCGCAAGCCCCGCGCTGGCGGAAGAGACCGCCTTTCGCAACAGCTCGATGCAGGCCGCGTACCTGATCTTCGCCTGCCGCGCGCTCGGGCTGGACACCGGGCCGATGTCGGGTTTTGACCGGGAAAAAGTGGACGCGGCCTTTTTCACGGGCACGCTGCTTAAAAGCAATCTGCTGATTAACATCGGCTATGGCGATATGCGCAAAGTTTATGGGCGCTTACCGCGTCTGACCTTCGAAGACGCCTGCGGGCTGGCGTAAATAAGGAGCCATCATGACGACCCTTGATCAACAAACGTTCCGTGATGCCATGGCCTGCGTCGGCGCAGCGGTCAATATCATTACCACCGACGGCCCGGCAGGCCTGGCGGGCTTCACCGCCAGCGCGGTATGCAGCGTCACGGATTCCCCGCCTACCCTGCTGGTGTGCCTGAACCGCGGCGCGTCGGTCTGGCCGATTTTCAGCGAGAACCGCACCCTGTGCGTTAACACGCTGAGTGCCGGACAGGAGCCTTTATCCAACCTGTTTGGCGGGAAAACGCCGATGGCGGACCGCTTTGCCGCTGCCCGCTGGCAGACAGGCGACACGGGCTGCCCGCGTCTGGAAAATGCGCTGGCCTCGTTCGACTGCCGCATCAGCCAGGTGGTGAGCGTTGGCACTCACGACATTCTGTTTTGCGACATCGTATCCATCGTACGCCACCCGGCGCCGCAAGGGCTGGTGTGGTTCGACCGCGGCTATCACGCACTTATGCGACCCGCCTGTTAATCCGCATTCAGGAGACAGATCATGTTCGGACTTCCCCACTGGCAGTTGAAATCGACCTCCACAGAAGAAGGCGTGGTCGCGCCGGATGAAAGGCTCCCGCTCGGGCAGACAATGGTGATGGGCGTGCAGCATGCGGTCGCGATGTTTGGTGCGACGGTGCTGATGCCCATGCTGATGGGGCTGGATCCTAACCTCGCCATTTTGATGTCGGGTATGGGTACCCTGCTGTTCTTTTTTGTCACCGGCGGGCGTGTGCCCAGCTATCTGGGCTCCAGCGCCGCCTTCGTTGGAGTGGTCATTGCAGCGACCGGGTTTAACGGTCAGGGTATTAATCCCAACCTGAGCGTGGCCCTCGGCGGCATTATCGCCTGTGGGCTGGTCTATACCCTGACCGGTCTGGTGGTGATGAAAGTCGGCACACGCTGGATCGAGCGGATGATGCCCCCCGTCGTCACCGGGGCGGTGGTGATGGCGATAGGCCTGAACCTCGCGCCGATTGCGGTGAAGAGCGTTTCCGGCTCACCGTTTGAAAGCTGGATGGCGGTGATTACGGTGCTGTGCATCGGCGTGGTGGCGGTCTTTACGCGCGGCATGATCCAGCGGCTGCTGATCCTGGTCGGGCTGATTGCGGCCTGTCTGGTCTACGCGCTGCTGGCGAACGTGTTCGGCCTCGGCAAACCGGTTGATTTCACACTGATTCATCAGGCCGCCTGGTTCGGCATGCCGCACATAACCTCGCCCACCTTTAACGCTCAGGCGATGATGCTCATCGCGCCTGTCGCGGTGATTCTGGTGGCTGAAAACCTGGGCCATTTGAAAGCCGTAGCGGGAATGACCGGCCGCAATATGGACCCGTATATGGGACGGGCGTTTGTGGGAGACGGTCTGGCGACCATGCTCTCCGGCTCGGTCGGCGGCAGCGGCGTGACGACCTACGCGGAAAACATCGGCGTGATGGCAGTGACCAAAGTCTACTCGACGCTGGTCTTCGTGGCGGCGGCGGTGATGGCGATGCTGCTCGGCTTTTCCCCAAAATTCGGCGCATTGATCCACACCATCCCGGCACCCGTGATTGGCGGCGCCTCGATTGTGGTATTTGGTCTTATTGCCGTCGCGGGGGCACGTATCTGGGTGCAGAATCATGTTGATCTGAGCCAGAACGGTAACCTGATCATGGTGGCGGTGACACTGGTGCTGGGGGCGGGTGATTTCGCCCTGACGCTGGGCGGGTTTACGGTGGGCGGGATTGGCACGGCGACCTTCGGCGCGATCCTGCTCAACGCCCTGCTGAGCCGCCGGGTGGCTGCCGCGCCGCAGGGCGCCGTGGCGACTCAGGATCCATGAAATCTACACGTCGGGTGACGGCGACGCCTTACCCGACGTGCATGTTCCTTAAGAGCGATCACGCCTGCTCAAACAGTCGTTCGATAGATTGCGTGGGGAAGAACAGCGAACTGCTGTTTTCACCTGCCAACGGGATAAACCCCAGCTTCAGATAAAATCGTTTGGCCCGTTCGTTAAGCGCATCCACAAAAATTCCGTGGACGCCAACAGCCTGCGACGCCAGATAAACAACGCGCATAGCGTGTGTGACAAGCGTTGTTCCCCACTCGTTTCCCTGTAGTTCTTTATGGACAGCCAGACGCCCCAGCGTCACGCTGGGGACGTTGCTGTATGGGATGCGGCGCTGCTGAGTCTTTGAAGGAAGCATCGCTTTTTCAAAGCAACTTCCCGAGAGTGTGTAATAGCCCAGGACACGCGGATGGTCGCGTTCTTTAAGCAAGTAGCCGCGTAAAATACGCCCGCCGTGCTGACGTACCAGGTGCTCGGTAAGGAAGGCATTTAGCGAGGGTTCACCACAATCGAAATCGCCGAAATCGTAATCGGTTCCCTCTGATAACATTTCGATCGTGAGATTTGCCACGACGCTTCACTCCATGTTTCGAAGACGTTTCGCCGCTCGCTTCAGGCGTTCATTTGGCTCTGGCGGATTGTCGATGGCATCCATAACGGCATTCCATGAGGCTTCGTTTAATACGAGACGCCGATGCTGTTCGATGACTTCGGCAGCACGCTCTGACGCACTGTTCACCATAAACTGGGTGATCGTTTGGTTGGTCATCGCTGCCGCTTCTTCAATCATTGTTTTGTCTTCGTCCGACAGGCGAAGATCGATACGCTGTTTTTTGAGTGCTGGCATGGTTTCATTTATCGTGTACGGTTTTCATCCGTACACATCGTAGTTAAACCTGCCCTTTATTTCAATCAAAAGCTTATTCGGCCGTTAAATCGTTCACCGCATTCCGACGCTTTCTGAGCTTTAACTCACTCACCAGCACGCCGAGAACAATTAACGCCGCGCCTACCAGCGCCAGCAGCGGCAGACGCTCCCCGGCGAGTCGCCCGAAAATACCCGCCCACACCGGTTCACCGGTGTAAATGACCGTCGCCCGTGTCGGGGATACGCTGCGCTGCGCCCAGTTCATGGTAACCTGGATAATGGCGCTGAAAATGCCCAGCCCCAGCGCCACGACGATAAGCCCGGTAGACATCGGCGGGACGGACTCCCCTGCCGGCACCATCGTCGCGAACGCCACCAGCGACGCGGTGGCAAGCTGCACCACCGTCACCCGCTTGACGTCCACTTTTCCTGCCCAGGCGCTAATCAGAATAATTTCTGCCGCAATGGCGACGGCCCCCACCAGAGTGATGATCTCCACCGGCCCCAGCGCCAGCAGATTATTTTCCGGCCCGGCTAATAAAATAAGGCCGATGAACGCCAGCACGATGCCAATGCACGACATCAGGCCCGGCATTCTGCCGAGGCACAGCCACTGCAACAGCGGCACCAGCGGTACGTACATGGCGGTGATGAAGGCGGATTTACTGCTGGAGATAGACTGGAGCCCCCACGTTTGCAGGCTGTAACCCATGGCAATCGCCACGCCAATGGCGACACCCGCTTTAAGCTCTCTCAGGGTCAATCCGCGCAGGGTTTTCAGTGAAATAAGCGCCACGGCAACCGCAGCGGTTGCAAAACGCAGCCCTACAAAGAAAAACGGATCGCTCATCGTGACCGCGTACTGAACGGCAAGAAAGGTTCCGCCCCAGAACATGGTGATCAAAATCAGGATGGCTTCCTGAGGCTTAATGGAGAAGGTAAAACGGGAAACGGACATGGGACACCAGCACGAAGAATCAATCCTGTAGTGTGCGATGCCTTTGATGACAGTTCAATGTAGCAGACATAAAAAAACCGCCGGGAAACCCGGCGGCAGAGAGTTAACCCGGCGTACTACTTGTTGCTGCCGTGGCTATTTTTACCCCCTTTTTTACCAGCCTCTGATGCGCGCTGAGGGTCGTTTTTAAAGTTGCCCCCGCTAGACTGGCCACCTTTACGACCTGCTTCTGATGCTCTTTCACGGTCTTCAGCGAAATTACCTGAACCACCACGATGGTTTGCCATCTCTAACCTCCAGAGTGTGAAACATTAGACATCATATTGCATTCAGTAAAAGAGGATTCTTTCACCTCGCGGCTCAAGGACAGTGCCTTTATCTGTGCCGCGTGAAACTAAGCTTAGTGTAATGCGGCTATCCGGCAAGCGAGAGGTAATATTCTGCAACATGATCTCAGCCTTTCGTATGAAATATTGAGGAAGTCATTCATAAGCCATTCTTATATTTTGAAAAATCCGCGCCGCGAAAGTTGTTTCATTTTGCTACAAAGCACGTAACGAAAAGATATTGTTATATATCAAAGAAATGCCGTTCATTTTTGCAGTCTGGCTGTGATGTCATATCTTTAAAGGAACGCAGCGATCCGCTGTAAGAAAAACCAACGAGGAGTGATGCAAAATGGCAAAAGTTCTGGTGCTCTATTATTCCATGTATGGACACATTGAAACCATGGCTCACGCAGTAGCAGAAGGCGCAAACAGAGTAGACGGCGTTGAGGTCGTGGTTAAACGCGTACCGGAAACCATGCAGGCGGAAGCCTTCGCCAAAGCCGGGGGGAAAACACAAAACGCCCCGGTCGCCACCCCGCAGGAGCTCGCGGACTATGATGCCATTATCTTCGGCACCCCGACCCGCTTCGGCAATATGTCCGGCCAGATGCGCACCTTCCTCGACCAGACGGGCGGGCTCTGGGCCTCCGGCGCGTTATACGGCAAGCTGGCCAGCGTGTTCAGCTCTACCGGCACGGGCGGCGGCCAGGAGCAGACGATCACTTCCACCTGGACAACGCTTGCGCATCATGGGATGGTCATTGTGCCGATTGGCTACGGCGCGCAGGAACTGTTTGATGTCTCCCAGGTCCGTGGTGGTACGCCCTATGGCGCAACAACGATTGCCGGTGGGGATGGTTCACGTCAGCCAAGCAATGAAGAACTTTCAATCGCCCGCTATCAGGGTGAATACGTCGCGGGTCTTGCCAAAAAACTGAACGGCTAACCTAACAGGAGGACAAGTATGCCAACTCAAGAATCCAAAGCTCACCACGTGGGCGAATGGGCAAGTTTACGCAATACCTCTCCGGAGATTGCCGAAGCCATCTTTGAAGTCGCCAATTATGACGAAAAGCTGGCTGAACAGATTTGGGAAGAAGGCAACGATGAAGTGCTGGTTCGCGCCTTCAAAAAAACCGACAAAGACTCGCTGTTCTGGGGCGAGCAAACCATCGAACGTAAAAACGTCTGAACGTTCCCCCCGCCCACGCGGGGGGTTATTTTCTATTTCGCCGCGTTATCCATCACCGCATTGAATTTATCGACAGGACAGAAGCCGTTGCCATCCACCGGACAGCCCTTCAGCTCCAGCGTCACGCGCTGCGCAGGGGATTGCAGCGACAGTACGCTGGCGTTACGCAGCTGATCTGAACTCTGGTAAACATACTCAATTTTCATCAGCTCCTGGTTAGTGTTTTTATCATGCCAGCGCTGGAAGACAATTTTACCGCCAATCGGGGTTCTTTCCTGCTGGTCGTGCAGCTGATAAGGCCTGAAGTCCAGCGCGGTCAGCAGCGAGGCGATGTTAGAGTCGTGCCCTACCAGCAGGGTGATTTTTGGCGCTTTTGCCTGGTCGGTCACCAGCGCTTTATCAATGTACTTCACCAGCGGTTTAGCCACGTTCTGCGCCACCTCCGTCGACGTAAACAGCGAGTCCTGATAGCCGTTTTTCAGCTTCGACAGCACGCGCCACTGCTGATCGGTTTTGATTTCCCCCCAGGCAACCTGGTCTGTCGGGAAGCCTTCGTAATACTGTAGCGTGAAAGCATCTACCAGCGAGTTACCCACCTTCAGCGGCCCGGAGACGCCCGGCTCTTTTTCATAATCGGCGCTGAACGTATCTTTCGCCTCCGTCAGGGAGCAGACTTTTTTCTCCTTGCAGGACGGCGAGTCGCTGTAGTTTGTCAGCTGTTCCAGCAGTTTGTAGCTTTCATCCAGCTGCATTTTCTGCCGTTCCGTCTCCATCGCTTTCAGCGCTTTCTCGCGAAACTCAGGGGAGTTATTGGTAATGACCGGATTGAAGGTGGGGTCCATGGTGCCCATTTTTTCCTGGTGATGCACAGGAACATCGCACCCGGGGAACGCGCCGGTGATAAAGAACTGCGCGGTCGCCACGGTGCGCTGGAGGCTGTTGGCGTAGGCATAGACGGTATCCGCTGGCGGGCATTCACCCGTCTTCACCATTCCCTGCTCTGCCAGCCACTCGCGCATATAGTGACCCATATACACTTCCAGTACGCCGCCTTTGGTGGTGAGCTGTCCACCCGGGACGTCCCACTCCGGCCACTGCTTGGGCGTGGACTGCTCCAGCACGCTGCCGTTATTGGCAAGCGGCGCGCGCAGGTTGTGGCGGCTCATGATGAGCACCTGTTCCAGCTGATAGCCATCCGGCGTGTCCTGTGCCTGCGCCCCAAACGTCACTGAAAGCGTTCCTGCCACGGCGACAGCGAGTAGTGCTTTTCTCATCCCTTTTTCCTCATGCGTTTTTATCGTTACGCTGAGTGTGACAGACTGGTGACCGTTTTTTCGGGAAGCATTTCTCAAACTGATGAATACGTTCAGATGCTGATGCCGGTGACGATGCCGACATACAGCGCCGCCCATGCGCAGGCTGACAGCAGGCTAACGACGTAAACCTTCATCGCGCTCATCCTGAGCATGCCGGCCGCCAGCGGCACGATATAACGCAGCACCGCCAGGAAACGCGACGTGAACAGCGCGACTACGCCGTTCTTTTGCAGCTGATGCTGTACCCGCAGAATCTTATCGGCATGTTTTGCGGTGAGGCGTGACACCAGCCGGGTATGCCCCATCAGCTGGCCGATATGGTAATTCAGCACCGAACCTGCCGTAGCGCCCATCACCACCGCCAGCCACGTCATTCCGGGATGCAGACTCGACTGGCTGACGGCGATCCCCGCCATCAGCATGACCGATGCGGGCGGCAGCACCGAGGAGACCAGCACCGTCGATTTACTCAACGCCATAACAACGAGCAGCGCGAACAGATGCGTCGGATAATGCGCAAAATGATCCAGCAGCGTGTCCAGCCATGCCATTTTACTCTCTCCGGTAACAAATGAATTCTCCATTTAAAAAGAAAACAGTTAAATAAAACCTCAACATGCGTTTAATACTATTCATTTAAACCGTTCTTCAACATTATTAAAATTCCTCAGCAGCAGTTTTAAATAAGCGTATTATCCCTCTCGTTTTACAACGATCTCGTTATGGCGAGGCTCCTGTACAAATAAACGTTATCGCTCTGGTGGGTTCGAGAGAACCGGCACAGGGTAAAACAGGCACTGTCGAATCAAGGCTTTGTCAGTATAACTTCCCTTGCGGGATACGGTGTACAGTGCTGAACCCAGGACGTGGGGATCTCCTTTCCGACATGCCCTGTCTTGCTCGCCCCTGAGAGATTTTATTATTCAAAGGGAATTTACTATGTCTTACGCTATTCACAACCAAAACCTGGCTTTCAATGACAGCGCCATCGCGCAATATATGAATACCGATTTTATCGTTATTGATATTTCATTATGCGTGGCTCTGGCACGCGAGCAGTTCTTTGAAAAATTAAAAGATGATGATATTCCGTCGCATATTTTTATCGAAGATAACGGTCGCCTCGCGGGTTTGATCGCCGTACGCAAATTGTTGCAGGCCACCGACACCGTGCAGCCCGTTAAGGGGTTGATGATATCGGATTTTATTCAGCTCAAACCGGAAGATGAGCGGGCGGATGTCGCCGGGCTGCTGGCGCATGCGGGTGCGGATGTAGTGCCGGTGGTGACCCACGGCAAGCTGGTGGGCTGCCTTACCGAGCGTGAAATCGCCCATCTGCTGGAAGATGACGTTACTGAAGATGCCCAGCTTCAGGGGGCGACGCTGCCGCTGGAGAAGCCCTATCTGGAAACCAGCGCCTTCAGCCTGTGGAAGAAACGCTCCGTCTGGCTGCTGCTGCTGTTTGTCGCGGAAGCGTATACCAGCTCGGTGATCCAGCATTTTGAAGAGGCGCTGGAATCCGCCATTGCGCTGGCGTTCTTTATTCCGCTGCTGATTGGCACCGGCGGAAACAGCGGGACGCAGATCACCTCGACGCTGGTGCGCGCCATGGCGCTGGGTGAAGTCCACCTTCGCGATGTTGGTCGCGTGCTGCGCAAAGAGATCAGCACCTCGTTAATGATTGCCGCCACGCTGGGTCTGGCGGGCTGCGTTCGCGCCTGGATGATGGGTATTGGGATGGAAATCACGCTCATCGTCAGCCTGACGCTGGTCTGCATTACGCTGTGGAGCGCCATCGTCTCGTCGGTGATCCCGATGGTACTGAAACGCTGCAAAATCGATCCGGCGGTGGTCTCCGCACCGTTTATCGCCACGCTAATCGACGGGACCGGGCTGATTATCTACTTCAAAATCGCGCAGTATACGCTGGGGCTGGAATAACGAAAAAACCCTGCGATATTGCTATCGCAGGGTTTTCGAATTTGGCGGAAGCGTAGAGATTCGAACTCTAGAACCCTTTCGGGTCGCCGGTTTTCAAGACCGGTGCCTTCAACCGCTCGGCCACGCTTCCAAAGTGAGGCGCACTATAAACATCTCTGAGCATGATGTAAAGCACGAATTTGCATAACATTACACGTCTTCCGTCCTCCCCTTCCGTCCCGCTGATTTCTTCGCCATCGACTGGCTAAAATGTAAACATTTATTTTTACATTCATAACGTTTATTAGATTCGCGGGTGGTCATTTAGACTCTTTTTCGCACAACACTCATTAACCGTAGATCACTGCGTTAAGAGATAGCCATGACTTTATTTAACGACGATTATGAATTTTTTATTTATCAGTGATAACTATTACCTTTGCCATGGTGTATCAAGCTCCCTGACATCAACCCATTTGATTCGCGATGACGCGGATATTCACGATCTTGATGGGGTCGATCAGGCGATGGATTTTATCATTGCGATTGAACAGGATAAGTTACGCAATAAAACCATTCGGCAGGTCAAAAAAGTTAAGCGTGATTACATTGTCCTGATGCATGAGATAGAAGCCAACCGCGCAGTGAGAATCGATAATATTATCTATTCGTCGATGCATTTTACTGCTCACCCTTTTCAGCAGCTGATGCGCTTTTACCGGGCGCTCAGAACACACTCCTTTACGCGACGAGAATATGACGTGCTGAAGCTGTTTCATTTGGAAAACCATGAGATCGCGAAAAAGCTGCAATTGTCACAAAAAACGACCAGCACCTACCGCGTGAGGATCCTCGAGAAATTAAATATGCGCTCAAAAAACATTCTGGCGATGACCCGTGTAAAATCGGCGATCGTCGATTAAAAGCTGTAACATTTTGCCTTGCCACGGAAAAACCGGGCCGTCACGTTTCGCCCTGAGGGGGTTTGGCTGGCGCGGTATACCAGTTCTCTTTGGCAACCATCACGCTGCCCTCTGGCTGCATAACAAAATTCGGGGACATGATCTGCACGTTAAATTCGTTAAACACATCCTGTATCTGGCTATGCAGTTCATTGCGGGCAACCGCGAGGGACTGATCGGGCAGCAGGCGGACCTGCAATTCGTAAGCGATATACCAGTCCATTAACCCTAACTGGCGCACCAGCGGCGGCTCGGAAAGGTCAATCCCTTTTGCCCGTTTCGCGGCCAGCTCCAGCATGGCATGCACCTGACGCCATGGGGTGTCATAACCGATAGTGACGCTGACCGTCAGATTGAGGCTGCCATCGGGCTGTAGCGCGCTCAGGTTGGTGATCTTACCGCTCACCACCACCGCGTTGGGCACGGTAACGACATAATTTTCCCGGGTAATAATTTTGGTCGCCAGCATGCCAATTTCACTGACCTTACCTTCGTTATCCGCCACCCGAATGACATCGCCTTTACGCAGTGCGCGGGAGTAAATCAGGACCAGACCGCTCATGGCATGGTTCATCACCCCTGCCGAACCCAGCGTTAACATCAGTCCAAAGAAGACGCTAATACCTTTAAACGCCAGCGAGTTTGCACCGGGAAGAAACGGCCAGGCGGCGGAGAGAGCAAATAGCCAGACGGCAACGGAAATGAGCTTACGGGTAGCCCCCACGGTTTCCGGATGTACGCCGGGAAGTTGCAGACGACCAGCCTCCACCTGATTCAGCACCATCTTAAGAAGCTTCAGAATAAAAGCGGTAATGAGGAAAATGATCAGAACAATCGTCAGCCCCGGCAAGGCCGAGACAATCGCCAGGGCGATTTGCTGCACCACGCGAAGCGTCCAGTCTCCCAGCGACGTGCCCCACACCCGCGTCCACGGAAACAGACTGAATGCCCAGCTCAGCCAGACGTAAAAGCCGATCAACCCCAGCAGGAACATCAGCAAGGCGTAAAGCCGAATCTCAATGGCGCCAATGTACCGCCGCCAGCTTTGCGGCACCCGGCTGCGATTCTCCACAATACGCCGACGGTAGACGCGCCGGAACCAGCGCCAGGATCGCCACGCGCCGTAGCAGAGCAGCAACAGCGCCAGCAGGCCAGCGGCAGCTTTTACCGTCGACAGCGCCAGCCAGCCGGAATCGTATTGATCGCGCAGCGCCATTCTCTGTGCTTCCATGCGCGCCAGCACGCGCTGTGCGGCCTGATCGAGGGTAAGATCGTCCCCTTCGTCCAAATCCCCTTCCGTCAGCAGCATCACAGGTTTACCGTTCATCACTATCAGCCGTCCCTGCTGGTTATAGCGGGTCACGGGGACGATGCTGAGCGGCTCACGCACATCCGCCTCGGTAAAATTGCGCAGGGTGTTGCGGATGCGTAAAACGCGCTCTTCCGGCGTGGTCAGGCCAAATTTCGCCTGTAGCATGACGATGGGCTGATGGAAGATATAGACCGTTCGGGCGCGCTCCTGCTCCGTAGGCGCCTGGCGGGGCTCTGCGGCATACGATGAGAAGGCGCTCAGGGCGGCAAAACAGAACGCAAACGCGAGCAGGATCTTTTTCATCCTCACTCCCCCAGGTCAGAAATCTTGTTATTTTTCAGGCAACCCGCGAATGCCAGGTGGGTATGTTGAGAATAGTCCAGCCTTTCGTTTCTGCAACAAGCGACGGTGAGCGTGTTGCTCTCAATCGCAATATATGTATTATGTTATAACATAACAATTTCGGATAGCGTTCTATGTTACTTAAAAAAGGGTTATTTCTGGCTTCACTGCTCTCCATGGCACCTGCCGCTTTCGCCGCAACCACCTGGCCTCTCACGATTGAAAATTGCGGCGTAAAGCAGACCTTTACGCAGGCTCCTCAGCGCGTCGTGACCGTGGGTCAGCATGAAACAGAATTACTGCTCGCACTGGGGCTGGAGAAAACCATCGCCGCGACGTCAGTCTGGTTCGGCACGCTGCCACCCACGCTGGAGGATGCCGGGAAAAACCTCCCCCGGCTTGCGGATAATTCCCCCTCCTTTGAGGCCGTGGTAGGGCAGAAACCTGAACTCGTTCTCGCGCAGTATCACTGGCACATTGGTCCGCAGGGAGAAGTGGGAACCCGTGAACAGTTTGCGTCGCTGGGGATTAATACGTGGATCTCCCCTGCCGACTGCACGGATAAAACGGTAACGGAAACCTCAAACGCAGACGGAGCACGTAGCGCGCCGTTTTCACTGGCGGAAATTACGCGGGAAGTGACAGATCTGGCGACGATTTTTGATGTTTCCGCGCGAGGTGAGCAGCTCAATCGTGCGCTGGCGGAGCGTATTAAAAAGGCCCAGGCGCGCGCCTCCGCGAAACAACTTAGCGTCGTATTCTGGTTCTCCAGCAGCCGTCTGAATGGCGATCCCTGGGTGGCGGGGAATTACGGCGCGCCTGGCTGGATTAGCCGCACGCTGGGGTTGAAGAACATTATTGACTCTCACGACGAATGGCCCGCTGTAACGTGGGAACATATTGCCCGATCGCAGCCGGACGTGATTGTTATCGCCGGGATGTCCCGCAGGCTCTATCCTGCCGATGAGGTTGAGGTAAAAAAAGCGTTCTTGCGCAGTGACCCGGTGACAAAGAACATGCCTGCGGTCAGGAACAACCACATCATCGTGGTGCCAGCGATGTCGTTAAACCCTTCATTGCGTAACGTCGATGCGGTTGAGCTTATCAGCGATCGGCTGGCTTCTTTCCAGGATGAACAATGAGTCATTTCGCTTTTGACCGCCGCCAGCAGGGTTTACTGGCAGCAGGTGCCATGGCGCTGCCGCTGATGCTGGTCTTTGCCGCCAGTATCGGGGATATGCCGGTGTCGTATGCCAGTACCGGGAAAGCGATCCTCAACGGACTGGGTTTGACCTCTTATGCGTTGCCGCAAACGGAGGAAGGTATCGTCTGGCAATATCGCATGAGCCGGGCAGTAATGGCCGCGTGCAACGGCGGCGGCCTGGCGATGTGCGGGCTGGTGTTACAGTCGATCCTGCGTAACCCTCTGGCTGAGCCTTATCTGCTGGGGATTTCCGCGGGCGCCTCGCTGGGGGCCGTCTGCGTGATGCTTCTCGGCATGGGGGGAAGCGTGATTGGCGTGAGCAGCGGTGCGTTTGTCGGCTCATGCGCCGCCTTTGCGCTCATCATGGTGATAACAAACGGGATGAGTGAAAGCCCGTCGCGCATTTTGCTGGCTGGCATTGCGGGCACCCAGCTCTTCAACGCCATGACCGCGTACGTCGTCAGCACGTCCGCCAATGCCGAGCAGTCCCGTAGCGTCATGTTCTGGCTGCTGGGAAGTCTGAGCGGCGTGCGCTGGCCTGACGCGCTGCTGGCGCTGGCCGTTACGCTGGCGGGTTTACTGGTGGTATTGCTCTTTTCACGGGCGCTGGACACCTTCACCTTCGGGGATGAGGTCTCCACCACGCTGGGGATCCCGGTTACCGCCGTGCGTATTGTCTTATTGCTGACCTGTGCCATTGTTACCGCAACGCTGGTGAGCGCCACCGGCGCAGTGGGGTTTGTCGGGCTGGTCATTCCCCATGTGACGCGCATGCTATGCGGGCCGGGCCATCGTCGCTCGATCCCGCTGACGTTTCTTATCGGCGCCCACTTTATGATCCTCGCCGATATCGTCTCACGCACGCTGATTGTGCACCAGGTTCTGCCCATCGGGGTAGTGACTGCGCTGGTGGGCGCCCCCGTCTTTGTGGCGTTGCTTTATCAAAACCGAAAGGAGCATCCATGAATATTACTGTGGCCGGGTTAACCGTAACCCGACAAGCGCAGACGGTGCTTAAGAATATCGATCTCGACCTGCCATCCGGGCAGATTATCGGCCTGTTAGGGCCAAACGGCTCGGGCAAGTCGACGCTGCTGCGCTGTCTCGCCGGGCTGTTTCCACGACTCGGCGAACGCGTGGCGCTTAATGGCACAACGCTCGGCATGATGCCGCTGAAAAAACGCGCGCAGCACATGGCGTTTGTCCCGCAACATGCTGAGGTCGACGGAGAACTGACCGTTGAGGACATTGTCAGACTGGGGCGTACGCCCTACCGGAAAACATTCCAGAGAACCTCGCGCGACGATGAGGCTGCGGTTGAGCAGGCGATTGGCCTGATGCAGTTATGCCGCTTACGCCAGCGGCGATGGCACTCTTTGTCTGGCGGAGAGCGCCAGCGAAGCCAGATAGCCCGCGCGCTGGCCCAGCAGCCGCAGGTGCTGTTGCTCGATGAACCGACAAACCACCTGGACATTCAGCACCAGCTGGAGCTGATGCGGCTCGTTTCACAGCTGCCGCTTACGGTGGTGGTTGCACTGCACGATCTCAATCTTGCAGCCAATTATTGCCAGCGTCTGATCCTCCTGAAGGCCGGGCAGATCGCCGCCACGGGCGCGCCCGAAGCGGTTCTGACGCCGGCAAACATTGAGGACACCTGGTGCGTAAAAGCTCAGGTCTGCAAGGCCGACGCCGGGATCACGATAAGCTACAACATGGTGGCATGACGGAAGACTGGCGCAAAAGCAAAAACCCCTGCGATATTGCTATCGCAGGGGTTTCGAATTTGGCGGAAGCGTAGAGATTCGAACTCTAGAACCCTTTCGGGTCGCCGGTTTTCAAGACCGGTGCCTTCAACCGCTCGGCCACGCTTCCTAAGTGAGGCGAACTATAAACACCTCACCGCGCGCTGTAAAGAGTGCGCGCATTCGTTCGCTTTAAAAATAGCCAAAATGCGTTTAATCGGTTGAATAGACGACAGATTGGCCGTTTTGACAGCATAATATCCACCGCGGATCGTTAGTGCTTTTTGATGTACATATCTTTGGTGTAGTAGTACCCGAGCTTGTCTGGCGTGAAGCCCCCTACCCACGGTTTCACCAGGTGCGTGCGCACGTAATGATAAACAGGGATCGCCGGGACATCGCGTCCCAGCAGATCTTCTGCCTGCTGGTAGAATTTACCGCGCTCCTCCGCCGTTTTCGATTTCGCCGCGTTCACCAGTGCCCGATCGTAGTCCGGATTGCTGTACTGAGTGGTGTTTTGGCTGTCCCCGGTACGGAAGTTGTTCAGGAAGGTTGCCGCATCGTCGTAATCGGCAATCCAGGCGTAGCGTACCGCGTCAAAATTATGGGTGTGCATGGTATCAAGCATGGTTTTCCACTCCTGATTTTGCAGCTTCGCCTCCACGCCGAGGTTCTTCTTCCACATTGAGCTGGCGGCAATGGCAATACGCTGGTGCGATTCCGAGGTGTTATAGAGGAGATTAAAGCTGAGCGGATGGCTGTCGTTAAATCCGGCTTCGGCCAGCAGCTTTTTCGCCTCGGCAATGCGTTTATCCATCGGCCAGCTGGCGTAATCCGGGTTCTGGAGCTTGACGCCGCCAATATCCGGCTGGCTGATGAGCCATGCCGGGCGCTGACCCTGCCCTAATACTTTATCGGCGATAATGTCTTTATCCAGCGCCAGGTTCAGCGCCTTGCGCACGCGGGCGTCGTTGAACGGCGGCCGGGTGGTGTTGAATTCGTAATAATAGGTGGCAAGCTGCGGCGATACATCCAGCTCGCTCCCCAGCGTTTTCTTCAGCTGAGCAAACTGGTTGATCGGCACCGTGTAGACAATGTCGATTTCGCCCGCTTTGTAGCGGTTAACGTCAGCAGCTTCAGAGGAAATGGGCAGATAGGTCACCTTGTTAATGACGGTATGTTCGTTATCCCAATATTTCGGGTTACGCACCGCCACAATGCGTTCGTTAACCACCCACTGTGACAGTTTATAGGCCCCGCTGCTGACGAAGTGCTCCGGTTTGGTCCACTTATCACCGAAACGGCCTACCAGGACTTTATCAATTGGCACCAGAGACGGGTGAGCCAGCATCGCCAGGAAAGCGGCGTTAGGTTGCGTGAGCGTCACTTCCAGCGTGGTGTCATTGATGGCTTTCACCCCCAGCGACTCGGGCGCTTTTTTGCCTTCTGCGATATCAGTGCCGTTGACGATACGCATACTACCGGGATAGCTGGCATACGGAGAGGCGGTTTTCGGGTCGACCAGCCGCTGCCAGCTCCAGACAATATCTTCCGCGGTGATGGGGGTTCCATCGCTCCAGGTAATGCCCGGGCGCAGATGGAACGTCCAGACGGTGTTGTCTTTATTTTCCCATTTCTCCGCCAGGCGCGGCTGGATTTCACCTGCCGGAGAGACGCTGACCAGCCCGTCGAATAAATCGCTGATAATATTGAATTCGACATCGCTTTCGACTTTATGCGGGTCGAGCGAGGCGGGTTCACTGCCGTTGTTCCTGACCAGTTCCTGCTTATCTGCCAGCTGGGTTCCTGCCGGCACGTTAGCCGCCCAGGTTGCCGTGCTGGCGCACAGGATCCCTGCGGTTAACAAAGAGAGTGTAAAGTGCGTGCGTGTTTGTGGTTTCATTTCCTTCGCCTTATTGTCTGTTTTTATGACGATCCGGAAATAACTCTTAGCGGCCTTAGGGAAATAACGCAATATTTTTCAGTGACCTATAAGAGGTTGATCTGAATACGCCCTACAAACCGCACTTCATTCTGAGTACAAAGGCTTTGCCAGAATAAAAAACCAGCATAATCCCTAAGGGGCTGAGTAAAGATGGGTAAAACCACTTTGCGTCTGCCGCGCCGTTTCCTATTCTTTGCGCTAATTACATCTGTCATAAGAGAGTGACTCATGGATCGTATAATTACTTCTTCACGCGACCGCACATCGCTACTCAGCACCCATAAGGTGCTGCGCAATACCTATTTCATGCTCAGCCTGACGCTGGCGTTTTCGGCGATCACCGCAACGGCCAGCACCGTACTGATGCTGCCTTCTCCAGGCCTGATCCTGACGCTGGTGGGTATGTACGGTCTGATGTTCCTGACCTACAAAACCGCGGATAAACCGGTGGGGATTCTCTCCGCGTTCGCCTTTACCGGCTTCCTGGGCTACATTCTGGGGCCAATCCTGAATGCCTATCTGTCTGCCGGAATGGGCGACGTGATTGGTATGGCGCTGGGCGGTACCGCGCTGGTGTTCTTTTGCTGCTCGGCCTACGTGCTGACCACCCGTAAGGACATGTCCTTCCTTGGCGGTATGCTGATGGCGGGTATCGTGATTGTACTGGTCGGTATGCTGGCGAACATCTTCCTGCAATTGCCTGCGCTGCATCTGGCAATCAGCGCGGTGTTTATCCTGATTTCATCCGGCGCAATCCTGTATGAAACCAGCAACATCATTCACGGCGGTGAGACGAACTATATCCGCGCCACCGTGAGCCTGTATGTGTCGCTGTACAACATTTTTGTCAGCCTGCTGAGCATCCTGGGCTTCGCCAGCCGCGATTAACACACCGTGCTGTGAACAGGGCCCCGCTTATGCGGGGCTTTGTTTTTTTTGGTAAACTTAGGCGGTTTTTGACTAACGCGTGAATGAATATGTTGAGTTTTGAAGGCAAAGAGATCGAAACCGATAACGACGGTTATCTGAAAGAGAGCAGCCAGTGGAGCGAAGCGCTGGCGGAGAAAATTGCGGATAACGAAGGAATTACCCTCTCCCCGGAACACTGGGAAGTGGTGCGCTTCGTGCGAGAATTTTACCTTGAATTCAACACGTCGCCAGCTATCCGCATGCTGGTCAAAGCCATGGCGAATAAATTTGGCGAAGAGAAAGGCAACAGCCGTTATCTGTATCGCCTGTTTCCGAAAGGCCCGGCTAAACAGGCGACAAAAATCGCCGGCCTGCCAAAGCCGGTAAAATGCATTTAATAGCGAATACTGAAGTCAGCGTATTCCCGGCCGGGTTGATGCGGTTCCGTTAGCACCTTATCAACCCGCGCGCTGCGCGGCCCGCCCGCTTTCAGCCACGCCACCAGCTTCTCAACCCGATCCGCCTCACCGCAGGCCACAACCTCCACGCTGCCATCATCCATGTTACGCGCATACCCCGTCAGCCCGAGCTGAAGGGCTTCGCGCTGGGTGCTGTAGCGGAATCCGACGCCCTGTACAAGGCCATGGACCCAGGCAATGGTGCAAACATTTGACATCATCCTTCTCCTTATCCGACTGGCGCGTTGCATTTCCTCACTGAAGTCGGGAAAATGGCGGCCATTTCATTGGAATCGACAGAATAGCAAATTATGAGTGTACGTTTAGTGTTAGCCAAAGGGCGCGAGAAGTCATTACTGCGCCGTCATCCCTGGGTCTTTTCCGGCGCGGTTGCCCGCATGGAAGGTAAAGCCAGCCTCGGTGAAACCATCGATATTGTTGACCATCAGGGGAAATGGTTAGCACGCGGCGCATACTCGCCTGCATCTCAGATCCGCGCGCGCGTCTGGACGTTCAATAAAGAAGAAGCCATCGATATCGACTTCTTTGTCCGTCGTCTGCAACAGGCGCAGCAGTGGCGTGAGTGGCTGGCAAAGCGTGACGGGCTGGACAGCTATCGTCTGATTGCCGGAGAGTCCGACGGGCTGCCGGGCGTGACCATCGACCGCTTCGGCAATTTCCTGGTGTTGCAGCTGCTGAGCGCCGGGGCGGAATACCAGCGTGCCGCGCTGATTAGCGCCCTGCAAACCCTGTTCCCGGAATGTGCCATTTACGACCGCAGCGACGTGGCGGTACGTAAAAAAGAGGGCATGGAGCTGACGCAGGGCCCGGTCACCGGCGAACTGCCGCCTGCCCTGCTGCCTATCGAGGAGCACGGCATGAAGCTGCTGGTGGACATCCAGGGCGGCCATAAGACCGGTTATTATCTCGACCAGCGTGACAGCCGTCTGGCAACGCGCCAGTACGTTGCCGATAAGCGCGTGCTGAACTGCTTCTCTTATACCGGCGGCTTTGCGGTCTCTGCCCTGATGGGCGGCTGTGCCCAGGTTGTGAGCGTCGACACCTCACAGGAAGCGCTGGATGTGGCGAAACAGAACGTTGAGCTGAACAAGCTGGATCTGAGCAAAGCGGAGTTTGTGCGCGACGACGTGTTCAAACTACTGCGTAAATACCGCGACCAGGGCGAGAAATTTGACGTCATCGTGATGGACCCGCCGAAGTTTGTGGAAAATAAAAGCCAGCTGATGGGCGCCTGCCGTGGCTATAAAGACATTAACATGCTGGCGATCCAGCTGCTGAACCCGGGCGGCGTACTGCTGACGTTCTCCTGCTCTGGCCTGATGACGACAGATTTATTCCAAAAAATCATCGCCGATGCCGCAATAGATGCGGGTCGTGATGTACAATTTATAGAGCAGTTCCGTCAGGCCGCCGATCACCCGGTGATCGCTACCTACCCGGAAGGGCTGTATCTGAAAGGGTTTGCCTGTCGCGTCATGTAACTTGAAAAGAGAAATATTGCCCGCACATAGTGTGTATGTAATGTTTCCCGGGAGGTGACTATGATTGCCAGCAAATTCGGTATCGGCCAGCAGGTCCGCCACACCTTGCTTGGATATTTGGGTGTGGTCGTGGATATCGACCCGGAGTATTCCCTTGATGAACCGTCAGCAGACGATCTGGCCGTTGACGCAGAGCTTCGCGCCGCGCCCTGGTATCATGTGGTTATGGAGGGCGACGATGGTCAGCCTGTCCATACCTATCTTGCCGAAGCGCAGCTGAGTGGTGAACTACAGGATGAGCATCCGGAACAACCCACTATGGACGAGCTTGCTCAGACCATCCGCAAACAGTTACAGGCACCAAGACTGCGTAACTAAAGGTGTAAAAAAGCCCGTCAAACGGGCTTTTTTTATTTTGCCAGCCCCAGACGGGGAATATCGATTGCCGGACAGCGATCCATCACCACTTTCAGCCCGGCATCGCGTGCCAGCACGGCCGCCTGCTCATTAATCACGCCCAGTTGCATCCACAGCGTTTTCGCGCCAATGGCGATCGCTTCCTGCGCCACGCCCCAGGCCGCTTCTGAATTACGAAAAACGTCCACCATATCCACCTTTTCCGGCACGTCCGCGAGCGTCGCATAACCCTGCTGACCCAGCAGCGTTTTCCCCGCCACCTTCGGCGAGACCGGGATCACGTGATATCCCTGGTCCAGAAGGTATTTCATGACCCGATAGCTTGGGCGATCCGGTTTATCGCTCGCGCCGACCAGCGCGATAGTGCGCGTGGTCGTCAGAATCTCGACAATGTCGTTCTCTTTCATGCTGTTCCTCCTGGTTTTTTTCAAAGTGTACGTCAAAGCGAACATCTCAACCACGCATCCCATACAGAAGTATGAGGGCAAAACGGCAGAATATGTCTATATGTTAGTAAACGTGTTTATCGAAAAATTTTGATACATTCTTACCGGGTAGTTTGTCTACAGGAGTCTGCTATGAAAACCGGCATTGCCTGGGCTGTGGTTGCGTTAATCATGCCGGTTTGTGTTTTCGCAACTACTCTCAGACTCACAACCGACATTGACCTGCTGGTGCTGGACGGGAAAAAAGTCTCCAGCTCCCTGCTACGGGGCGCAGACAGCATCGAGCTGGATAACGGCCCGCATCAGCTGGTTTTTCGGGTGGAAAAGACCATTCGCCTCGCCGACGACGAACAGCAGGTGTACATTTCGCCTCCGCTGGTGGTCAGCTTTAATACCCAGCGTATCAGCCAGGTCAATTTTCGTCTCCCGCGCCTTGAGACAGAAAAGGAGTCACTGGCATTTGATGCCTCGCCGCGCATTGAACTGGTGGACGGGGATTCCATGCCCATCCCGGTAAAGCTGGATATTCTGGCGCTGACAAAAAGGCCAAAGGGAACTGACTATGAAGCGGACACCGAGACCTACAACAGGGCCAGCAGGCGCGCCTCGCTGCCCCAGTTCGCCACCATGATGGCGGATGACAGTACCCTGCTTTCGGGCGTATCGGAGCTGGATGTACTCCCCCCTCAGTCGCAGACCCTTACTGAGCAACGTCTCAAGTTCTGGTTCCAGAATGCCGATCCGGACACGCGCGCCCGTTTTCTGCAATGGGCAAAACAACAACCTTCGTCGTAAGCCACATTTTTTTGTCCTTTCTCTTGCAGCATCAGTCAGTTCCCGTCATCGTGTAGCGAGGTAACCTCACGGATAAGATTATGGAACTGACAACACGCACACTTCCGGCGCGCAAGCACATTGCTCTGGTTGCGCACGATCACTGTAAACAAATGCTGCTTAACTGGGTTCGTCGCCATCAGCCTCTTTTACAGCATCATGCCCTTTCTGCTACGGGAACAACCGGCAACCTGATCCACCGCGAAACCGGTCTGGAAGTGAATGCCATGCTGAGCGGCCCGATGGGGGGTGACCAGCAGGTAGGCGCTCAGATTTCAGAAGGTAAAATTGACGTTCTTATTTTCTTCTGGGATCCGCTGAACGCGGTTCCGCATGATCCGGACGTTAAAGCGCTGCTGCGTCTGGCGACGGTGTGGAACATTCCGGTAGCCACCAATCTTTCAACGGCAGATTTCATCATTGAATCGCCGCAGTTTAACGATCCGGTGGAGATTTTGATCCCGGATTATCAGCGTTATCTTGCGGAGAGACTGAAGTAGTTTTTTGCCCGGTGGCGCTGCGCTTACCGGGCCTACAGAATTTGCCCGGCGCGTTACGGCTTTCTCGCCACCGGCACGTCAATACTCTTCAAAATATCGACAAACACCGACGGCTCCTCTTTGTTGAACAAGAGCCACACGCGATGGCGCGCGCGGGTTATCGCCACGTACAGTAAGCGCCGCTCCTCTGCATCCGGGAAATCTTCCGGAACAGGTAATAACGCCTCTTCCATCACGGATTCCCGCGCCGGCGCCGGGAAACCGTCGCTCCCCTCTTTTAGCCCCACCACAATCACGTAGTCGGCCTGCTGCCCTTTACTGGCATGAATGGTCATGAAATCGAGCTGTAGTTTTGGCCAGCGCGTCGCCGCTTTTTCCAGCGCCGTCGGCTTGAGGTGGTGGTAACGCGCCAGCACCAGAATTCGTTCATCCGGTTTCGCATAGCCGCTCAGTTTATCCAGCAGCGGTTCCAGCTGATCGTCCGCCAGCAGCGTGACGGCCTTTTTATCCCCAGACCTCAGGCTGTTAAGCGGTTTCGACAGCTGATGCGGGTTCTGCTGAATAAAACGGTTGGCTATTTCGCCAATCCGCGAGTTGAAGCGGTAGGTGGTGTCCAGATCGCTGCGATCGCCTTCCCCAAAATAGTGGTGGAAGGCCGTCGTGAGAGAAAGTTGCGCCCCGCTGAAACGGTAGATAGCCTGCCAGTCATCGCCCACGGCAAACAGCGACGTGTGTTTATTCTGCGCCCGCAGCGCCGAAAGCAGCGCAGCGCGCTGCGGCGAGATGTCCTGAAACTCATCCACCAGAATGTGTTTCCACGGGCTGACGAAGCGCCCTTTCTCCAGAATGATAATGGCCTGATGGATCAGCCCCGAAAAATCGACCGCGTTTTCGTCTTTCAGCGCGGTTTTCCACGCTTTCAGCATCGGCGCCATCAGCTTAACCCGCTTAGAAAACACGGCGCGGATCGACTCCGGTGCGCTTTCTATCATCTCCGCCTGAGAGCCGCCGTGCATGCGCATCAGGCTTACCCACCGGTCAAGACGAGAGCCCAGCCGGCGCGCCAGCTTTTCATCCTGCCAGAAGCTGCCCTCCGGCACCTCCCAGTTGAGTTCCTCTTCAAGCCACTGACGCCAGCCTTTCGCCTGCGCCTTTTTTTCACTGCACTGCTGACGCCATGCCTTGATAAACAGCGTCTGGCGAGCCTGAGCGTCGTTCTCCAGCTTGCTGACAACAGGGACTTTTTTGCTGCCCTGTTGAATGATGTGTAAAGCGAGGGAGTGGAACGTGCGCGCCGAGATATCCTGGGTATGCAAACGCGCCTGAATGCGCTCATCCATCTCCTGCGCCGCCTTGCGACCAAAGGCCAGCAGCAAAATCTGGTCGGCAACCGCCTCGCCCGTTGTCAGAAGCCAGCCCGCGCGTGCCACCAGCACCGACGTTTTGCCGCTCCCGGCGCCTGCCAGCACTAAAAGAGACTGCTCGCCATTCACCACGGCGCGCGCCTGGGCAGGATTGAGGGGCGATGATTCCACCGTACTGAAAAAATCGGCATATTGCGTAAGCATCGCCTCAGTCCAGGCCTGGTTATGCGCCAGACGGCTTTTCTCGATATCGTTCAGCCAGGCCTGACACTTCCGCCACGCGTCGCGGCAGTTATCAAATTCCTCAAGCCGCGCCACCGGTAAAGGCAATGCCGTCAGCGCCTGGGCAATTTTATGCTGAAGCCCGGCGGTTTGCTGGCGCGTCAGCCACTTCTGCTGCGTATTGCTTAGCGCGATATCGTCCAGCACCTGTTGCAGCACCTGTGCGGCTATCACGCTCATCTCCTGGCTCCACTGTTGCCAGCGCGTGTTCAGATGGTAGTGGAAGCGTTGGGTTTCCGCCCACTCGGTCCCGTGGAGTCGCACCACTTTGTCTGCCGGCAAGACGAACTCCAGCTCCCCCCATACCAGCCCTCGTTTACAATGAATGGCCAGTAGCTGATTAAACGGAATAAGATATTCGTGGCGTTCCCCGGAGACTTTCACTCCCGCATTGAGAAGGACAACCTTGTCGTAAGGGTGCTGCGCCAGGCGTTTGCCCATTGAAGTTGCTTTCAGTTCCATATCCTGCCGGATCCACGAGGTCATAATTTGTCAGACAGTTTAACTGCCAGTTTTAAGGTGCTCCAGCCCAAAAAAACGTTACAATCACCGGGCGTTAATCATATCGAAGGAAATGAGGGTTTATGCGTACCGTTCTGAATGTGTTGAATTTTGTCCTTGGCGGTTTTGCCACCACCCTTTCCTGGCTTTTTGCCACCCTGGTGAGCATTGTGCTCATCTTCACCCTTCCGCTGACGCGCTCCTGCTGGGAAATCACCAAACTGTCCCTCGTTCCTTATGGAAATGAAGCCGTGCACGTGGATGAGCTGGAGCCGGAAAGAAAAAATGCCCTGATGAATACCGGCGGCACGCTGCTGAATATTTTATGGCTGATCTTCTTTGGCTGGTGGCTGTGTCTGATGCATATTTTCGCCGGCATCGCCCAGTGCATTACGATTATTGGCATTCCGGTTGGCATCGCTAATTTCAAAATTGCCACCATCGCCCTGTGGCCGGTAGGACGCCGAGTTGTCCCGGTCGAAGTCGCGCAAGCCGCGCGTGAAGCCAATGCCCGTCGTCGTTTTCAGTAATAAGGACTGGCCGCTCTCATGCTAAGCCCCCTGCTTCGTCGCTATACATGGAACAGTAACTGGCTGTATAACGTCAGGATTTTTATCGCCCTCTGCGGCACCGTCGCTCTGCCGTGGTGGCTGAATGATGTGAAGCTCACCATCCCCCTCACGCTTGGGGTGGTGGCCGGTGCGCTGGCGGATCTCGACGACCGCCTGGCCGGTCGTTTGCGTAATCTGGTCATCACGCTGGTCTGCTTCTTTATTGCTTCCGCCTCCGTTGAGCTGCTTTTCCCGTGGCCCTGGCTGTTTGCCTTAGGGCTGACGGTGTCCACCAGCGGCTTCATTTTGCTCGGCGGCCTCGGGCAACGCTACGCCACTATCGCGTTTGGCGCCCTGCTGATTGCCATTTACACCATGCTGGGCGTCTCTCTTTACGAGCAGTGGTATCAGCAACCGGTCCTGCTGCTGTTGGGTGCTATCTGGTATAACCTGCTGACCTTAACCGGGCATCTTATTTTTCCGGTTCGTGCCTTACAGGACAACATTGCCCGCAGTTACGAACAGCTGGCCCACTATCTGGAGCTGAAATCCCGGCTGTTTGATCCGGATATTGAAGAGGACAGTCAGGCGCCCCTGTACGATCTGGCGCTGGCAAATGGCCAGCTGGTCGCCACGCTGAATCAGACCAAAGCGTCTCTGCTCACCCGTCTGCGCGGCGATCGCGGTCAGCGCGGTACACGGCGCACACTGCACTACTATTTTGTCGCCCAGGATATTCACGAGCGCGCCAGCTCCTCGCATGTGCAGTACGCTGACCTGCGCGAGAAATTCCGCTATAGCGACGTGATGTTCCGTTTCCAGCGCCTGCTGTCGATGCAGTCTCAGGCCTGCCAGCAACTTGCGCGCTCAATACTGCTGCGCACGCCCTATCAGCACGACCCGCGCTTTGAACGCGCATTCAGCCACCTGGATGCGGCGCTCGATCGCGTTCAGGCCAGTGGGACATCACCGGAACAGTTCAAAGCCCTGGGATTCCTGCTCAACAACCTGAGAGCCATTGATGCTCAGCTCGCCACCATTGAGTCTGAACAGGCGATGGCGATGCCGGGCAATGACGCTGACAACCAGCTTGCCGACGACAGTCTCAACGGTTTCAGCGATATGTGGCTGCGCCTGAGCCGTCATTTTACGCCGGAATCCGCCCTCTTTCGCCATGCGGTAAGGATGTCGCTGGTACTGTGCGTCGGCTACGCGTTTATCCAGATAACAGGATTGCACCACGGCTACTGGATCCTGTTGACCAGCCTGTTTGTCTGCCAGCCGAACTATAACGCTACCCGCCATCGGCTCGCGCTGCGTATTGTCGGGACATTAGTCGGGGTCGCCATCGGGCTGCCGGTGCTCTACTTTGTGCCATCCGTAGAAGGGCAACTGCTCCTGATTGTGATTACCGGTGTACTGTTCTTCGCTTTCCGCAATGTGCAGTATGCCCACGCCACGATGTTCATCACGCTGCTGGTGCTGCTCTGCTTCAATCTGCTGGGTGAAGGCTTTGAGGTGGCCCTCCCCCGTGTGATTGACACGCTAATCGGCTGCGCCATCGCCTGGGCGGCGGTGAGTTTTATCTGGCCTGACTGGCGTTTCCGAAATTTACCGCGCGTGTCCGACAGAGCAATGAACGCCAACTGCCGCTACTTGGATGCTATTCTTGAGCAATACCATCAGGGTCGCGATAACCGTCTGGCCTATCGGATTGCCCGTCGCGATGCGCATAACACTGACGCAGAGCTGGCTTCCGTTGTCTCGAATATGTCAACTGAGCCGCGCGCTACGGCAGAAATCCGTGAGACAGCCTTCCGCCTGCTGTGTCTGAACCACACGTTCACCAGCTATATCTCTACCCTTGGCGCCCACCGAGAGAAACTGACGAATCCGGACATCCTGGCGCTGCTGGACGACGCCGTTTGCTACGTTGATGATGCGCTTCATCATCAACCTGCGGATGAGCCACGGGTTCACCAGGCACTGGATGAACTGGTGCAACGTATCGCACACCTTGATCCAGGCACCGACAACAAAGCTCCACTGGTCCTTCAGCAAATTGGCCTGCTTATCGCTTTGCTGCCGGAAATTTGTCGGCTGCGACAGCAGATCGCTACCTGGCGGAATGATGGCCCTGCGACTCAGGCAGCGCATTAAACCACTCCGTAAGCTCCCGGCGAATATCCGCCGGGAGTGCCGCTTCATGTAACCCTTCAATCGCGCCTTCAAGCGCGAACAATACCCGGATACTCAGCGCTTTATTCTTCGAGCGCATTTTCAGCCAGCTCGTCTTCGCCCCCAACTGTCGTAGCGTCTCTTCATTGGTAATGCCCGCCTCCATAAGCAGGACCTCAATCTGAAAGGTCAGGTTCGGCAGATCTTTAAGCCGGTTACGCTGATGGCGCTGGTAGCGCTCTTTCCTGGCGGCATCGAGCGCAAACGAGGAGAGCTGAAGCAGTTTTTCCCTGTTTTGCCACAGACCTTCGTCCACACGGTAGTAATTAAGCAGCACTGGGCGTCCTCGTTTCATCAGGGTCAGAAAAGAGGAAGCGTTTTTTACACAGTATTTTGCACTTTGCTCACAGGCGCGAAGGTACAGCTCGCCGTCAGACACCATCGCGAACACCGCTTCATCCACGGCCAGGGTATAACCGCCAAACAGGGCGCGATGATGAATTTCGCCCAGCGGAGAGAGGTATTCTTGAGATTGATAAATCCGCTCATAAGATATCTTTTTCATGATAATTCCATTAAAAATCATACAGTAACCACGATATTTCTTACTAACGGATCCGTTAGCAGGAAAATAGGCAACTTATTGCCGTTGGGCAAGATGATTTTTTCATGTTCACCAGGAATGGATGAAATTTGCGAGTCGCTTTCCGAAAATGAGGTTGATCTTTATGCATACAGGGGTTACTGTATATCCATACAGTAACTACAGGGCTGGAATGATTATGTACACTTCAGGCTATGCAAATCACTTAACACCTTCTACTTCTGCCGCAGGCAATGCTGCGCAGAATTCTATCGGGCGTGAATCGACAGGGCTTATCAGTGAAGTGGTTTACCGTGAAGACCAGCCGCTGTTGACACAACTCTTACTCCTGCCGCTTTTGCAGCAGCTCGGGCAACAGTCTCGCTGGCAGCTCTGGCTGACGCCACAGCAAAAATTAAGTCGCGAATGGGTTCAGTCGGCTGGGCTGCCGTTAGCGAAGGTGATGCAGATTAATCAACTCTCCCCTTGCGATACGGTCGAGTCGATGGTCCGGGCATTACGTACCGGGAACTATAGCGTCGTGATTGGGTGGTTGCCTGAGGATCTGTCGCAAGAAGAACATTTGCGTCTGACTGAAGCGGCTGAAGAAGGTAACGCGATGGGTTTCATCATGCGGCCAGTTCGTGGAGATTCCTATCGCAGAGGACAACATCCCGGGCTAAAAATTCACTCAAATGTGTACCATTGAGTGATTTTAAGAGTTTTCCTGGAATTTTTTTCGACCGCAGTATGCAAAAAAAGTTCAACGCGCCAAAACTGCGGCAAGGCTTGTCTGACGCGGTTCTCGTTAATTTTACTGCACAAAATTCGTTCAAAAATTGTTAAATATTAGGTATACGGAACTTTTTTTTTCATATGCCTGACGGACTTCACACTTGTAAGTTTTCAGCTACGTTGTAGACTTTACATCGCCAGGGGTGCTCGGCCTAAGCCGAAGATATCGGTAGGTTTATATTTGACCACGCCCCCCGGTGAAGGATTTAACCGTGATTCCTCCGATGGAGATATTCATGGCAAATTTTGGATGATAACGAGGCGCAAAAAATGAAAAAGACAGCTATCGCGATTGCAGTGGCACTGGCTGGCTTCGCTACCGTAGCGCAGGCCGCTCCGAAAGATAATACCTGGTATGCAGGTGGTAAACTGGGCTGGTCTCAGTTCCATGACACCGGTTGGTACAACAGCAGCCTGAACAACGATGGCCCTACTCACGAGAGCCAGCTGGGTGCAGGTGCGTTCGGTGGCTATCAGGTTAACCCGTATGTTGGCTTTGAAATGGGTTACGACTGGTTAGGTCGTATGCCTTACAAAGGCGACAACGTAAATGGCGCTTTCAAAGCTCAAGGCGTACAGCTGACCGCTAAACTGGGTTACCCAGTAACTGACGATCTGGACGTGTACACCCGTCTGGGCGGCATGGTATGGCGTGCAGACTCCAGCAACAGCCGTGCTGGTGACGACCACGACACGGGTGTTTCCCCAGTATTCGCTGGTGGCGTTGAGTGGGCAATGACCCGTGACATCGCTACCCGTCTGGAATACCAGTGGGTTAACAACATCGGTGACGGTGCTACCGTTGGCGTTCGTCCAGACAACGGCATGCTGAGCGTTGGTGTTTCTTACCGTTTCGGTCAGCAGGAAGATGCGCCAGTCGTAGCTCCAGCTCCGGCTCCAGCGCCAGAAGTACAGACCAAGCACTTCACTCTGAAGTCTGACGTTCTGTTCAACTTCAACAAAGCTACCCTGAAACCAGAAGGTCAGCAGGCACTGGATCAGCTGTACACCCAGCTGAGCAACCTGGATCCTAAAGACGGTTCTGTAGTGGTTCTGGGCTTCACCGACCGTATCGGTTCTGACGCTTACAACCAGGGTCTGTCTGAGAAACGTGCTCAGTCTGTAGTTGATTACCTGGTATCTAAAGGTATCCCAGCTAACAAGATCTCCCCACGTGGTATGGGCGAATCTAACCCAGTTACCGGTTCTACCTGTGACAACGTGAAACCACGCGCTGCACTGATCGACTGCCTGGCACCAGATCGTCGCGTAGAGATCGAAGTTAAAGGTATCAAAGACGTTGTAACTCAGCCTGCGGCATAAGTTATCGTCTTATAAAAAAACCCCGCCATGCGGGGTTTTTTATTATCTGAAGAAAAGCAAAATGCTTATTTTTTACCTAACAGTGCCTGTAGATCGTTCTTCAGCGTCGACATCTGGCTGGCATACTTCTCTTTGTGCTCGGCATCTTCAATCAGCTGCACCACCGTTTCCGACAGGGTTTTCCCGCGCCGTTGCGCAAGCCCGGCCAGACGCTGCCAGACCATAAACTCCAGGTCGATGGATTTCTTACGGGTGTGCTGATGCTCGGCATTGAAATGCCGTTTACGACGAGCACGGATAGTTTGCTTCATCCGGTTTAACAGGGCCGGATTAATGTGTTTCTCAATCCAGCCGTTGACCAGTACCGGTTCGTTTTCGAGGGTCAGCAACATATCCACAGCTTCTTGCGCCGCGCTGGCTTCGATGTAGCAGGTGATCAGCTCCCCTTCACGGTGCTTTTTGACCAGGTACTTCCATTTCCAGCCGCTTTCGAGGTTTTCCAGTTGTTGATATTTCATTGCGATCTCAGTGTTACCGTGTAACTCTGTTCAGAATATCAGTTTTTTGGCAATCTGCTGAAAAGAAATCATATCCTGTGAAACGCCGCAGGCGATCCGCATGACGAAAACCCGAATCCTGATTGGGCAGAGTGCGCCGCTTACGGTATACTCCACGGTTTTACTTCTGACTAAAAAACATCAACTTTGACCATTACGAAACTTGCATGGCGTGACCTGGTTCCGGATACCGAGAGCTATCAGGAGCTGTTTGCACAGCCAGACCTCACAAAAGAACACGAATTCATACTTAGCGATACACAACCGCGTTTGCATTACGCGCTGGAGCAGATGTCATCCCCATGGGCTACATCTCCTTTCATGCTGCTCAAAGCCCCGGAAGAAGCCGAGTATCTGACGCTTCTCGGTGATGCCATGCGCCAGTTGCAGCCAAAAACGAATGCCGTTTTTGGTGGCCAGTATCATATTGCCGGACGTGACGTGACGTACGAACCTGCCACGCAGGCAGACGGACAGTTCGCTGCAAAAGGCGAGGTGATCACCGCCAACTGGGTGGAAGCAGAACAGCTGTTCGGCTGCCTTCGTCAGTTCAATGGCGATGTGTCACTGCAACCGGGGCTGGTACACCGCGCGAATGGCGGCGTGTTGCTCATTTCCCTTCGCACCCTGCTTGCTCAGCCTCTGCTGTGGATGCGCCTGAAAACGGTGGTGACGCAGCAACGTTTTGACTGGGTAGGCTACGACGATTCGCGTCCGCTGCCTGTATCCATTCCGTCTATGCCGCTGTCGCTGACCGTCGTGCTGACGGGCGACCGTGAATCTCTGGCTGATTTCCAGGAAATGGAGCCAGAACTCGCGGAGCAGGCTGTCTATAGCGAATTTGAAGATAATATTCAGATCGCCGATGCCGATGACATGGCGCAGTGGTGTCAGTGGGTTATGGCCGTGGCGGAACGTTTCGCACTGCCCTCGCCTGCCGAGGATGCGTGGCCGGGCTTAATCCGCGAGGCCGTACGCTACACTGGCGATCAGGAAACCCTGCCGCTCTGCCCGCTCTGGATCGGTAAACAGCTGCGTGAAGTGGGGGTTATCAGCGGTAACGGTCCGTTTACCGGTGAGCAGCTTAGCCAGATGCTGGCCCAGCGTGAATGGCGTGAAGGTTATCTTGCTGACCGTATGCAGGATGAAATTCTGCTGGAACAGATTCTGGTGGAGACCGAAGGCGAACGTATCGGGCAAATCAACGCCTTGTCCGTCATCGAGTTCCCCGGACACCCGCGCGCCTTTGGTGAGCCTTCCCGTATCAGCTGTGTCGTACACATTGGTGACGGCGAATTTACCGATATCGAACGCAAGGCCGAACTGGGCGGAAACATTCATGCCAAAGGCATGATGATCATGCAGGCGTTCCTGATGTCTGAACTTCAGCTCGAGCAGCAGATCCCCTTCTCTGCCTCGTTGACCTTTGAGCAGTCCTACAGTGAAGTCGACGGCGACAGCGCCTCAATGGCGGAGCTGTGTGCCGTGATCAGCGCGCTTGCAGACGTGCCGATTAACCAGAATATTGCGATTACCGGGTCCGTGGATCAGTTTGGCCGTGCCCAACCGGTGGGCGGACTGAATGAGAAAATCGAAGGCTTCTTCGCAATCTGCCAGCAGCGCGGTTTAAACGGCAAACAGGGCGTGATTATTCCGGCACCTAACGCTCGCCATTTGAGCCTGAGCCAGGCGATTCTGGATGCGGTAGAGCAGGAACAATTCACCGTCTGGGCCATCGAAGGGGTTGAGGATGCACTACCCTTACTGACAAACCTGGTCTGGGACGGCGAAGGCCAGACAACCCTTATGCAGACCATTCAGGAACGTATAGCTCAGGCGACACAGCAGGATGCTCGTCATCGTTATCCGTGGCCGTTACGCTGGTTAAGTTGGTTTAGTGCGAACTGATCGGACTTGTTCAGCGTACACGTGTTAGCTATCCTGCGTCCTTCACTAAAATAAGGCTTACTGAGAACATGGTAGATAAACGCGAATCCTATACTAAAGAAGACCTTCTTGCCTCTGGTCGCGGTGAACTGTTTGGCGCGAAAGGCCCGCAGTTACCAGCCCCAAATATGCTGATGATGGACCGTGTCGTGAAAATGACCGAAACCGGCGGCAACTTTGATAAGGGTTACGTAGAAGCAGAACTCGATATCAACCCGGACCTGTGGTTCTTCGGTTGCCACTTTATTGGCGATCCGGTAATGCCTGGCTGCCTGGGCCTCGATGCCATGTGGCAGCTGGTTGGCTTCTATCTGGGCTGGCTTGGCGGTGAAGGCAAAGGCCGTGCGCTGGGCGTAGGCGAAGTGAAATTCACCGGTCAGGTTCTGCCTACCGCGAAGAAAGTCACCTACCGTATCCATTTCAAACGCATCGTTAACCGCCGCCTGATTATGGGCCTGGCGGACGGTGAAGTGCTGGTAGATGGTCGCCTGATCTATACCGCGAACGACCTGAAAGTGGGTCTGTTCCAGGATACCTCCGCTTTCTGATAACGGCTTATAGCCCCATCCAGAAAGGCGAAACCTCCGCATTGCGGAGGTTTCTTTTTAAAGAGACGGTATCAAGCAAGTACTGCCCTGTCTCCGATGGCTTCTCGCCAGCCCCCTAGCCATTGGGACCTTTGATTCAGGGCCTGATAGGGACACATTTCTTTTGAACGTCCGGCGATGCCAGCCTGATAACCACGTTGATGAGCCCTTTCCAGGCGATCTCGTTTCTGTCTCTTCATGCCTCGTTTCCCTCATTCTTTTGTCTGGTGGAAAGAAAACAGTGGTTGCAATATGTGCAAGCACAGTTAACGAATACCCCGAATCGACGTCAGCGTCAACGTTCAAAATTCATACGGGTGTCATATTTGTGAGCTACATGGAAGATCGTTTGTACAAAAAATGTGACGCGGGACAAGTAACAACCTGAACGCAAAACGAAAAAAAAGCCGCAATCAGCAAGAAGCTGAGTGCGGCTTTCGTCGATGAATTTTACTTATGGCAGGCGGGAAATCTCTCTTGCGATAGCAGCCGACTCCTGTGCCCATCCCTGCGCAAGTACTTTCACCATTTCGTCATAGCCATCTTTCTGCTGCTTGAGTTCAAGATGAAAAGGACGCTTAATCAGCTGACCCTGGTGATTCAGCAGCCACTCCCCGCTGATAACAACGGCACCATCATAGCGGCCATGGAATCCCGTCACGTTAACATTCAGAGTGTCCTGATCGCTTCCCAGAGGCTGCGAGGCAACGACCCAACCGGGGAGCTGGCTGCTCAGATTCGCCACCAGCGTATTGCGTAGCTGCTGATCCAGCGGGCTGGCCCACAGGTTATTGTTGGCGATTACGTACTGCACATCGCTGGTCTGGTAGACCACCCCGTTGCCCGCCAGGTAATCTGGCAAGGCAACCTGTTCAACCCACAGCAGACGGCTGCCCTGCGAGGTGCTGCTCTGCGCACCGGACTGGGCGCTTAACGGCAGCTGGTAGTAGCTTTTGTTATCGCTTCCAGAGCTACAGGCCGTTAATACCAGTGCGCCTGCGATGATTAGCCATTTTTTCATTGTTTCGCCCTCTTAGGCTCAGGATCCTTTTTGTCTTTCGCTTCAAACACCAGTGCGTTGCTCTTTTCATTGAGCGTTTTCAGAACGGGCTGTAGCTCGCGTAAAACCTGATCAAGACGTTGCATATCCGCCACCATCTTGTTGTAGGCCGCTGAGCCCGGCTGGAAGCCCTGCATACTACGATTCAGTTCGCGCAACGTTTTCTGCATATCCTGCGGCAGCTGCTGCATGGACTGGTTAGCGGTGATCTTGTTGATATTATCCAGCGTGGTTTGCAGACGTAGCATCGTTGCCTGGCTCTGATGCAGTGATCCCGTCGCAGCTTCAAGCATTGGATTCAGCGGCAGATTGTTGATCTTATCCAGCGTTTCCATCAGGCGCTGTTGGATCTGCGCCAGGCCACTGCTGACCGTAGGAATGATTTTGTAGCCACCAAATTCACGGATACCCGTCATTGGTGGCGCTTTTGGATAGAAGTCCATATCGACATACAACGCCCCTGTGACCAGGTTGCCGGTTTTCAGCGAGCCGCGCAGCCCGCGATTCAGCAGGTCGCTGATATGCTCCCCAATATCCTGGTCCTCGCCTATCTGATTAATCAAACGCTCAGGCTCAATGCGGATCAGCACCGGAATACGATAATCATCATCAAGCATCTGCTTCAGTCCCGGAACAAAGTAAGGCACTTGTCCCACTGTTCCCAGACGAATACCGCGGAACTCAACTGGCGCTCCTGGCTGCAAGCCGCGTACAGAGTCCTTAAAGAACATAAGATAGTCGATGTGATCGGTATAGAGCGCATCCTGAATGCTTTTTTGATCGTCAAACAGTCTGAAGGCGGTTTTTTCCGCCACCGGTTGTCCCAGATCTATACCTTCCGGCACGTCAAAACTGACGCCCCCACCAAACAGCGTGGTGAGTGAACCCATCTCAACGCGCATCCCCGCAGAGGTGAGATCTACCGCGATCCCGCTGTCTTTCCAGAAGCGAACGTTGCTGGTCACCAGGCGGTCATTAGGCGCGTTGATAAATAGCTGATAGCTGATGGTCCGTTTTTGCGGATCGAAGGTGCTTGTTTCAACCGAACCGACGCGATACCCACGGAACAGCACCGGATCGCCCGGCGAGAGCTGGCCCGCTTTTTTACTGTCCAGAATAACGCGGATCCCTTTTGCATCCGGTGGCGCAAGCGGCGGTGAATCCAGCAGCTGATAGTTTGCTGGCTGGGCGCCTTTGTTGCCGGGCTGGAGTTCAATATAAGCCCCGGACAATAGCGTCCCTAAGCCGCTGATCCCTTCTCTCCCAACCTGCGGTTTCACTACCCAAAAAACAGAATCTTCATGGAGCAGTTTTTCCATGCCAGCATTCAGGCGGGCCTTGATTTCAACATGGGTTAAATCATCCGTCAGGGTCGCGCTTTCCACGACACCCACATCCACGCTGCGGCTCTTGATGGTGGTTTTTCCGCCCTCAATCCCCTCTGCATTGGTGGTAATTAGCGTGACTTCCGGTCCCTGATGGCTGTAATGATAAAACAGGATCCATGCACCGATCAGCGCGGTCACGATGGGGAAAATCCACACCGGCGACCAGTTTCTGACCTTCTGCACTTTAGCCTCTCCACTCTTATTTTCCATGCTCTTACTCTTCCTCATGGCTTGAATCGGGCTCACGATCCCACGATAAACGAGGGTCGAAGGTCATGGCCGCAAACATGGTCATAATGACGACCAACGCAAACATCAGCGCTCCCATAGCGGGATAAATACTCATCAGCCCACCCATACGCACCAGCGCTGAGAGAACCGCAATCACAAACACGTCAATCATCGACCAGCGGCCAACAAATTCCACGACCTCATAAATCAGATGCATGCGCTCGCTGTCTCGCTTACCGTGCCCTTTTGCATCCCAGCAAAGCCAGGCAATGGCAATCATCTTTAAGGTCGGAACCATAATACTGGCGAGGAATATGACGCCTGCTACAGGGTAAGATCCCTCGCTCCACAGCAAAATCACCCCGGCCAGTATGGTCGAGGGCATTCTGTCGCCGAGCAAATCGGTGATCATGATCGGCAAGATATTGGCGGGCAGATAGAGCATGACAGAGGTCACCAGCAGCGCCATGGTCCATTGCAGGCTATTTTTGCGCCGGACGTGACCTTTTGTTTCACAACGCGGACACACCTCGACATCCGCGGGCAGCACGGCGGTGCAGCACGAGCAGGAGCGAAGCCCCTGACGGATACCCGGTACGCCCACCTTTACCGTCTGCGAGAGCGTCGGCGCAGGGGCAATATCGTCCCAGGCCCAGCGTCGGTCCACGCACTGGAACGCGCGCAGTTGCAGCACGCAATACAGACACCACGGAATAAAGCTGCTGCCAATCCCCACATCGCCGTAGGCCATCAGCTTCACGAAGCTGACCAGGATACCCGCGAGAAAAATTTCCGCCATCCCCCAGCTTTTCAGCTGGAAAAGGATCCGCGCGAGTTTGATTTTAAGGACAGTGGGCATCCTGACGCGGTTGACCAGCAGCAGAATGACGACCAGGCAAAAAGCCGGGACGATCTGCACGAACAGAAGAAAGAAGGTGCCAAGGCTGGCGTAATCTTCCGAGAACATCACGCCAGGAATTTCCAGTAAATCTACCTGGCTTACCATCCCACCCACTTTCATAGAGATAAAAGGGAAGAGATTGGAGAGCAGTAACATGAACAGGGCTGCCAGCGCGTAAGCCGTGGGACGCTGCCTTGGCGCGTCCCACTCGGTCGTCAGCGTAGCGCCGCAGCGCGGGCAGGCAGCTTTATGTCCGTGACCAAGCTCTGGCAACGCCACGAGCATATCGCATTGCGAGCATAATATATGCCGATCGGCATGGTGCTGGTCACACATAGATTATCCCTGTTTATGCGCCGTTTTTCAGAGACTCAAGGTACTCCCAGCGCTCAAATGCCTCTTCCAGCGCCTGTTCAGCCTGGGAGAGTTCAGCCAATACTTTCTGAGTATAGTCGTGAGGCTGCGTAAAGAATGACGCATCAGCGACCTGGATTTGCAGTGCTTCCAGTGCAGCTTCCAGCTCTTCCAGACGCTGCGGCAGCCCCTCCAGCTCGCGCTGCAAGTTATAACTCATTTTAGCAGGAGACTTTTTGACAGTTTCTGCTTTTGCAACAACAGGTTCAGCGACATTTTTGGTCTTCGCCTGTTTTTGCGCCAGCGACTGTGATTGCTGTCCACGCGCGTCATGATAGCCGCCTACATATTGCCCGATGCGTCCTTCGCCTTCGAAGATCCAGCACTCGGTCACGGTGTTATCGACAAACTGACGATCGTGGCTGACCAGCATCACGGTTCCCTGATAACCATCAATCAACTCTTCCAGCAGTTCCAGCGTTTCGACATCCAGATCGTTAGTCGGTTCATCGAGAATCAATAAGTTACTGGGTTTCAGGAACAAACGCGCCAGCAAAAGACGGTTACGCTCACCGCCGGACAGCGCGCGCACCGGCGTCATGGCGCGTTTCGGGTGGAACAGGAAGTCCTGAAGGTAGCCCAGCACGTGACGCGGCTTGCCGTTAACCATGACCTCCTGTTTGCCCTCAGCGAGGTTATCCATCACCGTACGGTCTGGATCCAGCTCTGCGCGGTGCTGGTCGAAGTACGCCACTTCCAGTTTGGTACCGCAGTGGATACGACCGCTGTCGGCCTGGAGCTGACCGAGCATCAGTTTCAGCAGCGTGGTTTTACCGCACCCGTTCGGGCCGATCAGCGCAATTTTGTCGCCGCGCTGAACCTGAGCGGAGAAATCGTTCACCAGCACTTTGCCGTCAACCGAATAATTCACGTTCTCCATTTCGAAGACAATCTTGCCCGAGCGGGACGCCTCTTCAACCTGCATTTTGGCGCTCCCCATGACTTCACGGCGTTCGCTACGTTCGCGGCGCATCGCCTTGAGGGCGCGAACGCGGCCTTCGTTACGGGTACGACGGGCTTTGATGCCCTGACGGATCCAGACCTCTTCCTGTGCCAGCTTGCGGTCGAACTCGGCGTTTTGCAGCTCTTCGACGCGCAGGTTCTCTTCTTTCTCCAGTAGATAGGTATCGTAATCGCCCGGGTAAGTCACCAGCTTGCCGCGGTCGAGGTCGACAATGCGCGTGGCCATATTGCGGATGAACGAACGGTCGTGGGAGATGAAGATAATGGTGCCGTTAAAGGTTTTCAGGAACCCTTCCAGCCAGTCAATCGCTTCGATATCCAGGTGGTTCGTCGGTTCGTCCAGCAGCAGCACCTTAGGCCCGCTCACCAGGGCACGGCCCAGCGCCGCTTTACGCAGCCAGCCGCCGGAGAGCGCCGACAGCTCCATATCCGCTTCCAGGCCAAGCTGGGCCAGCACTTCATTAATGCGGTTTTCCAGCTGCCACAGACCGTGGTGATCGAGCATCTCCTGCACTTTTGCCAGCTCGTTGAGATTCTTGTCGCTCGGGTCCGTCATGACCAGATGCGAAATCTCGTGGTAACGCTTGAGGTATTCCGCCTGCTCTGAAATCCCTTCGGCCACAAAATCGTAAACGCTGCCGGTGACGTTACGCGGCGGATCCTGTTGCAGACGAGAGACGATCAGATCCTGCTCGTAAACAATACGGCCATCATCCAGCCCCTGCTCACGGTTGAGGATTTTCATCAGCGTCGATTTACCTGCGCCGTTACGGCCCACCAGACAGACGCGCTCGTTATCTTCGATATGCAGCTCTGCATTATCGAGAAGCGGTGAGTCGCTGAAAGAGAGCCACGCGCCGTGCATACTAATTAAAGACATTTATTTTTCCTTTCAGACCGCGGAAATCAGCCAGCAGTTGTGGATTTGACGGTTACGGGCAAAGTCCTGAGACAGCGTTTTTTGGCTGATTTCTTGTGCTTTCAGTCCCAGTTCGGCCAGGCCGTCGTGATCCATGCGGAATCCGCGCTTGTTGTTCGAGAACATAATGGTGCCGCCTTTACGCAGCAGGCGCTTCAGGTCGGTCATCAGGCGCAGGTGATCGCGTTGAACGTCAAAGCTATCCTCCATACGCTTGGAGTTAGAGAAGGTCGGCGGATCGATAAAGATCAGGTCAAACTGCTCGTCGGTATCGCGCAGCCAGCCCAGCACGTCGGCCTGTAACAGGCGATGCTGACGACCGGTTAAGCCGTTAAGACGCAGGTTGCGCTCTGCCCACTCCAGATAAGTACGGGACATATCGACCGTGGTGGTGCTACGCGCGCCGCCAAGCCCCGCATGAACGCTGGCGCTGCCGGTATAGGAGAACAGGTTCAGGAAGTCTTTGCCCTTGCTCATCTGGCCCAGCATGCGGCGGGCGATACGGTGGTCGAGGAACAGACCGGTATCAAGGTAGTCAGTCAGGTTAACCCACAGGCGCGCGTTATATTCGCCCACTTCGATGAAGTCACCCTTCTCGCCCATCTTCTGATACTGGTTTTTGCCTTTCTGACGCTCACGGGTTTTCAGCACCAGCTTGTTTGGCGAAATGCCGAGTACGGCGATGGTGGCCGCAATCACATCCAGCATACGCTGACGCGCTTTTTGCGCATCGATAGTTTTCGGCGGGGCGTATTCCTGAATCACTACCCAGTCCGCATAGCGGTCAACCGCCACGTTGTATTCCGGCAGGTCAGCGTCGTACAGGCGATAACATTCGATGCCTTCCTGCTTTGCCCACTTCTCAAATTTCTTCAGGTTTTTGCGCAGGCGGTTGGCGTAATCTTCCGCCACGCCTGACGGTTTGCTATCCGCCGCTATCTCTGCCAGATGGTAGTTTTTCTGCACGCAGTCCAGCGGGCCGTTTTTCGCCTTGAACTGGCGATCGGCACGCAATTGCAGGCAGCTCAGCAGCTCCGGCGAGGCGCTAAACAGGGAGAGGTTCCAGCCGCCGAAATGCGCTTTCATGTTGCGGCCCAGCAGGCTGTGCAGTGCAATCAGCGCCGGCTCGCTGTCCAGACGCTCACCATACGGCGGGTTGCTGATCACCGTACCGTACGGGCCTTTTGGCAACGGGTTGGTCAGGTTCGCCACGTCTTTCACCTCGAAGGTGACCAGCTCGCCGATACCGGCACGACGGGCGTTGCTGCGCGCACGTTCAATCACCCGTGCATCGCTGTCCGAACCGTAAAAGTGAGAGGTGTATTCCGCCAGCCCTTTACGGGCGCGGGTCTGCGCATCGTCTTTGACCTCTTTCCAGATGGCCTCATCGTGCTGCGCCCAGCCTTTGAAGCCCCAGTGGCCGCGGTGCAGCCCCGGCGCACGGTCGGTGGCCAGCATCGCGGCTTCAATCAGCAGCGTACCGGAACCGCACATCGGATCGAGCAGCGGCGTACCTGGCTGCCATCCGGAGCGCATCACGATAGCGGCAGCCAGCGTTTCTTTGATCGGCGCCATCCCGGTGCGATCGCGATAACCGCGCAGATGCAGGCCTGCGCCGCTCAGATCAAGGGAAATACTGGCCGTATCGCCGTTCAGCCAGACGTTGATACGCAGATCCGGGTTTTCACGGTCAACGTTCGGACGTTCTTTATTACGACGCGTGAAGCAGTCCACAATGGCATCCTTAACGCGCAGGGCACCGTACTGGCTGTTGCGGATCTCATCGTTGACGCCGTTGAAATGCACCGCAAAGGTGGCGTCCGGGGTGAAGATCTCTGTCCAGTCGATCATCTGTACGCCGGTGTAGAGATCAAGATCGCTGTAGACCTTGCACTCTTTCATCGGCAGCATGATGCGCGACGCCAGACGGCTCCACATCAGGCTCTGGTAAATAAGCCGCGTGTCGCCCTCAAAATGGACACCACCCTGAACCACCCGGCACTCTTTCGCGCCCAGGGCTTCCAGTTCAGTTTTTAACAGCTCTTCCAGCCCACGGGCCGTACTGGCAAACAGAGAATTCATATCGTCACTTTTACTCATAGAAAATTGTCGCGCATTATAGCTAATATGGCGTGTATGTCATAAAGTTGAAGGCTTATTTTCTTTAGCGGGAGTGTGTAGTGGCGACGTTATCCAGGCTTTTTATTCATCCGGTGAAATCGATGCGCGGTATCGGCGTGACTCACGCGCTGGCCGATATGAGCGGATTCGCCTTCGATCGTATTTTTATGGTCACCGAGCCTGACGGTACGTTTATCACCGCACGTCAGTTCCCGCAGATGGTTCGCTTTACGCCTTCCCCGCTTCATGACGGGCTGCATTTGACCGCGCCAGACGGTTCAAGCGTCGTGATCCGCTTTGCTGATTTTGCGCCGCTTGATGCGCCAACGGAAGTGTGGGGCAATCATTTTACCGCGCGTATCGCGCCGGATAACATTAACCAGTGGCTCAGCGGCTTTTTCTCCCGTGACGTTCAGCTGCGCTGGGTTGGGCCTGCGCTGACCCGTCGCGTGAAGCGCCACGATGCGGTTCCCCTCTCCTTCGCGGATGGTTTTCCCTTTCTGCTGACCAGCGAGGCCTCGCTGCGAGATTTACAAAAACGTTGCAAAGCCAGCGTGCAGATGGAGCAGTTTCGCCCGAATCTGGTGGTGACCGGAGCGGAGGCCTGGGATGAAGATACCTGGAAAGTCATCCGCATCGGCAGCGTTATTTTTGACGTGGTGAAACCGTGCAGCCGCTGTATTCTCACCACCATTAGCCCGGAGAAAGGCCAGAAGCATCCTTCCGGTGAACCGCTAAAAACATTGCAGTCATTTCGCACCGCGCAGGATAAAGGTGATGTCGACTTCGGCCAGAACCTGATCCCCCGCTCCAGCGGTGTGATCCGCGTGGGCGACGAGATCGAGATCCTTACCCGCGGGCCTGCCAGGGTGTACGGCGCAGGTCAGGAAGAAGAGATGGTTGACGTGGTAACCAACGTCGCTTCCGCGGTGGATATTCACTGGGAAGGCAAAGTTATCCGTGGTAACAATCAGCAGGTGCTACTGGAACAACTGGAACAGGCGGGTATCCGCGTACCGTATTCCTGTCGCGCGGGGATTTGCGGATGCTGTCGCATTAAACTGGTCGATGGTGAAGTGAGTGCCCTGAAGAAATCTGCGATTGGCGGTGACGGCACGATCCTGTGCTGTAGCTGTGTCCCGAAAACATCCGTACAGCTGGAAGCTTAAACCGCCTGTTCGAGGCTGAAGGAATCAACGCGCAGCTGTGGCTTCAGCCTGTCGTTCATCACTTTGATGGCATCACCTAACTGCATAACTCGCCCGGCAATGGTCACGCCGGGTTGGGCCAGCAAACAGAGCGCAGCGTTTTCACCGGGTTCAACCACCAGCAAATTCACCTCCTCTTCGGTATCGCTCAGATTGACGCTCGCCGCATCGCCGATAGCCGGGGTCCAGCTCATGCCGTGCGCAAGGAAATGCCAGCTTTTCGGCATTTGCGGTTTCAGGAAACGGATCGCCACCAGTGCATTTAATACCAGTTCAGCGCGCTGTTCTTTGGAGAGATCGAACTCGCGGCATTTTTCTTCGAAAGAGAAATAGAGTGCAGCATCGTCAACGCAAAAGCCTGAGGGAGCAAACGCGTCTGGGGTTAACATTCGGCGCGCAAAACGAGAGCGAAACAACATGCCATTGGCTAAGTCGAGCATCATACGGTCATGCTCTTCACAAAAATACCAGCGCCAGTTATCGTCAGGTTTAATTCGCATGTTTCTCTCCCGTCCCCTAAACGTCCTGTACTAAAAATGTCCTGTTTGCCGCTTCGCTTATAACACTAGTAATAAAAGACTATAATGTCTAAATAAGCAACAATGACGGAATATAAAACAACCAGGGCTGGAAATAAAGCCCTGGTTGTCTGATTAAGAGAAAAGATTAGATATGCGTGACGATTTCTTTAATCAGCTGCGGCCCTTTAAAAATAAAGCCGGAATAAATTTGCACCAGCGATGCGCCTGCCGCCATCTTCTCACGTGCAGCGATGACGGAGTCAATGCCACCCACGCCAATAATCGGCAGCAGGCCTTTTAATTCCGCGGAGAGTGCGCGAATAATTTCGGTGCTTTTTAATTGTACCGGACGGCCACTTAATCCACCCGCTTCGTCACAGTTTTTCATTCCCTGAACGAGAGAGCGATCGAGTGTCGTATTGGTCGCAATCACACCATCAATATTATGGCGAACTAAACTGTCGGCAACCTGGATCAATTCTTCTGCCGAAAGATCCGGGGCGATCTTAACCGCGACCGGAACATATTTATGGTGGATCGCCTGTAGCGCCGTTTGTTTATTTTTAATGGCGCTAAGAAGATCGTCGAGCGCTTCGCCATATTGTAATGAACGCAGCCCTGGGGTGTTAGGCGAGGAAATATTCACCGCAATATAACCGGCATAGGCATAGACTTTTTCCATACAAATCAGATAGTCATCTTTACCCTGCTCGACCGGCGTGTCTTTATTTTTGCCAATATTTATACCCAGCACGCCATCAAAATGGGCTTTCTTAACGTTCTCAACCAGATGATCGACGCCAAGGTTATTAAAGCCCATGCGGTTGATCAGCCCTTCGGCTTCAACCAGGCGAAACAGACGTGGCTTGTCATTTCCCGGCTGCGGACGCGGCGTTACCGTCCCGATTTCGATCGAGCCAAAGCCCATCGCACCGAGTGCATCAATGCATTCGCCATTTTTGTCCAGACCGGCCGCCAGGCCCAGTGGATTTTTGAAAGTCAGGCCCATGCACTGAACTGGTTTTTCCGGCACGTTTTGACGCACCAGCGCGGCCAGAGGCGTTCCTGTAATACGGCGTAACTGCTGAAATGTAAATTCATGAGCGCGCTCAGGATCGAGCTGGAAAAGGGCTTTACGAACGAAGGGGTAGTACATGAACTCTCCTGGATTCCCGGTGTGCAAACCGGGAGGGGATTATGTGCGATCCCGCCCGGAAAGGGAATTGACCTGTGGCAAAAAAAGCCACGTAAAACGCAATCGTTTACTTATCGGTTCGCTTCTTATGCATTTTTCTGCATTCATCCTGAGGATAAATCATTTAGTGGAATAACCACGCAATGTCACACTCCTGAAAATTGTTATGAATGTTAGATAAAAGCAAACAATTAGTTATAAGGAGCAACCATGCGCGTCATTACCCTGGCCGGAAGCCCCCGCTTCCCCTCTCGCTCCAGCGCACTGCTGGAATACGCTCGCGAAAAGCTTAATGCTCTGGATGTCGAAGTGTGTCACTGGAATTTGCACAATTTCGCGCCTGAAGATCTGCTCTACGCCCGTTTCGACAGCCCGGCGCTGAAAACCCTGATCGAACAGCTTAAGAGTGCTGACGGGCTGGTCGTCGCGACACCGATTTATAAAGCTTCTTTTTCCGGCGCACTGAAAACGCTCCTCGATCTGCTGCCCGAACGTGCGCTGGACGGTAAGGTCGTCCTGCCGCTGGCCACAGGCGGTACGGTAGCCCATTTACTGGCGGTGGATTATGCCCTCAAGCCGGTTCTGAACGCGCTGAAAGCACAGGAGATCCTGCATGGCGTCTTCGCTGACGACTCACAGGTAATCGACTACCAGCATAAACCGCATTTCACGCCGAATCTGCAAACCCGCCTCGACAGCGCGCTTGAAACCTTCTGGCACGCCCTGAACCGTCGGGATCGCCACGCGGCGGCATTTCATCAATCACAAGGAGTGGCGCATGTTTAAAACAGTTACCCGTATCGGGCTGGCAGGTCTGCTGGCAGTGGCGTCGCTGGCTCAGGCGACGGTGAAAGCGCCGGAGAGCCTGCGTATCGGTTATCAAAAAGGCAGCGTCAGCATGGTGCTGGCGAAAAGCCATGCGTTGCTGGAGAAGCGTTTCCCGGAGACCAAATTCTCATGGGCCGAGTTCCCTGCCGGACCACAGATGCTGGAGGCGCTGAACGTCGGGAGTATTGATTTAGGCAGCACCGGCGATATCCCGCCGATCTTTGCGCAGGCTGCCGGGGCGGATCTGGTTTACGTTGGCGTTGAGCCCGCCAAGCCGAAGGCAGAGGTTATTTTGGTGCCCGAAAACAGCGAGATCAAAAGCGTCGCCGACCTCAAAGGCCATAAGGTTGCTTTCCAGAAAGGTTCAAGCTCGCACAACCTGCTGCTGCGCGCGTTGCAGGAGGCCGGCCTAAAATTCACCGATATCCAGCCCGTTTACCTGACGCCTGCCGATGCGCGCGCGGCGTTTCAGCAAAAAAATGTTGATGCCTGGGCTATCTGGGATCCGTACTACTCCGCCGCACTGTTGCAGGGCGGTGTGCGGGTGCTGAAAGACGGCACCACCCTGAAGCAGACCGGTTCGTTCTACCTGGCGGCACGTCCTTACGCTGAGAAAAATGGCGCATTTATTCAGCAGGTGCTGGATACCTTCTCTCAGGCCGATGCGCTGACCCAAAGCCAGCGTCAGCAGAGCATCACGCTGCTGGCAAAAACCATGGGCCTGCCTGAACCGGTGATCGCCACCTATCTTGACCACCGTCCTCCCACCACCATAGCACCGGTTGACGCCCACGTTGCCGCTCTCCAGCAGCAAACGGCAGACCTCTTTTATCAAAACCGCCTGGTTCCAAAGCAGGTGAATATTCGCGAACGCATCTGGCAACCCGCTGGCATTGAAGGAAAAAAATCATGAGTCTGAATCTTTTCTGGTTTTTACCCACCCACGGTGATGGACACTATCTTGGCACAGAAGAAGGCGCCCGCCCGGTCGATCACGGCTACCTACAGCAGATCGCCCAGGCGGCAGACCGCATCGGTTTTACCGGGGTGCTGATCCCGACGGGCCGTTCATGTGAGGATGCGTGGCTGGTTGCCGCGTCAATGATCCCCGTCACCCAGCGCCTGAAATTCCTGGTAGCCTTGCGCCCGAGCGTGGTGTCGCCCACCGTCGCGGCGCGTCAGGCGGCAACGCTGGACAGGCTTTCCAACGGCCGTGCGCTGTTCAACCTTGTGACGGGCAGCGATCCGCAGGAGCTGGCGGGGGATGGCGTTTTCCTCGATCATACCGAACGCTATGAAGCCTCCGCAGAGTTCACCCGCGTCTGGCGACGTCTGCTGGAAGGGGAAACCGTCACCTTCGAAGGGAAACATATCCACGTTCGCGATGCGCAGCTCTACTTCCCGCCGGTACAGCAGCCGCGCCCTCCCCTCTATTTTGGCGGATCGTCGGACGTGGCGCAGGAGCTGGCGGCCGAGCAGGTCGATCTCTATCTGACCTGGGGCGAACCACCGGAGCTGGTGAAAGAGAAAATTGCTCAGGTACGCGCTAAAGCCGCAGAACATGGCCGTACGGTACGCTTTGGTATTCGCCTGCACGTGATCGTCCGCGAAACCAACGACGAGGCCTGGCAAGCCGCCGACCGTCTGATCGCTCATCTGGACGACGACACTATCGCCAAAGCACAGGCGGCGTTTGCCAAAACCGACTCCGTGGGCCAGCACCGGATGGCCTCCCTGCACAACGGCAAGCGTGAAAATCTTGAGATCAGCCCGAACCTGTGGGCCGGGGTGGGTCTGGTGCGCGGCGGCGCCGGCACGGCGCTGGTCGGCGACGGTCCAACCGTAGCGGCACGCATTAATGAATACGCGGCGCTGGGGATCGACAGCTTTATCCTGTCTGGCTACCCGCATCTGGAGGAGGCGTACAAGGTGGGTGAACTGCTGTTTCCGCACCTGGATGTCGCTATCCCGGAAATTCCGCAGCCACGCCAGCTTCAGTTACAGGGCGAAGCCGTGGCGAACGCGTTTATCCCGAGAAAAGTCGCGCAAAGCTAAGGAGCCACCATGTCTGCAACCGCACAAAAATGGCTACTGCGCGCCGCGCCGTGGTTTCTGCCCGTCGGCATTGTCCTCGTCTGGCAACTGGCGTCTTCAACTGGCTGGCTGTCGAGCCGCATTTTGCCCTCTCCGGAGGGCGTTGTGGAAGCGTTCTGGTCGCTCAGCGCCAGCGGTGAGCTGTGGCAACATCTTGCCATCAGCTCCTGGCGCGCGGTAATCGGCTTTTCGATTGGCGGAAGCATCGGCCTGACGCTGGGGCTGATCAGCGGCCTGTCCCGCTGGGGTGAGCGGCTGCTGGATACCTCCGTTCAGATGCTGCGTAACGTGCCGCATCTGGCGCTTATCCCACTGGTTATTTTGTGGTTTGGCATTGATGAGAGCGCCAAAATTTTCCTCGTGGCGCTGGGAACGTTATTCCCGATTTATATCAATACCTGGCATGGGATCCGCAATATCGATCGCGGTCTGGTTGAGATGGCCCGCAGCTATGGCCTGTCAGGTTTTGCCCTGTTTACCCATGTGATCCTGCCGGGCGCCCTGCCCTCCATTATGGTTGGGGTGCGTTTTGCGCTCGGCCTGATGTGGCTAACCCTGATCGTGGCGGAAACCATTTCGGCTAACTCCGGCATTGGTTATCTGGCGATGAACGCCCGCGAGTTCCTGCAAACGGACGTGGTGGTGGTTGCCATTATCCTTTATGCCCTGCTCGGCAAACTTGCGGACGTCAGCGCCCAGTGGCTGGAACGTAGCTGGCTGCGCTGGAACCCGGCCTACACCGCTCAGGAGGCGAAAGCATGAATACTGCACGACTGAACCAGGGAACACCGTTACTGCTGAACGGCGTGACCAAACGCTACGGCGACAACACCATTCTGAATGCACTGGATCTGCATATTCCTGCCGGACAGTTTGTTGCCGTTGTCGGCCGCAGCGGTGGCGGCAAGAGTACCCTGCTGCGTCTTTTAGCCGGGCTGGAAGCGCCAAACAGCGGTGACATTCTGGCAGGCACTACGCCGCTGGCCACGATTCAGGATGATACGCGCATGATGTTTCAGGATGCGCGTCTGCTGCCGTGGAAAACGGTGATGGATAACGTCGGGCTGGGCCTGAAGGGCATCTGGCGGGAGGACGCCCGGCAGGCACTCGCTGCGGTAGGGCTGGAGAATCGCGCGGGAGAGTGGCCTGCGGCCCTGTCGGGTGGACAAAAGCAGCGCGTAGCGCTGGCACGCGCGCTGATTCATCGTCCCGGCCTGCTGCTGCTTGATGAACCGCTCGGCGCGCTTGATGCCCTGACGCGGATCGAAATGCAGGATCTGATTGAAACCCTATGGCAGACGCACGGCTTTACGGTGCTGCTGGTGACGCATGATGTCAGTGAAGCCGTGGCAATGGCAGACAGGGTACTGTTAATAGAAGAAGGTAAAATTGGTCTGGATCTGACGGTAGATATTCCGCGTCCTCGCCGCGTGGGATCGGCCCGACTGGGGGAGCTGGAAGCCGAAGTGCTGGATCGGGTGATGAAGCGTGGGGTAAGTGAACGGGTGTTGATTAAAGCTAATGCCTGATGCCCGCACCCCGGCCCTCTCCCACAGGGAGAGGGAGAAAAAACTAAAAACGGCAACCGAGGTTGCCGTTTTGCTTTTATCTGCCCACCGGGCAATTTTTTATTACGCTAAGGCCTTAGCAATCTTCTCGTACAGATCGCCAGACAGATTTTCCAGCCCTTTCAGCTGCTCAAGCGCGGCGCGCATTTTCGCCTGACGCTGCGCATCGTAACGTTTCAGGCGGATCAGCGGCTCAATCAGACGAGACGCCACCTGCGGGTTACGGCTGTTCAGCTCGGTCAGCATTTCAACCATGAACTGATAACCGCTGCCGTCTTCGGCATGGAACGCGGCCGGGTTGCTGCTGGCGAAGGCACCAATCAGAGAGCGGACGCGGTTCGGGTTGCTCATGGTGAACGAACGGTGCTTCAGCAGGCTACGTACTTTGCTGAGTACATCGGCTGCCGGACTGGTGGCCTGAAGGATGAACCACTTGTCCATCACCAGACCATCCTGATACCACTTGTCGTCGTACTCCTGCATCAGCGCATCGCGGCACGGCAGCTCGGCGGCAACGCTTGCAGCCAGCGCGGCCAGGGCATCCGTCATGTTATCGGCTTCGTGGTACTGCTTGCTGACCAGCGTGTTCGCCAGCTCTGCCTCACCAAACGCCAGATAGCGCAGGCAGGTATTGCGCAGGGAACGTTTACCGATATCCGCATGTTCCACCCGATACGCGTCCAGCTTGTTGGCGTTGTAAATGGCGAGGAACTCATCTGCCAGTTCGGTCGCCAGCGTGCGGGTCAGCGCTTCACGCACGGCGACGATGGCAATCGGATCAATGATGTCAAACAGCTCGGCGATTTCAGTCGCAGACGGCAGCGTTAAAATTTCAGCCGCCAGCGCCGGGTCAATGTTCTCATCCAGCAGGATGGCACGGAACGCGTCTGCCACATGAACCGGCAGCGTCAACGGCTGGCCCTGCTGGTAACGGTTGACGTTCAGCTTGATGTAGGTCGCCAGCAGGCTTTGTGCCGCATCCCAGCGCGAGAAATCGTTGCGCGCGTGACGCATCAGGAACGTCAGCTGCTGATCGCTCCACTTGTATTCGAGTTTCACCGGCGCGGAGAATTCGCACAGCAGGGCGGGAACGGGCTGGAAATAGACGTTATCGAAGATAAAGGTCTGCTCTGCCTGGGTCACGTTCAGCACGTTATGCACCGGGTGACCGCCCTTCTGTAACGGGATCACGTTGCCTTCGTTGTCGTACAGCTCAACGCTGAACGGAATGTGCAGCGGATGTTTCTCTTCCTGCTCGGCCGTTGGCGGCGTGCGCTGGCTGATGGTCAGCGTGTACTGCTCGGTTTCCGGGTTGTAGTCGTCTTTGACCGTCACGATCGGCGTACCGGCCTGGCTGTACCAGCGGCGGAAATGAGACAGATCCACGTTAGAGGCGTCCTCCATCGCCTGGACGAAATCGTCGCAGGTGGCCGCACTGCCGTCGTGACGCTCGAAGTAAAGCTGCATCCCTTTCTGGAAATTCTCTTCGCCCAGCAGGGTGTGGATCATGCGGATAATTTCAGCGCCTTTTTCATACACCGTCAGGGTGTAGAAGTTATTCATCTCAATGACTTTATCCGGGCGGATCGGGTGGGCCATTGGGCTGGCATCTTCTGCAAATTGCAGACCACGCATAGTGCGCACGTTGTTGATGCGGTTCACCGCCCGCGATCCCAGATCGGAGCTGAACTCCTGATCGCGGAAGACGGTTAAGCCCTCTTTCAGGCTCAGCTGGAACCAGTCGCGACAGGTGACGCGGTTCCCGGTCCAGTTGTGAAAATATTCGTGGCCGATAACGCGTTCGATATCGAGGTAATCTTTATCCGTGGCGGTATCGGTACGCGCCAGCACGTATTTGGAGTTAAAGATGTTAAGACCTTTATTCTCCATCGCGCCCATGTTGAAGAAATCGACAGCAACAATCATATAGATGTCGAGGTCATATTCGAGACCAAAGCGCGTTTCATCCCACTTCATGGAGTTGATGAGAGAGGTCATTGCCCACGGTGCGCGGTCAAGGTTGCCACGATCCACGAACAGCTCCAGCGCGACTTCACGGCCAGAGCGCGTTTTAAAGGTGTCGCGGAGAACATCGAAATCTCCCGCTACCAGCGCAAACAGATAGCAGGGTTTCGGGAACGGATCCTGCCACTGTACCCAGTGACGGCCATTCTCCATTTCCCCCTCGCCAATCCGGTTGCCGTTGGAGAGCAGGTACGGGTACAGCGTTTTGTCGGCAATAATTTTGGTGGTAAAGCGCGCCAGGACGTCCGGGCGATCAAGATACCAGGTAATGTGGCGGAAACCTTCGGCTTCACACTGGGTACACAGGGCTACGCCTGACTGGTAAAGCCCTTCCAGCGCGGTATTGGCGGCAGGGCTAATTTCATTCACGATGCGCAGGGTAAAGCGTTCCGGCAGGTTGTCGATGACCAGCTGGTTGCCTTCTTCTTTATAGTCTGACCAGGCTTCATCGTTAATATGCAGGGAAACCAGCGTCAGGTCTTCACCATCCAGACGCAGCGGCACGGCTGTCGCGCTCTGGCGCGTCACCTGGCTTACCGCCGTCACGACGGTTTTTGTGGCATCCAGGTCGAAAGTCAGATCGATATCGCTTATCAGGTATTCCGGCGCACGGTAGTCGTGGCGGTATTTAGCTTGTGGCTGTTGTGTCATAGAAAACCTTATGCATCGTTTGTCGAGTAACGATTCAATATATTCCTGTTGTGTAAAACGCGCTATGCAGAATGTTCATCTTTTCAGGCACAACGCCCTTTTTAGCTACATTTTTATAACACGGGGCACGAAATGCTCTCGACCATAAAGTGTGCTTATGTTGTGATCGGGGTTCAATAAATCACTAAACAGGGTATACTCCGGAGTTGTTTATTGTACTAAACGCTCCCGTGAGAGGATGCTACAGCGCACCTATGACTCAATTCGCTTCTCCGGTTCTGCATACGTTGCTGGATACCGACGCGTACAAGCTGCATATGCAGCAAGCCGTGTTTCACCACTATCATGATGTCCATGTTGCGGCGGAATTTCGCTGCCGGGGTGACGACTTGCTGGGTATCTACGCAGATTCCATTCGTGAACAGGTCGAGGCCATGCAGCATCTGGCGCTCACCGATGACGAATATCAGTGGCTTTCAGGCCTGCCTTTCTTCAAAGCGGACTATCTGAACTGGCTGCGTGAGTTCCGCTATAAGCCGGAACAGGTCACCGTCACCAATGATAACGGCAAGCTGGACATTCGTCTGACCGGCCCGTGGCGCGAGGTGATCATGTGGGAAGTGCCGCTTCTGGCCGTGATCAGCGAGCTGGCCCACCGCTATCGCTCCCCTGAAACCGGTGTGACGCAGGCGGTCGCCGCTCTGGAGAATAAACTCGTTGAGTTTTCCAGACTGACCGAAGGGCTGGATATGTCCCGCTTCCGTCTGATGGACTTTGGCACGCGCCGCCGCTTCTCTCGCGAGGTTCAGGAAGCCATTGTCAGACGTCTGCAACAGGAGCCGTGGTTCGTTGGCACCAGTAACTACGATCTGGCACGTCGCCTTGATTTAACGCCGATGGGCACCCAGGCGCACGAATGGTTCCAGGCGCACCAGCAGATCAGCCCTGACCTTGCCAACAGCCAGCGCGCCGCCCTCGCCGCGTGGCTAGAGGAATACCCGGATCGGCTGGGTATTGCCCTTACCGACTGCATTACCATGGACGCGTTCCTGCGCGACTTTGGCCCTGAGTTTGCCGAACGCTACCAGGGGTTACGCCATGATTCCGGGGACCCGGTTGAATGGGGTGAGAAAGCCATCGCCCATTACGAAAAGCTGGGTATCGACCCAATGAGTAAGGTGCTGGTCTTCTCCGATAACCTTGATCTGGCAAAAGCCGTCGACCTTTATCGCCATTTCTCATCGCGGGTGAACCTGAGTTTCGGGATTGGTACGCGGTTAACCTGTGATATCCCTCAGGTGAAACCGCTGAACATCGTCATAAAACTGGTGGAATGTAACGGTAAGCCGGTCGCGAAGCTCTCCGACAGCCCTGGCAAAACCATCTGCCATGACAAAGCGTTTGTCCGCGCATTACGTAAAGCCTTCGATCTGCCTCAGGTTAAAAAAGCCAGTTAACGGCTTCGGGGGGGCCTTCATGGCTCCCCTTCTCTTATTTATTTCTTATTTCTTCTCTCAAGACGGTGAAATTTACTTGTCTGATAGCGGATGGCAGGTAACATAGATATCCCCCCTATAAGGGCGGACAAGTGTTTATTTTTTCCGACTATTAACAGAGAGAATATTATGAGCGTTGTGCCTGTAGCCGACGTACTCCAGGGCCGTGTCGCCGTTGACCAGGAGGTCACCGTGCGCGGATGGGTGCGTACTCGCCGAGATTCTAAAGCTGGCATCTCCTTCCTCGCCGTCTATGACGGTTCCTGCTTTGATCCTGTACAGGCCGTCATTAATAATTCTCTGCCCAATTACAATGATGACGTTCTGCACCTGACAACCGGCTGTTCCGTGATCGTCACCGGTGTTGTGGTGGCCTCTCCGGGCCAGGGTCAGAGCTACGAAATTCAGGCGACCTCGGTGGAAGTGACCGGCTGGGTTGAAGATCCGGACACCTATCCGATGGCTGCAAAGCGTCACAGCATCGAATATCTGCGTGAAGTTGCGCACCTGCGTCCGCGCACCAACCTGATTGGTGCGGTTGCCCGCGTGCGTCATACGCTGGCGCAGGCGCTGCATCGCTTCTTTGACGAGCAGGGTTACTTCTGGGTTTCTACTCCGCTGATCACGGCATCCGATACCGAAGGCGCAGGTGAAATGTTCCGCGTTTCAACGCTGGATATGGAAAACCTGCCGCGTACGCCGGAAGGTAAAGTGGATTACGACAAAGACTTCTTTGGTAAAGAAGCCTTCCTGACGGTTTCTGGCCAGCTGAACGGCGAAACCTACGCCTGTGCGCTGTCTAAGATTTACACCTTCGGCCCAACCTTCCGTGCGGAAAACTCCAACACCAGCCGTCACCTGGCGGAATTCTGGATGCTGGAGCCGGAAGTGGCCTTTGCCGATCTGAATGACGTGGCAGGCCTGGCAGAAGCGATGCTGAAATACGTGTTCAAAGCGGTTCTCGAAGAGCGCGCAGACGACATGAAATTCTTCGCTGAGCGTGTCGATAACGACGCCATCGCCCGTCTTGAGCGCTTCGTCTCCGCAGACTTCGCGCAGGTGGATTACACCGACGCGGTCGCTATCCTGGAAAAATGCGGTGAGAAATTCGAAAACCCGGTTTACTGGGGCGTGGATCTCTCCTCCGAGCACGAACGTTATCTGGCAGAGAAGCACTTCAAAGCACCGGTTGTGGTGAAAAATTATCCGAAAGACATTAAGGCGTTCTATATGCGCCTTAACGAAGACGGTAAAACCGTTGCCGCGATGGACGTGCTGGCGCCGGGCATCGGTGAGATTATCGGTGGCTCCCAGCGTGAAGAGCGACTGGATGTGCTGGACGCGCGTATGCAGGAGATGGGTCTGAACCCGGCGGACTACAGCTGGTATCGCGATCTCCGTCGCTACGGCACCGTCCCACACTCCGGCTTTGGCCTTGGCTTTGAACGTCTGATTGCTTACGTAACAGGTGTTCAGAACGTACGTGATGTGATTCCGTTCCCACGCACACCGCGTAACGCAAGTTTCTAACCGACCAAATCCTTAATGGCCAGCAAATGCTGGCCATTATTTTATCCTGCAATGTCAGTTTTCGTCAGTCAAAAGTAAGCGTATTTAAACCACAACCCCGCGATTACCCCTACCTGTTACGTTTTGTTTCCACGAAATATCCTGAGACAAAAAAATAACCCCATTTTTATGGCGCTTAATACATTCCTTACGCAATAGCACAAAAAACAACCACTCTCACAGCCATCTGGATGGCTTTTGCCGATTATAAGAAAAAATGAGCCGTTTAACTTCTGTTTATACGAAAGGCCTTTAGCTAAATTAAACATAAGGAAATCATATATATAAGAATAAAGCGGAGGTTTAATTCACCAGATAGCGCTGAAGTTTGAGGTGCTTCACAAAGTTCCCAAAAATACATATTTAGTTACATATATTTTCTTTTGGTAACTGAATCTTGAAGATTGTAGCACTTTCAGTGTAGCGAAACGGTTCTATGAATGGAAAGATGCCTGTCAGACACATAAAGACACCTAACTCTCATCAATAGTTCCGGAAATATTTATTGACAGAATTTATTGACGGCAGTGGCGAGTGTCATAAAAAAACCAATGAGGGTAATAAATAATGATGAAGCGCAATATCCTGGCAGTGGTAGTCCCTGCCCTGCTGGTAGCCGGTGCAGCAAACGCTGCTGAAATCTATAACAAAGACGGCAACAAATTAGATCTTTACGGGAAAGCAGTCGGCCTGCATTACTTCTCCGATAATGACAGCAACGATGGCGACAACACTTACGCACGTCTGGGCTTCAAAGGCGAAACTCAGATCAACGATCAGCTGACTGGCTACGGTCAGTGGGAATATAACTTCCAGGGTAACAACTCTGAAGGTGGCGATGCACAGAACGGCAACAAAACCCGTCTGGCATTCGCAGGTCTGAAATTCGGTGACGCAGGCTCCTTCGACTACGGTCGTAACTACGGTCTGGTCTATGATGCAATCGGCATCACCGATATGCTCCCTGAGTTCGGTGGCGACACCGGCGCGAGCGATAACTTCTTCGCAGGCCGTACCGGTGGCCTGGCGACGTACCGTAACAGCAACTTCTTCGGCCTGGTTGACGGTCTGAACTTTGGTGTTCAGTACCTGGGCAAAAACGAGCGTACTGATGCAGTACGTTCCAACGGCGACGGCTGGGCAACCTCACTGAGCTATGATTTCGAAGGCTTCGGCATTGTGGGTGCTTATGGCGCTGCTGACCGTACCAACAACCAGCAGACGCTGGAATGGGGTAAAGGCGACAAAGCTGAACAGTGGGCAACCGGCCTGAAATATGACGCGAACAACATCTACCTGGCAGCTATTTATGGCGAAATGCGTAACGCAGCGCGTCTGGGCAGCCGTGGTTTCGCTAACAAGTCTCAGGACTTCTCTGTCGTCGCTCAGTACCAGTTCGATTTCGGTCTGCGTCCATCCATCGCTTATTACAAATCTAAAGCGAAAGACGTAGAAGGTATCGGTGATGAAGACTACATCAACTACATCGACGTTGGTGCGACATACTACTTCAACAAAAACATGTCTACCTATGTTGACTATCAGATCAACCAGCTGAAAGACGACAACAAGCTGGGCATCAACAACGACGACATCGTGGCTCTGGGTCTGGTTTACCAGTTCTAATCAACACACCTCGTTGTTATATGCTTAATGAACAGGGCTTCGGCCCTGTGTTTTTATTCCTGAGAGAAAATAATAGCGACTTTTGAAAAGCCGCACGCTTTTCGTCGCAAACGGTTGGCATTTTGTAAATCTACCGTTAACCTGATAGCGGATTTCACTTCTGTAATCACAATGGAACTTCGTCATGTTTGAGAACATTACTGCCGCTCCTGCCGACCCAATTCTGGGCCTGGCCGATCTGTTTCGCGCCGACGACCGCCCTGGAAAAATCAACCTGGGTATTGGTGTATATAAAGATGAAACCGGCAAAACTCCGGTACTGACCAGCGTCAAAAAAGCTGAGCAGTATCTGCTGGAAAACGAAACCACCAAAAACTACCTCGGTATTGATGGTATCCCTGAATTTGGTCGCTGCACCCAGGAGCTGCTGTTCGGCAAAGGCAGCACCATTGTGAGCGAAAAACGCGCCCGCACGGCGCAGACCCCAGGCGGTACCGGCGCACTGCGCGTGGCGGCAGATTTCCTGGCGAAAAACACTTCTGTGAAGCGTGTGTGGGTAAGCAATCCAAGCTGGCCGAACCATAAGAGCGTGTTTAATTCTGCGGGTCTGGAAGTGCGTGAATACGCCTACTACGACGCAGCCAGCCACGCGCTGGATTTCGACGGCCTGCTGGCCAGCCTGAGCGAAGCCCAGGCGGGCGATGTGGTGCTGTTCCACGGCTGCTGCCATAACCCAACCGGTATCGATCCTACGCTTGAGCAGTGGGAACAGCTGGCTAAGCTGTCCGTTGAAAAAGGCTGGCTGCCGCTGTTTGACTTCGCTTACCAGGGCTTTGCCCGTGGTCTGGAAGAAGATGCAGAAGGTCTGCGTGCATTCGCCGCCGTGCATCAGGAGTTGATAGTCGCAAGCTCCTATTCCAAGAACTTTGGTCTGTATAACGAGCGTGTCGGCGCCTGTACGCTGGTGGCTGCTGACGAAGCAACCGTCGATCGCGCATTCAGCCAGATGAAGTCCGTGATCCGCGCTAACTACTCCAACCCACCGGCACACGGTGCGTCTGTGGTCGCGACGATCCTGAGCAACGATGCGCTGCGCGCCATCTGGGAGCAAGAGCTGAACGATATGCGTCAGCGCATTCAGCGCATGCGTCTGCTGTTTGTGAACACGCTGGCTGAGAAAGGCGCTGACCGTGACTTCAGCTTCATCATCAAGCAGAACGGCATGTTCTCCTTCAGCGGCTTGACCAAAGAGCAGGTGCTGCGCCTGCGTGAAGAGTTTGGCGTGTATGCCGTTGCATCTGGCCGCGTGAACGTTGCGGGTATGACGCCTGACAACATGGCGCCGCTGTGCGAAGCCATTGTCGCGGTGCTGTAACCTGCATCCCTAAAAAAAAGCCTGCATCGTGCAGGCTTTTTTATTTTACCGGGTTTACCAGACAGGCATTTCATCCTGAAGGAACGGGTTATGCAACCGCTCATCCCCCAGCGTTGACATTGGTCCGTGTCCAGGGATAAACGTCACATCATCACCTAACGGTAATAACTTCTGCTTAATCGACTGAATCAGCTGACCGTGATCGCCGCGTGGGAAATCACTGCGTCCTACGCCCCCTTTGAAAATCACGTCACCGGAAATCAGCAGACGCGACACGTCATCAAAGAAGACAATATGGCCGGGCGTATGTCCGGGGCAATGCAACACCTGTAAAGTTACATTCCCTACGTTAACGCGATCGTCTTCGTTCAGCCAGCGGTCCGGTGTCAGTGGCTGACAGTCTTCCAGGCCAAACATACGGCTTTGAGCAGGTAATCCCTGTAGCCAGAACTCATCTTCTTTTTCCGGGCCGATAATCGGCACACCGTAGTATTCAGCCAGTTCAGCCGCTGCACCCACATGGTCGAGATGGCCATGGGTGAGTAAAATCTGCATCAGCGTTACACCGCTGGCAGCGACTTCCTGCTTGATTGTCTCAGCGTCGCCACCGGGATCAACAAGCGCGGCCAGTTTAGTTTGTTCACACCAGATCAATGAACAGTTCTGTGAGAACGCGGTAACCGGAATAATACGATAGTTCATACTGCTCCTGTGTTTCGTTATTACCAGTGCCGAACCGGCCCGGTATCAATATGCACAAAGTTGCTACGTGGGTAGTATCCTACACCACCTGCGCGCATAGATAACGCCGCTTTGCGAATATTGGCTAACGAAACGCCCTCAATATGGAAATCCATCGCCTGCCCTTTGGTGTGATAGCTTTTTTTCGCTACCCCACGGCTGTGGGCACGCAGTTCATTGTTGGTATCCAGAGAGCGATAGCCAGAGATGAGCTGCACCGGCCTTTTGGTCCCTAGCAGTCCCTGCAAGCGGTAAAGCTGATCGAATAATCCAGGGTCGATGGCTTTGATTTTATTCGCGCGGAAATCACGGAAAAAATGGTTGAGTCTTGCTAATTCATCCTGAATATAGCCTCTGCCATCGAAAAATTCCGCTTTAAGCGTCTCACCAGTATGCAGATTGTTGAGCGTTAAAATACGCGGACGAGGTGTCGAGAGGGTGGCAAATGCTGGCGTCGGAAGGATGGCTGCTGCGCCCAGCGCAACGCCACCTAACGCCAGCAATTTGCGGCGATTAGCGTCAAATTTGTCCATGATAATCAGGTCTACAGGTAAAAGAAATTGTCAATATGCTTAGCGCACGAAGGGCACCATAACTGGCAAAACCTGTTACGTCAAGGCGCCCAACCCCAGTAAATACGCGGCTTGCAGCCAGATCGCCTCATATTCACCATAACTTACGACAATCATTTTTACCGAACTACTTCATTTACCTGATTAATTGTTCCGCTTTTGGCAAAATTTGTGCGCCGGATCGCGCTGTCAGATCATAATTGTAAATATCTGTACGATACTGGGTACGTCCGTCTGCCCCTACAAACGCCGTCAGATAGTAAAGATTGACCGGAATATTGTGGCGGATATTGACGTAACGCGTATCTCCCTGCTTCAGCGCATCTGATATCCGCGTATCGTTCCAGCCTGCATCCTGCAACAGCATATTTGCCAGCTCAGAGGCCTTGTTCACGCGGACACAGCCCGAGCTGAGCGCGCGTGCGTCTTTCTGGAACAAATTATGGTTCGGGGTATCATGCAGATAGATTGCGTCCGAACTTGGCATATTGAATTTGTAACGTCCCAGCGAGTTATGTGCGCCCGGTGCCTGCTGGAAACGGAACGGCAGGTTCGAAGGCGTAATCGTTGACCAGTCCACCATCCAGGGGTCAATCGCTTCTTTGCTGTTCCAGCCACGCATCACCGTATAGTTATGTCGCTCCAGATAACCCGGGTCATTCCAGACCTTAGGCAGAATATCTTTGCGCGCCAGCGTCGGCGGCACGTTCCACGGCGGGTTAACCACCACGTTATTCAGCGCGCTGCTCATCATTGGCGTTTTACGGTCAGGTCGGCCGACAATCACGCGGGACGCCAGCACTTCACTACCGTCCTGATAGTAGACCAGGGAGTACGCCGGAATGTTGACCATAATGCCGGTGGATAACGTGCCCGGCAGCAAGCGCAAGCGCTGGATATTCAACGCCAGCACTCCAGCCCGCTGGGCTGGAGAGACGTTCAGCCAGTCGCGAGTAGATGGACCAATCACGCCGTCAGCGCCCAGCCCCTGCGCGGCCTGGAACTGCTTCACTGCGGCGACCAGCTCGCGATCGTAAGCGGCGGGCTTATTGCTCAACGCAACGGCGGTTTTCTCTTTTACCGGCGCCGACGGGCTGACGACCGCATTTTGCGTCTCGTCACCGGGCAGCGCAATTTTAGGGCCGCTGTCGAGAATGCCGGAGCGTTTCATAATTTCGCGGATCGCAGGCACATCGCTGCTCCACTGCCCCGGACGCAGCGTTGTGGTGCCGCGCAGCTGAGGCCACGGGCGGGAATCCGCAACCAGCTCAAGAAGCGACTGATGCATCGTGGCATACTGCGGATGGGCAGGCGCAAGGCTTGCGATAAAGCGCGGCAGTTCGCCGTTATCCAGCGACAGCTGCCACTGGTTAATGACGGACAGCGCAGGCGTCGCCAGCTTGTACGGCTTACTGCTGTATAACCAGCGGTTGCCGTTCACCGAAATCCCCGCAACAAATTGTAAGTAGCCCATCATGGCATCAGACAGCACCACGTCACGCGCTTGTCCGGTCACGGCAGGATCGGTCAGGAGTTCAACCCAGGTCGTGAACTGCGGCTGAAAACCTGCAATCGCCACTTCAGCCAGCTGCTGCTGGAAGGCACGTACCGCCTCGCGATTTTCCCACATCGGTTTCATATCGCGCGCAGCGTAAAGCAGCGTGAGCTGGTTAATATAAGCGGGAGTATAGCCCGAGGGCAGCCCGGTCATAAGCTGCTGACGTAATGATCCAGTATCGATGCCTTCCGGCAGCGGTTTAATGCCGGCCATGATGGCCGTCGCCGGAGACTGATCCAGCGGTTGTGACAGTGACGTCGGCTGCGCGCCCATCGTCGCGGAGCTGTCAGTCGGTACAATTTCAGGCTCATCGGCCTGAGCGGTAAACAGTGGAGCAAACATCACTGTCAGGCACAAACTCAGCGCAGACAGCTGACGACCACGATTCTTCTTAAGCAACATCCCTTGCCCCCTGTTTTTCACGACATGCCCAGTATTCTGGAGCTTTCCTTCAGTATAGAAAGGCATACACGCTGCTGCCTTGCCTTATGTAAAGAAGTTTAAAGATAACGCAGCCCTGAACACAAGTTAAGTGAATAAAAAAAGCGGCGCATGAGCGCCGCTATTTGTCGCACCCCAGGTTAAGAGGCGTCAGCCGTGCCCGGTAATGACTCCGGTGGCTGCGGGGCGAAACCACGCAGGCCCACGACGTGCACGTGTTCACTGTTCTGGAACACCTTACGCACCAGCTTATAGGTTGTCCCTTTTTCCGGACTGATGTTTTCCGGCGCCGCGATGATGAGCTGCATATCGAGTCGCTCGCAAAGCTCAAACAGCGTGGCGATGGAGCGGGCGTCGAGACGCGCGGCTTCATCGAGGAACAGCAGACGACATGGAGAGATGTCTTTGCCGCGCAGACGACGCGCTTCATCTTCCCAGCTCTGCACCACCATCACCAGAATCGACATACCGGTACCGATGGCTTCACCGGTAGAGAGCGCACCGGATTCCGCGCGCAGCCAGCCGTCTGAGCCACGGTTAACCTCAACTTCCATTTCCAGATAGTTGCGGTAGTCCAGCAGCTCCTCGCCGATGGTTTGCGGCGTACGCTGGCCCATGTCAATCTGCGGATTCAGACGCTGATACAGCTTCGCCAGCGCTTCGGAGAAGGTCAGGCGGTTACTGTTGAACAGATCCTGGTGCTGCTCATGCTGTTCAGACAACACGTCCAGCAGCGTGGAGTGCGCCTCACGCACGTTCACGTTCAGCCTCACGCTGTTGACCTGGCCAAACGACACGCTTTGCAGGCCCTGGTTCAGCTGACGGATACGGTTCTGCTCGCGCTGAATGGTTTTACGAATAATATTCGCCACGCTGCGGGAGCTGATTGCCAGCTTTTGCTCGCGGGAGGTCAGCTCTTCCGTCAGACGGCCCAGCTCGATCTCCATCTGTTCGATCGCTTCAACCGGATCGTCGGTACGGATGATGTCCTGACGGATACGCTCGCGCAAGTGCTGATACACCGCCACGAAGAACTGGATTTTGCGCTCAGGACGCTTCGGATCTTCGGACATGCGCAGCACGTCGCGCAGGTGTTCGTTATCCGCCACCGCCAGACGCAGCGCGCCCAGCGCCTTATCCGACATAGAACGCAGTTCATCGGCCGACAGATACGCCAGCTCGCGGCGGTGCAGACGACGCTCCACGTTGTTGTCTTTCACCATGCGCATCACCGCGCACCAGCCCGCCTTCGCGGTCACAACCTGCTCGCGCATCTCGTGATAGTCACGTTCCAGCTTGCGCAGGCGACGCGTCAGGTTGTCCATCTCCGCTTCACAGAAGGTCAGCGCTTTTTCCAGCTGATTACGACGCGCACGGTTGTTGCTGAGCTGAGCATGCAGCTCATCGCGGCGAATACGTGCCCGCTCTTCTGCACCGCTGTCGGCGCGCACGCCAATGTCCTGCAACTCTTTATGCAGGTCGTTTAACAGCTCTTTCTTGGTGTCGAAGGAGCTTTTCAACGACGCCATCACCTGACTGTACTGGCTCAGCTGTGCGGCGTGAGTACGCATCGCTTCGCGCGCGCGCGTACGTTCCGCTTCCGCCTGCTCAAGGCGCTGGCGCAGCTTTTCATTAAGATCGCTGTTCCCGCTCAGCATTTCTGCTGAATCGGAGTAGCCGAAGTGCGCGCGACGTTGCACCACTTCCGTCAGGGCAAACGCCTGCTGACGCGCTTCGCGCTGCACCTGCTGTGACCAGGCGTAATCCTCTTTTAACTGTTCAAACTGTTCCGGGTCGCTCTGGAGAACGGAAACCATCGGCTCCAGCTTCGCCAGCTGATTGCCGTGCTGCTGCACAAAGCGCGCGGCTTCCTGCGCCTCGTCCAGTCGTTCCTGAATTTCATCCACGCGGTCGGCGAGCGTATCGTCCGCCAGCAGGTTCAGGCGTGGCAGAATGCGGTTAAGCGCCGCAACGCCCTCTTTCGCCTGCTCGAACTGGACGCGGCTCTGCTGGTTGTCATTTTCATGGCTAGCCAGCGCACGCTCCAGCTCACCGCGGCGGGTGTTGAGCTTGCGAATTTCGGCTTCCGGATCGGGCTCAAAGGCCACGCCCAGATGGCTGCCGATAAAGCGGCTGAACGCCTGATGCAGACGCTGCGTTTTTTGTACATCAAACGAGAGGGTCGCAAAACGTTCAGAAAGCGTTTCGCGCTCGGCATGCAGGCTTTCAATGCGGCTTTCACGCGCGGCGCGGCCAAACAGCGGCAGTTCCGGGAAGCGCGAATAGCGCCACTGGCGATCGGCGATTTTCACCACCACCGCTTTTTCCAGCTCGTCAACGCTGAATACGCTGTCATCAAACGACTGCGGATCTCCTTCGATGAGGTAGAGATCTTCCGGGCAGTCTTCCAGCCCTGCAAGCTGGTCAGAAATCAGCGACAGATCCGGCACCACAATCGCGTTACGGGATGGACCGTACAGCGCGGAGAAGTACGGCGCATCGTCCAGACCAACATCGTCGTAAATTTCAGACAACAGCACGCCGCCGAAACGCTCGGCTAAGGCATTCAGACGCGGATCTTCTGAGCCGCCAGGCTGGCTTAAACGCTCGATTTCTTCATCGACGTCACGCTTGCGCGCGCCCACTTCGTCACGCTCAACAATCGCTTCACGCTCACGCTCCAGCAGCTGTTGCATGTATTCGGTGACGTCCTGGCTGGAGGTAAACTCCTGGCCACACTGTTCGCTGAGCTGGTTCAGGCTGCTTTGTGCAGCCAGCCAGATCGGCGCACGCTGTAAGAGCGTCTTCGAACGGGACTGAAGCTGTTCCAGCTCCTGACGCAGCGTCATGCGCTGTTCGCTGGCATTCGATACGGTATCGGACAGGGCCGCAATACGCGCTTCCAGTTCCTGATGCAGGGCCTCAAGCTCGTCGAAATCGTAATTTTTACCCTGACGCTTGCAGAATTCCGCCAGCAGACGCTCGGCTTCCTGCTGTTCACGCAGACGCTGTTCCAGCTCGTTCAGGCGCATGCGCAGCGGCTGCACCTGTTCGGCCAGATGGCGTTGATTGACGCCGTCGCGCAGCAGCTCACGGGCAACGTCCCACGCTTCGTTACGCGCCAGCGGACCGTTAATCGCCACCACCAGCTGGTACGCCTGCTCAAACTGGCTATGCGCCGTTTGCGCCACGCTCATTTTCTGATCGAGAGAAAGCAGTTTCTCAGTGGCTTCCTGCTCTTTGGCCTGGAAGGTATCCAGCCATTCGTCAGCGCTTTCCGGGGTCAGGTCCGGCAGATGGCACAGCTCTTTGGCACGCTGCAACGCCTGCAACGCCTGGTTGTACTGAATCGCACGCGTCTGCTGCACGTCCAGCGCCTGTTGGTAGTCAGCGAGCTGGCTTTTCAGCTCATCCACTTCCAGCTCGGCGGCTTCCGCGCGGGCTTCGTTCTCTTCCTGCAATTCGGCAGCTTCGGCCACCACTTCATTTTGCTCTTCAAGACGAATTTGCAGCTCATCAAGATCGGCTTCGTAGCGCTCGATTTTTTCCTGCTGACGCAGCGCGGTCTGCACCAGATTCAGATGATCGCTGGCCGCCTGGTAATCGGCTTCCAGATCCCCTTCCGCACCATTGTGCTCGCCCAGTTCGCGCGCCATTTCGACATGCTTATACTGCTCGGCCACCAGCTGTTTGCGGGAGGTAAACAGCTCGCGGCGATACTCCAGCGCCTGATCGAGATGAATACGGCGCTCGTTGGCGTGGCGCATATAGTCCGCCGCCACGTAGTTGGTGGCTTCGCTGATCAGGTGCTTAAACAGGTCCCGGTCAGACTGCGTAACGCGAATCGCTTCCAGCGTCATGCGGTTTTCACGCAGCGCGGCTTCCATATCCTGGAAGGCCTTACGCACGCCGCTGTTTTCCGGCAACAGGTAGTCGCGCAGGGAGCGGGTAATGGCGCTGGAGATACCGCCGTACAGGGAGGCTTCAATCAGACGGTAGTATTTACTACGATCTGACGCGCTGCGCAGACGACGGGCTACCACGCCGAGATCGAACATCAGAGAGTGGTAGTCGGTAATGGAATTAAACTGCTTAAACTGTACGCCTTCGATGGCTTCCAGCTTGTCTTTCAGCTCCTGGAGCGTCAGGACGCGTGCCTGACGTTCATTCAGGGTTTCCGTCAGCAGCGCGGTTGGCTGTACGGAGGTAGGCAGCCCCTGGATCGCAAACGGTTTGATATCTACTTTACGATCGCGGCCGGCAACCTGTTGCAGACGCACGCCTACAACCACGCGCTGATAGCGGGAGTTGATCACGTCCAGCACTGAATAACAAACGCCCGCTTTCAGCTTACCGTGCAGACCTTTATCACGAGAGCCGCTCGTGGCGCCCGCTTCAGTGGTGTTACGGAAGTGCAGCAGGGTCAGGTCAGGTATCAGCGCCGTCACGAAGGCCGCCATGGTGGTGGATTTACCCGCCCCGTTACCGCCGGAGAGCGTTGTCACCAGCTCATCCAGATCGAAGGTTCGGGCAAAGAAGCCGTTCCAGTTAATCAGCGTCAGTGAGCGAAATTTACCGCGTTCAATCATTACTCTTCCTCCCCGCTATCCGGCTGATTCTCTTCGTGCTCGTCATTGAGCTGCAAATGGTTTTCCACCGGCATCGCTTCACCGTCACGGATCATGCGCAGCTGCGCTTCACGCGCATCATCACCCGCACGCACGTCGGCGCCAAAACGGAAGACCGATTCGGTGATGCGGAACTTGCTGCTGTCGTGACCCATGAACCAGACCATTCCCAGACGGCGCAGACGGTTAAGGGATGAGCGAACTTTTTCCTGTAATTTCTGACGGTCCAGATCGGACCCCGTTGAGCGGTTATTCACCAGCTTGAGCAGCTTGCTTTCATCCGCCAGCGACAGCAGCTCATCGTAAAGCTCCTGTTGGGTGAAGATCCCTTCATTCGCCAGACGTTCCGGGCTGAGATAGAGGTAGCAGAGAATTTTGCCGACCATCATATCCAGTTCGGAAAGCACCGAGCGCGGAATAAGCGTGGTAGAGCGCGGACGCAGGTAGAAAAACCCTTCCGGCGCGCGGATCAGCTCAACGTTATAGCGAGCGTAAAACTCTTCCAGGTACTCCTGAAAGTCCATCAAAAAGGCGTGATTATCCAGCTCGTCAAGGCCAATGTGACGACCGGCACGCAGCTGGCTGTCCAGCGCCGGAAACAACGGATTCGCCAGCGCCTGTGCCAGCTTAACTGGCATCACTTGTTCAATATTTGTCAATGACATGCGCCTGTACCTTGGCTCCGTAATCGTTAATCGGCTGCCACTTCGGCGGCAGTCCGGTGAAATCGGCTTGTGCGATGCCCAGGCGCACCGCCTGGTCTACAACAATGCGGGCAACATCGAAGTGGCGCGCGCGCGGATACTGCGCCAGATAGTCGCGTACCACGAGGCCAAGATCCAGCGGTACTTGTCTGGTTTTGTAGACAGCGAGCTGTTCTTCGATCATCGCCGCAAGCTGCTCGCGAATTTCGTTAAATTCTTCGTATTCCAGATCCGGCGGCAGTTCACCGGTGACCTCTTCATCGCGCAGCGCCATCTCTTCGTCGCGCATATCCAGCAGACGATCGGCGTTGGCGTGGGTCAGCGCCCACGGCGCATCGAAATAGGTCTGTACCGACTGGCGCAGACGTTGAGCAAAGACGCGATTCTTATCCATATCGATGGCGGTACGGATAAATTTATGCACGTGGCGGTCGTAACCGATCCACAGGTCGATTGACTGCTGGCCCCAGCTGATAATGCGGTCAAGCTTGCTCTGCAAATCAAACACCAGACGGTCGATAAAATGCAGATCGTCGTGCGCCATTGTCGCGTCCTGGATGCGCAGCAGATTGGCCTGTAGCTTATCCCCCGCCGCCTCCAGCGTATCCTGCAACTCACGCAGCGTACCGGACGTTTCTGACAGCAAGAGTTCACAGCTGGAGATAGCCGCACGCCAGTCTTTATTAAGCAGTTGAGCGATATCGTCTTTCACCTGCTGCTGCTGTTCGTCCATCAGACGTTGAGTCAGATCGATACTGTCGAAAATCTCGGCGACCGAGTATTTCAGCGGCGCGTAAACGTTGCGATGCCAGTGGAATTCGTCACCGTTTTCATCAGCCGCGTCGGCGGCACGCTTCAGCTCACCTGCAACAATAGAGAGCTGCATGGAGAGACGCAGCGTGGAAAATTCGCGCTGGCGGATGTAATAGTCGGTAATGCCAATGCCCAGTGGCGTAAGACGATAGATGGCGTTTCCTTCCGCCTGCTCGCTGGTAAAGCGGTTCAGCAGACGTTGACGCACCATATCATTGATTGCGTTGTTGGCACGCACGCTAATGGTTTCGCTGGTTTGCTCAAACGCATCACTGACGTGGCGGAACGCATCCACCAGTTCGCCTTCACTCATTTCGCCATCCAGGCGTTCGCCGTTTAGCGTCGCAACCGCCAGCAGGAATGAGAGTCTGTCTACCGGCAGCGAGATGGAGAAATCGTTTTTCCTGGCCCAGGCAACCAGTTCGGGGACTGTCTGGGAAAATTCACTCATAGATTATCCTTGCATCTGCGGCTTGCGCGCGGTGACGTGTATATAGCGGCCAAGGCTCAGATAAGGCTCCTGGCGGCAGTACCGCGTCTCTATTTCTGTTAAGGCGTCTAAACAGTCATCCTGTTTTTGTTTATCACGCAGATAATCATGAAACACCCTCACGCCGGTTTTGCCGGTAATTTCCCAACCGATCTCCTCCAGCCAGCCATAGACCTGCTGCGGTTCACGGGGGAAATCCGGTGAAAGCGTGCGTCGTTTCTTTTTATACATGCCCTGCTGTACGTAGCCAAAATTGCCGACCAGCACGTTTCGCATTAGCAGGCCGTTGGCATTGTAAAACATCAGCGATAACGCACCGCCCGGGCGCAACATCGACCACAGCGTTTTTAACATCGCCTGGGGTTCGGCGATCCATTCGAGCACAGCATGAAACAATATCAGATCAACCTGTGTTTCCAAATGCTGCGGAATGTCCTGAGCGGCGCAATGTATAAAATGCATGTTGTCGCTCACACCTTTCTCTTCTGCCGCTCGCCCGGCGCGCGCAACCATCTCGGCAGAAAGATCGCAAAGCGTGACGTGATGTCCCCGCTGCGCCATCAGAATTGCAGTCTGACCTTCCCCACCGCCGGCATCCAGCACGCGCAACGGTCGGTCACCGAATTCAGCCAGCAGCTTGTCCAGATCCTGCCAGAGGATCGTCTGACGAAGCTGACCTTTGGTGGTGCCATAAATGTTGCGCGAAAACTTTTCCGCGATGTCATCAAAATTGCGATCCCGCATTGGGAGGGTTCCACTCACTGCAAAACCGCTATTTTGTCACACCCGCGCGGAGAATGAACCACTCTGGTGTAATATCACCGACAATCGCCTGCTGTATGGTTAAAAAAGGAACCAAAAAGGATGCTTTTTACCCTAAAAAAATATATCGGAGGCATGATGCTTCCCCTTCCCCTGCTGTTGCTTCTCATCGCGCTGGGGCTGGCAATGATATGGTTTAGCCGCTTTCAGAAAAGCGGTAAATCCCTCGTTACCGTGGGCTGGCTGGCGCTGCTGTTACTCAGCCTGCAACCGGTCGCTGACGGTTTATTACGTCCGATTGAAAACACCTACCCGACGTGGCAGGGAAATCAGAAGGTGGGCTATATCGTGGTGCTGGGCGGCGGGTATACCTGGGATCCGAACTGGGCGCCCAGCTCGAACCTGATCAACAACAGCCTGCCGCGCCTGAACGAGGGGATCCGCCTGTGGCTGGCCAATCCTGGATCGAAGATGATCTTCACGGGCGCTGCGGCAAAAACCAACCCGGTCAGTACCGCTGAAGCAGGAGCAAGAGTGGCTGAATCGCTTGGCGTACCTCGTTCCGCCATCATCACGCTGGATAGCCCAAAAGATACCGAAGAAGAGGCGGCGGCGGTGAAACAGGCCATCGGTGATGTACCGTTCCTGCTGGTGACCTCTGCTTCACACCTGCCGCGCGCAATGATTTTCTTTGAGAAGCAGGGCCTGCATCCGCTTCCTGCTCCGGCAAACCAGATGGCTATTGACGCCCCGCTCAATCCGTGGGAACGGATAATCCCATCCCCGGTATGGCTGATGCACAGCGACCGCGTCGGCTACGAGACGCTTGGCCGCTTGTGGCAGTGGCTTAAGGGTTCGTCAGGCAAGCCAGGGCAGGAGTGATTTTGCGGCCAGATCGAAACTGGCGCGATTAAAGCGCCCGGTGTTGACCAGTTGCGCCACCTCATCCCAGAGAAGATAGAGCCAGCGTCGCCAGAGAAAGGCCTCCGCAACGGGGGCGCGCTGAAGATAGTGCCAGAGCAAATCTTCCGCCGCCCCGCCCTCGCTCAGCCTGAACAGTTCGTACTCGCGCGGCGCCCAGAGCATGATCCCCGGCCCGACCATCGCCAGCAGTTGGTCGCTGCGCGAGTCTTTAAGCATACTGCGTAGCGTGAAGTTGCCGTGAACCAGCACGCAGTTGTCGTTAAAACCCTCAAACAGCGTCGGCAGACATTCCCGGGTGCGGAACAGAATACGTTTGTCCTGCATCGTTAAGCCGGTGTTGTTGAACTGGTTCAGCGTGCCCCACAGCACTTCGACACGCTGGCGATACCACAGCGGCCACAGGTTTTCCTGGGTGCTGTCTACCGCGCCAACAAGACCCCGGCTGTCCTGCCGATGCCAGGCAAGCAGAGCCTCGACAATCTGATCTTTCAGCTGTTCCCAGCGCTCCGGTGTACGCGTCGGGGCTTCAACAGAAACCCCGCGTAAACGCTCGATAAGCAGAACATCCGGGCCGGGATGCTCCTCATGGGTCATCACGCCGTAGACCGTCGGCATACGGACAGTCCCTTCCCGCGCCAGCATCGACATTTTCCAGGCCAGCTGTCTGGCGACGCCCGGCGAGGTAAAACTTCTGGCCATCAGCGGCATGGGGTTTCCCTGACTGTCATACAACGACCAGAGTGCGGTATCGGCCTTTTCATTCACGCATTCCACCCGGCTTAGCTTTTCGCCAAGGAGATGGCTGAGTTCAGCACGCAGCTGTTCCATATGAGATTACCCCCATTAAGACTACTGCTTTTATAATGAGCGCGCGAAACCCGGATGTCACCCGGTAGAGATCAATAATGAAAAAGAAAAGGAAAATCGCCTGGCGGGAGAGCATCCCCCCAGACGAGGGGATGCCAGCGAATTAACGCATTTCGACGCGTACGCGCTCGAGATCTTCAGGGGTATCCACGCCGGTGCCTGGGATTTCCTGGGCAACCGCAACGTGAATTTTCTCGCCGTACCACAGCACGCGAAGCTGTTCGAGCATTTCAATATGCTCCAGCGGGCTTGGTGCCCAGGCGACGTAGCGACGAATAAAGCCGGCGCGGTAGCCGTAAATACCGATGTGGCGCAGGAAGGTTTCGCCGATTGTCTCTTTCGATTGCGCGAAACGATCGCGATCCCACGGAATGGTGGCGCGGGAGAAATAGAGCGCGTAGCCCTCTGCGTCCATGACCACTTTCACCGCATTCGGATTGAACGCCTCTTCAGCGTGGTGAATCGGCACCGCGAGGGTTGCCATCCCGACCTGACGCCGAGCCAGGTTGTCGGCCACCTGACGGATAATCGCCGCCGGGATCATCGGCTCATCGCCCTGCACGTTCACAATCACCGTCTCGTCGCTGAAACCGCATTTTTCGACGACTTCCGCCAGGCGCTCGGTGCCTGACTGATGATCGGCACGGGTCATGCACACTTCCCCACCCGCGGCCTCAACCGCTCGCGCGACATCCGGGTGATCGGTGGCGACGATGACACGTCCGGCGCCCGATTCGCGTGCCCGTTCAAGGACATGCACAATCATCGGTTTGCCATTGATATCCACCAGCGGTTTACCTGGCAGGCGCGTTGAAGCATAACGCGCAGGGATAATGACAACAAAACTCATGGTTTGATCTCTTCTGCCACCAGTGAACGGGCTTCATTTTCCAGCAGGACCGGAATACCGTCACGCAGCGGGAACGCCAGGCTGTCCAGTTTGCAAATCAGCTCTTGTTTATCCTGGCTGTAATACAGTTTGCCGTTGCACACCGGGCAGGCAATAATTTCTAGTAAACGGTGATCCATAGTTCCTCCGTATGGGTAATCCCTAAAGCTTATCATATTCCCTTTTCAGGGAGTGTCTGTTTCCCAGCCATCTCGACAGGTCGCAAACAGCTCCACAGGCACGCGACCGAGTACAATTTCATGCGCCCCCTGCCAGCGCGCAAATTCACTGAGCGCAGTCGTTAACCCTTTTTCCAGGCCAGCCGTCACCTTTATGCCCTCTTCCAGCCAGAGCGCGATAATTTCAAGCATGCCGGTTTTACGGTGCATTTTAGCGTCCATGCGCCCGACAAGCTGTCCTTTGTGCAGCAGCGGCAAAACAAAATAACCATACTGACGCCTGGGCGCCGGGGTGTAGCATTCCAGACGGTAGCTGAAATCGAACAGCTGTTCGGCCCGCTTTCTGTCCCAGACAACGGGGTCGAACGGCGACAGCACGGCACTGTGGGTCGCCTGGAGTTTGCCCTCCTGCGCCTGCGCCAGCAGAGGGAACAAATCCGCATGCAGCCACATTTCACCTAACGACTCTACCGAGACCGGCATGACGCGCTGTTCGCGCTGCCACGTTTCGAGCAGTGGTTTTAGCTGCGGCTGACGCAGACGATAATAATCCGCCAGCCACTGCGGGCGGAAGATGCCAAGGCTGCGGGCGCTGTTCCCGAGCATGATGGCTTCGGCTACGTCCTGAGACAGCAGGTCACGCGTATCGTCCCAGTGAGGCATAACGCGGTGCGTGAGGTCATAGACGCGCTGAAAGTTGCGGCGCTCGACCACCATCACTTTGCCCGACGTAAACAGCCCTTCAAGATGGCGTTTGTGCGGTTTCCACTCCCACCATCCGCTGGCGCCTTTTCGCGGGTGTTCAAAATCCGCGGAGCGTACCGGACCGTTTTCCTGAATATGGGCAATCAGTTGCTCTATTTCATCCGCGTGTTCCACCATCCACTCCTGGCGGTATTTCCAGCCCATTTTGTCCGGGGCGAGCATGCGGTGACGCACCAGTGCAAAATCGCTGCGCGGGAGAAAACAGGCTTCATGCGCCCAGTATTCCATCAGTTCGCCCTGACTCAGCGCATTATCCAGCCACTGCGGAGGATAGTTTCCCAGGCGGCTAAACAGGACCAGATACGGGCTACGCGCCACGATGTTAATGGTGTCGATTTGCAGCAACGACATGCGTTGCACGGTAGAGAGGATATCAGCTGGCTGCGCGCGGCGGCGGGGCTTTTTCAGAAGCCCCTGGGCGGCAAGATGCAGGTTTCGTGCGGCTGCAAGTGAGAGTTGCGGTAGAGACATGCGTTTTCCTGTCAGTCAAAGCGCCACCGGAACCACGTAGAAGTTACTGCACTAACGCGAGCAGTTCCTTGAGCAAATGTTCCGGCTGTTCGTCGCTGAGTTCAGCGTCAACCGGCAGATACCACCAGTTTTCTTTCGCAAAGGCCCGGCATTTTACCGCGTCTTTTTCCGTCATGATCAGCGTCTGGCCCGGCGCTGCCAGCCTTTCAACCTCTTCGGCAACTAACGCCTGGTGATCGGCCAGCGGCACCCGTTTTTCCAGCCGCGCGCCGCACTGCTCCAGCGTTGCGAAGAAACGCGGCGGATGACCTATACCGGCCATCGCAACCAGATGTTCCAGTTGCGCGACGTCTTTACGCTCGCCGGTCAGCATATTCACGGCCTGTCCGGGACGAAGATGCATCGGGATTTCGCCCGCTCTGGCTTCACCACCGTTCACAATCACGGCATCGACGCTCTTCAGGCGCGACGCACGCTCGCGCATTGGACCGGCTGGTAGCCACCAGCCGTTGCCAAAACGCCGAACGCCGTCAATGACCACGATCTCTTTGTCTCGCGCCAGCGCGTAATGCTGCAAACCATCATCGGTAATAACGATTTGTACGTCATGCTCCGCAAGCAGTGCCTTTACGGCATCACTGCGCACCGGCGATACCGCAACCGGCGCGCCTGTACGCTGGTAAATCAGTACCGGCTCATCGCCGGCTTCAGCGGTTGTCGTAGCTGGGCTCAGCACCAGTGGATACTGCGCCGCTTTACCACCGTAACCGCGTGAGACAACTCCCGGGCGGATACCGCGCCTCTGGAGCTGTTCTACCAGCCAGATCACCACCGGGGTTTTGCCGTTTCCACCCGCCGTCAGGTTGCCGACCACCACTACCGGTACCGGTGCGCGCCAGGCGCGCTTGATCCCAAGGCGGTAAAGCAGACGAATAGCACCGCTCACCAGGCCATACAGCCAGGAGAGCGGGAGAAGCAGCACCCACAGAGGGGATTCACCCGACCAGATGCGTGCAATCATTGACCGAACTGCATTTTATGAAGCTGCGCGTAAACACCACGCTGTTCCAGCAGGTCCGCATGGCTGCCGCGTTCAACGATCACGCCATCTTCCACCACCGCGATTTCGTCAGCCTGTTCGATGGTCGACAGACGGTGCGCGATAACCAGCGAGGTACGGTTTTTCTGTAATTCATCCAGAGCAGACTGGATAGCGCGTTCAGATTCCGTATCCAGTGCGGACGTTGCTTCATCGAGGATCAGAATCGGACTGTTGCGCAGCAGCGCACGGGCAATCGCGATACGCTGACGCTGACCACCGGAGAGCAGCACCCCGTTTTCGCCAATGATCGTATCCAGACCGTTATCCATTTTGTTAATGAAGTCCATCGCATAGGCCATACGCGCCGCATTCTCGATCTCTTCACGGCTGTACTCTTCGGTACGGGCATACGCAATGTTGTTCGCCACCGTATCGTTGAACAGATGCACGTTCTGCGAGACCAGCGCGACCTGGTTACGCAGCGACTGGAGGGTATATTCCCGCAGGTCGTGACCATCAAGCAGGATCTCGCCCTGGTCGATATCGTAGAAACGGGTAATCAGGCTGGCAATGGTCGACTTGCCCGAACCGGAACGACCGACCAGCGCGACGGTTTTACCCGCCGGGATGGACAGGCTGATATCACGCAGCGCCGGCACTTCACGGCCTGGATAGGTAAAGGTCACGTTACGGAATTCCAGGTCGCCTTTAGCGCGCTCGATCACGCGTGTACCTTCATCTTTTTCCTGTTCGGAATCGAGGATGCTGAACAGCGTCTGACAGGCTGCCATCCCGCGCTGGAACTGGGCGTTGACGTTAGTCAGCGATTTCAGCGGACGCATCAGCGCAATCATGGATGAGAACACCACGGTAATGGTACCCGCAGTCAGGGTTTCCATGACGCTCGGGAAGCTTGCGGCATACAGGACGAAGGCCAGGGCCAGAGAGGCAATCAGCTGAATGATCGGATCGGAAATCGACGAGGCCGATACCATTTTCATCCCTTGCAGACGCATTCTGTTGCTGACCTTGTCAAAGCGTTTGGTTTCGACTTCCTGACCGCCGAAGATCAACACTTCCTTATGGCCTTTCAGCATCTGCTCGGCGCTGGTAGTCACCTGCCCCATCGTATTCTGCATATTTTTACTGATGTTGCGAAAACGCTTTGATACCACGCGGATCGCGATGGAGACAATCGGCGCCAGCACAATAAGGATCAGCGACAGTTGCCAGCTGTAATAGAACATCATCGCGAACAGGCCGATGATGGATGCGCCTTCACGCACAACGGTAATCAGTGCGCTGGAAGAGGACGACGCAACCTGCTCTGAATCGTAGGTAATACGCGACAGCAGGGTACCGGTTGACTGCTTGTCAAAGAATGAGACCGGCATCCCCATCATATGGCTGAATAACCGACGGCGCATGGTCATCACCACTTTACCGGATACCCAGGAGATGCAGTAGCTGGATACATAGCTGGAGATTCCGCGTAAGATCATCAGCCCAATAACCACCAGCGGCATCCATAGCAGCACTGAACGATCCGTTTTACCGAAACCGTCATCCAGTAACGGTTTGAGAAGCGATAACATAAACGTATCGCTGGCTGCGTTGAGGATTAACGCTACGCCCGCCACGATCAAGCCTGCTTTGAAAGGAGCAATCATCGGCCAGAGCCGGCGGAACGTTTGCCACGTGGAGAGATCTTTGTCGTTATGCATTCAAAAAACCAGCATTTGTTGAAATAGCCGCATATTCTACCCGTTATCTACGGGCGCGCCAAACCACTGATGATACCAACGCGGTAAATAGTGTTCACGTAAGCGGCGAATTTGCCGACTTTGGTGCGAAAACGTCACAGATATCTGTCCGGACTGCGGAGTATCAAGCCAGAGATATCCCTCAGTTCGATAGCGCCTGACTACTTTGATGGAAGGGAAACGCCACGCGTTATAGCGGGCCATCGAGGCCAGCGAAACCTGTCCCTCCACGCGCTGTAGCAGCGGTGTTGAAGATGACGTGTTACTTCCATGATGCGGCACCTGAATCAGTGTAGACGCTAGTTGACGCCAGCGGTGGCTCAGCATTGCCAGTTCTGCCTGCCCTTCAATATCTCCGGTCAGTAAAACGCTTTGTTCGCCGTCATCGATTTTTACCACGCAGGAGCGGTTGTTACCTTTTGCCGAGGTATTTTCGGGTGGCCAGTGCACGGAGAACGTTAAACCCTGCCACTGCCATCGCTCTCCACGAAAGCAAGGAAGATGCCCGGCCCAGGATAAGGGGCTTCTGATCCACATTGCGGGCCAGGCAGCTTTTAGCGATGCCAGTCCCCCCGCGTGGTCGAGATGTTCATGGCTCAGGATCACCCCTTCCGGCCTCAGATGATGCCAGCGTAGCCAGGGGATAATCAGCTGCTGCCCGCTGTCCCCACCGGGCCATGCCAACCCAGTGTCATACAGAATGGCCTTCCCGTGACGCTCAATGACCATCGCCAGCCCCTGCCCTACATCCAGCATATGCAGGGACCAGCTGTCTGTTTTGGCCCTGTGCCAGAGGGGAAATGCCAGCACCACGCTGCCTGCCAGACAGACTGCGGGTACTGCGCTGAAGGCCCTGAATCGCCAGCCAATGATCAGCAGCCATGGCAGTAACGTCAGGTATTGCCAGCGTTCATCAACGTCCTGCCAGCCATTCGGTAAACGCATCAATAGCCAGAAAAGCCCTGCCAGAGATTTATCGGCAGCCAGCCAGACGATACTTTCCAGCGTCGCCACCGGAAACAGATGCAGAAACATGCCGAGCAGGATCAGCGGAACTGAGATAAACGTGACCAGAGGAACGGCAAACAGATTCGCCGCCAGCGAGGAGAGACTGAAACCATGGAAAATCAGCACCTGAAGCGGCAACAGAAGCAGCAGCATACCGACCTGCAAATACAACAGCGTAACCAGCGGCCGCAGGCACCGGCCACGTTGCCAGAGCGGGAGAGGCAACCACTGATACAAAAAAATAAGCGCGGCGACCGCAAACGCTGATAGCGCCAGGCTTTGTGACAGGACCGCCAGTGGATCGAAAACCAAGATCGCCGCCACGCAGGTAAGCCATACCTGCCAGGGCGACCACTGGCGACCGCTCATTTTTAACACCGCCAGTACCACAAGCGCGATAACCGTGCGCAGCGCAGGCGGCTGTAAGCCTGTTAGCCATGCGTAAAACGCGGCAAAAATCAGCCCTGCCAGCAAGGGGATTTGCCAGATAATCCAGCGGCCCGGCAGGAAGAACTGGATGCCTCGCGCCAGAAACCAGATGACAGAAGCGGCCAGCGCAATATGCAATCCCGAGATTGCCATCAGATGCATCGTTCCGGTCTCACGCATCAGGTTTTTTATCTCCCGCGAGACCGACAGCCGCTCCCCCATTCCCAGCCCCAGTATCACAGGTCCCCACTGATATGCTGAAAGCGTACTCTGTAGTGATGTCAGGTACTGCGCACGCAGGCTACAGCCTTCGTCAACGAGCGCCGCATGGGTAAACCCTCCACTCAGCGTCTGATGTCGGGCAAAGGCATTTTTCTGTGAATCATAGCCGCCATCGTTGAGTTCTCCGTGTACCGCCCTGAGCCGCAGGGTCATTGCCCAGCGTTGACCCACGCAGACGTTTTGCGGCAGATAGTTGCCATACAGCGCCAAGCCCATGGCAGCCCACACACGTTCTCCATTGAGGCTGATAATCCTTCCCTGATGCATCGTTGCGCCGTCCGTTGCGGTAATGACCACCTCGGCCTGCTGCGGAACTTTCGTTAAATGGTTCATCGGCCACACGCTTTCCTGAGCGGCCAGGATCCCCCAGCACATAAAAAGCAATGCGAGGCCTGAAAACCTGAGCCATTTTCTCTGCTGTACTGATAACGCAATTCCTGCGGCAATCAGCAACCAGACAATATGCAAATCTGGCAAAACGGGTAACCAATAGAGCGGGATTATGGCCAGAATGGCGCACATACTGATAACGTGGATCCCCATCTTCACCTCCATGTTTCAGGCGATTATGCGGCGGGACTGATGCGTCGTCAGACAGAAAAGGCGTGATTTACAGCGGACGCTGCAACGTTTTTTAGCGTTTACAGTAAAGAGAAAATTTAAATGCGGCGCGTATTCAGAAATGCAGGGGCGGGATACAAAAAAAGCACCCTAAGGTGCTTTCTTTAAACTCAGTTTAACCCTGATGATTAAACTCAGTTACCGTAAATATTGGCGCGATCGCGCAGTTCTTTACCCGGCTTAAAGTGCGGAACATACTTTCCTTCCAGCTCCACTTTATCGCCAGTCTTCGGGTTACGCCCGGTACGTGGTGCACGATAGTGCAGGGAAAAACTACCGAAACCGCGGATTTCAATGCGCTCGCCCTGGGCAAGAGTGGTAGCCATATGCTCCAGCATCTCTTTAACGGCATCTTCCACAGCCTTGGCAGGGATATGCGGTTGCTGACTGGCAAGTCTTTCAATCAATTCTGACTTGGTCATGATTCCTCCGGTTCCTTTCAAACCCATTAGCTGAACAGCTTATTAAACAAGGGCGGCCGTAGCCGCCCTTTGTTATTGATTACAGGACGAATCCTGCAATCTGTCAAGTCTGCTCTCCATCCTTCGCGCTGTAAATGCGTTACAGCTCAAATGATGGTGCGAACCTGAACTTACTCGCCTTTAGCTGCTTTGAAAGCTTCAGCCATTGCGTTGTTAGAGAAGTTTGCATCTTCCTGTTTGTTCACAGTTGCGATTGCATCTTTCTCATCAGCTTCGTCTTTAGCACGAACAGACAGGCTGATTGCACGGTTCTTACGGTCAACACCGGTGAACTTAGCTTCAACGTCGTCACCAACGCTCAGAACCAGAGTTGCATCTTCAACGCGGTCACGTGAAGCTTCGGAAGCGCGCAGGTAACCTTCAACGCCGTCAGCCAGTTCTACGGTTGCGCCTTTAGCGTCAACAGCAGTCACTTTACCGTTTACGATTGCGCCTTTCTTGTTCAGTGCAACCCAGTTGTTGAACGGATCTTCTGCAAGCTGTTTAACGCCCAGGGAGATACGCTCACGCTCTGCGTCAACTTGCAGAACAACTGCTGCGATTTCGTCGCCTTTTTTGTATTCACGAACTGCTTCTTCGCCTGCAACGTTCCAGGAGATGTCAGACAGGTGAACCAGGCCATCGATGCCGCCGTCCAGGCCGATGAAGATACCGAAGTCAGTGATAGACTTGATTTTACCTTCAACACGGTCACCCTTGTTGTGGGTTTCCGCGAACTGCTGCCATGGGTTGTTTTTGCACTGCTTCAGGCCCAGGGAGATACGACGACGTTCTTCGTCGATATCCAGAACCATCACTTCCACTACATCACCAACGTTAACAACTTTGGATGGGTGGATGTTTTTGTTGGTCCAGTCCATTTCGGAAACGTGCACCAGACCTTCAACGCCTTCTTCGATTTCAACGAAGCAGCCGTAGTCAGTCAGGTTGGTTACGCGACCAGTCAGTTTAGTACCTTCTGGGTAACGCTTAGCGATAGCTACCCATGGATCTTCGCCCAGCTGTTTCAGGCCGAGGGATACACGAGTACGCTCGCGGTCGAACTTCAGCACTTTAACAGTGATTTCGTCGCCCACGTTCACGATTTCGCTTGGGTGCTTAACGCGTTTCCACGCCATGTCGGTGATGTGCAGCAGGCCATCAACGCCGCCCAGGTCAACGAATGCGCCGTAGTCAGTGAGGTTCTTAACGATACCTTTGACTTCCATGCCTTCCTGCAGGTTTTCCAGCAGCTGATCGCGTTCTGCGCTGTTTTCGGATTCGATAACGGCACGACGGGAAACAACAACGTTGTTACGCTTCTGGTCCAGCTTGATTACTTTGAACTCAAGCTCTTTGCCTTCGAGGTGCAGGGTGTCACGGACTGGACGAACGTCTACCAGAGAACCTGGCAGGAACGCACGAATACCATTCAGCTCAACAGTGAAGCCACCTTTAACTTTGCCGTTGATAACACCGACCACAGTTTCAGCTTCTTCGTAAGCTTTTTCCAGCGTGATCCATGCTTCGTGACGTTTAGCTTTCTCACGAGACAGCAGGGTTTCGCCGAAGCCGTCTTCTACTGCGTCCAGAGCAACGTCAACTTCGTCACCTACCTGGATTTCCAGCTCGCCCTGGGCGTTTTTGAACTGCTCAGCCGGGATGGCAGACTCAGATTTCAGACCGGCGTCAACCAGTACAACGTCTTTGTCGATAGCAACAACAACGCCACGAACGATGGAACCCGGACGGGTTTCGATTTCTTTTAAGGATTCTTCAAACAGTTGAGCAAAAGATTCAGTCATGTTTAATCTTCAGGTTAATATTAACGTCCACCTGGCTCCGTGCCGGATGGGGTTGTTTCACATACCCGCCGTCAATCCCTTGCAGCGGGGGTACTGCTAAATCGGTCGCGATTACGCGAGTGCCAGTTTTTGGCGCGCATATTGTAGCGCTTTTTCAATCACTTGCTCAATAGTTAAACTGGTTGAATCCAGCACTAATGCGTCTTGCGCGGGAACAAGTGGTGCGACGGCGCGGTTACGATCGCGGTCATCGCGCTCTTTTATCTCGGATAAAAGGCGATCAAAGTTAACACTAAACCCCTTTTCCTGCAACTGAAGCATGCGGCGATGGGCACGTTCTTCTGAAGAGGCGTCAAGGAAAATTTTCACTGGCGCATCAGGGAATACCACGGTTCCCATGTCGCGGCCGTCGGCGATCAGCCCCGGCGCTTCACGGAAACCGCGCTGGCGACGTAACAGCGCTTCACGAACGCGTGGGAAAGCCGCCACCTGAGAGGCCGCATTGGCCACTTCCTGGGTACGGATTTCACCGCTGACATCTTCCCCTTCCAGGATCACTTCAAGGTTGCCATCGGTCGAGACAAAGCGCACATCCAGATGCGCAGCCAGCGGTACCAGCGCTTCTTCAGACGCAACATCCACATGATGATGCAGCGCAGCCAGCGCCAGCACGCGATAGATTGCTCCCGAATCTAAAAGATGCCATTGCAATGCTTCCGCCATCGCTTTGCACAGAGTACCTTTCCCTGCGCCACTTGGCCCATCAATGGTGATTACCGGGGCAATTGCCGTCATCTTTTTCTCCTTAATTAAGGCATACCGTTTACATGAACGCCGCGCATTATACGCGCCAACGTGCGCAACTGTTACCTTTGCGTGCAAATTACGGAATGATTGAAGCAGAGTGTAGAAGAAATGAAAGAGGATGAGTGTCAGAAAGCGTAAGGAAATGCCGCATCAGGTGATGCGGCATACGATCATCAGGCCAGGGTGCTAATGCGCGTCAGCTGTTCGAAGTAGTCCGGGAACGTTTTTGCCGTACACTTCGGATCAAGGATAGTGACTGGCGTATCTGACAACGCCACCAGCGAGAAACACATCGCCATGCGGTGATCGTTGTAGGTGCCAATTTCTGCAAATTGCAGTTTTGCCGGCGGCGTGACGCGAATGTAGTCTTCGCCCTCTTCTACCTCGGCCCCCACTTTACGCAGCTCGGTTGCCATCGCGAACAGGCGGTCCGTCTCTTTCACACGCCAGTTGTAAATGTTTCGCAGCGTGGTGGTGCCTTTCGCAAACAGCGCAGCGGTAGCAATGGTCATCGCCGCATCCGGAATATGGTTCATATCCATATCAATGGCGTTCAGCTCACCGTGGGTACAGGAGATGAAGTCATCGCCCCAGGTCACCACCGCGCCCATTTTTTCCAGCACGTCAGCAAAACGGATATCGCCCTGCACGCTGTTGCGGCCAATGCCCGTCACTTTTACCGTACCGCCTTTAATCGCACCTGCGGCAAGGAAATAGGAGGCGGAGGAAGCATCGCCTTCAACCAGGTAGTGGCCCGGGGACTGATACTGCTGCGCTCCGCGCACCACGAAGCGCTGATAAGACTGGTTTTCCACCTCAACACCAAAGGTGTTCATCAGGTGCAGGGTGATATCAATGTACGGCTTAGAAACCAGGTCGCCTTTAATGCTGATAACGGTGTCCTGTGGTGCCAGCGGTGCGGTCATCAGCAGCGCAGTCAGGAACTGACTGGAAACGCTACCGTCAACCTCAACATTGCCGCCAGTGAATCCCCCGCGCAGACGCAGGGGCGGGTAATTTTCCTGCTCAAGATAATCAATCTGCGCGCCGCCCTGGCGCAGGGCATCCACCAGATGGCCGATCGGACGCTCTTTCATTCGCGGCTCACCGGTCAGCACAATATCGTTACTCCCCAGACACAGCGCAGCGGCCAGAGGACGCATCGCGGTACCGGCGTTACCCAGGAAAAGCTCCAGCGCTTCAGCAGAATGTAACGCGCCGCCGTTACCAGTGACTTCACAACGGGTACGATCGTCAGACAGCGCGTACTGAACGCCCAACGCTTTCAGTGCATTGAGCATATGGCGCACGTCATCGCTGTCCAGCAGATTAGTGAGGACGGTGGTGCCGTTTGCCAGAGCTGCCAGCAGCAGAGCGCGGTTCGAGACACTTTTTGAACCAGGCAGATTAATGGTGCCATCTACCCGCGCGATAGGTTGTAACGTCAGGGATTCCATGAAACTCAACTCTCAACTCAACATAATAAAAACCCCGCAGGAACGCTGCGGGGGTGAAAAACAGCCAATTAACCGTGACGACGTTCGAAGTCGATCATGAAATCAGTCAGGGCTTTAACGCCTTCCAGCGGCATGGCGTTATAGATAGAGGCGCGCATCCCGCCTACCACACGGTGGCCTTTCAGCGCATGCAGACCCGCCGCGAAGGACTCTTCCAGGAACACGTTATCCAGGTTGCTGTCCGCCAGCTGGAACGGTACGTTCATGCGCGAACGGTTAGTTTTGGCGACATCGTTACGGTAGAAATCGCTCTTGTCGATCACGCCGTACAGCAGTTCAGCCTTTTGCTGATTGATCTTATCCATCTGCGCCACACCGCCTTTTTGCTTCAGCCATTTGAAGACCAGGCCGGAGAGATACCAGGCAAACGTTGGTGGGGTGTTGAACATGGAATCGTTGTCGTTCAGGACGGTGTAATCCAGAATTGACGGGCAAGACTTATGGGCTTTCCCCAGCAGGTCTTCACGCACGATAACGATTGTCAGGCCCGCAGGACCGATGTTTTTCTGGGCACCCGCGTAGATGACGCCGTAGCGGCTGACATCCAGCGGGGTGGACAGAATGGTTGAAGAGAGGTCCGCCGTCACAATGACATTTTCGCCAAAGTCTGGCTCTTCGTGAATGGCAATACCGTCGATGGTTTCGTTCGGGCAGTAGTGAAGATACGCGGCGTTGTCAGAAAGCTGCCACTCACTCATCGGCTTCACGGCGCGCAGACCGTCAACGGTCACTTTGGCATCGATGACATTCGGCGTGCAATATTTATGCGCTTCTTTTACCGCACTGGCCGCCCAGTAGCCCGCATCAACGTAATCAGCGGTGGTTTTGTCGCCCAGCAGATTGAGCGGGATACCCGCAAACTGGCCGCGTCCACCGCCGTGACAGAACAATACTTTGTAGTTCGAGGGAATGTTCAGCAGATCGCGAAAATCCTTTTCTGCCTCTTCCGCCACCTTAATAAACGCTTTACCCCGGTGGCTGACTTCCATCACCGACGTACCCAGACCGTTCCAGTCACACAGCTCCTGTTGAGCCTGTTTGAGCACATCTGTCGGTAACATTGCCGGACCTGAACTGAAATTAAAGACTTGAGCCATTTCCCCTCACCACGCTAAAAGCCATAAGTTATAACTGTGGATATCGGTTTTATCATTCAGTGACACGCGCCGCAATGTCTAAAACTGATGGCCGAAGAAATGTGTCACTCGTCACACAATACAATCTGCCGTACCGTTGTCACAAAACCGACAAAATTGCTGTCAGGTGATGCGTTTAGCCCGGCTAACCTTCGTCCATTCTGGATTCGTACAGCGGGGGCATAATTGATGATCGCCCGCCTGCATGACCACCACATGACTACATTTTATGCAGGCATACTCCCCCGCTTCAGGTACAGTTTTGTATCGCTCGATGAGCATATCCGGCAGGATGCACAGACCGGGCTTCACCTCATCGTCGGGATAGTAATAAACGCTGATTTGACCATTCGTTTCCATAATCGCCAGACGCACCTGCCCCAGTTGCTCAACACTGCTCAGACGGAGTTCCATAAAGAACTCAAACTCCGTCATATTGGCGCTTTGCACATTCTCCCAGGCCAGTTGACCATCTTCGACAATCACCACCGGCTTCCCTTCGAGCAGATCTTCAAGTTTCTCACTTTTCGACATCAGCCACATGACCAGCCGGTACAGCAGTGCAAGCGTCACAAAGACGATAAAGACCGGCACCATCGGCACATCGTCATAAAAGGCAACGTCCCCTGCCGCCGACCCCAGCGTCAGGATAATCAGTACTTCAAACAGCGACATCTGCCGCACGCCGCGACGTCCGGTGATTTTCAGAAACAGGAAGACGAGTACAAAGGTGTAAAGGCTACGCAACGCCACTTCGCCTAAAAACTCAGGCGGGACTTTATCAAACGCCATCCGCTGGAGATCAAATGCTTTCATTTTTCTATGCCTTAACAGTAGGTTACTGCTTATAAGCATAGCCCAGCCATTTATTTTCGCCGGAGATAGCACCCGTCACGCAAAACCCGTATCATTGCGCGCTTTACGTACGATAAAAGTGAACGCCATGACTCAAACGTTTATCCCCGGCAAAGACGCCGCTCTGGAAGATTCCATCGCTCGCTTCCAGCAGAAACTGACCGACCTGGGCTTTAATATCGAAGAAGCCTCCTGGCTGAATCCTGTGCCTCACGTCTGGTCCGTGCATATTCGCGACAAAGACTGTGCGCTGTGCTTTACCAACGGTAAAGGCGCGACCAAAAAAGCGGCGCTGGCCTCTGCGCTGGGTGAGTATTTTGAGCGTCTGTCCACCAACTACTTCTTCGCCGACTTCTGGCTGGGCGAAACTATCGCCAACGGTCCGTTCGTTCACTACCCGAACGAAAAATGGTTCCCGCTGACCGAAAACGATGAACTGCCGGAAGGCATTCTCGATGCCCGCCTGCGCGCGTTCTACGATCCGGAAAACGAGCTGACCGGCAGCATGCTGATCGACCTGCAATCCGGCAATGAGGATCGTGGGATCTGCACCCTGCCGTTCACCCGTCAGTCTGACGAGCAGACCGTTTATATCCCGATGAACATCGTCGGCAACCTGTATGTGTCCAACGGCATGTCTGCCGGTAATACCCGCAACGAAGCGCGCGTGCAGGGGTTGTCTGAAGTTTTCGAGCGTCACATCAAAAACCGCATTATTGCTGAATCCATCAGCCTGCCGGAGATCCCGGCTGACGTGCTGGCGCGCTACCCGGGCGTGGTGGAATCCATCGCCAAACTGGAAGCAGAAGGTTTCCCAATCTTTGCTTATGACGGCTCTCTGGGCGGCAAATATCCGGTTATCTGCGTAGTGCTGTTCAACCCGGCCAACGGCACCTGCTTCGCCTCCTTCGGCGCGCACCCTGACTTCGGCGTGGCGCTGGAGCGTACCGTGACCGAACTGCTGCAAGGTCGTAGCCTGAAAGATCTCGACGTGTTTACGCCGCCGACCTTTGATGACGAAGAGGTCGCCGAGCACACCAACCTCGAAACGCACTTCATCGACTCCAGCGGTTTGATCTCCTGGGATATGTTCAAACAGGACGCGGACTATCCGTTCGTGGACTGGAGCTTTGCCGGTACGACGGAAGAAGAGTTCGCCACCCTGATGGCGATCTTCCACGCGGAAGATCAGGAAGTCTACATTGCCGACTATGAACATCTCGGCGTTTACGCGTGCCGTATTATTGTGCCAGGTATGTCGGACATTTATCCGGCAGAAGATCTGTGGCTGGCAAACAACAGCATGGGCGCGCATCTGCGTGAAACCCTGCTGGCCCTGCCAGGCAGCGAGTGGGATAAAGAAGATTATCTGAACCTGATCGCCCAGCTGGACGAAGAAGGACACGATGATTTCACCCGCGTACGCGAACTGCTGGGTCTGGCGACCGGAAAAGATAACGGCTGGTACACCCTGCGCATCGGCGAGCTGAAAGCGATGCTGGCGCTGGCGGGCGGCGATCTGGATCAGGCTTTGGCCTGGACCGAGTGGACGATGGAGTTTAACCAGTCCGTCTTCTCCGCCGAGCGCACTAATTATTACCGTTGCCTGCAAACGCTGCTCCTGCTTTCTCAGGAAGACGACCGCGAGCCATTGCAGTATCTGAACGCCTTTGTGCGTATGTACGGTGCGGATGCCGTTGAAGCTGCCAGCGCGGCGCTGAGCGGTGAAGAACCATTCTACGGCCTGCAAGCGGTTGACAGCGATCTGCAAGCCTTCCCGGCGCATCAGTCACTGCTGAATGCGTATGAAAAATTGCAGAAGGCAAAAGCCGCTTACTGGTCAAAATAAGCGCATATAACATTAATGGCTGTAGGCGTATTCAATCGCCTGAGCTATATTACGGGGCAATTTCATTGCCCCTTTTTTTTATTTTTCCGCAATGACGTTTAATTGTAATAATTAAGTTAACCACGGGTAAATATAAAAACGCTTACCTGAGCTTTACTGTTACTAATTATAATAAATACTCCATTTTAATTAACTGTTCCATGGGAGGCTGAAGGAAAAAATTCAACTCTTTTCATAACTTTTAAAATTTATTTTTATACGGATAATCAAATACTTACTCCGCTTTTGCTGTAAAACCATACACACTGCGGGCCTATAAGCCAGGCGAGATATGATCTATATCAATTTCTCTTCTATAATGCTTTGTTAGTATCTCGTCGCCGACTTAATAAAGAGAGAGTTAGTGTGAAAGCTGACAACCCTTTTGATCTATTACTCCCCGCTGCGATGGCGAAAGTTGCCGAAGAAGCGGGTGTCTACAAAGCCACGAAACATCCGATGACGACGTTCTTTCTGGCCATTACGGCTGGGGTGTTCATCTCCATCGCTTTCGTCTTCTATATCACAGCCACCACCGGCACTGCCGGGATGCCTTTCGGCATAGCGAAACTGATTGGTGGTATTTGCTTTTCACTGGGCCTGATTCTCTGCGTCATCTGCGGCGCCGACCTCTTCACCTCAACGGTGCTGATTGTTGTGGCAAAAGCCAGCGGAAGAATTACCTGGGGTCAACTGGGGCGCAACTGGCTCAACGTTTACGTTGGCAACCTGATTGGCTGTCTGCTCTTTGTTCTGTTGATGTGGCTCTCTGGCGAGTATATGACCGCCAACGGCGGCTGGGGGCTTAACGTCCTGCAAACCGCTGACCACAAAATGCACCATACATTTATCGAAGCCGTTGCTCTCGGCATCCTTGCAAACCTGATGGTCTGCCTGGCGGTCTGGATGAGCTACTCTGGTCGTAGCCTGATGGATAAAGCCATGATTATGGTTCTGCCGGTTGCGATGTTTGTTGCCAGCGGCTTTGAGCACAGTATTGCGAATATGTTCATGATCCCGATGGGGATTGTTATCCGCAACTTTGCAAGCCCGGAGTTCTGGACTGCTGTAGGTTCAACCCCGGAAAGTTTTTCACACCTGACGATTATGAACTTCATTACTGATAACCTGATCCCCGTCACTATCGGGAACATTATCGGTGGGGGTCTGTTAGTTGGGTTGACATACTGGGTCATTTACCTGCGTGGCGGCGATCATCATTAATGGTTGTCTCAGGCAGTAAATAAAAAATCCACTTAAGAAGGTAGGTGTTACATGTCCGAGCTTAATGAAAAGTTAGCCACAGCCTGGGAAGGTTTTACGAAAGGTGACTGGCAGAATGAAGTCAACGTCCGTGACTTTATTCAGAAAAACTATACCCCGTATGAAGGTGACGAATCCTTCCTGGCTGGTGCGACTGACGCAACCACCAAGCTGTGGGACAGCGTAATGGAAGGCGTTAAACTGGAAAACCGCACTCACGCGCCAGTTGATTTTGACACCTCCGTTGCTTCTACCATCACTTCTCACGATGCTGGCTACATCAATAAAGCCCTTGAGAAAATTGTTGGTCTGCAAACTGAAGCACCACTGAAACGCGCAATCATCCCGTTCGGTGGTATCAAAATGGTTGAAGGTTCCTGCAAAGCGTATAATCGCGAGCTGGACCCAATGCTGAAAAAAATCTTCACCGAATACCGCAAAACCCATAACCAGGGCGTATTCGATGTTTACACCAAAGACATTCTGAACTGCCGTAAATCTGGCGTTCTGACCGGTCTGCCAGATGCCTATGGCCGTGGCCGTATCATCGGTGACTACCGTCGCGTTGCGCTGTACGGTATCGACTTCCTGATGAAAGACAAATACGCGCAGTTCGTCTCTCTCCAGTCTGACCTGGAAAACGGCGTAAACCTGGAAGCGACTATCCGTCTGCGTGAAGAGATCGCTGAACAGCACCGTGCGCTGGGTCAGATCAAAGAGATGGCGGCTAAATACGGCTGCGATATCTCTGGTCCTGCTACCAACGCTCAGGAAGCTATCCAGTGGACCTACTTCGGCTACCTGGCCGCAGTTAAGTCTCAGAACGGTGCAGCAATGTCCTTCGGCCGCGTATCTACCTTCCTGGATGCGTACATCGAACGTGACCTGAAAGCAGGCAAAATCACCGAACAAGACGCTCAGGAAATGATTGACCACCTGGTCATGAAACTGCGTATGGTTCGCTTCCTGCGTACCCCAGAATATGATGAGCTGTTCTCTGGTGACCCAATCTGGGCAACCGAATCTATCGGCGGTATGGGCGTAGATGGCCGTACTCTGGTAACCAAAAACAGCTTCCGCTTCCTGAACACCCTGTACACCATGGGTCCTTCTCCGGAGCCGAACATCACCGTTCTGTGGTCTGAAAAACTGCCTCTGAACTTCAAGAAATTCGCCGCTAAAGTGTCCATCGACACCTCCTCTCTGCAATATGAGAACGATGACCTGATGCGTCCTGACTTCAACAACGATGACTACGCTATCGCTTGCTGCGTAAGTCCAATGGTTGTTGGTAAGCAAATGCAGTTCTTCGGTGCGCGTGCAAACCTGGCGAAAACCATGCTGTACGCAATCAACGGCGGCGTTGATGAAAAACTGAAAATGCAGGTTGGTCCTAAGTCTGAACCGATCAAAGGCGACGTGCTGAACTATGACGAAGTCATGGATCGCATGGATCACTTCATGGACTGGCTGGCTAAACAGTACGTGACCGCGCTGAATGTTATCCACTACATGCACGACAAGTACAGCTACGAAGCCTCTCTGATGGCGCTGCATGACCGTGACGTCATTCGCACCATGGCATGTGGTATCGCAGGTCTGTCCGTTGCGGCTGACTCCCTGTCTGCAATCAAATATGCGAAAGTTAAACCAATTCGTGACGAAGATGGTCTGGCTATCGACTTCGAAATCGAAGGCGAATATCCGCAGTTTGGTAACAACGACGCTCGCGTTGATGACATGGCGGTTGACCTGGTAGAACGTTTCATGAAGAAAATTCAGAAACTCACTACCTATCGTAACGCTATCCCGACTCAGTCTGTTCTGACCATCACCTCTAACGTTGTGTATGGTAAGAAAACCGGTAACACCCCAGACGGTCGTCGTGCTGGCGCGCCATTCGGCCCAGGTGCTAACCCAATGCACGGTCGTGACCAGAAAGGTGCGGTTGCCTCTCTGACCTCCGTTGCTAAACTGCCGTTTGCTTACGCGAAAGATGGTATCTCTTACACCTTCTCTATCGTGCCAAACGCGCTGGGTAAAGACGACGAAGTGCGTAAAACTAACCTCGCGGGTCTGATGGATGGTTACTTCCACCACGAAGCGTCCATCGAAGGTGGTCAGCACCTGAACGTGAACGTGATGAACCGTGAAATGCTGCTCGATGCGATGGAACACCCTGAGAAATATCCTCAGCTGACCATCCGCGTATCTGGCTACGCAGTACGTTTTAACTCCCTGACGAAAGAACAGCAGCAGGACGTTATTACCCGTACTTTCACTCAGTCCATGTAAGTGGAATTGACTGAAATCACGCGTTAAAAAGCGTACAATAAAGGCTCCACGCAAGTGGGGCCTTTTTAACACCCTCGCTTCATCAGTCTCTTTTGTCCGCTATCTATACTTAATGGATAACAGCCAAAACAGACTCGACATAGCCTTTGAGCTGTGCATCTACATAGGCCCCCGGATGGGCCAAATTCGGAGATATCACCGCAATGTCAATTATTGGTCGTATTCACTCCTTTGAATCCTGTGGCACCGTCGATGGCCCGGGGATCCGCTTTATCACTTTCTTCCAGGGCTGCCTGATGCGCTGCCTGTACTGCCATAACCGTGACACCTGGGACACCCATGGAGGTAAAGAAGTCACCGTAGAAGATCTGATGAAAGAGGTGGTGACCTATCGCCACTTTATGAACGCGTCCGGCGGTGGCGTGACGGCATCCGGCGGTGAAGCCATTCTTCAGGCTGAATTTGTGCGCGACTGGTTCCGCGCCTGCCACAAAGAAGGCATTCATACCTGCCTCGACACCAACGGCTTTGTGCGCCGTTACGATCCAGTTATTGATGAACTGCTTGAAGTGACCGATCTGGTCATGCTCGATCTCAAGCAGATGAACGATGAGATCCACCAGAATCTGGTTGGCGTCTCGAACCACCGTACCCTGGAATTTGCCAAATACATTGCCAACAAAGGCGTCAAGACCTGGATCCGCTACGTGGTGGTGCCGGGCTGGTCAGATGATGATGACTCTGCACATCGTCTGGGTGAATTTACCCGGGATATGGGTAACGTGGAGAAAATCGAACTTCTGCCCTATCACGAGCTGGGTAAACATAAATGGGTGGCGATGGGTGAAGAGTACAAGCTCGATGGCGTGAAGCCGCCGAAAAAAGAGACGATGGAGCGCGTCAAAGGTATTCTTGAGCAGTATGGCCACAAGGTCATGTATTAACGAAAAGGCCCGGTGAAAACCGGGCCTTTTTATATTCTATTTAAAGACGCCGTTAATAACGGAAGTCACAATCGCTGTACTCAGCGCAATTAAGACCAGGTCGTCACCTACCACGCGCCATTCATAGCCCGGATAGGAAGGAAGCTGACCCAGCATATCGGCTGGCACGGTTTTCTTCGCAATGCCCGGAGGCAGTGGCTTACCGCGCGCCAGGTTTTTCGCAATACCCGGAGGCAGAGAGTCGTAGCCCGTTAAGCCGTAATTCAGGGCCAGATGGCGGGCATGATCGAAGCTTACGCGAGCATCCACATCATTACCGACATCTTTGCTGTTTTTAAAGCTCTTATCCGATTTCCCAGGGTTATCCTGACCGTTATTGTGCTTATTACCATGGTTACCAGAGTTCCCGTTACCATGATTGCCGCTATTACCTTGTCCGCCACCGTTTCCGTGACCACCGCCATTCCCGTTTCCAGGATTAGCCATGGCCGGAGCCGTTGCAAACGTTAAAGCCAACACTACGGCAAGTGCGGTAGTGGAAAAACGACGAGTAGACATGATGGCTGCCTTTTAGTGGGAGAACTCATTGGAATTATCGCCAGGCAGTAAAAACTCACAATAAGTAAAAGTCTTATATGTGACAGGGACAAAAAAGCCTGTCATCGACAGGCTTTTAATAAATCAGGCATGGGCCACTGGCGTTGGATGTTCGCCCACTTTGCGCAGCAGCATTAGCAGATAAATAAACGACACGCTGGCGATCATAATAAACAGCAGATTATCAGAATAATTTTGCATGAGCATAGCGGTAAAAGTCGGCCCCAGTAAACTGCCGATGGTGTAACTCAGCAATAAAGCCTGGTTCATCGCCACCAGCTGGTGATGCTCAACTTTCTCACAGGCCCACGCCATCGCGACCGGATAGAGCGTAAAGCCCGCAGCCCCCAGAATGAACAGCGCGGGCGCCATCGCGGCGTTGCTGAGCATGGCGAGACAGCCCATGATGACCACGAAGACCTGAACGCGCAGCACCAGCAGACGACCAAAGCGGTCCGCCAGGCGGCCAATCGGCCACTGGCCGACAATCCCCGCGCTGACCATCACCGCCATCCAGAAACCGATCCCGGAATCACTGACGCCCTGATGGTTAAGATAGAGCGGCATCAGGCCATAGAGCGAGCCCAGCACAATCCCGGAAATAATGCAGCCGTTAACCCCCAGACGCGCCTGGCGCAGTCTCAGCATCGGCCAGACGTGGGTGGCTTCCTGATGTTCGCTGTTTTGATTCACAATACGGGTAAAGAGCAGCGGCAGGATCGCCGCCAGCACCATGCCCGTCACCCACGGCAGCACGCTCATCAGGTCGGTTGGCAGTTTGCTGACCATCAGCTGTCCCAGAACGGTACCGACGTAGTAAACCATCATATAGGCCGCCAGCAGACGCCCGCGATTACGGGACGTGCCGCTGCACATCAGCGCACTTTCAACCACCACCCAGATCATGGCGCAGCCGACGCCCGCAATAAAGCGCCAGACCATCCAGCTCCAGAAGCCGACCATAAGGCCTAAACCGGCGCAGCCGACGGCAAAGATCAGCGACGCCAGATAATAACTGCGGTTAAAACCAAAGCGCTTAATAAGGCTGCCCGTTAATAAGGTGCCCAGCAGATTGCCCGTAAAAAAGGACGAGCTAACCATACCCACCTGCCAGGTCGGTAAGTTTTCATGGGCGAGCCATAGCGGGACGAGTGTGTTTAACACCGCGATCGCCAGGGTCAGCAAAAGCAGGCCACAGAGCAACAAAAGCACCGGGCGGGTATAGGTGGTCATGGATTAAAAACCGTGAGGAAGTTCAGATTTCGTGCGCATCATGCCACTGGCAAAAATAAAGTCAATCCACCGATTCAGGCGTCACGCACGTTATGCACCTTGTCGATTTAAAAAACTCATCCTGCTAATGCAAAGCCTGCTACTGATATTAATTATCTATTTGTTTTTATTTATTTCCGGGAATTTTTACAACGAAACATCAGTCGAAAAATTTCATGAATGAAAAAAGAAAAGCCGGGCGCTATGTCCCGGCTTTTTATAACAAAATCTAAAATTAGCTGGCGATAGCCAGACCGACCGTCATATGCAGACCATAAAATACGCCGCGACCAATTAACTCCCCTGCCAGCACCAGTACAAAGGCCAGGGACAGTAACGGCAGCGCAGGCGAGTAACCTTTAAGCTGAGGGGCAATCCAGCACACCAGCGCAGCCGTCAGCAGCACCACACGCCAGGCCATCAGCGAACCGTAATCCGGCACCAGCGCCGAAGCCTGCTGGATAGAGCTGTGAATGGTCGCCAGCTCCGCTCCCTGCATGAGCGCGACAACGGTACTGATTACCAGCGCCAGCAGCGAGACCGCGGGCAGCAGGCGCATCGCCCAACCATTAATGCCAGCCACGCGCAGCAGCAGATAACCCAGCAGGGGCCCGCCAATAAACATGGTCAGGAAGAAGCTCATCGGCGTCCAGACGCTGTACCAGGTTGGAACCGTATCAATGGTGTTGTACACCCTGACCATCATCCAGACGAAGACAACGCCCAGTACCATGGTGACGATGAGCCACAACGCGCGTAACCCTGACGGCAGCTTTTTCACCGCTGCCAGTAACCACCCCAGCCCGCCAACGGCAAAGAAGATTGCACCGCTGGCAATCTCGTTACTCAGCGAAGAGGCACCTACGCGGTTCAGGGAGTTAAACGCGCGCATCGGTGAGCCCAGGTGCAGCGTAGAGGCGATAAACCCAATGCCCATCAACACCCACAGGCCAAACATGCTTAACACTAAACGCTGCTGCTGTTCAGTATTGAGGTTCCCTTTTAACAGCGCCAGCGCAAGAACGATAAACCCGCCCGCCACGCACTGCCCAAAGACCGTGAAGATCATCAGCGGCCATTCATGCCATCCACTTCCCATCTCACACCTCCTTCGGGTTTGCCAGGTAGCCGGTGGTGTCACCCGTCGGACGGCTGTTGGCGTTAGGTTTAATCACAATACTCGGCTTTGTGAAGTGCGCAGACGGCAGCGGCGCGACGGCAGCAAGCTGGCCGTGTTTTTTGCGCAGCTCCTCAATCGGGCCAAAGTCCAGCGCGCGCAGCGGGCAGGATTCGACGCAGATGGGCTTTTTGCCGTCCGCCACCCGGCTGTGGCAGCCGTCGCACTTGGTCATGTGGCCTTTGGCGGCATTGTACTGCGGCGCGCCGTACGGGCAGGCCATGTGGCAGTAGCGACAGCCGATGCAGACATCCTCGTCCACCACCACAAAACCGTCGTCACGCTTGTGCATTGCCCCGCTCGGGCAGACCTTGGTGCAGGCCGGATCTTCGCAGTGGTTGCAGGCAATCGACAGGTAATAGGCGAAGACATTCTGATGCCAGACGCCGTTATCCTCCTGCCAGTCGCCGCCCGCGTATTCATAAATACGACGGAAGCTAACGTCCGGGGTCAGATCTTTGTAATCCTTGCAGGCCAGCTCGCAGGTTTTGCACCCGGTGCAGCGGCTGGAATCAATAAAAAATCCATACTGGGTTGTCATCGGTTACTCCTTACGCCTTTTCAACCTGAACGAGGTTTGTGTGGGATGGGTTGCCCTTCGCCAGCGGCGATGGACGCTGCGTAGTGAGAACGTTGATGCAGCCCGCCTGATCGATACGGTTCGCATCCGGGTTATACCAGGCGCCTTCCCCCAGCGCGACAACGCCAGGCATCATACGCGGAGTCACTTTAGCTTCGATATGCACTTCGCCACGTCCGTTGAAGATACGTACGCGATCGCCATTACTGATGCCGCGGGCTTTCGCATCCATCGGGTTGATCCACATCTCCTGTCGGCAGGCCGCTTTCAGTACGTCAACGTTGCCGTAGGTGGAGTGAACACGCGCTTTGTAGTGGAAACCGGTCAACTGAAGCGGGAATTTCTCCGTCAGCGGATCGTTGTAGTTTTCGAAACCAGGCGTATAGATCGGCAGCGGATCGATAACGTCCCCTTCCGGCAATTCCCAGGTCGCGGCAATTTTTGCCAGCTCTTCCGAATAGATCTCGATTTTGCCCGACGGCGTGGTCAGCGGATTGGCCACCGGATCCTCGCGGAAGGCTTTGTACGCCACGTGATGCCCGTCCGGATCGCGCTGTTTGTACATCCCCTGCTTGCGGAAGGTATCGAAGTCCGGCAGGTCTGGAATGGCTTTGCGGGAGAGCTCATGCAGATGGCGCATCCACCCTTCCTGTGTGCGTCCCTCGGTGAACTGCTGCTCAACGCCAAGACGTTTCGCCAGTTCGGACGTCATCTCATAGATGGTTTTGCACTCGAAGCGCGGTTTGATGGCCTGGTCAGTGAAGATCACATAGGACATGTTGCCGCAGGAGGCGTCCAGCGCAAAATCCATCTGCTCAGAGGCGGTGCAGTCTGGTAGCAGGATATCGGCATACTTCGCCGACGAGGTCATATGGCAGTCGATCACCACAATCATTTCGCACTTCTTATCATCCTGCAAGATTTCGTGGGTGCGGTTGATTTCGGAGTGCTGGTTAATCAGGCAGTTGCCGGCATAGTTCCAGATCATTTTGATCGGCACATCCAGCTTATCTTTGCCCCGAACGCCGTCGCGCAGCTCGGTCATTTCCGGGCCGCGCTCGATCGCGTCAGTCCACATAAACATGGAGATGCTGGTCTGAACCGGATTATCCAGCGTTGGCATACGTTCAAACGGTACTTCATATGAGCCTTCACGCGCGCCGCTATTACCGCCATGAATGCCGACGTTGCCGGTCAGAATCGAAAGCATAGAAATGGCGCGGGTGGCAATTTCGCCATTCGCGTGGCGCTGAGGTCCCCAGCCCTGGCTGATATAAGCCGGTTTGGTTGAACCAATTTCACGTGCCAGCTGAACAATACGTTCGACAGGAATGCCGGTGATAGTGGATGCCCACTCCGGGGTTTTCGCCACGCCGTCGCTGCCCTGGCCAAGAATATAGGCTTTATAGTGCCCGTTAGCCGGTGCGCTGGCTGGCAGCGTCTTCTCGTCGTAACCGACGCAGTATTTATCCAGGAACGGCTGGTCGACGAGGTTTTCAGTAATCATCACATACGCCAGCGCATTGACCAGCGCCGCGTCGGTACCAGGGCGGATGGGGATCCACTCGTCTTCACGCCCTGCGCCGGTATCGGTGTAGCGCGGATCGACGATGATCATTCGTGCGTTGGATTTGGCGCGCGCCTGCTCAAGGTAATAGGTTACCCCGCCGCCGCTCATGCGCGTTTCGCCTGGGTTGTTGCCGAACAACACCACCAGTTTACTGTTCTCGATATCCGACGGGCTGTTGCCGTCTGCCCAGCCTCCGTAGGTATAGTTCAGGCCCGCGGCAATCTGTGCGGAAGAGTAGTCGCCGTAATGATTGAGATAGCCGCCGCAGCAGTTCATCAGGCGCGCCACCAGCGTTTTACCCGGCGGCCAGGAACGGGTCATGGTGCCGCCAAGCGTCCCGGTGCCGTAGTTGAGGTAGATAGATTCGTTGCCGTACTGTTTGATCAGGCGCTGCATGTTGGTCGCGATAATATCGTAGGCTTCATCCCAGCTAATGCGCTCGAACTTCCCTTCCCCACGCTTACCGACGCGCTTCATTGGGTATTTCAGACGATCCGGGTTATATACGCGACGGCGCATTGAGCGACCACGCAGACAGGCACGAACCTGATGTAACCCTTCGTAGTTATCATCGCCGGTATTGTCGGTTTCGACATATTTGATTTCACCGTCCACCACGTGCATACGCAGTGGGCAGCGGCTACCGCAGTTAACGGTACAGGCACTCCACACCACTTTTTCCGGGGCTGAAGCGGGAGACAGAGCCTCCGCCGCCGACGCCAGTCGGGTAAAGGGGAGCGTAAAGGCGCTGCTGGCAACCGCCAGACCACCTATTGCCGTGGTTTTCATCAACCCACGGCGAGTGACCTCGGCAGCCATTAACGCTTCAGGCGCTTTGATTTTCATAAAGACTCACTTTGGTTGCTCACAAAGAAAAGAGAGGCGGCGCAAACCGCTATGTAGTTTTATTTATAACGAATTACAACGTTATTGGTGTTTTATGCTGACTTTCGTTCGGAGGAGTATTACTACTTTAGAGGGAGGGGTTATTGCTTCGTATCAAATCAGAGTCATAAAAAAAGCGCCCTGAGGCGCTTTTTTGTCTTAGAGCAAATAATTAGCCGATGAACTGCTGGCCTTTCATGTAAGGGTGCAGCACTTCAGGGATCTCAATGCGACCGTCTGCCTGCTGGTAGTTCTCCAGCACGGCCACCAGCGTACGACCAACCGCCAGACCAGAACCGTTCAGGGTATGAACCAGACGGGTCTTCTTGTCGGACTTGCTGCGGCAACGCGCCTGCATACGACGCGCCTGGAAATCCCAGACGTTAGAGCAGGAAGAGATTTCACGGTAGGTGTTCTGCGCAGGTACCCACACTTCGAGGTCGAAGGTTTTGCAGGCGCCGAAGCCCATATCCCCGGTGCACAGCGCCATACGGCGGTAAGGCAGCCCCAGCAGCTCCAGCACTTTTTCCGCGTGGCCGGTCATCTCTTCCAGCGCGTCCATAGACTCTTCCGGACGAACGATCTGCACCATCTCAACTTTATCGAACTGGTGCATACGGATCAGACCGCGCGTATCGCGACCGTAAGAACCGGCTTCAGAACGGAAACATGGAGAGTGCGCAGTCAGTTTGATTGGCAGATCGTCTTCGTCGATGATCTCATCACGCACGAGGTTGGTCAGCGGCACTTCCGCAGTTGGGATCAGCGCGTAGTTGCTGCTGTCAGCTTCCTCGTCCAGCGGACGGGTATGGAACAGATCGCCGGCAAATTTCGGCAGCTGGCCTGTACCGTACAGCGTATCGTGGTTAACCAGATACGGAACGTAGGTTTCGCTGTAGCCGTGCTGCTCGGTGTGCAGATCCAGCATGAACTGCGCCAGCGCGCGGTGCAGGTGAGCAATTTGCCCTTTCATTACCACGAAGCGAGAACCGGTCAGCTTAACCGCTGCCGCAAAGTCCAGGCCCGCGTGCATTTCGCCCAGCGTCACGTGATCGCGCACTTCGAAGTCAAACTCGCGAGGCGTACCCCAGCGTTTCACTTCAACGTTGTCGTTTTCGTCTTTGCCGACAGGCACGCTGTCGTCAGGAATGTTCGGGATCGCCAGAGCAATATCGCGAATTTCAGCCTGAAGAACGTCCAGTTCAGCTTTCGCCTGATCCAGCTCTTCACCCAGTTTGTTCACTTCCAGGCGTAATGGCTCAATATCTTCCCCGCGCGCTTTCGCCTGGCCAATGGATTTCGATCGAGAATTACGCTCTGCTTGCAGATTTTCAGTTTGTACCTGCAAAACTTTACGACGCTCTTCAAGAGCGCGCAGCTTATCTACATCCAGCTTAAAGCCCCGGCGTGCCAGTTTTTCAGCGACTGCGTCTGGCTCATTACGCAGCAGATTGGGATCGAGCATGCTTATCCTGTGCTTATCGAATTAAAAAAGGAAAAAGTGACCACAGCCTGCGGCCACAGAGATATATTGCCAACATTACCGCAACGATTGAACTAACGGTAGCGTTTTATAGGGCTATTTTGATCCTGTCCGGCAAGCCAGGCGAGCTTTTCGCCAATCTTACCCTCAAGACCTCTGTTTGTAGGGTGATAATAGCGGGTTTGTGCCATCTCCTGCGGGAAATACTCCTCCCCGGCGGCGTAGGCATTGGGTTCATCATGGGCGTAGCGATACTCCTGCCCGTAACCCATTTCTTTCATCAGCTTTGTAGGGGCATTGCGAAGGTGTACCGGAACGTCGTAATCCGGACGTTCACGTGCATCCGACATCGCCGCTTTGAAGGCGGTATACACCGCGTTACTTTTCGGCGCGCAGGCCAGATAGACAATTGCCTGCGCAATGGCACGCTCACCTTCCGCGGGTCCGACGCGGGTAAAGCAGTCCCAGGCGGAAATAGCGACCTGCATGGCGCGTGGATCGGCATTACCGACATCTTCTGACGCAATGGCCAGGCAGCGACGCGCGACATATAACGGATCGCCACCGGCGGTAATGATACGCGCATACCAGTAGAGTGCCGCATCCGGCGCGCTGCCGCGCACGGATTTATGTAACGCAGAGATAAGATCGTAGAAACGGTCGCCTTTATTATCGAAGCGCGCACTGCGTTCACCGGCAATTTCGGTGAGCAGTTCAGGCTTCAATACGCGCTTGCCCGCATCGTCCACTTCGGCCATATCGGCCATCATTTCCAGCGTATTCAGTGCCCGACGCGCATCGCCGTTGACCAGTTCAGCGATCGCACGACGCGTCTCGTCCGGCAGAACGATATCCTGTCCGCCGTAACCCCGCGCTTTGTCCTCCATCGCCTGGGTCAGAACCTTTTCGATATCCTCTGTGGTCAGGGATTTAAGCAGGTAAACGCGGGCGCGGGAAAGCAGCGCGGAGTTGAGTTCAAACGACGGGTTTTCCGTGGTTGCGCCGATGAAGAAAATCGTGCCGTCTTCAATGTGCGGCAGAAACGCATCCTGCTGGCTCTTGTTGAAACGGTGGACTTCATCAACAAACAGAATGGTGCGGCGCCCGGCATTACGGTTTTGCCGTGCGCGCTCGATCGCCTCGCGGATCTCCTTCACGCCGGAGGTAACCGCCGAGATGCGCTCAACGTCCGCGTTAGCATAGCGGGCGATCACTTCAGCGAGGGTGGTTTTGCCGGTGCCGGGTGGCCCCCAGAGGATCATGGAGTGCAGATGCCCCGCCTCAATAGCGCGCGGCAAGGGTTTCCCCGCAGCCAGCAGGTGTTGCTGGCCGATGTACTGCGCTAAATTTTCTGGCCGCATACGGGCGGCCAGAGGTTGAAACGCATTATCTGAAAAATCGAGCGACAGGTTGCTCACTCATGCCTCTTACTTATTACGTTGGTCATCCACCGTTACGCCCTGCGGCGGGGTAAAGGTGAATTTCGAAGCATCTACAGCGCCGTTTTGCTGAGACTTAAGCTGATAGCTACTGCGCTGATCGTCCTGCTCAACCGCGCCGAACTGATTGATGGTACCGTTGCTGCTCACGTTAATCGTGAACTGCTTCAGATTACCGTTGCTGCCTTTTGGCGTCAGGACGAACTCATCACCGTTTTGTTTGATGTTGTACTGCTGCCAGTCGCTGGACTGGTTACGGGCAATGAGCATAAACGGCGTATTGCTGGTCGCGTCTTTCAGCCAGGTGGCGGTCGCCTGCTCAACAAACGGGTTGTAGAACCACAAGGTTTTCCCGTCGGACACCAGCACGCTTTCATCAGGCTGGGTCATGTGCCAGTTGAAGAGATTCGGGCGTTTCACCCACAAATCCCCCTGACCTTCCTGCACCGCGTTGCCGCTGCCGTCAGTCACTTTTTGCGTGAAGCTGGCGTGGAAGCTGCTCACTTTATCCAGTCGGCTTTTAAGGTCGCTGGCTGCATCAGCCCAGACGCTGCTGGCAACAAAACTGGAGAGTAATGCACAGGCGATGGCGATTTTTTTCATTGTTATTCCTTAAAATACGTCTTCCCGATATGGGGGTTCCGTTTCTATTCTGGACCTGCCCGAAGGCAGGCGACAGAAGAATATGCTTAATTTTTGCTGATTTACCCTTCTTTGCAATCGCTGAAGGTTAATCAAAAGGCGGTGGTGCCAGCACCTCTCGGTTACCGTTATGCCCCTGTTCGCTCACAATACCCTGGGCTTCCATCTGCTCGATAATACGCGCCGCGCGGTTGTAGCCGATACGGAACTGGCGCTGGACGCCGGAGATGGACGCCTTACGTTTTTCGGTGACGAAATTAACCGCCTGGTCAAATAACGGATCCAGTTCTTCGCCGCCGTCAAAACCACCGCCGCCACCTTCGCTTTCACTGTCGGAGGTGATGCCGTCAACGTATTGCGGCCGCCCGCGCGCTTTCCAGTCCTGTACCACCGCATGCACTTCCTGGTCGCGAACAAACGCACCGTGGACACGCACCGGCGAGGTGGAGTTCGGGCCGGAATAGAGCATATCACCCATTCCCAGCAGCGACTCTGCACCGCCCTGGTCAAGGATAGTACGCGAGTCAATTTTACTCGACACGGTAAACGCGATACGGGTCGGGATGTTTGCCTTAATAAGACCGGTGATAACGTCTACGGACGGACGCTGCGTTGCCAGTACCAGGTGGATGCCCGCCGCACGCGCTTTCTGTGCCAGACGCGCAATCAGCTCTTCCACTTTCTTACCAACGGTCATCATCAGGTCGGCAAATTCATCCACCAGCACCACGATGTAAGGCAGTTTTTCCAGCACCGGATGCTGGGCATCCATGCTGTCACCCGGCTTCCAGTATGGGTCCGGAATCGGACGGCCCATACGCGCCGCCTCGGCGATTTTCTCGTTATAACCGGCCAGGTTACGCACGCCCAGCGCCGACATCAGCTTGTAGCGACGCTCCATTTCATTGACGCTCCAGCGCAATGCGTTGGCGGCGTCCTTCATGTCGGTCACCACTTCCGTTAACAGGTGCGGAATGCCTTCGTAGACGGACAGTTCAAGCATTTTCGGGTCGATCATGATGAAACGCACATCTTCAGGCTGCGCTTTGTAGAGCATACTGAGGATCATGGCGTTCACCCCGACTGATTTACCGGAGCCGGTGGTACCCGCAACCAGCAGATGCGGCATCTTCGCGAGATCGGCAACCACCGGATCGCCGGCGATATCTTTACCCAGCACCACGGTCAGCGGGGACGGGTTGTCGCGGAATTTGGTGTTATCCAGAACTTCACGCAGATAAACGGTCTGGCGTTTCTTGTTTGGCAGCTCAAGGCCAACGTAAGGCTTACCTGGGATCACCTCCACCACGCGTACCGCCACGGTCGACAGAGAACGCGCCAGGTCACGGGACAGGTTAGAAATACGTGCCGCTTTTACGCCTGGCGCCAGATTCAGTTCGAAACGGGTGATCACCGGGCCAGGTGAGTAGTTCACCACGTCCGCTTTAATACGGAAGTCAGCCAGACGCGCTTCCACCAGACGGGCCATCTGTTCAAGGGCAAAGGTATCCACCGGCTCGACTTCCGCTGGCGGCGGCGTTAACAGATCCAGCGACGGCAGCGGCGTACTTGGTCGTTGCAGCGGACGGCTGTCTCCGTTACGCATCAGCAGCGGGTGAATCAGGCTTTCCTGCGGCTGTGGTGCTGGCTGCTGGAACTGCGGCTGCGGCGGTTGGGCCGGTGGTGTATGCGGCTGCGCATAAGCCTGCGACGCTGGCTGTGGTGGCTGCGCATTAACCTGTGGCGCTGGCGCCTGACGCACCGGTTCCGCTTCCGGCATCACGCTCGGCGTGAACAGCGGTTCGCTCGGACCGTCATCCACCAGATCTTTCATCGGTGAAAATTCAAAGTCCGAGAGCGAGAACGGATTTGCCCCCGAAGGCTGCTCACCGGAATAACGTTGCTGTTGCGTGGCGGCAAACTGACGCGCTAATTCCGCTTCGGCAGCATCATCTTCATCCTGCTGAGAATGAACATCGTGTTGGTACTCATTCCCGTAGCGTTGAGTCTGTTGGGCAGCAAACTGACGCGCCAGCTCATCCTGATGCAGTTCGTCGGCATCATCTTCGTAGTCGGATTCACGGGCTTTCTCTTCGGCCATACGCTGAGAAGGCAGTTTAATGCCATAAGAGGCCAGCTCCCGGCGCGTAGGTACGCGCACGCGATTAGGGCGCGGCAATTGTGGACCAATGCCCTCTTTCACCTGAGGACGCGGCGCACCGTCGATTGCCGGGCTAAATAGCGGAGCGGACGCGGCAGCGGCTGCCGTTGCCTGCTTCACGGTTTCTGCTCCTGACGCAACGGCTGGCGCTGGGTCTACAGGTGCAACGCTCGCAGAAGGCGCTTTTACAACAGGCTCCTGCACCGGCTCAGGCACGGGCTGATACCAGGCGGCAAGCTGCTCGCGCTCACGGGCACGGCGCTCTTCCACTTCTTCAAAATAGTACAATGGCGGACGGGATGGCTTCGCTTCCTCCACCACTTCGGGTTCAGACACCGGCGCAACATATGGCTGTTCAGGCACAGCGGGTTCGGGCGTATAAGCCTGATACGGCTGTTGCGGCTCGCTGGCAGGTTCAGACGGATGATACGATTGCTGACACTGTTCCTGCTGCACAGGAATATAGCTTTCAGGCTCCGGCGCAATGGTCGGTTCAGGCGTATGGACGCCTGGCGCAGTCTGCCAGTCCACCTGCGGTTGCTGGATCGCGGACTCCGGTGCCGGAACAGGCGAGGACGGCATCACGGCTTCAACAGGCGCAACATGGGCCTGCGCAGCCGTCGTTGCGGCAGCAGCAGCGGCTACCGGTTCAGTCACGGAATGACCATGCAACAGCGGATCGTATTCGTCATACTCACCCGGCGTAGCTCGATGACCAGAGAACAACACATCATCAGGATCGACGGCCGCACCGCGATACTCAATCTGCTCGTCTTCATCCATACGTTTGCCGGAGAAAAGCGCGGCATCCGTTTTACGGCCTAACGGGTTAGCGAATTTTTCAGCAACGCGCTGGCGGCGTGCCAGAGCACCGCGCAGAATACGGGCACGGCGGGATTCACGACGCTGCACAGGTGCCTCGTCTTCCTCTTCGTATTCATCTTCATATTCGTCTTCATCGACCCACGTATCATCACGACGGGTGCGATTGCTGGCAAACGTCAGCAGAGTCAGAATAAAGCTGCCGATTTTTTCGGCAATGCTCACCCAGGACCAGCCGGTAAACAGCGTCAGGCCCGCCGCCCAGATGCAGAGCAGCGCCAGCGTGCCGCCGCTGCTGTGAAGCATCGGTTGCAGCGCGGAGCTCAACAGGCTGCCAATCACACCGCCGGAGGCGAAATACCAGATGTCATCGGCATTGATCGCCGCCAGTCCGCAGGAGGTGAGGATCAGCGCCAGGGCGCCAATCAGGCGCAGCGAAACGGCAAAATAATCGATGTAGTCGTCGTTCTGTCGATGACGCCAGGCAAACCAGCATCCGCCAATAATGATGACAGGAAGGGTATAGGCCATCACACCGAAAATGAAGAAGAGCGTGTCCGCAAGCCAGGCGCCGGGAACGCCACCCAAATTATGGATAGGCTCATGCCATGCGGTTTGCGACCAGCTGGGATCTGAGGGGTTGAAACTGAGTAAGGCAGCCATCAGCCAGACGGCAAAAAGGGCAATAACAATCAGTAACGCCTCAAGGAGACGACGTCCGCTGCTTAGCTTAGATAATGTGACTTCTTTGTCTTCAGTGTATTCCTGGCTCAAGAAAGGCTCTCCAGGTATCAGGCATGTCCTGCCTGTGTGCTAAAACGGACAACAGCGCCGGGACTCCCCGGCACTGTTGCTGTATGGATTAACAGGAGTGTAATCAAACTACACTGATTTTGCACCTGTTCCGTGTTAGCGCGTCTTAATAACCAGACGATTGCTCTGTTTGACCTCTTCCATCACCACATAAGTACGGGTGTCGTTCACGCCTGGCAGACGCAGCAGGGTTTCCCCCAGCAGCTTACGGTAGGCGGACATATCAGGCACACGGGTTTTTAACAGGTAGTCAAAATCACCGGAAACCAGATGACACTCTTGAATTTCTTCAAGTTTTTGTACAGCGGCGTTAAATTGCTCAAACACATCTGGTGCACCACGATTCAGAGTAATCTCAACAAATACCAGAAGTGAGGCATCCAGATAATGCGGGTTCAGCAGAGCCGTATAGCCCTGAATAAAACCCTGTCTTTCCAGTCGACGCACACGCTCAAGGCACGGCGTCGGGGAAAGTCCCACACGTTTTGAAAGCTCGACGTTGGAAATACGCCCATCCTTTTGCAATTCATTAAGAATGTTACGATCGATACGGTCGAGATCTTTGCCAGGGCGCTTCTTGCTATCTACCATTATTATTGTCTCTCTGTATTCCTTCCCTACTCCTGCCTGGACCCTGTGCACATCACTGTTCAGAGCCTGTACCCGTTATTCATCACATCGCCTGGTTATGTATTAGACGCGATGTGGATTCGGGTTCTGCGGTAAGAAGACCGTTGCCCGAAAGCAGTCACAGACATCACGTATGGCGTCTGTCCACACCATGCGTAGATTTCACTGACCCGGTAAAAATGGCATTTCCGTGCATGTCTATGCGGCATGCAGTTCGTGCGTCTTTTTTTCTTCCTTGAATGTTTTCGCAAAAGCGCAGGGGATTGTCAAAGCAAAACATCGATTTTTAGTACAAGATGCCGGATATTCATTACGGAGGGGTATTAATCCTCATTTTATTGCCTTATAAACGCGCTGTTTTCAGTAGCAGACGTGATGTGACCGCCTCTGACCCATAGGGCGCGTCTATTGCATATATCGGAAGCAAAACTGCCCTGCTCTTTTTTTACGGCAACAAATTCCCTACAATCCAGCCCATTGCCTGCCAACAACAATGGGGATCTCATGGGCACGACCAAACACAGTAAGCTGCTAATCCTTGGATCTGGACCTGCGGGTTATACCGCAGCGGTCTATGCTGCACGCGCTAACCTGCAACCGGTACTGATCACCGGGATGGAAAAAGGCGGTCAGTTGACCACCACCACGGAAGTGGAAAACTGGCCGGGCGACCCGAACGACCTGACCGGGCCGCTGCTGATGGAGCGCATGCACGAGCATGCCGCCAAATTCGAAACCGAAATCCTGTTCGACCACATCAATAAAGTGGATTTGCAGAACCGTCCGTTCCGCCTGACGGGTGACAGCGGCGAATACACCTGCGATGCGCTGATCATCGCCACCGGCGCCTCTGCCCGCTATCTCGGTCTGCCGTCTGAAGAAGCGTTCAAAGGCCGCGGCGTGTCAGCCTGCGCGACCTGCGACGGTTTCTTCTATCGCAACCAGAAAGTTGCGGTGATCGGCGGTGGTAATACTGCGGTCGAAGAAGCGCTGTATCTGGCAAATATTGCCTCAGAAGTACACCTGATCCACCGTCGCGACACCTTCCGCGCGGAGAAGATCCTGATCAAACGCCTGATGGACAAAGTGGCGAGCGGTAACATTGTGCTGCATACCAACCGTACGCTGGAAGAAGTAACTGGCGATCAGATGGGCGTGGCGGGGCTGCGTATCCGTGATACCCAGAACACCGATAACGTCGAAACGCTGGAAGTGGCAGGCCTGTTTGTGGCAATCGGTCACAGCCCGAACACGGCTATCTTTGAAGGTCAGCTGGAGCTGGAGAACGGCTACATTAAAGTGCAGTCTGGCATTCACGGCAACGCCACCCAGACCAGCGTTCCGGGTGTCTTCGCAGCTGGTGACGTGATGGACCATATTTATCGTCAGGCGATCACCTCTGCGGGCACCGGTTGTATGGCCGCGCTGGACGCAGAACGCTACCTGGACGGGCTGGCTGAACAAGGTAAATAATCTTTACAAGTCAGTAACAAACGTAAATAAAGGCGGCCACTGGTCGCCTTTATTTTTGCTCACGTGTAACATGCAGATGTCTAATTTCTTATAACGTCACCTGCAAAGTACGCAATGGAAAAAACCCGTCAACAAGAGTTAACCCGCTGGCTGAAACAGCAAAGCGTTCTGTCCCGCCGCTGGCTTATGATTTCCCGCGTTCTGGGATTTATCAGCGGTCTGTTGATTGTTGCCCAGGCATGGCTGCTGGCCCGCATTCTCAACCATATGATCATGGAGAACATCCCGCGCGAAGCGCTGCTGTTGCCGTTTATCGTTCTGGCGCTGGTTTTCGTTCTGCGTGCGTGGGTGGTCTGGCTGCGCGAGCGGGTTGGGTTCCATGCCGGGCAGCACATCCGCTATGAGATCCGCCGCAAGGTGCTCGATCGGCTTTCAGAAGCCGGGCCTGCGTGGATCCAGGGCAAGCCGGCCGGTAGCTGGGCGACGCTGATCCTTGAGCAAATCGACGATATGCACGATTACTACGCGCGTTATCTTCCGCAGATGGCGCTGGCGGTGTTTGTGCCTCTGATGATTGTTATCGCCATCTTCCCGGTTAACTGGGTGGCGGCGCTGATCCTGCTGGGGACCGCCCCGCTGATCCCGCTGTTTATGGCGATGGTCGGCATGGGCGCGGCTGATGCTAACCGCCGCAACTTCCTGGCGCTGGGTCGGTTGAGCGGTCATTTCCTGGACCGTCTGCGCGGTATGGAAACCCTGCGGATCTTTGGTCGTGGTGAAGCGGAAACCGAAAACATTCGCCTGGCGTCGCAGGATTTTCGTCAGCGCACCATGGAAGTGTTGCGCATGGCCTTTCTCTCTTCTGGCGTACTTGAATTTTTCACCTCCCTGTCGATTGCGCTGGTGGCGGTTTACTTTGGTTTCTCCTACCTCGGCGCGCTGGACTTTGGTCACTACGGTACGGCGGTTACGCTTTCCGCTGGGTTCCTGGCGCTGATCCTGGCCCCGGAATTTTTCCAGCCGCTTCGCGATCTCGGCACCTTTTACCATGCCAAAGCGCAGGCGGTGGGTGCTGCCGACAGCCTGAAAACCTTCATGGAAACGCCGCTGGCGCATCCGGAGCGTGGTGAGGTAACGCTGAATACGAACGATCCGGTGACCATTGAAGCACAGAATTTTTCTGTTCTGTCGCCTGAAGGCAAAGTACTGGCCGGTCCGCTGAACTTTACCCTGCCTGCCGGGCAACGTGTGGTGCTGGTGGGTACCAGCGGCTCAGGTAAAAGCTCATTGTTGAATGCGCTTTCAGGTTTTATGGCGTACACCGGATCGCTGCGTATCAACAAAACGGAGCTGCGCGAGCTCGATCCTGATGCCTGGCGTAAACAGCTAAGCTGGGTGGGGCAAAACCCGCAGCTGCCAGCTCCGACGCTTCGCGAGAATGTGCTGCTGGCACGCCCGGATGCGCGTGACGATGAGCTGCAATCGGTCCTCGACCGCGCCTGGGTCAGCGAGTTTCTGCCGCTGCTTGCGCAGGGTATCGATACCGTCATTGGCGATCAGTCTGCCGGGCTGTCAGTAGGCCAGGCACAGCGCGTCGCGGTTGCCCGTGCGCTGCTGAACCCCTCTTCGCTAATGCTGCTGGACGAACCCGCCGCCAGCCTGGACGCTCATAGCGAGCAGCGCGTGATGGATGCGCTTAACGCAGCCTCACGCCAGCAAACCACCCTGATGGTGACTCACCAGCTGGAAGGTATTGCCGACTGGGATCAGATCTGGGTGATGGAAAACGGACACATTGTTGAGCAAGGCGACTACGCCGCGCTTGTTGCCGCGCAGGGGCCGTTTGCGACCCTGCTGGCGAACCGTCAGGAGGATATCTGATGCGCGCCCTGCTTCCGTATCTTGCACTGTATAAACGCCACAAATGGATGCTGACGCTCGGGATCGTGCTGGCGATCGTCACGCTGCTCGCCAGCATCGGCCTGCTTACGCTTTCCGGCTGGTTCCTCTCCGCGTCTGCGGCCGCAGGCTTTGCCGGACTGTACAGCTTTAACTACATGCTGCCTGCCGCCGGGGTGCGCGGCACGGCGATTACGCGAACTGCCGGGCGCTACTTCGAGCGTCTGGTCAGCCACGACGCGACCTTCCGCGTGCTGCAACACCTGCGTATTTATACGTTCAGCAAACTGCTGCCCCTCTCCCCTGCCGGGCTGGCACGTTTTCGACAGGGCGAATTACTCAACCGCGTGGTCGCGGATGTGGATACGCTGGATCACCTCTATTTGCGCGTCATTTCACCCATGGTGGGCGCGTTTGTGGTGATTGTCGTGGTCACGCTGGGGTTGAGTTTCCTGGATGTTCCCATCGCACTGACGCTCGGCGGCATCATGCTGATGACGCTGATTATTCTGCCACCCCTGTTTTATCGTGCAGGTAAAACCACCGGGGAAAACCTGACGCGCCTGCGCGGGGAATACCGCCAGCAGCTCACCGCCTGGTTGCAGGGACAGGCCGAGCTCACCCTTTTTGGTGCCAGCAAGCGCTACCGCGCCCGCATGGAAAATACGGAGCTGAACTGGCATGAAGCCCAGCGTCGCCAGTCTGAACTGACCGCTTTCTCCCAGGCGCTGATGATGTTAATTGGTGGGATTGCCGTAATCGCCATGCTCTGGATGGCCTCCGGTGGCGTGGGCGATAACGCGCAGCCTGGCCCGCTAATTGCGCTGTTTGTTTTCTGTGCCCTGGCAGCCTTTGAAGCCTTAGCCCCGGTTACGGGCGCCTTTCAGCATCTCGGCCAGGTGATTGCCTCTGCGCTGCGCATTACGGATATTGCCGAGCAGGAGCCGGAAGTGAAGTTCAGCGCGGGTCAAACCGCTGTGCCGGAGCAGGTCGCGCTGACGCTCAGCAATGTCACTTTCGCCTACGACAAGCCGGCGCAAAACGCGCTGGAAGACATCACCCTTTCTGTTGATGCCGGCCAGCGCATTGCGATCCTTGGCCGTACGGGATGTGGAAAATCGACACTTCTGCAACTTCTCACGCGCGCGTGGGACCCACAGCAGGGCGAGATTCGGTTTAACGACGTTCCGCTGTCTGGTTTTAGCGAAGCGGCCTTGCGTAAAACGGTCAGCGTCGTGCCCCAGCGGGTGCATCTGTTCAGCGCTACGCTGCGCGATAATCTTCTTCTGGCGGCACCAGACGCCTCCGACGATACGCTGCGGGCAATGCTGGAGCAGGTTGGGCTGCACAAGCTGCTTGAAGACGATGGCTTGAACAGCTGGCTGGGTGAAGGGGGTCGACAGCTTTCCGGCGGCGAACTGCGTCGTCTGGCCATTGCGCGTGCGCTGCTGCACGATGCGCCGCTGATGTTGCTGGATGAACCGACAGAAGGACTGGATGCCACGACTGAGAGTCAAATCCTTGATTTACTGGCGAATGTGATGAAAGGTAAAACCGTACTGATGGTCACGCACCGTCTGCGCGGGCTGGTGAATTTCGATCAGATAATTGTGATGGACAACGGACACATAATTGAGCAAGGTAGTCACGCAGAGCTGCTGGCAAAACAGGGTCGCTACTACCAGTTTAAACAGCGCCTGTAGACTATATTTGTAGCGTCCTCTCTCGCGTACTGGAGTTCTGTTGTCATGCGCCTGGTGCAGCTTTCTCGCCATAATATTGCGTTCCCTTCACCGGAGGGGGCGCTGCGTGAACCTAACGGCTTGCTGGCTCTGGGCGGCGATCTCAGCCCGGCACGGCTCTTAATGGCTTACCAGCGCGGCATCTTCCCTTGGTTTTCGCCTGGCGACCCGATCTTATGGTGGTCTCCCGACCCGCGAGCCGTGCTGTGGCCTGGGCAGTTTCACCTGAGCCGCAGCATGAAGCGGTTTCATGCAAAATCACCCTTTCGCGTCACGCTCAATCACGCCTTCGGCCAGGTTATCGAAGGCTGCGCTGAAGATCGTCATGAAGGCACCTGGATAACCCGCGATATCATTATCGCCTACCACCAGCTTCATGAGCTGGGCTACGCGCACTCTATTGAAGTATGGAAAGAGGATAACCTCGTCGGCGGAATGTACGGCGTGGCGCAGGGCACGCTGTTCTGCGGTGAGTCGATGTTCTCCCGTGCCACGAATGCGTCAAAAACCGCGCTGCTGGTGTTTAGCGAGGAATTTGCCCGACGTGGCGGACGGCTGATGGATTGTCAGGTGCTGAATGAGCACACCGCCTCGCTCGGCGCCGTTGAAATCTCCCGCCGACACTATATCGAACATATTGAACAATGCCGAAAAGAGACCCTTCCACGCGATTTTTGGGTTCCCAGAGCGCTCTTTATGCCCAATGCCTAAATGTTTTCCGCATATTTTTTATGAGGGTGTTATAATTATGCCGCAGAGTAGCTTCTGCCTGTTGCCCCGCCGCCGTTTGGGACCCTCGCTTCAGATAACGTCCTGACGTTTATCCTGTCGTCTCCCCTTTACGAATGCGCTTTCCGTTCGGTTGTACCGTGACGCTTGGGCAATACGCTGAGACTGTTTTGCTGCGTTTTAAACGCGCAATTCTTTACTTAATTGAGGAATTTCGGCATTATCTTGCCGGTTCAAAACTTGGTAGTGATACCCCAGAGGATTAGATGGCCAAAGAAGACAATATTGAAATGCAGGGTACCGTACTTGATACGTTGCCTAATACCATGTTTCGCGTAGAACTGGAAAACGGTCACGTGGTAACTGCGCACATCTCCGGTAAAATGCGCAAAAACTATATCCGCATTTTGACGGGCGACAAAGTGACTGTTGAACTGACCCCGTACGACCTGAGCAAAGGCCGCATTGTCTTCCGTAGTCGCTAATTGTTTTCGCCTGTAATGGCAGATGAATATTTAAAAGGTCGGGATATTCCCGGCCTTTTTTATTTATGGTCTTAGTGTGGCTGTGTCGGCAGATGTATAGTCATGCTCGGGTTCATAGGTACGATTAAATCTTCAGCTATCGCGTGGGTAATGTCATGCAGCAGTCCCGTCAGGTGCGGCAGCATATCGCGGTCAACATGCGATACCAGCAGCACATGGTTTAACGCCCGGCAGTAGTCGCATTTCGTTTCGGTATCTTCCAGCAACCACTCTTTTTGTCGCGGTTGCTCCGCGTCGTCCTCAAATTCCACCACCTGAAAATCACGCATGGATTCTGCGAGTCCGGTTTTAACTACTTCCAGATAAGCCCCGAGGCAACGGCAAACGGGCTGCGTTTGTGGGAGCGAATGGCAGTCAAGCAGGATTTCGGTGAGCAGGTTGCAGCGTTCGGCAAGGGTTGGCAGATCGGGGTTGAGGGAGAGTTCGCTATATAAATGGGCCAAATTATTTTCTGTATTCATTGGGTAATTCCTTCACACACTTTGAATTTACCACCGCAGGAAACGCCAATTCGCTGGCGGCGGACGAAAAGGAATTGGCGTACCAGTGTGTGTGCTACTGGCGCTTCAAGAGAAGCTTCCGATTCGCCCGCCAGATGCAGAATTATACCCCTTTCCTTAGGGCGAACGAAGCCTTCAGCATACTGCTGCTCACACACTTTCAGGACGCCAATCCCGGCACCTGATTTTGCAGGTGCGCCGCCATTTTATTACTGTGGATTTATCCAGCAACCAACGTAGTACGAAACTGGAAAGCGCTTCGCAAAATTCCTCTGCGGTCTGTTGCCCTCACCCCAACCCTCTCCCACAGGGAGAGGGGGAAAAGCAGGCATAAAAAAACCGGGCATTCGCCCGGTTTTTAACATTAACGTTCAATTCACTCAGTGAGCCGCTTCCGGCTTGTGCTTCGCCGCACTCTGGAAATCGTACGTCAGTTCGTTCTTCGCCTGATCCAGCCCTACCGTGACCTGGCCGCCGTCCACCAGCGAGCCAAACAGCAGCTCGTTCGCCAGCGGCTTCTTCAGGTTGTCCTGAATCACGCGCGCCATCGGACGGGCACCCATCGCACGGTCGTAGCCTTTCTCAGCCAGCCAGTTGCGGGCCTCCTGGCTCACTTCCAGCGACACGCCTTTCTGATCCAGCTGAACCTGCAACTCGACGATGAACTTGTCCACCACCTGATGGATCACCTCGGTAGACAGGTGATCGAACCAGATAATGTTGTCCAGACGGTTACGGAACTCCGGCGTGAAGATCTTCTTGATCTCTTCCATCGCATCGGTGCTGTTATCCTGGTGGATCAGGCCGATGGATTTACGCTCGGTTTCCCGCACGCCCGCGTTGGTGGTCATCACCAACACCACGTTGCGGAAATCGGCCTTGCGCCCGTTGTTATCGGTCAGCGTCCCGTTGTCCATCACCTGCAACAGGATGTTGAACACGTCCGGGTGCGCTTTCTCGATTTCATCGAGCAGCAGGACCGCGTGCGGATGCTTGATCACCGCGTCAGTGAGCAGGCCGCCCTGGTCAAAGCCCACGTATCCCGGAGGCGCACCAATCAAACGGCTGACGGTATGACGCTCCATATACTCGGACATATCAAAGCGCAGCAGCTCAATGCCCAGCGCTTTGGAGAGCTGAACCGTTACCTCGGTTTTACCCACACCGGTCGGACCGGCGAACAGGAAGGAACCAACCGGCTTGTGGTCATGCCCCAGGCCAGCACGAGCCATCTTGATCGCTTCGGTTAAAGCCTCAATGGCTTTATCCTGACCAAAGACCAGCATTTTCAGGCGATTGCCGAGGGTGCGCAGCGTATCACGGTCGCTCTGAGAAACGCTCTTCTCAGGAATACGCGCGATGCGGGCCACCACGGACTCGATATCCGCCACGTTCACGGTTTTCTTACGCTTGCTGGCTGGCATCAGGCGCGCACGCGCACCCGCCTCATCAATCACGTCAATCGCCTTATCTGGCAGATGACGGTCGTTAATGTATTTCACCGCCAGCTCCACCGCCGCACGGACCGCTTTCGCGGTGTAACGCACGTCGTGGTGTGCTTCGTACTTGGTTTTCAGGCCGTTGATGATCTGCACCGTTTCGTCAACCGACGGCTCGGTAACGTCGATTTTCTGGAAACGACGCGCCAGCGCACGATCCTTCTCAAAGATGTTGCTGAACTCCTGGTATGTCGTGGAGCCCATCACGCGGATCTTGCCGCTGGAGAGCAGCGGTTTAATCAGGTTAGCCGCATCCACCTGGCCACCGGAGGCCGCACCTGCGCCGATAATGGTGTGGATCTCATCGATAAACAGGATGCTGTTGGTATCCTGCTCCAGCTGTTTTAACAGCGCTTTGAAGCGTTTTTCAAAATCACCACGGTATTTGGTGCCCGCCAGCAGCGAGCCGATGTCGAGCGAGTAGATGGTGCAGTCGGCAATCACTTCCGGCACGTCGCCCTGCACAATGCGCCAGGCAAGGCCCTCGGCAATCGCGGTTTTACCCACGCCAGATTCCCCCACCAGCAGCGGGTTGTTCTTGCGTCGACGGCACAGCACCTGGATGGCACGCTCCAGCTCTTTGTCGCGGCCAATCAGCGGGTCGATACCGCCAACGCGAGCAAGCTGGTTAAGGTTGGTGGTGAAGTTTTCCATACGATCCTCCCCGCCTGCTTGCTCTTCATTGCTGTTGATCTGTCCGCTGGGATCCGATGCCTGGTTAGGCTCGTCTTTTCGCGTTCCGTGAGAGATGAAGTTGACCACGTCGAGCCGGCTGACTTCGTGTTTGCGCAGCAGGTAGGCCGCCTGGGACTCCTGCTCGCTGAAGATGGCGACCAGGACATTGGCGCCAGTCACTTCGCTACGTCCGGAAGACTGGACGTGGAAAACCGCGCGCTGCAACACGCGCTGGAAGCTGAGCGTCGGCTGCGTGTCGCGCTCTTCTTCACTGGCTGGCAGCACCGGTGTGGTTTGTTCGATGAAGGCTTCGAGTTCCTGACGTAGCGCCACCAGATCCACGGAGCAGGCTTCCAGCGCTTCGCGGGCAGATGGGTTGCTAAGCAGTGCGAGCAGCAGGTGCTCGACGGTCATAAACTCATGTCGGTGCTCACGCGCTCTGGCGAAAGCCATGTTTAAACTGAGTTCCAGTTCTTGATTGAGCATAGGCACCTCCCCCAATTTTATGCCTTATCAGGCCTTTTCCAGCGTACACAGCAACGGATGCTCGTTCTCCCTCGCATAGTCGTTCACCATCGCTACTTTGGTTTCCGCGACTTCGGCAGTGAAGATGCCGCAGATCGCTTTGCCACGATAATGAACGGTAAGCATCAGTTGCGTTGCACGTTCAACATCATAAGAAAAGAACTTTTGTAGCACGTCAATAACAAATTCCATTGGCGTGTAATCATCGTTCATTAACATAACTTTATACATAGATGGCGGTTTTAGCGCGTCGCGCACTTTATCTTCCGCCAGCTGGTCAAAATCCAGCCAATCGTTGGTCTTACCCATTATGCATAACCACTTTGAATCTACCTCAGATGTTAGATAACAATCATCTATTACTGTCATCCGCGATGTCTGTCACAAACTGTTGCAATAGCGTTAACTGCCTCAAATTTTGGTTGATTATTGTCCCAACTCCAGCGCCAAACGCTTGACGGCTTCTTCCGTTTCTCTAAATTGTACAAGCGTGAGTTGGCGAGGTTTTGAACAGCCCCCACTCCACCACCGGTTCATTCCATCTTAATTTATAAGATTTACGAAGGATGTCGAAGCATGGAAATGGGTACTGTTAAGTGGTTCAACAACGCCAAGGGGTTTGGCTTCATTTGCCCCGAAGGCGGCGGCGAGGATATCTTCGCTCACTATTCCACCATTCAGATGGATGGTTACAGGACGCTCAAAGCCGGGCAGTCCGTCCGGTTCGATGTACACCAGGGGCCAAAAGGCAATCACGCCAGTCTTATCGTGCCCGTTGAAGCAGAAACGGTTGCATAGCTCTCTGATTCATTGTGTACACCCCGCAGGCAAAATGCCAGCCCGATCGGCTGGCATTTTTATTTTCGGGCTATTCCCGCGCCAGCGCATCCACCGGATCGAGCCGCGCCGCGTTTCGCGCAGGCAGCCAGCCGAAAAGAATACCGGTGAAGGTGGAACATAAAAACGCCGTCAGGATCGCCATCGGCGAGAAGCCAATTTCCCAGCCCGGTAAGAAGAGCTGGAGCGCGAAGGCGATCATCATCGAAAGCGCAATCCCCATCGCGCCTCCCACCAGACACACCAGCACCGCTTCAATCAAAAACTGCTGGAGCACGTCGCTGGCTCTGGCCCCGACCGCCATGCGGATGCCTATCTCCCGCGTACGTTCGGTCACCGACACCAGCATAATGTTCATCACCCCAATCCCGCCGACGACCAGCGAAATCACCGCCACCAGCGTCAGGAACAGCTGAAGAGTACGTGTGGTCTTTTCCGCCGTTTTCAAGAGGCCGTCCATGTTCCAGGTGAAGAAATCCTTTTTCCCGTGGCGCAGGGTTAACAGCCGCTCAAGCTGCTGTTCCGCCAGCGCGCTGTCGTAGCCCTCCTTCACTCGCACGGTAATGGAGTTAAGCCAGGACTGCCCCATAATGCGCCCGGAAATGGTGCTGTATGGCAGCCAGACGCGCAGGATCTTGCTGCTGCCAAACATGGACTGTTTCTCTTCCGCCACACCAATCACCGTGGCGGGCATGTTACCCACCAGGATCACTTCCCCCACTACACGGGTTTTATTGGGGAAAAGCTGTCTGCGCGAGTTCGCGTCCAGCACCACCACCTGCGCCCTGCCCGCCAGCTGCTCCGCGTTGAAGGTCGCCCCTTCGCTAAAGGTCATGCCGTAGACGTTGAAGTAATCTCCGCTGACGCCGTTAGCACTGGCCGCCACGTCGATGTTGCCGTAGCGCAGACGCAGGTTTTGCGACACGGCAGGCGTGGCGGAGTTCACCCACGGCTGCTTCTGAATAGCCGCCAGATCGTCGTATTTCAGCGCCTGCTGATACTGCGGCTCGTCGTCGCCAAAATCTTTGCCGGGGTAAACGTCGATGGTGTTAGTCCCGATGGCCCGAATATCCGCCAGCACCAGCTGTTTCGCCGCATCGCCCACCACCACAATCGACACCACCGAGGCAATACCGATAATGATGCCGAGCATGGTCAGCAGAGTGCGCATTTTGTTGGCCGCCATCGCCAGCCAGGCCATGGTCAGCGCCTCGCGGAAACCGCTGGAAAACTGGCCCCAGCCGGTGGACGCAGGCAAAGCTTCTTTCGCCGCCGCCGCTCTGGACTGACGCGGCGGCGAGTTGCTGACCAGCTCGCCGTCGTGGATCTCGATAATGCGTTCCGCCTGCGCCGCCACCTGCGGATCGTGGGTGACGATAATCACCGTATGCCCCTGATCGCGCAGTTGATGCAGGATCGCCATCACCTCTTCACCGGAATGGCTGTCGAGCGCACCGGTTGGCTCATCGGCGAGGATCACCTGTCCGCCGTTCATCAGCGCGCGGGCAATACTCACGCGCTGCTGCTGACCGCCGGAAAGCTGCGAAGGCTGATAATCAACACGCTCCGCCAGCCCAAGACGCGTTAACAGCGCCTTCGCGCGTTCAAGGCGTTTTTTGCGCTCGACGCCCGCATACACCGCCGGCACTTCCACATTCTGCGCCGCGCTCAGGTGTGAAAGCAGATGGTAACGCTGAAAGATAAAGCCAAAATGCTCGCGACGCAGCTGCGCCAGCGCGTCGCCGTCCAGGGTGGAAACATCCGTCCCGGCCACGCGATAGGTGCCGCTGGTGGGCTTATCCAGACAGCCAAGAATGTTCATCAGCGTTGATTTACCCGAGCCCGACGCCCCGACAATCGCCACCATTTCACCGGCTTCAACGCGCAGGGAGATGCCCTTCAGCACCTCCACCGGCCCGTCGCCGGACGGATAGCTGCGACGAATGTCATTCAGCTCAAGCAGCGCCGTCATTGCGCGGCTCCGGGCAGGGTTTCGCTGGTGACCACTTCTTCACCCTCTTCCAGCCCTTTTACCACCACCACGTCGGTGTCGTTACGCGCGCCAATCACTACTTCCCGCTCGCGGGTTTCGCCGTTGCGCAGCACTTTCACCTTGTAGCGATTGTCCCCGGCGGATTCGCCCAGCGCGGAGAGCGGAACCGTCAGCACGTTTTTCACGCCGGTCAGCTGGATATGCACCTGGGCGGTCATGTCCAGACGCAGCACGCCCTGCGGGTTTGGCACCTCGAAACGCGCGTAGTAGAAGATGGCGTCGTTGACCTTTTCCGGCGTCGGCAGGATATCTTTCAGCACGCCCTCATAGCGGGTTTGTGGATCGCCCAGCACCGTAAACCAGGCTTTCTGCCCCGGCTTAAGGTGAATGACGTCCGCTTCGGATACCTGGGCTTTCACCAGCATGGTGCTCATATCCGCCAGGGTCAGGATGTTTGGCGCCTGCTGCGCGGCGATGACCGTCTGGCCTTGCAGGGTGGTTATCTGCGTCACTTCCCCGGCCATTGGCGCAACGATTTGCGTGTAATCGAGGTTGGTTTTCGCCGTATCCAGCGAGGCCTGATTCCGTTTGATTTGCGCATCGATGGTGCCAATCTGCGCCTGCTTCACCGCCAGCTCCGTGGCGGCTGTGTCCAGATCCTGTTTCGAGATGGCCTGCGTTTTCGCCAGCGCCTGCTGGCGCGTCAGGGTGACCTGAGCGAGATTACGCTCCGCCTGAGCCTGCGCGCGCTGCGCGCGCAGCTCCATCAGCGTCGCTTCCACTTCGCGGATCTGGTTTTGCGCCTGCTCAGGATCGATCACGCCCAGCAGCTGGCCTTTTTTAACCTTATCGCCAATCTCAACTGACAGGGTTTTAAGCTGACCGCTGACCTGCGCGCCCACGTCAACCTTACGCAGGGCATCCAGTTTCCCCGTCGCCAGCACGTTTTGTTGCAGCTCGCCCGGACGAACAATCAGCGTTTGATACTGTGGTACCGGCGCGTTCAGTACCTTCCATAACCAGAATCCGCCCGCTAACACCACTACCGCCAGCAGCAGAAACAGCTTTCTGCGTTTTCCCTTCAGGTTCATAAGTATTCCAAATAGTTGTTCTGGCTATCATCACCGTTGATTTTATCTAAACCACTCCTCAACGAAACCCCCGATCCCCGTAATCGTCGGGAATTGTTTACCCGATGTTGATAAAGCGCCTGCTGAAATAGCGATATTCCACCAGAAGCAGGATCTAACATGTCTTCCATCGTCGATACACCTTATTCAACGCTGCCCCAGCCTAAATCGGGCTGGCAACTGTTTAAAAGCCTGACATCGGGTTCCCTCACGCCGGGGCTGGCGTGGCAAAATCCGGCCTATCGACGTAAGTTTATGTTGCGCTCGCTGGCAACGCCGTTCACCACTGCGCGCCTGCTCGGAAACCTTGCAAAACAGCCCCGTCTGATGCAGATCCTGCGCGTGCAGCCCGGCCTGCCGTGCCGCCTGCACCGGCCGTGGCTGACCGTAAATATGGGTCGTCAGAATACGCTGGACGCATTGAACGATCACTATCAGATGATGAGCCGCCATCTTCCGGCGTCGCTGCTCAACGGCTACCTCTCCAGCCAGGGCATCACGCTGGTGACGTTAACGGGCAAAGAGGAACAGCAGTTTAGCGTTCGCCTGAGCGCGGATGCGTTTCTGGACAAAGAAGGGGAAGCGACCCTCACTTTTTGCGACCACCAGAACACGGTGCTGGCCGAGCTGACCTTTACGCTGTGCAAATACCAGGGCAAGACAACGCTCTTCATCGGCGGAATGCAGGGGGCGAAAGCGCATGTCCCGCACGAGCACATTCAGCTGGCGACCAAAGCCTGTCACGGACTGTTCCCAAAACGTCTGCTGGTTGAAGCGGTCATGACGCTGGCAGGCGCCTTCCCGGTCGAGCAGATCCTCGCGGTGAGTAACGCCACCCACATCTACCGCAGCTGGCGCTATCGCAAGAAAAAAGAGGGAAAATTGCTGGCTGACTATGACAGCTTCTGGCGCTCCCTTGGCGGACAGCAGCAGGATAACGGCAACTTTGCCCTGCCACTGACCATGCCACGCAAACCGATGGAAGAGATTGCGAGTAAAAAACGGTCCGAATACCGCCGCCGCTATACCCTGCTTGATAGCCTGATCCAACAGGTTTCGCAGGCGACTGACCGCTAATCGGCCCTCCCGCGAGCCAGCCAGAGGACGCGGGAGAACATTTTACGCAGCAGCGTGGGCACCGACTCCACGCCTCGCCTGCCGGCTTCCGTCGCGACTTCAATGGCCAAATCCGGTTTTGACGACCGATGGATAGCTTTGGCAATCACCCGACGCATGTTCATGGGTACATCCACCGGGATCATCGCCACGCGGTGAAAGACGTCGTCAAATCCCTGACGGTACATAAAGTGCTCCATGTCCATCGCAGGCAGCGCGGTCAGATGTTCCCGCTCCTCTTCACGATCGTTATTGAGCAGGCTGCGCACGGTCGCCGCATATTTTTTACCCGCCTCATCGCCATCCACCAGCACGTGCCACTCTATCCCCATCCGGCGCGCAAATTTGATCAGCGGTTTTAAGCCAGACTGAGCAAATTCGATCACTTTGATCCCTTCGGCATCAAAGTGGTGCCCGCACTGGCGAGCCAGCTCGTTTATCACCCAGGTTTCCGTTTCCCCTTCCACCAGCAACCAGCAGCGAGCAAACAGGGAAGAGGCACGGTTAAAACGGATATGAAACGCAATCCGTCGGCCATCTTCGGCATTTAACCCGCCGGGCCCGAGCCGGTAGGCGGTGACCCGCGACGATTCACGCACCAGGCGGCAGACATACTCTACCGGCGTCAGAGAGAGCAGCTCTCCGGAATTCGTGGTGGTGACTCGCTGCAACGGCAGCAGATTAAGAAGATGCCACGCCACGGAAAGCATAATCGGGTGGAGCCGCGTTTCCGGATCTTCCACCAGCAGCAGCGGGCGCGCGTCCCGATCCAGGCGCACCGTCCCTTTCGCCTGTAAAAGCGTGGAGAATAAACCCAGCAGGATCACCCGATGCGTACGCCCGCCGGGGCGGTCGATCATGCGGTTGATAATATCGAGATAGCGCCAGCTTCGTTGTTCATCGTGCGAGCGGCGACGCATCAGACGGTGGCGCGCCTGCCCCGTTCCCTGCTCGGAGAAGTAGTGCTCCAGCAGTTGTACCATGGCAGACAGTCCCTGACGGATCTGGCCGTCGGTGAGGTTCTGCGGCCGTGAGACCAGTTCACGGGCGAGGAAATCCAGTTCGCGGGCGGTTACTTCCACCTCGGGCATATTCGGCACGGTGCCGTTACGGATCCGCCGCATAAAACGCGCGTCGCGTAAGCGCAATACGGGGGAGAGGCGGATAAGATGTCGGGCAAGCTCGTCAATATTATCGAGCGGGATCGGATTCCCCTTCTCATCAAGAAATTCACGCAGGGTTAATACCCCGTCGTTTTGCGCCATTTCGCCCTCAAGGCGATAGAAAATACGCTGGACCCCATCTTCACAGGGAACCCAGCAGGCCGACATAGGGCGAAAACGACGCACGCGATGGCGGCCGGGCTCGGATTCGCGGAAGGTCAGAATGATATGCAGGTGTTTCTCGCGCCCGTTGACATCCCCCGGCGGAAACCAGAAGTCATCATGAACGAAGTGGTACAAGTTCTCTTCGGGCGAAAGCAGCAGCGTCAGGGCATCCAGCAGGCTGGATTTACCCCAGGCGTTTTCGCCTATCAGGACGTTGTTCTGTTCCAGTTGCAGCGACAGGCGGTTAATCCCGCGAAACCCGACAATCTCCACACGTTCGAGTAGCATACATCCCCCGCAATTCGGCCACTTTTTCCTTCAAGTTATCAGCAGTATAGCGGCAGGCTGTGGGTCACGACAGCAGAATATACGCCCCCTTAATTATTGGGCTATGCTCTAATTACCTCCGTTCTGAACAAGGATTGACATCACATTGCCTTAAATCAAATTTAGTGAATTTATTTGAGTGGCGAAGGGATGTTGATGGTTTCAAAATACTGGCTCTTTGAGTCGTCATCCCTTTATGGCGATATAACCCGCGCGCAGGAATGGGCGCGGACGTTTATTATTGAGGTGGTTATGTTCAGAAAATTAGCGGCAGAATGCTTTGGCACATTCTGGCTGGTGTTTGGTGGCTGCGGTAGCGCAGTACTGGCAGCCGCATTTCCGGAATTAGGTATTGGTTTTGTCGGCGTCGCGCTGGCATTCGGTTTAACTGTATTAACCATGGCATTCGCCGTGGGGCATATTTCCGGCGGTCATTTCAACCCGGCCGTCACATTAGGTTTATGGGCGGGCGGACGTTTCCCGGCGAAAGATATTATTGGCTATATTATTGCCCAGGTTATTGGCGGTATTATTGCCGCGGCGGTGCTGTATGTAATTGCCAGCGGAAAAGCCGGGTTTGACGCCGCGGCCAGCGGATTTGCGTCGAACGGCTTCGGCGAACACTCGCCAGGCGGCTACTCAATGCTGTCTGCTATCGTGATTGAAATTGTGCTCACCGCAGGTTTCCTGTTGGTGATCCACGGCGCAACGGACAAATACGCGCCTGCGGGCTTTGCCCCCATCGCTATTGGTCTGGCGCTGACGCTGATCCACCTCATCTCCATCCCGGTGACCAACACCTCCGTTAACCCGGCGCGCAGCACCGCGGTGGCTATTTTCCAGGGCGGCTGGGCGCTTGAACAGCTGTGGCTATTCTGGGTGATGCCAATTATCGGCGGTATTCTGGGCGGCGTGCTGTATCGCACCCTGCTGGAAAAACGCGATTAATGGTTTTCCCCCCTCTCCCTGTGGGAGAGGGCCGGGGTGAGGGCATCAGGCCGCACCACCCCAAATAGACAAGCCGGGTAAGGCGTAGCCGCCACCCGGCTTTTTTTGTAGCTTTACCTCACAGCCTTTATTGGGTAGTGTCTCTGGCGCTTAACTGATACTCAAAAGGACCGGCTGTTCATGTTCTCAGGACTCCTCATCATTCTTCTGCCCCTGATTGCGGGCTACCTTATTCCGCTGCGTCATGAATCGGCCTTAAAGCTTATTAATCGTTTTCTCAGCTGGATTGTTTACGTCATTCTGTTCTTTATGGGGATCAGCCTGGCCTTCCTGGATAATCTGGCGACGAACTTGCTTTCCATCCTGCATTATTCTGCGGTTACGGTAGTGGTTATTCTGCTGTGCAATATTGCCGCGCTGTTCTGGCTGGAACGCACTATTCCCTGGAAAAATCACCATCATCAGGAAAAGCTTCCCTCCCGTATTGCGATGGCGCTGGAATCATTAAAGCTGTGCGGCGTGGTGGTACTCGGTTTTTTACTGGGTCTGACCGGCTGGGCATTTTTACAGCACGCAACGGAAGCCAGCGAATATACGCTTATTTTCCTGCTCTTCCTGATTGGTATTCAGCTGCGAAATAATGGCATGACGCTGAAACAGATTGTCCTTAACCGCCGGGGCATGATGGTTGCCGTTATCGTTGTGGCCAGCTCACTGGCGGGGGGAGTGATTAACGCCTTTATTCTCGATCTGCCGCTGAAAACCAGCCTGGCGATGGCGTCCGGTTTCGGCTGGTATTCGCTCTCAGGTATTCTGCTGACCGAATCGTTTGGTCCGGTGATCGGCAGCGCCGCCTTCTTTAACGATCTGGCGCGCGAGCTGATAGCCATCATGCTGATCCCCGGCCTGGTACGCCGCAGCCGCTCTACTGCGCTGGGCCTGTGCGGGGCCACCTCAATGGACTTTACCCTGCCGGTGTTACAGCGCTCGGGAGGGCTGGAGATGGTTCCTGCCGCCATTGTACACGGCTTTATTCTGAGCCTGCTGGTACCCATTCTGATGGCGTTCTTCTCAGCCTGATACTGCTTTGGCGGTAGTGAACCTGCCGCCAAAATTGCGCTAAATCAATAACCCTCCACTTAGTATAAGAAAGCACTTTTCTCTGCTGTGGCACAGGCATAACCTTAAACATGTATCTCAAATATAACTTTAACAGGTGTGATTATGTTTTGTGTGCAATGTGAACAAACCATCCGTACCCCAGCAGGCAACGGCTGCTCTTACGCGCAGGGTATGTGCGGCAAAACCGCAGAAACGTCCGATCTCCAGGATCTGCTGATTGCGGCGCTGCAAGGCTTGTCCGCCTGGGCCTTCAAAGCCCGTGAATATGGCATTGTCGATCACTATGTCGACAGCTTTGCGCCGCGCGCATTTTTCTCCACGCTGACCAACGTTAACTTCGATTCTCCACGCATTGTGGGCTATGCCCGCGAAGCGATTGCCCTGCGTGAAGCCCTGAAAGCGCAGTGCCTGAATGCCGACGCCAGCGCCCGCGTGGACAACCCGATGGCGGAGCTACAGCTGGTGAGCGACGACCTGGGCGAGCTACAGCGTCAGGCCGCAGAATTCACCCCAAATAAGGACAAAGCGGCAATTGGCGAGAACATCCTCGGCCTGCGCCTGCTGTGCCTGTACGGTCTGAAAGGTGCTGCGGCCTATATGGAGCACGCGCACGTACTCGGCCAGTACGATAACGCTATTTACGCCCAGTACCACAAAATCATGGCATGGCTGGGCACCTGGCCTTCCGACATGAACGCCCTGCTGGAATGCTCGATGGAAATCGGCCAGATGAACTTCAAAGTGATGAGTATTCTGGATGCCGGTGAAACCAGCACCTACGGCCACCCAACGCCAACGCAGGTCAACGTCAAAGCGACCGAAGGCAAATGCATCCTGATCTCCGGTCATGACCTGAAAGATCTCTACAACCTGCTGAAGCAGACCGAAGGCACCGGCGTTAACGTTTATACCCACGGCGAAATGCTGCCCGCGCACGGCTACCCGGAGCTGCGTAAATTTAAGCATCTGATCGGTAACTACGGCAGCGGCTGGCAGAACCAGCAGGTGGAGTTCGCCCGCTTCCCTGGCCCAATTGTTATGACCTCTAACTGCATCATCGACCCGACCGTCGGCGCGTATGACGACCGTATCTGGACCCGCAGCATCGTCGGCTGGCCGGGCGTGAGCCACCTTGAAGGCGACGATTTCGGTCCGGTTATCGCTCAGGCGCAGCAGATGGCAGGCTTCCCGTACAGCGAAATCCCGCACCTCATCACCGTCGGTTTTGGCCGTGAAACCCTGCTGGGTGCGGCGGATTCCCTGATTGACCTCGTCAGCCGTGAAAAACTGCGTCACATCTTCCTGATCGGCGGCTGTGACGGCGCGCGCGGGGAACGTAACTACTTCACCGATTTCGCCACCCGCGTACCGGAAGACTGCCTGATCCTGACCCTGGCCTGCGGTAAGTACCGTTTCAACAAGCTGGACTTCGGCAACATCGAAGGTCTGCCGCGCCTGGTGGATGCGGGTCAGTGTAACGATGCGTATTCAGCCATCATTCTGGCGGTCACGCTGGCAGAGAAACTGGGCTGCGGCGTGAACGACCTGCCGCTGTCGCTGGTGCTCTCCTGGTTCGAGCAGAAAGCGATCGTTATTCTGTTGACCCTGCTCTCTCTCGGCGTGACCAACATCGTCACCGGGCCGACTGCGCCAGGCTTCCTGACGCCGGACCTGCTGGCCATCCTGAACGAGAAATTTGGTCTGCGTTCCGTGACCAACGTTGAAGATGATATGAAGCAACTGCTGAGCGCGTAAGGAGTAACTCATGACCATGCCAACCTCACAATGTCCGTGGCGGATGCAGGTTCATCACATCCATCAGGAGACGCCGGATGTGTGGACGCTGTCGCTGCTGTGCCATGACTACTACCCGTACCGCCCAGGTCAGTATGCGCTGGTTAGCGTGCGTAATTCGGCGGATACCCTGCGCGCCTACACCCTCTCCTCCACGCCGGGCGTGAGCGAATACATTACGCTCACCGTCCGTCGTATTGATGACGGCGCAGGATCCGAGTGGCTGACCCGGGACGTGAAGCGCGGGGATTACATCTGGCTGTCTGACGCGCAGGGCGAGTTTACCTGTGACGACAAGACGGAAGATAAATTCCTGCTGCTGGCGGCAGGCTGTGGCGTGACGCCGATTATGTCGATGCGTCGCTGGCTGGCGAAATACCGTCCTCAGGCCGACGTGCAGGTGATTTTCAGCGTGCGTTCCCCGGAAGATGTGATTTTTGCCGAAGAATGGCGCAACTATCCGGTGACGCTGGTGGCTGAGCACAACGCGACGCACGGTTTTGTCGCGGGGCGCCTGAGCCGCGAGCTGCTGCAAAGCGTGCCGGATATTGCGAACCGCATCGTGATGACCTGCGGCCCGGCGCCTTATATGGAGATCGTGGAGAAAGAAGTGAAAGCGCTCGGCGTGACCCGCTTCTTCAAAGAGCAGTTCTTCACGCCTGTAGCGGCAGCGGCGACCAGCGGGATGAAGTTCACGAAGCTGCAACCGGCGCAGACTTTCTTTGGCCGCGTGGGCACCACGCTGCTTGAAGCGCTTGAAAGTAACAACGTGCCGGTAGCGGCGGCCTGTCGCGCCGGGGTGTGCGGTTGCTGTAAGACCAAAGTGGTTTCCGGTGAGTACACGGTCACCAGCACCATGACGCTGACCGACGCGGAAATTGCCGAGGGCTATGTGCTGGCATGTTCGTGCCATCCGCAGGGCGATCTTGTGCTCGCATAATCTGTCGTGGTTCACCTGTAGGCCCGGTAAGCGTCAGCGCCACCGGGCTTTTTGCCGGGTGGCACTACGTTTACCCGGCCTATGTTGTGCCTACTGCCTGTACGGCAGCCCGTTATTTGTTTGACTTTGCCAGGCGCGTCGCGCAGAAAAACCACCTGTACTTAAAGAGGACTGAGCAGCCAATACAGCGACTTTCTTCTAAGCTTGTAAGCGATATCACATAAAGGAGAAGGACCACCATGAAACAAACCGTGGCTGCATACATAGCGAAAACCCTGGAGCAGGCTGGCGTAAAGCGTATCTGGGGCGTCACCGGCGATTCGCTGAACGGACTCAGCGATAGCCTTAACAAGATGAAAACTATTGAGTGGATGCCCACCCGCCATGAAGAGGTCGCCGCCTTTGCCGCCGGTGCCGAAGCGCAGCTTACGGGTGAACTCGCCGTATGTGCGGGTTCCTGCGGACCAGGAAACCTGCACCTCATCAACGGTCTGTTCGACTGTCACCGCAACCATGTTCCGGTGCTGGCGATTGCGGCTCACATTCCGTCATCTGAAATCGGTAGCGGCTATTTTCAGGAGACGCATCCGCAGGAGCTGTTCCGTGAATGCAGCCACTATTGCGAGCTGGTCTCATCACCGGAGCAGATCCCACAGGTGCTGGCGATAGCCATGCGTAAGGCGATCCTGAATCGCGGGGTTTCGGTGGTTGTGCTGCCGGGGGACGTGGCGCTGAAGGCCGCACCTGAAACCGCCACCACCCACTGGTACTCTGCGCCACAGCCAACCATTACCCCTGCCGAAGAAGAGCTGAAAAAGCTGGCGCAACTGCTGCGATACTCCAGCAATATCGCCCTGATGTGCGGCAGCGGCTGCGCCGGTGCGCATAAAGAGCTGGTGGAATTTGCCGGCAAGCTCAAGGCGCCAGTGGTGCATGCCCTGCGCGGGAAAGAGCACGTTGAATACGATAACCCGTACGATGTCGGCATGACCGGGCTGATCGGTTTTTCCAGCGGCTTCCACACCATGATGAACGCCGACACGCTGATCCTGCTCGGCACTCAGTTCCCGTACCGCGCGTTCTACCCGACGGATGCCAAAATTATCCAGATCGACATTAATCCCGGCAGCATCGGTGCGCACAGCAAGGTGGATATGGCGCTTATCGGCGATATCAAATCCACCCTCGCCGCCCTGCTGCCGCTACTGGAAGAAAAAACGGACCGCAAATTCCTGGATAAAGCCCTGAGCGACTATCGCGATGCGCGTAAGGGGCTGGACGATCTCGCCAAACCGAGCGAAAAAGCGATCCACCCGCAGTATCTGGCGCAGCAGATCAGCCACTTCGCCGACGACGATGCCATCTTCACCTGCGACGTGGGTACGCCCACCGTCTGGGCAGCACGCTACCTGAAAATGAACGGCAAACGACGCCTGCTTGGGTCGTTCAACCATGGCTCAATGGCCAACGCCATGCCGCAGGCGCTGGGCGCAAAAGCGACGGCACCGGAACGTCAGGTGGTGGCGATGTGTGGCGACGGCGGGTTCAGTATGCTGATGGGGGATTTCCTGTCGGTGGCGCAGATGAAGCTTCCGCTGAAAATCGTGGTCTTTAACAACAGCGTGCTGGGCTTCGTGGCGATGGAGATGAAGGCCGGAGGCTACCTCACGGACGGCACCGAGCTGCACGACACCAACTTCGCCCGCATCGCCGAAGCCTGCGGTATCACCGGTATTCGGGTGGAGAAAGCCTCAGAGGTGGACGACGCCCTGCAACGCGCCTTCGCCATCGACGGCCCGGTGCTGGTGGATGTGGTGGTCGCCAAAGAAGAGCTGGCGATCCCGCCTCAAATCAAGCTGGAACAGGCCAAAGGATTTAGCCTCTACATGCTGCGCGCCATCATCAGCGGGCGCGGTGACGAGGTGATCGAACTGGCAAAAACCAACTGGCTCAGGTAAAACATCTGGCATCGCCTTTTTAAATATAAGGACATGCCATGATTGATTTACGCAGTGATACCGTTACCCGTCCGGGCCGCGCCATGCTCGAAGAGATGATGGCCGCCCCGGTCGGGGACGACGTCTACGGCGATGACCCGACGGTCAACGAACTCCAGCGCTATGCGGCCGAGCTGAGCGATAAAGAGGCTGCTCTGTTCCTGCCCACCGGCACGCAGGCTAACCTGGTGGCGCTGCTGAGCCACTGCGAGCGCGGCGAAGAGTATATCGTCGGCCAGGGGGCGCATAACTACCTGTACGAAGCCGGCGGCGCGGCGGTGCTCGGCAGCATCCAGCCGCAGCCGATCGATGCTGCGCCGGACGGTACGCTGCCGCTGGACAAAGTCGCGGCGAAAATCAAAGCCGACGATATTCACTTCGCCCGCACTAAACTGCTGAGCCTCGAAAACACCCATAACGGTAAAGTCTTGCCGCGCGAATACCTGAAAGCGGCATGGGATTTTACCCGCGAGCGCAAGCTCGGCCTCCACGTCGACGGCGCACGTATCTTCAACGCCGTGGTGGAGTACGGCTGCGAGCTGAAAGAGATCACCCAATATTGCGACTCGTTCACCATTTGCCTCTCTAAAGGGCTGGGCACGCCGGTAGGTTCCCTGCTGGTTGGCAGCGCAGACTACATCAGACGCGCCAACCGGTGGCGCAAAATGACCGGCGGCGGGATGCGTCAGGCGGGTATTCTGGCGGCTGCCGGACTGTACGCCCTGAAAAATAACGTGTCACGCCTGAAAGACGATCACGACAATGCGGCGTGGATGGCAGCGCAGCTGCGTGAAATCGGCGCTGATGTCATGCGACACGACACCAACATGCTGTTTGTCCGCGTCGGCGATGAGCATGCTGCCGCGCTGGGCGACTTTATGAAAGCCCGAGGCGTGCTGATCAACGCCTCCCCGGTCGTGCGACTGGTGATGCATCTTGACGTTAACCGCGAGCAGTTGACCGAGGTGGTGAAACACTGGCAGGCGTTTTTACAGCGTTAAGGAGCATACCGTGCCGCAACGTATTCTGGTGCTCGGCGCCAGCGGGTATATCGGTCAGCATCTGACCACTGCGTTAAGCCAGCAGGGGCACCAGGTGCTGGCAGCGGCACGCAACACGGAACGCCTGCAAAAGCTACATTTGCCTGGCGTGACGTGTCACAACGTTGACCTTAACTGGCCGAAAGCGCTTCCTGCGCTGCTGGAAGGGGTCGATACGCTTTACTACCTTGTCCACAGCATGGGCGAAGGCGGCGATTTTATCGCCCACGAGCGTCAGGTGGCGATGAACGTTCGTGATGCGCTGCGGCAAACGCCGGTGAAGCAGGTGATTTTTTTAAGCTCACTCCAGGCGCCTGAGAACGAGCAGTCAGATCATCTGCGCGCCCGACAGCTGACGGCAGAAACGCTGCGAAGCGCCCGTATCCCCGTCACCGAACTCCGGGCAGGGATCATCGTCGGCGCGGGTTCCGCCGCGTTCGAAGTGATGCGCGATATGGTCTACAACCTGCCTGTGCTGACGCCGCCGCGCTGGGTACGCTCGCGCACCACGCCCATTGCGCTGGAGAATTTACTCCACTATCTGGTGGCATTGCTGGATCACCCGGCGGAGCAGCATCGCGTGCTGGAGGCGGCAGGCCCGGAAGTGCTGAGCTATCAGGCGCAGTTCGAACATTTTATGCGGGTGAGCGGCCGCCGCCGCTGGCTGATCCCCATCCCCTTCCCGACCCGCTGGATATCGGTGTGGTTTTTGAATGTGATCACCTCCGTGCCGCCGACGACCGCCAAAGCGCTGATCCAGGGGCTGAAGCACGATCTGCTGGCGGACGATCGCGCGCTGCGCGCCTTAATCCCTCAGGAATTGATCCGCTTTGACGACGCGGTGCGTAATACGCTGAAAGAAGAAGAGAAGCTGGTGAACTCCAGCGACTGGGGCTACGACGCGCAGGCGTTTGCCCGCTGGCGGCCCGAGTACGGCTATTATCCGAAACAGGCGGGCTGTACGGTCAAAACCACGGCCAGCCTGGCAGCGCTGTGGGAAGTTGTGAACCAGATTGGCGGCAAAGAGCGCTATTTCTTCGGCAATATTCTGTGGCAAACGCGCGGCGCGCTGGATCTGCTGGTCGGTCACCGGCTGGCAAAAGGGCGCCCTGCCCATCCCTGGCTGAAGGTGGGCGATACCGTCGACAGCTGGAAGGTGATTATCGTTGAGCCGGAAAAACAGCTGGCGCTGCTGTTTGGCATGAAGGCGCCGGGGCTGGGGCGGCTCTGCTTCACCCTGAAGGACAAGGGCGACCATCGTGAACTGGACGTTCGGGCATGGTGGCATCCGCACGGAATGCCGGGTCTGTTTTACTGGTTGCTGATGATCCCGGCACACCTGTTTATCTTCCGCGGAATGGCGAAACGGATTGCGCTACTGGCAGAAGAAAAGCGGGAAAATAACTAAATAAAACTCTTAATCTTTCACCTTTCCCATTGCAACACATCGTAATTCACGAAAGAATGCGCACGAAATTCTTTTCAACACAGTGGATTGTTATGAAGGTACTGGTTACCGGGGCGACCAGCGGCTTAGGCCGAAATGCGGTCGAGTTTCTGCGCAACAAAGGCATCAGCGTGAGGGCCACCGGTCGCAATGAGGCGATGGGTAAGCTCCTGCAAAAAATGGGCGCTGAATTTGTCCATGCCGATCTGACGGAGCTGGTCTCCTCTCAGGCCAAGGTGATGCTCGCCGGTATCGATACGCTGTGGCACTGCTCCAGTTTTACCTCCCCGTGGGGTACCCAGGAAGCCTTTGATCTCGCCAACGTGCGCGCCACGCGCCGTCTGGGTGAATGGGCCGTCGCCTGGGGCGTGCGTAACTTTATTCATATTTCCTCTCCATCGCTCTATTTCGACTATCACCACCATCGTGATATTCAGGAAAATTTCCGCCCGGCGCGCTTTGCCTGTGAGTTTGCCCGCAGTAAAGCGGCGGGCGAAGAGGTGATCGACCTGCTAGCCCAGTCAAACCCGCACACCCGCTTTACCGTGCTGCGTCCGCAGAGCCTGTTTGGGCCGCACGACAAAGTCTTTATCCCGCGACTGGCCCAGATGATGCATCACTACGGCAGCGTGCTGTTACCGCGCGGCGGCGATGCGCTGGTGGACATGACCTATTACGAAAATGCCGTTCACGCCATGTGGCTGGCGAGCCAGCCGGAGTGCGATAAGCTGGTGTCGGGGCGCGCGTATAACATCACCAACGGCGAACCCTGTACCCTGCGCAGCATTGTGCAAAGGCTAATTGACGAATTAAAAATCGACTGCCGGATCCGTTCCGTTCCCTACCCAATGCTGGACATGATTGCCCGCAGCATGGAGCGTTTTGGCAGCAAATCGGCGAAAGAGCCTGCGCTGACGCATTACGGTGTGTCGAAGCTCAACTTTGATTTTACGCTGGATATTTCTCGGGCGGAGAACGAGCTGGGATATAAACCGATTGTCTCGCTGGATGAAGGGATAGTGCGTACGGCGGCATGGTTACGGGATCACGGGAAGTTGCACCGGTAAGCGTTCCAGCCTCATGTAGGCCGGGTAAGCGCAGCGCCACCCGGCAAAAAACAGAGAGTGCGGACTGATGCCCTCACCCCGGCCCTCTCCCACAGGGAGAGGGTGCAGACACTAAAACGGCAACCCTGGGGGTTGCCGTTTGCTTTTACAGAGCCGTCCAGGCTTCAGCCCATGCCAGACCTGCGCCTGGTTCATAGTACGTTGGAGAGTTGTTACACCAGCCGCTGTACGGGAACGGTTTGCACTGGAACAGTTTACCGTGGTTGTTCACGATATCACCGGCGTTGTACTTGCTGTTCGCGCTCCATGCCGGGTAAGACGTATCTTCTCCGGATGGCGTTGCCGCTTTCGCTTTCACGTTCAGCAGGTAAGACGTGGTGCTGCTCAGCTCGCCATCGCTGACGGTCAGGCTCACTTCATACTGCTGCGCCGTCGCAGACTCTGGCGCTGTGAAGGTCACAACCGCTTTGTCCTGACCGGTAACAGTCTGACCATCCTGGGAACGCCAGGTATACGTCAGTTTGTTGCCATCAGGATCGGTAGAGCCTTCCGCACTCAGAGAAACCTGCGCACCTGCTTCCACTGCACCGATCGGACCGGCAATCTGCGCAACCGGCGCGTGGTTCACCACAACAGGTTCGACCGGGGTTTCATCCGGCGTTGGTGTTGGCGCTGGCGTTTCATCGCCAGATGGCGTCGGTGTTGGCGTGACCGGGGTTTCGTCCGGGGTAACGGAAGAACCATCATCGTTAACGATTTTCACGTTAAAGAACTTCTGCACGCACTTGCTGTAGTCACCTTCTTTAAAGGCGCTGAACGGAGTCTGGTAGCCCACCAGCTGGCAAGAGTAGGTTTTGCCGTCCGGGGTATCCGCGCTCCATCCCCAGTCCTGTTCCCAGTAAATCTTCAGGGCGCCTGCGCCACCTTCGTCGAACTGCTTCATGTTGGCGCAACCCAACACTTCGTTCGCCGGAACAGGCACTTTCAGGTAGTTTGCAAACTCTTTGTAGTATTTGATACGGTTCTGAGACTGCGCAATTTCAGTCGGGCCGCCGCACTCAACGCCGCCGTTGATGATCTGGGTGGTCACACCAAAGCCCGGAACCAGACCGTTGGCTTTATCGTGGTCGTTCGGCTGCCATGTACCGTCGATCACCTGCAACATGCTTGGTTTTGGCGGCTGCGGATAGGCGAAGAAGAAGATCGCACTCGCCAGGTTCAGCCAGGTGTCCGCCACCAGCTCAGGTTTGTCGAGCAGCGTACGCACGTCGCCGTACATCGCTTCAGAGAATGGACCGTAGTTGTAGTTGTAAGACAACTGTTTCGCACCGCGTCCGAAATAGCTCAGGAAATCGCCGTCTTTATCTTTACCGCAAGGCCAGGTCTGTCCTTGCCAGACGTCCGGGTTACATTCGCCGTTATAACCGCCCTTCTGCCCTTCGCTCCAGCCCATTTCACGTACGTGGACCAGCGCCTGACGCCATTCGGCTTCCGGACGCCAGCTTTCGTGGCCGCCAGTTTCCTGGGCAAAGTGGGCAAACATGGTGGCCAGCTCTTTGCGACAGATGGCGTCGCTGTCACGACCGTCATTATAGGTTTTACACAGCGCCGGGAATTTACCCACGGCTTTCAGGAAGTTGCTGTAGGTATAGGCCTGGGCGCGCAGCGGGAAGAGATATTCCCAGTCGCTGGCTTTCACAATCCCTTCAACGCGTTTAACGTTGTCCGGGTTCGCCGCCCGGCCTGGCTCAATCAGTTCGACCTGCGCGTTATCCAGCGTCTGGATGGTCTCTTTAACCGAAGCCATCAGCGGGAAGTCCGTCAGTTCCTTCTCTTTCTTCGCCAGATCGCTGGCTTTGATGGTGTACGGCTCACTGCTGGTCTCCTTCAGATTCGCAGCCTGGGCCATGAATGGCGCCACGCAGGCTCCCGCAATGAGTATACTCAGTAACGTCCTTTTGTTCATTTCAGTTTTCCTGTTCGTTTCAAATTAAATGTTAATATCCCGGCTTAGGTATTACTCCGTTAATACATAAACCACATTCAGCTGTTTTCACTTTTCGAAGAACACCTTCAGGAATTCTTCAAAAATAAAAAACGTTAATAACGTGCTGCTAATTTCAGTTGCTGATATTTGGCCCAGACCTTATGGGCATATTTCATCCTCTGCGGATAATTTTCTTTTTTCAGTCCGGCGTTATACGCGCCAACGGCTTCCCAGTTATAGCCATACACCCTGATCATCCCGGAAAGGATAGAAGCCCCGACCATGATCGAAGTACACGGCTCCGTGATTAATCGATATTCGTCGATGCCTCTGCTTTCCAGCGCGGTAAAATGCGAACTGTTGATTTGCATCAGCCCGACATCCCGCGTGCCATCACGGTTTTGCCCAACCGCATACGGATTCATACCGGATTCCACATTCGCTATCGCGTACAGTAAATAAGGATCGACATGATAATAATGCGCCGCTTTATCCCAACAATTTGCCAGTGCGCTTTGGCTTATTATCAATAACAACAAAATTAACTTTTTCATTTTTACCTGCTGACAGTTTCGGTTATTTCTCCTTACCAACATCCTGTAAAATGAATTTTGAATCACTCCCCCTCTAAAGGGGGAGTGATTAATGGGTTAGATTATTTGCAATCTGTTGATGCGCCTTCTTTTACCCATACGTCGCTGTTGGCTGGGTTATCACCACGGGTCCACCATTTCGCACGGTAAACGTTACCTTCATAGGTGGTAGTGTCGCCGCCGTTGTAGACCAGGTCAGAACGCCAGTTCATCTTCACGTTGCTCACCAGCTCCCATGCATCCACACCGAAGCCAGGCTGATTGCCCTGAGTCCAGTACTTCGCTTTCCACACCAGATGGTCGAAGCTTACGGTATCGCCACCGTTGTAGATTTTGCTGGATTCCCACGCCGCGTATTTGCTGGCGTTAGCATCCACAGGTGCATCGCAGCTTCCTTTGTCAGACGGAGGAGTCACATCATCAGCCGGAGGGGTAACGTCATCCACCGGGTTAGTGTCTTCGTCAGCAGGTACCGGTGCAGGCGCCGCTTTCGGATTCACGGTAACCTGGACGTTAGACTGCACGCTGGTCTTACCGTCGCTCACTACCACGCTCAGGGTGTAGGTAGACGTCGAGCTCACTTCCGGCGCCGTGATATTCACGTTCGCGGAGTCAGTTCCGGTGGCGTGCATATCTGCTGGTACGCTCCAGGCGTAGGTCAGCGCATCACCGTCTGGGTCCGCAGCCTGGGCATGCAGCGCATAGGTTTCACCAGATTCAAGCGTGATCGCTTCCATTGGGTTTAAAACCGGTGCCTGGTTAGCTTTCGGCGCCTTGTTCACCACCTGGACATCAATCGCGTTGCTCAGGCCTTTTGCATCGGTCACCGTCAGGCGGAACGTCATGGTCTGGTCGGTGGTCGCTGCCGCAACATTGAAGGTCGCTTTCGCTTTGGTGCTGTTGTTGATGGTGACAGACGGACCAGAGACCTGAGTCCATTTGTAGGTAATCGCATCGCCATCAGGATCGCTGGAAGCAGAGCCATCGAGCGTGACGGTTGCCGGGCCAGACACGTTCTGATCGGCAGAGGACGCGATTGGCGCGTGGTTGGTGACCACCGGATCAACCGGAGTCGAGTCGCCGCCCAGCAGGCTTTCGTTCATCGCATTCAGAATGTCGCCGGTATCAGAGTCGATAGACCACGCGAACAGACCGCCCAGTTTATTGGCCAGAACATACTTGCCTTTCGCCGTGGTTGAACGCGCATCTTCATACGAGATCAGGTCGCCGGTGGATTTGTTGAAGACGTAAGGGGCTTCAGCGGTCGTGTCGTAGCCGTATTCCCAGCCCGGTTTGCCTTTGTATTCGTTCACGATCTGACGGTAGTCAACCACGCCCGGTTCCCAGGTGCCTTTCACCATGCCGGTTGCCGTACCGGTGAATGGATTGTCACCGGTGTAGCCATGCACGCCGGTCCAGCCGCGGCCATACATGCCCGCACCCACCACGATCTTGCCTGGCTGTACACCCTGCGCAAGCAGCGCGTTAACGCCGTTTTCAGTGGTGTAATCAGTGTCCGGACGCCATGCTGGCGCACGCAGCGCAGCCTGGTGGCCGAGAACGGTGTTGCTCCAGCCGCCGTAGAAGTCGTAGCTCATCAGGAAGATGTGGTCGAGATACTGCTGAGCCGTGGTGTAATCCACGTCTTCGATCTTATCGCGACCTGCACCGATGGCGCTGGTCAGTTCATAGGTACGGCCCGTCTGTGCAGACAGCTCGTTCAGCATGGTGCGCAGGTCGTGCATCAGTGCGGTATAGGTTGCTTTATCCTGCTGCGGGTTACCCAGGTTTTCGGTTACACCGCCACCGCCCGGGAATTCCCAGTCGATATCCACGCCGTCAAAGAATTTCCACGTCTGGAGGAAATCTTTCACAGAAGAGACAAAGCGTGCTCGGATAGCCGGGTCGCCCATGTGGAAGAACGGATCGGAAAGCGTCCAGCCGCCGATAGATGGCAGCACTTTCAGGCCTGGATGCGCTTTTTTCAGCGCCATCAGCTGGCCAAAGTTACCTTTGTACGGATCATCCCAGTTGGAGACGCCAGCCTGTGGTTTTTGCAGCGCAGCCCATGGGTCGTGGATCGCCACGGTAAAGTCAGGACGGCCCTTACAGTCGTTCTGAAGCACGCGGAAGCTGTTACCACCTTCAATGGTTTTCAGGCCGTCGTTGATGCCGTCACCGCCACAGATTGGAATGAAGCCGTACAGAATGTGGTTGAGGTTTGCCGCAGGGATCTTATCAACCGGGAAGTTACGGTCGTAAACGCCCCATTCCGGGAAGTAGGCCGCAACCACTTTATCGGTATGCTTCGCGAACGCTTTGTTGTTCTCCTGGAGAGACGTATTCAGCGGCAGCAGGTGGCTACCGTCGGTGTCAGCCACAATAATCAGCTTACTGGCGCTTTTCGCACAGCCGCTGGCATTACAGACTTCAACCTGTTCCTGATAACGCCCGCCTTTTTTCACTTTAAACGTTGCAGAGCCCGTCGCACCGGCTGCGCCGGTCCATACGGTCTGTCCGTCCAGCAGAACTTTCGCAGAAGTTGGCGCATCACCACTCCAGACGTTCCACTCAACTTTTACATCCACGCCATCGTTATGCACTTTGACAAGATTGTTATAATCCTGTGCAGCCTGATCCACTTCCACCAGGGCAAATTTGTCATTGCCATAGCCGATCGTCGGTGCACCTGGCGCTGCTGCAAATGCGGAGCTGGTTGCCGCCGCAATAAAGAGCGCCAGATATTTTGGCTTCATAAATTTCATTTTTATTTCCTGATAAATTTATTTATAACGTAGTAACCCATGTCTTCCGTGAGATCATGGATGCGTTTCGCGTAATGCGTATTTAACCAACGTGAGTGCCGTGAACAAAAAATTGTTACTGCGTTGTATTCCTCCATTAAAAGATACAAGCCAAATCCCGTGTAGCTTATATCTCTTACGATACACTGAGCGTAAAGGATCGTCCTTTCCTTCCTCCATCAAAAAGATTTATAAAAAATCTTGACCTGTATATTTAAAATGTGAAAGCAATTTGCTGACTAATAAAAACCCCTATTCCAGCAAAGGCGAGATAAGGACCAAAAGAAATAGTGAGGTTATTTTTATTTAAATTATTTACGGCGAAATAACCGACAATACCGCTTAACGCTGCCGCCAGCTCAATAGAGGGCAACGCCTGCCAGCCGCACCAGGCGCCCAGCGCCGCCAGTAGCTTAAAATCCCCGTAACCCAGACCTTCTCGTCCCGTGATCAGACGAAAAGCCCAGTAGAGCAGCCAGAGCGACAGATAGCCCGCCACCGCGCCGAACAGCGCATCGCGTAGCAGCAACGTGTGGTCAAACACATGAAGCAAGAGACCTGCCCACAGCAGCGGCTGGGTCAGGCAGTCCGGAAGCAGCTGGTGCTGCCAGTCGATCATGGCCAGCGGCAGTAAAAAAGCCGCCAGTAACCACAAAGAGAACAGCGCCTGAACGTCTGGCATGCACCAGGCCGTGATGCCAAAAAACAAGGCGGAGATCAGTTCGACCAGAAAGAGTCGCAGCGGGATCGCGCTGCCGCACTGGTGGCAGCGCCCCCGTAATAAAAGCCAGCTGAGCAGCGGGATGTTTTCCCACGCGGCGAGCGCGTGCTGGCACACCGGACAGTGCGAGGCCGGAATGAGCAGATTACCGCTCCCCTCCTCATCCATCACCATCCCCGGTACGCGTTCGGCGACAACGCCAAGAAAACTGCCCACAATGCCGCCCAGGATCGCACTCATTATCGGGAACCCTACCGGAAAGGCATCCCGCATCAGCGCGAAGGTATTCATGCGTTTTTTGCCCAGGTGAGTTGCACCTGCGCTTTCACATCGCTGAGGTGGTCAAGCGGCGTGAGGTTTATTTTTTGCAATCTCACACCGGTGGTCTGATTAATTTCACGCAGCCAGCTTTTTAATTCATACACATTAACCCGATTCACCACGAACGATAAAGTTTGCCCCTCCTGGCGCACATCCGTCAGCGAAAGGTTAATTTCATGGGCGCTATTCTCGACCACCGTACGCGGATTATCCGTTTTGACTAACTGGATCTGAAGATGATTTTTATCAATTTCACTGCGCATCCAGTTAAGCGTCTCTTTTTGTCTTTTAAGTGTCGATTTACTATTTTTAATCATATTATCCAAGGGGATCACTCCTGTGTAATACACCGCTGCCCCCACAATGGCAACGGCACATATTTTTAAAATGATTTTTTCCCGGGCGCTGTAATTCTGATAGCGCGCTTTCAGCTGTGCGATTCGCTCTTTCATTTATGTTTCCCTGCGATCATGGCGGTATACGGTTCGGTTGTTGAAACAGGCTGTAAGGTAAAATCAAAATTCTCACTGGTCTGGTTAACAAACGCCTGCAACGCGGGCTGGTTTTGCGCGCTGACGCTCAGCGTCAGGGTGTTTTGCTGCGCATCGTATTCCAGCAGATCGATCTCCATCGCAGGGACTGACTGCCGGGCTTTCTCCAGCTCCTCAAGCTGAAGAAAGAACCCCTTGCTCTGTTTTTTCAGGCTTTGGCCAAAGTGATATTTGATATTGGTCTGCTGGCGCATGCTGGGGAAATGGTGCTGATAAACCTGGACGATCTCCTGCTGCACCCGATTTTCCTGCTGCACCAGCATCCAGGCCATCGCAATGCGTGGCCCCAGCAGCAGACCAACAGACAGCACGCCCGCCGCCACCATCGCGGCTTTCATCCTTTTCGCCGCCCGCCCATGACCGGCCTTAAGGCTGAATTCACCGTGAAGCAGGTTAACGCGACAGGTTTGCCACTGCGGCTGGATCAGCGCCAGCGGATGCTGCCAGGCATGCTGCACGTCAACGTGCACCTTCGCAGGCGCATCGCCGTAACACCACACTTCCCCGACCCCAGCTTTCTGCATTAACAGCGGCAGCAGGGTTGCCTCCATTTCACCCGCCACATGGGGCGATAAACGCAGCCAGTAGCCATCATCCTGCGCGACCAGCGTGCTGCCCCCTGCCGTCACGGGCAGGAGCCAGGCATCAGGCAGGGCCTGAATCACGTTTAATCCGGCCTCCTGACAGCGGGTTAATGTTGCGCGCAGGCGGTCGGCGTCAATGGCCACGGCGTCGACGTCGGCGCCTTTTTTGTGGAGTACCGTCCAGTGGAGGTTGTCCACGTCGCCAATCAGCGTCTCTTCTGCCATCCACGAGAAGGCCATTCCCTGAGAAGCCACCTTTTTCGGTAGCCTAAAATGGCGGAAAATCATGTCGCTGGCGGGTAACAGGAGACAAACGCGCGTAGCCAGGGGGTGTTCGGCCAGCATCTCCAGGCTGTCGACCACCTCGACGCGCTCGCTGCCGGACTCACACCACATTATTTTCCCGCCCTCGCGGCTGTCGGGACGAACAAAAAGTACCTGTTTCATAACGTTCTACTTTTCTTATTCAATCATTCGGTAACGACGCTGCCACGTCACGATCTCACCGGCTTCGTTATTCACCTGAAGCTGGCTGACCACGCGAAGCGTTAATTCATCGGTATTGCCGGTGTAATTCACGCGGAAGTACCGGCTGTTTATAGAAAATTGATCCACCACCTGCGGGAGATCGTCTTTTAACTGCGGGAAGGCCTGCTCCAGCGCTTTGCTGAACGCTTCCATATTTTCCCAGCCCGATTCCGGACGCGAATCCAGCAGGCGAACGGCGTCATCCCGCGTGAGTTTTCCCGGGAACATGGCCGCCAGCACGGCGGCCTGTTCCGGTTGCAGGGTGTTCACGTCCACCTTGCTGGCGGCGTCCGGCAGCGCGCATAACAGCTTGCTCACCTTTGGATATGCCGTAACAGGGAACGCCGGCAGCAGTTTGATTTCCGCGATGCTGCGCATCATCTGATTTGCCGGTTGCCGCGCGGGCACGACGCCAGCCCACGCATCGCTTTCGGCCCCCTCCTTCGCCGTGGTGCTGTCACCATCGAGATAATCCACCAGCTGGAAATAGACCGCCTCCGCCGTGCCCGGACTGAGCCCACTTTCCGTCAGAAGTTGTTCTACAATCCGCGCTTTACGCGGTGTTTCCGCCACCGCGGGAGCGCTTTGCCCCTGGGGTGCGATGTCGGCGGTCAACAGGTTATTGACGTTAAAGCAGTCCTGCGCATCTTCCACCTGGCTCACGACCGTGTAATCTTCACCCTGCGTCTCCAGCGGCTGATGCCAGTCGCCGTCCAGCGCCAGCGGCTTGCTCTCGCCGCTGGCGTCGGTCTGTAATCGGTCCTTCACCACTTTTTCCTGGGCCTGCATCGCCCAGCGCAGCTGCTGCTGGCTTACCTGATAATGCGTTTTCTGCAAATTACGGCAGAACTGCTGGCTGATTTTGGCGGCCAGCGCCGACATCATCACCAGCAAAATCAGCACCACCAGCAGGGCGACGCCCTGTTGTTGACGGATCCGCTTCATGGTCTGGTCTCCGGCGAAGGGGCAGGCGCAGGGGCTGCATCCGGGGGCGTCCCAGGCGCGTCGGCGGCTTTCTCTGGCGCCGCGGCAGCGGCCACCTCCGGCATATCACCCGGCGTGGTAAACACCCAGCGCCAGGTATCCCCGTTTTCCATCGTCAACGTAACCTCCACGCCGTCCGGCAGATGGGCGGCGTCGCTCCAGCTTTTCAGCCAGCCCTGACGATAAAACCGCCACTGCAATGATTTAACGCCGCTGACAATCGGCACTTCGTCAGGCTTAACGTCCGCCGGGCCGTCAATGACCGGCCAGACGTCGCGATACAAACGCCCCTCTTCCAGCCGCCAGCGCACGCGCTCCAGCTGGACCGTTCCGCTCACGCCATTCAGGGTGGTCAGTTCAAGGGCATCGCCCGCCTGACGAAACAGCTCCGGCTCATTACGCGGGGCGCGCGCCTGAAGCTGGAAAAAATCACGCTCCATCAGACTCCAGGCGCGCTGAAGCTGGTTGAGCTTTGCGGCGCTGGCATCCGTCGCCGAGCTGGTACGCATCGCGCCGTCCAGAATTTGCCAGGCCAGGGTGCTGATCACCGCGAAGATAGTCAGCGCAATCATGATCTCCAGCAGGGTAAATCCGCGCTGGCGTCGCATTTTCTTCACTTGCTCTCTCCCGGCGGAATGATATGCAGGGAAATAACCGGCTGGCTCTCATCGCCTTCCGCATACACGCGTATTGTATTCGCCCAGACGTTGTCGGCCGTTTTCACCCGCTGCTTACGCCAGTTCCAGCTGCGCCCGCCCATGATTTCCGTCCCCTGCTGTTCAGCATCCGGGAAGTCGGTTTTCGTGAGCTGTGCTTCCGCCAGCTGGTTTTCCGCCACCCAAGTGGCCTGCAAGGTATCGGCCAGGCCATGGGTAAAACGCACGTTCAGGGAGACCGAGTTCATCAGCGCCAGCGCGGCGGTGGAGAAAATCACCAAAGCGACCATCACCTCCAGCAGCGTCATCCCCTTTTGCTTTTTGTTGCCGTTAGCCATCGTTTTCTACCGATACCGGCGCCGCACCTTGCGACACCACGCGGAAATGGTGCTGTTTGTCATAACTTTGCAGCGTCAGCGTAAAGCGGCTGATTTCACCGTCCGGTAAAAAGATCACCTGCGGCTCGGACGTCACCGTCGCGGCCAGGCGCTGCGGCGAGAGCGACACATGCATCTCTTCCGGAAAATCACCTTTGGTGGTAATGCGTCCGGCAGATAATGGCACCCAGTGACGCTCGCCATTTTCATCGGCGATCGTCACCAGCTGATATTTATCGGTGGCGATCACCAGCCCGACAATATTTCCGTCCATCACCGCACGGTCTGAACCATAATCAACAAGCGCTTTTAATTGCTGGCCAAATATATCCGCGCCGCTGCGCGAAGGAATGGTGGACACCACCATCATGGCGCAACTGGCAAATATCACCAGCGCCAGAATAATTTCCAGCAACGTAAAGCCGCGTTGATTTTTCATTATTTCTCTTTCTTATCCAGAGACCAGTTGGTAATGTCATCGGCGGTATTGGCTTCGCCGTCCGGACCGGCTGAGAAGACGTCCACCGCGCCGTGTTCACCCGGGCTCACCAGAAGATAATCATTGCCCCAGGGGTCCTGCGGCAGGCGACGGATATAGCCGTCCGTGCGGTAGCCGTTCGGGATTGGCGCGATTTCAGGTTTGGTCACCAGCGCCTGCAAACCCTGCTCAGTGGTCGGGTAGCGGTGGTTATCCAGCTTGTACATATCCAGCGAGCCTTCGAGCGCGACAATATCGCTGGTTGCTTTTTGCGTATCGGCTTTTTCCTTATTGCCCATTAAATTTGGCACCACCATACTCGCCAGTACGCCGAGAATAACAATGACCACCATTAATTCGAGCAATGTGAAGCCCGCCTGGCGAGCCAGGTTTTTACGTTTTAAAGCCATGATTTAACCTACCATATTATTAAGTTGCAGAAGCGGTTGTAATATTGAAAGCACGATGAATAAAACAATCGTCGCCATGGATACCACCAGCGCCGGTTCAAAGACCGACAGCGTTAATGTAATTCGATGTTGTAAGGCCGATTCCTGATTTTCCGCCGCGCGATCCATTAAATTACCTAATTCCCCGCTCTCTTCACCGGAGGCAATCATATACAGCATGGTGGGCGGGAATAATTTCGCCTGTTCCAGCGCCGCATACAGCGACGCCCCCTGGCGCACGGTGTCGGCGGCCTGCTCCAGCACCTGCTGGGCATAGCAGTTTTCGATACCGTCCATCGCGATATACATCCCCTCCAGCAGCGGCACGCTACTGGCCTGCAAAATACTCAGGGTACGGATATAGCGGGCGCTGTTGATGGCGCAGACCAGCTTTTTAATCGGCGAGCCGTTCACCAGCCAGCTGTGCCAGCGAAAACGGTTTTTGGCATTCCTCAGCCAGGTTTTGAAGCCGATAAAGCCGCCCCCCAGAATGCCCACAATATAAATGCCCCAGGCTTGCAGGAAATCACTTACCGCAATCAGCGTCCGGGTGGTGATCGGCAGCTGCTGCTTCATGTGAGTGAACTGCTCGATCACCTGCGGCACCACCGCCACTAGCAGTATGCTGATGACCGCGATGGCGACCACGGTGAGGGTTATCGGGTAGACCATCGCCTGCGTCAGCTTGCTTTTCATTTTCTGGCGCTGCTCGTTGTACTCCGCCAGCTTCTCCAGCACGTCGCCCAGGTGACCGGTTTTCTCCCCGGCCATCACCAGCGTGCAGTAAAGCTTGTCGAAGGTGCGCGGGAACTGGCTGAAGGCATCGAACAGGGTGTGGCCTTCCACCACCTTCTCGCGGATCTCCACCACCATCGCCGCCAGCTTTTTGTCTTCCGTCTGCTTCGAGATCGCTTTCAGCGCGCTCTCCAGCGGCAGCGCGGCGTTGACCAGCGTCGAAAGCTGACGGGTAAACATCGACAGCACCGGAGTGGAGAGCTTCACCCCGGTTTTCGCTTTCCCGCCAGCCGCCGTTTCGCGGGTTTCGGTAATGCTGACGGGCATCAGTTTTTGCTCGCGAAGCCACTGGCGAACCTGCTTCTGCCCCTCGGCCTGTAACGTCCCGCGCTGGGTTTTCCCCGCGGCATCCGTCGCTGTCCAGGCGTAGAAAGCCATTATGCATCCCCCCCACGCTCGGCGGTGACGCGCATGACCTCTTCCAGAGACGTCACGCCGCCGATCACCTTCAGCAGCCCGTTTTCACGCAGGCTGTAGGCCTGCTTAAAGAGCTGCGTTTCGAGGGACATTTCGTCCTTATCTTCATGGATGGCGCGGCGCATGGCGCTGTCCACCACCAGAAATTCATGAATACCGGCGCGGCCCTGATAGCCGCTCTGACGGCAGTGTTCGCACCCCACCGCGCGGTAAATCGCTTCTGGCGGCGCGTCCATAAAGCTGAACAGCGCTTTTTCATTGGCGTCCAGCGGACTGGTGGTCCGGCAGTGCGTACACAGTCGACGCACCAGACGCTGGGCAATGACACCGAGCAACGATGAACCGATTAAGAAGGACTCCAGCCCCATATCCCGCAGACGGGTTATCGCCCCTGCGGCACTGTTGGTGTGCAGCGTCGACATCACCAGGTGACCGGTCAGCGACGCCTGCACCGCAATCTGGGCGGTCTCACCGTCACGAATTTCCCCGATCATTACCACGTCCGGGTCCTGACGCAGAATGGCGCGCAGCCCGCGGGCAAAGGTCATGTCCACGCGCGGGTTAACCTGCGTCTGCCCCACCCCTTCCAGCTCGTACTCAATCGGATCTTCCACGGTCAGAATGTTGCGTTCGTGGCCGTTCAGCGCTGAAAGAATGGCGTACAGCGTGGTGCTTTTACCGGAACCCGTCGGGCCGGTAACGAGGATGATCCCGTGCGGGCGTTCGATCAGCCCTTTCAGCTTCTCCAGTTCTTCATCAATCAGCCCCAGCTTGTTGATGTCCGGCTTGAGATTGCTTTTATCGAGCAGACGCATCACCACGCGCTCGCCGTACTGGGACGGAATGGTCGACACACGCACGTCGATCGCCTTGCGACCGATGCGCAGGGAGATACGGCCATCCTGGGGGAGACGTTTCTCGGCGATGTCGAGTTTCGACATCACCTTGATTCGCGATACCAGCAGCGGGGCGAGCTTACGCGCCGGTTGCAGCACCGGGCGCAGCACGCCGTCAACGCGAAAGCGAATGCTCAGGGTGCGCTCGAAGGTTTCGATATGAATATCCGACGCGCCGTCCTTCACCGCCTCGCCGAGAATGGCGTTGATCAGGCGGATCACCGGCGAGTTTTCGTCGTTATCGAGCAGATCTTCGTTATCCGGGATCTCCTCGGTTAACGCCATCAGATCGATATCCGCGTCCATGTCGTCCACCAGCTGCTGCGACACGCCGCTGCTCTGCTGCCAGATTTTGGCCAGCATCTCATCAAACGCTTCCGGCGCCAGGGTGATCGGGACGAACGCGCGTCCAAGCACCCGGCGCACCTCCAGCAGTGCTAACGCCGGGGTGTCCTCACGGATATAGACGTCATTGTTGTAAAGCAGAACGCCGTTATCTTTTGCGTAGTTGCTGCTACACAGGGATTTACTCAGTTCGTCCACGTTTTATCCCTCCGCCTTACTCTTTAAACGGATTGCGTGCCGCGGAGGTTTTCACCGGTGCGACGTGAGGGCTTGCTGAAGGAAACGCGGGCAGGACGGCATTGTCGCTCGGCTCAACAATACCGAGCTTTTTCTCTTCCACGCGCTGCATCTGGCGCACCCGGATCTGGTCATATTTCTCTTTCGAGGCTGCGCTGTAGTTGTCGTCGTCACGCAGGACGGTGGTATGAATAAACACCATCAGGTTGCGTTTAGAGGTATCCTGCGAGGTGTAGCGGAACAGCTGCCCGACCAGCGGGATATCGCCGAGCAGCGGCACTTTGGAGACGGACTGTTTGGTCACATTTTCCATCAGGCCGCCGAGCACCACCGTCTGGCCACTGTGAACCATCACTTCGTTATTGATCGTGCGCGTGTTGAAGGTTGGGCCGAGGCTGGAATCTTCCGTCGCGCTGTTGTCAACGCTGGACACTTCCTGCTCAATCTTCAGGTGGATCATGTCGCCATCGTTGATTTGCGGCACAATCTTCAGCTTGGTACCGACGGTTTTACGCTCAACGGAGTTAAACACGTTGTCGCCGCTGGTGGTTTGCGAACCGGAAAGCACCGGCACATCCTGACCGACGTTGAATGACGCTTCTTTGTTATCCAGCGTGACCACGCTTGGCGTGGAGAGGATGTCGTTTTTGCCGTTGGTGGAGAGCGCGGTCATCAGCGCACCGAAATCACCGTTAAAGAAGCCGGTCGCAAGGCCAGTGAAGCTCGCCCCTTTCATGGTGCCATTTTTAATCTGGCTGATTGGCAGGCCGGTAGCGCCAAACTGCACGCCGCCGTGCTTGCTGGTCCACTGCACCCCAAGATCCAGGCCGTTGCCGTCCTGCACTTCGGCAATGATCGCTTCCACCAGCACCTGCGGACGGCGAATATCCAGCTTGTCGATCACCTTCTCCAGGGAGTTCATCACATTAGGCTGCGCGGTGATCACCAGGGAGTTGGTTGACTCGTCGGCGGTGATATTCAGATCGGTTGAGGCGCTCGCGGTTTTCGCTTTGGCCGCGCCCGGCTTGTCTTTCAGCTGCTCGCCAATCCCGGTCAGCACCGGCACCACTTTGGTGGCGCTGGCATATTTGAGGTAGAAGACGCGGGTGTTCCCCTCGTTATTCTGCTCGCGATCCAGCTGATGGATAAGGGAACGGGTACGCGCGCGCGCATCTTCCGAACCGCTGATCACCAGGCTGTTGGTTTCGTCATCCGCCACCACCTTGGTCGCCAGCTGCGGCGCGTTCTGCCCTTTCTGCTCTTCGTTGTTGAGGTTGTTCAACATATCCGAAAGTTCTTTGGCAGAGGCAAAGCGCAGCGGGATGATTTCGCGGCGCTGAATACCGTCTTTATCGACGCGCTGCACCAGATCCACCAGGCGGTTCACCACCGAGGCTTTACCGGTTAACAGCAGGACGTTGGACGGCTCAAAGTGCACCACGTTCCCGATGCCAGTGGCATCGTTGAGCTGACGCAGCAGCGGGGCCAGCTCGCGAACGGGTACGTTTTCCATGCGCACCACGCGGGTGATGATCTCGTCACCTTTGCCCGGGTTCTTGCTGTCTGCCAGCGGCGCACCGGCGGTACGCGCCACGCTTGAGCGCACCACTTTGACCATGCCGTTGTCCATCGGGATCACCGACAGGCCGTAGAGATCCAGCACGCTCAGAAAGAATTGGTAGTACTCATCTTCCGTCAGCACGTTGTAGGTTCGGACCGAGACGGTGCCCTGGGCGGACGGGTCGACCAGAATGGTTTTGTTGAGATTGCGGCCTACCGTATCGATAAACTCGCGAATATCAGTATTTTTAAAACTCGCGCTAAAGTTAGCTGCAAGCAGCGAACTGGAATATAACGACAATGCGGTCAGCGCCACGCACGCCCAGGGAAATTTTTTCATGTCTGCACACTTGTTAATTGTTTAGAACATTAACCCGAATATTTTCAAGGTGAGCGTGACGCCGCACGACGACATCCGCTTCTTTCATTTTCGACCAGTTGGCAATAATGCTTTTCGCTTTTGCTTCATCGGTCATATCGACAGAGTTAACCTGAACCGCCACATCGCCTTTTTCCAGACCTGACTGACTGTAAAAGGCGGAGGCATTCCTTGGATTTATCCTGTAGCCTTCCAGTCGGCCTTTTTCAATGATGGGTTTTAACACCAGATAATCATCAAGATGCAAACTTTCTGCGCCAGCATCTTTCGTCGATTGTGTAACCGGGCCGCTATCCACGCCCCCCTTAAAATAGTCCGGTTTATTTAACGCCAGTACCTGCGTAGCACCTTCATAATTAACCACCACATTATCTTTGTTTATTTCCTGAATAAATGCGTCGTTAAATCCGGCGAGAGGTTCACCCTCACGGTAGCTTCGCTGACCGCCTGGGGTTTTGATAACAGCAAAGGAGAGCCAGGCGTCATCACTGCGCACAATGCCCTCTATCTCCGCTGCCAGCGGGGCTTTTGCCGCATCCGCTAAGTTCTCCTGACGGACGGCAGCCGTAAAAAGCGTGAAGGGTTTATCCTCGCGCGTTTTTTTCAGCGGCTGTAGATCAGCTTTAGCCAACTTATTCGTAACTTTTTTATAATCTTTTAAGGTGAGATACCCTTGCTGGCCGCTAAAAATGAGCAGCACAAACATAATACAAGGCGTTATCCCCCGTGACAGAAATGAGAACCTCATTTTTTATCCGGCCTATAGCAAAGCAAAAATAAGCAGCGTCATACTGCGCCAATATGGAGGAAAATAGTAATAAGCTGTTGCAAATACGACCACTGACTTCGCCACCAACTTTCATACAGAAAAATATTGACCGTATAAAATCCAGATGTTAGGCGCGGCCAGCTGGATATTTTTACCCTGTCTGCAAATTGACCGCTCAGGGGCATTACCTTACTTTCTGCTGCTGTTGCTATTCCTAATCAGAGACGGTCAGTCGTTATGTATCAGAGCCACTTTAATTTTAAAAATCCGCCATTCAGGACAATCACCCGTTTATCCGGTGATTTTCTGGTGCCTTATCATCAGGACGTGTTCAACCTGCTGAAAGAGAAAACCCAGCTGGCGGGTATTATCGGGCTTTTTTGCGACGACGCTCCGCTTCTGAGCCACTTCATCGACGCGCTGAAAGCCAGCAGCAATACCGTTATTGCCATCAACGCGTTTCCCAAACTGAGTGCCAGTAGCCTGCTGTACAAACTCAACCCGGGAACGAAAGCGATTAAAGATCGCATGCAGGCGGTGGATGCCGTCCTGCGCCAGTGGCAGGAGGGGAAAGCAAAATCCAGAGTGCTGACCATCGCCCATTCCGAAGCCATGAAGGAGAGCTGCCGTGAAGTCCTGGGAACGCTGCTCACGCGCGCCCAGGAGCTGAACTTCCGGCTCGCCGTGGTGCTGACGGGTGCTGCGGAGCAGGAACGCCTGCTAAAGCAACCTGAACTGCGCGAATATACGCACACACATCATGTCCTGCGCCCCCTCACCTGCCGCGAATACCTGAGCTATGTGCAGGCGCAGTGCGAAGAACACGACTGTGAACATTCGCCGTTGCCGCCTGCCCGCGTGCGCAAAATGCACACGCTGACCAAAGGCAACATCAGCAAACTGAACGCGCTGGCACACCTGTCAATGCTCGCCGCCTGGACGGAACGCGCGGCGCAGGTCAGCCCACGCCATTTACGTCTGGCGGCGGGAGAGATCCTGCCCGCCAAAAAACACGGTAAGCGCCTGGCAACCGTGGGGCTGTTTGCGTCCGTGCTATTTGCCGCCTGCGGCTGGTATTTTACCTCGTCGATCGGCGCGCGCCTGCCGATCCAGCTGCCGGTGCCCGTCAGCTGGAAACAGCAGACGCCAAAACCTGAGGCAGCCGTAGTGCCGGTTATCGACAACGAAATAGTTAATCAGCCGGATGCGATGCATCAGCTTTATCTCATGTGGGGGTATGACGCCTCGGCCGACGATGCGCTGTGCCAGAACGCCGCTAAAGTGAACCTGATGTGTAAACAGGGGAACGCGTCCCCGCAGACGCTGGCGCAGGAAGGGTATCCGTGGGTCAGTGAGCTGAAAACCAGCGGTCACCTTAACTATGCAGTGGTCGCCAGGGTCGGAGATACATCAATTGACTTGTTAATGAATAACCGGACCTGGCAGGTAAGCCGCAGCTGGTTTAACCGGCATGCGACCGGCAACTTCACCCAGTTGCACCGCCTGACACCGGAAGGAAAAGACGCGATCGGCACGGCCAGCGACAGCAAAGACATGGCCTGGCTCGATCAGCAGTTAAGCATCGCGTTGAGCCAGCCCGAAACGCATGCCCGGATCTGGACCGCAGAAATGATGAAACGCACCCGCGAGTTCCAGCAAAAAATGCATCTGCACGTGGATGGCATCCCCGGTGAAGAAACGCTGATGCAGCTGATGCGCGTGACCAACAGCACGCCGGGCGTACTGATTCAGGCAACCCGCACCACCCCGGACGCAAAAATGCAGGAGAAGAAAGCCTAATGTCGACCATCTGCCTTGCGGCCCAGCGCAGCTATACAACCGGGGAAGCGGTCTGGTTTTCGTACCGCCTCCCCAGCCTGAAAAACGTATTCGGCAAAACAGCGTTATGGCTGGTCGGGCTTTGCGCCATGCTGGTTGTCGGCCTGTATATGCACGTCTACTGGAACCTGCGCCACCCGGCACCTGAACCGGTCAACGCCAGCGTTGCCAAACCGGAAACGCAGCTTTCGGAAATGCATTACGTGTACGTGAGTAAACCGTTCCCGCATCCGCAGCCTAAAGTTGCGCCAGTGCATGTTGATGTTCCACCGATGCAGGATCTGCCGATCAGCAGTGATGATGCCGACTGGCAGCAGGCGCCCGAGGGCGCGGTGCCGCACGATACCTCGCGGGATACCTTACCCGGAACCGAGGCGCATGAGCACGATATCGCCCCCGCCAGCACGAGCAGTGAAGAGTCATCATTAACGGAATTATTTAAGCAGGCATTAAAAGAGCAGGAGCAGGATTATTCTCAAGGAAAAATTCCCGCGCCGCCGGTTGACGAAACGCAGGATAATTCACAAGCGAGTGTAAAAAACAGTGGAAATAGCCGTTCTCCTTTGAGTGAGAAAGGAGAACAGCGGGAGTAAGTATTAATATTTTTCAGGCAGTGCGGTGAGGTTAAGCAATCGACCTTTTTCCACCACAATATATTGACCTTTTTTCAGATCGGAGAGGATTTTGATAATAGTACTACGTGCGAGGTTAGTGTATTCCTGAATGTAATCATAAACGTTAATATCACGTTGCTGATGAACAGTCAGATCGTTGATCTCATATAAAAATTCACGAACAACAGAATACGCACTGCGGGCAACCAGAACATCATCACGTTTGCTCATCAGGCATATGTACCAGGAAAGGACTTTGGTCAGGTCAGGCCACAGATTTTTTTCGGTCATCAGCTGGGCGAAGACCTCTTTCTTGATCGAGCGAACGACCGTATTCGTCCGGACAAGGCCGTACATATGGGTGGCGTTGTAATACATTGACGATAGGCCGAAAAGGCATTGTCCGGTGACAGTAAACATGCACAGTTCGTCAGATTCACGTCGAAATTCGACTTCGCCGCTGACGATGACATGAATGTAACCGGAATCAGTAGTGGAAATTTTCTGCCATTTCTTTAACGTTTTTTCTTCAACGCCTGCGGTTGCAGAAATAATTCTTTCCATTTCATATTGTGGACGTAATTTTTTTCCATAGATGCTTAACATTGTTATACCCGATTTAAGATGTGATTTTTTAAAATAAGATGGCCGCGGCATTTACGCCGAACCATAAATTTTTACCTGATGAAAATCTCAAGAATAAAAATAAAAGAGTAAAGTTTTTGATTAATTCGCTACATTACTTAGCGCGCTATGTGTCCATCTTAAATCGGGATAATTTTAAGTCAATTAACTAAAAATGAAATGAGTTTGTACTTAGGATTAATCTGATAGAAACTTAAGAAAATATACTCACTCGGGGGTAATCCGAAGGTTTACCCCTGCCCGTATTTCTCTAAAAGTGCTTCGACAATCGCCATGGTTTCCACATCCGCTACGCCATTCCATAACTGCGGGCGGAAATGCATCTGGAAAACCATGATGATGCGTTTTTGCTGTGCGGGCGTGCTGTTTTCTGGCACCTCGTAACCGTAGCGCGCCAGCAGATCGAGCAGCGCTGCGGTATCAACCTGCTGATAATGCGGTCGGCCGTTGATATAAAAATTCACCCGCGCCGGATCGGGCCAGGCCCCGATACCCTGCTGCGCCAGCTCGCGCCACGGAAACATCGGGCCAGGATCGTCTTTGCGCTGCGGGGCGATATCCGAGTGTGCCACCACGTTCTGCGGTTTTATGTCGTAGCGGGCGATGATGTCTCTGGCAAGCGGGATCAGCGCCGCAATTTGCCCCGGTTCGAAGGGGGTAAAGGTTTTCACGCCATCGGTTTGCCGCCAGCCGCGGTTTTCCAGCTCAATGCCGACGGAGGTATCATTTATGCGGTTGGTGCCACGCCAGAAGCTGATGCCCGCATGCCAGGCCAGCTCGCTCTCCGGGACCAGCTGCCAGATACGCGGTTTGCCCTGGGGTGCTGGGGGCTTTGCGGGAATGAGATAGTGAGAGCTGACGTTTTTATCGGTCAGGGTCGCAAGCGAGGTGTCGAAATCGTCGGCGGTGTAGTGAATAACCAGCACCTTTATACGCGGGTAGGCCGCCTGCGCCTGATGGCGCGTATCCAGCTCGTACGCGCCTTTATCAACGATGCCCTCTTCCGAGGCGCATCCTGCCAGCAATATCGCCAGCAGGAGGGTTGAGAGCGAACGCTTCATCGACGGGTTTTCACCGCCGTACCGCTTACGCTCACCATCAGCATGCTGGCATCTTTCCCGACCGTTTCGTAGTCGATATCAATACCTACCACCGCATCCGCGCCCAGCGCTTTGGCCTGCTCGCCCAGCTCCTTAAACGCAATGTCACGCGCTTTACGCAGCTCTTTCTCGTACGCGCCGGAGCGACCCCCGACGATATCCCGAATGCCGGCAAAGAAGTCCCGGAATATGTTCGCGCCCAGAATCGCCTCACCGGTGACCACGCCGCAGTACTCGGTAATCGGTTGACCTTCCAGGGTTGGCGTTGTTGAAAACTGCATACTTTCTCTCCTTCTTTAGCGTTCAATGCGTTAGCAACTGCATTATCGGTTCGTTACGCTATGATTGAAAGGATAGTTAATAAATAAGGAAATCAACATGCGCTACTCTGCTTTAACGCTTTTAGTGCCATGCGCGCTGGTGCTCAGCGCCTGCACAACGCCGGTCACGCCAGCCTTTAAGGATATCGGAACCCGCAGCGGCCCTTGTATTGAGGGTGGCCCGGACGCCGTGGCGCAACAATTCTATGATTACCGTATTCAGCATCGCGGTAATGACCTGACCGCCCTGCGCCCGTACCTGAGCGATAATCTGGCGAAACTGCTCACCGACGCTTCGCGCGATCCGCAGCATAACGCCCTGCTGTCATCCGATCCGTTCTCCAGCCGCGCCACGCTGCCGGACAGCGCCGACGTCGCCAGCGCATCCACCATTCCAAATACTGACGCACGCAATATTCCCCTGCGCGTGAAGCTAACCCAGGGGACGCAAACCTGGCAGGATGAGGTGCTGATGATCCGTGAAGGCCAGTGCTGGGCAGTAGATGATGTACGCTACATTGGCGGCAGCGTTCATGCCCCGGCAGGCACCCTTCGCCAGTCGATTGAGAACCGCTAACGCATCCGTTAAATAAACGTTAACCCCGTAAAATGTCCGGCATTTCAGGCGGAATGCCGACATTTATACTCGCCCCCCTTTCCCGTCGCTATTTTGTGCTATGTTTAAGAGTAAACACGGGTTATATTTAACTTTTAACGCATAAATATTGCATAACTATTCTGTCAACGGTACTATCTGCGGCCTCAATTGCTATAGTTTGCCTGGATGAGTAAAGACTGCCCCGATGAGTATTAAACTAAACGGCATTAACTGCTTCTACGGCGCACACCAGGCGCTGTTCGACATTACGCTGAGTTGCCCGGAGGGCGAAACGCTGGTTTTGCTTGGCCCAAGCGGCGCGGGAAAAAGCTCCCTTCTGCGTGTTTTAAATCTGCTTGAAATGCCCCGTTCGGGAACGCTGGCCATCGCCGGTAACCATTTTGACTTCGCGAAAACCCCTTCTGATAAAGCGATTCGTGAACTGCGTCAAAACGTGGGCATGGTTTTCCAGCAATACAATCTCTGGCCGCATCTGACGGTGGTGCAAAACCTGATTGAAGCCCCGTGCCGCGTGCTTGGCTTAAGCAAAGACCAGGCGATGGCGCGCGCTGAAAAGCTGCTGGAACGTCTGCGTCTGAAACCGTACAGCGACCGTTATCCTCTGCATCTCTCTGGTGGTCAGCAACAGCGTGTGGCGATCGCCCGTGCGCTGATGATGGAGCCAGCGGTGCTGCTGTTCGATGAGCCGACCGCGGCGCTGGATCCGGAAATTACTGCCCAGATCGTGAGTATCATTCGTGAGCTGGCGGAAACCAACATTACCCAGGTCATCGTGACCCACGAGGTGGAAGTGGCGCGCAAAACCGCCAGCCGCGTGGTCTATATGGAAAACGGGTATATCGTTGAGCAGGGTGACGCGAGCTGCTTCACTAACCCGCAAACCGATGCCTTCAAAAACTACTTATCACACTGATGTGTTAGGGAAATTATAATGAAAAAAGTATTGATTGCCGCGCTGCTTGCTAGCGTCAGCCTTTCCGCTACCGCAGCCCAGACCATCCGTTTCGCCACTGAAGCGTCCTACCCTCCGTTTGAATCCATCGATGCGAACAACAAGATTGTTGGCTTCGACGTGGACCTGGCAAATGCCCTGTGTAAAGAGATCGACGCGACCTGTACCTTCAGCAACCAGGCGTTCGACAGCCTGATCCCAAGCCTGAAGTTCCGCCGTATCGACGCCGTAATGGCCGGTATGGACATCACTCCGGAGCGTGAGAAGCAGGTTCTGTTCACCACCCCTTACTACGACAACTCTGCGCTGTTCATCGGTCAGAAAGGTAAATACGCCTCCGTTGACCTGCTGAAAGGCAAGAAAGTCGGCGTGCAGAACGGCACCACGCACCAGAAATTCATCATGGATAAGCACCCGGAAATCACCACCGTGCCGTATGACAGCTACCAGAATGCGAAACTGGACCTGCAAAACGGTCGTATCGATGCGGTGTTCGGGGATACGGCTGTCGTGACTGAATGGCTGAAAGCGAACGACAAGCTGGCTGCCGTGGGTGACAAGGTGACCGATAAAGACTACTTCGGTACAGGTCTGGGTATTGCCGTACGTCAGGGCAACACCGAGTTGCAGCAGAAATTCAACGCTGCGCTGGAAAAAGTGAAGAAAGACGGCACCTACGAAACCATCTACAAAAAATGGTTCCAGAAGTAATTCCTGATGAATGAAATTTTTCCTTTAGCAAGCGCCGCCGGGATGACCGTCGGCCTTGCCGTTTGTGCACTGATTATCGGCCTCGTACTGGCGATGTTCTTTGCGGTGTGGGAGTCCGTTAAGTGGCGCCCTGTCGCATGGCTCGGTTCAGCGCTGGTGACTGTGCTGCGTGGACTCCCGGAAATTCTGGTGGTCCTGTTTATCTATTTCGGCTCCTCACAGCTGCTGTTAACGCTGTCGGACGGCTTCACGATTAATCTCGGCTTTGCGCAAATCCCGGTGCAGATGCAGATCGAGAACTTCGACGTCAGCCCGTTCCTGTGCGGCGTGATTGCGCTCTCCCTGCTCTATTCAGCCTATGCGTCACAAACGCTGCGCGGCGCGCTGAAAGCGGTGCCACAGGGTCAGTGGGAATCCGGTCAGGCGCTGGGCCTGTCGAAAGCGGCGATCTTCTTCCGCCTGGTGATGCCGCAGATGTGGCGTCATGCCCTGCCAGGGCTGGGTAATCAGTGGCTGGTACTGCTGAAAGATACCGCGCTGGTAAGCCTGATCAGCGTGAACGATTTGATGCTGCAAACCAAAAGTATCGCCACCCGTACGCAGGAGCCGTTTACCTGGTACATCGTCGCGGCGGCAATCTACCTGGTGATCACGTTGCTGAGCCAGTACGTTCTGAAGCGTATTGACCTGCGCGCAACGCGTTTTGAACGGAGACCAGGCTGATGCTGGATTATTTACCCGAACTGATGAAAGGGCTGCACACCAGCCTGACGCTGACCGTCGCGTCTATCATCGTGGCGCTGATCCTGGCGCTGATCTTCACCATCGTCCTGACGCTGAAAACGCCAGTGCTGGTGTGGATTGTACGTGGCTACATTACGCTCTTTACCGGTACGCCGCTGCTGGTGCAAATCTTCCTGATTTACTACGGCCCGGGGCAGTTCCCGTCGTTACAGGAATACCCGGTGATCTGGCACCTGCTCTCTGAACCGTGGCTCTGCGCCCTGATTGCCCTCTCGCTGAACAGCGCCGCCTACACCACGCAGCTGTTCTACGGTGCCATTCGCGCGATCCCGGAAGGCCAGTGGCAGTCCTGCGGAGCGCTGGGCATGAGCAAGAAGGATACGCTGGCGATCCTGCTGCCCTATGCCTTTAAGCGCGCGCTCTCTTCCTATTCCAACGAAGTCGTTCTGGTGTTCAAAAGCACCTCACTGGCCTACACCATCACCCTGATGGAAGTGATGGGCCACGGACAGCTGCTGTACGGACGCACCTACGACGTAATGGTGTTCGGTGCGGCGGGTCTGGTCTATCTGGTGGTCAACGGTCTGCTGACGCTGATGATGCGTCTTATCGAGCGTAAGGCGTTAGCGTTTGAGCGCAGGAATTAACCACCCAAATGCATAAAACGGTATTCATGGAGCGGGTAACCTGATGGGTTATCCGCTTTTTTTTGTGATTAAAATAATACTTAATCATTTTTATTGCATATAAATTCATTAACTGGCATTGTACATCCAGGCCGCAGACACGGCGCATCAATAAGACAGACGGGAGCATTACAATGAAAAAGTTAGTTCTGGCCGCATTACTCGCAACCTTCGCCGCTGGCGCATCCGCCGCCGATAAAATCAATTTTGGCGTTTCTGCCACCTATCCGCCGTTTGAATCGCTGGATGCCAGCAACCAGATCGTCGGTTTCGACATTGACCTGGCGAAAGCGCTGTGCAAACAGATGCAGGCCGACTGCACCTTTACTAACCACGCGTTTGACAGCCTGATCCCGTCCCTGAAATTTAAAAAATACGATGCGGTGATCTCCGGCATGGACATTACGCCAGAGCGCAGCAAGCAGGTCGCGTTCACCGACCCGTACTACGCGAACTCTGCGGTGGTGATTGCGAAGAAAGGAGCTTATAAATCTTTCGACGAGCTGAAAGGCAAGCGCATCGGCATGGAGAACGGCACCACGCACCAGAAATACCTCCAGGACAAGCATCCTGAAGTGAAAACCGTGGCCTACGACAGCTACCAGAATGCCATTATCGACCTGAAAAATGGCCGTATCGATGGCGTATTTGGCGACACCGCAGTCGTGAATGAGTGGCTGAAAACCAACCCGCAGCTGGGTACAGCGACGGAGAAAGTGACCGATCCGCAGTATTTCGGCACTGGCCTCGGTATTGCCGTGCGTCCGGATAACAAGGCTCTGCTTGAGAAACTGAACGGCGCGCTGAAAGCGATCAAAGCTGACGGTACGTACCAGAAAATCAGCGAGCAGTGGTTCCCTCAGTAATCTCTTTTTGCCGGGTGGTCTGGCCTGCGGGGGTGGTCTGTAGGCCGGATAAGCGCAGCGCCACCCGGCAATTTCTCATAGCGGTACAAAGAACCTGAACCGCGCCCCGCTCACGGACTCCATCAGCCTGATCCCACCGCCGTGCAGCTCCAGCATTCTCTTCACGATTAACAGCCCTAATCCCCCACGGTTCTCCCGCGACGCCTGAGGATTTAACGCTGAAGGCCGCTGGAACAAATCGTCGCGCAGCGAGGCATCTACGCCCGTACCATTGTCTGCCACTTCGACCTGAAGTCGTTCATTCTCCTGCCAGACCGCCAGACGAATTTCTCCGCCGCTCGGCGTATGACGGATGGCGTTATCCAGAAGGTTAGTGACCACGCGCTCGATCATCGACACGTCGGCGTTCACCAGCGGCAATCGCCCCGGCACATCAATACGCAGGTTCACCTCGCGCGTGCGGGCGGTAAGCTCAAACTTCTGCGCCACGTCGGAAATCAGTTCAGCCATGGCAAAACGTTCGCGCTGGGGCTTGATGCCGCCGTGCTCAAGACGCGCCAGCTCGAACAGCTGCTGCGACAGATGGCGTACCTTTTGCCCCTGACGCAGCGCGGTAGCGAGGTACTGCTGATGCTCCTGCGGCGACAGCGTGGCGGATTTGAGCGACAGCGTTTCCAGATAACCCAGCAGCGACGTCAGCGGGGTGCGTAAGTCGTGCGAAATGTTGGCGATAAACTCCCGGCGCTGGCGGTCGCTGTCGGCCAGCCGATCCCACTGAGAGGTGATTTTGCGCGCCAGCTCGATAAAGGTATTGCGCAGGATCGCCACTTCATCCTGGCCGGCAGGCTCAAGCGGCTGGGCCGCCAGCTGCTTAATCGCGCTGATGCTGTCCTGCTCCAGCCCGGCCACGTCCAGCGTGAGCTCTTTAACCGGGCGCGTCACCCAGTACCAGAGCAGCACCCCCGCCAGCAGACCAAACAGCGCCACCAGCAGCATCGACCACAGCGCCGTACTCCAGAGCGCTTTGTGCCAGGCCATCTCCGCCAGCGCGTTGGACTCTTCCCCCTGCAAAATAATGTACAGATACCCCTTCAGCTCGCCGTCCTGCCGCAGCGGGGTGGCGCTGAAGACTTTCTTATTCTGGCTTCGGGGATCGTCGCCAAACACCGGCATCACCGTCCCGCTCAGGAAATTCTGTATCGGCGCGAGGTCAATTTTTTGCCGCTGAATGTGCCCCGGCGGGGCGGCATCGGCCAGGATATCGCCATCAGGCGAGACAACATACAGCTCGACGCTCGGATTAAAGGTCATCAGCCGGTCGAACAGCGGTTTTAAGGCGCTGCGATCCACCCTGCCCTGCGAATCCAGAATCGCTTCCCGCTGCACAATCTGCTGCGCCAGCCCGCCGGAGAGCCGCTGCACCATCGCGTTGCCGTACTGCATGCTACTGTAGAGCTGCACCGCACAGGCGACGGTGGCGCAGAGCAGCAGTAACACCGTAAACAGCAGCGTCAGGCGCTGGCTCAGGCTAAAGCGACGCATCATGATTCTGCTCCGCAAATTTGTAGCCTTTGCCCCAGACGGTGCGAACGATCTCCGGCTCGGCGGCATCTTTTTCTATTTTGATGCGCAGGCGGTTAATATGGGTGTTGACGGTGTGTTCGTAGCCTTCGTGCTGATACCCCCACACCTGCTCCAGCAATGCCAGACGTGAAAAGACCTCTCCAGGATGACGAGCAAAAAAATAGAGCAGTTCAAATTCACGCGGAGTGAGATCGACGTGTTGACCGTTAAGACGCACGGTGCGCGCCAGCGGATCGATAGTCAGACCGTGCGCCTGAATAATGCCGTCCGTCTGCGCCTGGCCCATCGCCTGCTGTCGGCGGAACAGCGCCTTAATGCGGGCAATCAGCTCCTGCACCGAGAAAGGTTTTGCCAGATAATCATCCGCCCCGGTTTCCAGGCCGGTAATACGGTCAGTTTCACTGCTGCGGGCGCTAATGATGATAATGGGCAGGTAACGGGTCATCTGGCGGATACGGCGGCAAATCTCCAGACCATCAACATTCGGCAGCATCAGATCGAGGATCACCGCGTCCCACGGCTGTGTTTCAAGACGCTGTAAGGCGTTGCCCCCGTCGGGCTCGTGGGTAATGGCGTAGCCTTCATCTTCCAGGTTAAGACGCAGGAGTGCCGCGATATCGTGGTCATCTTCTACCAGCAGGATCTGCTTCATGGGTAAGCCTTCAATCATTTGTTATGTCGTAAGCTTACCTGATTTCGAGCGGGGGAAGAGTTCACATTTTGTTGAACATTGTGTGGGGTTTATGCCGGGGGGCGGCTTCGCCTTACCCGGCCTACGCTTTGGTTAACAACGTCAACACTTCATAATGGGCGGTATGGGGGAACATATCGAAAAGCTGAACGCGCGCGATGCGGTAGCCCGGCAGGCTGGCGATATCCTTCGCCATGGTCTGCGCGTTACAGCTGGAGTAGACGATGTACTCCGGCGCCATCTGGCTCAGGTAGTCGCAGAGCGCCTGGCCGATGCCCCGGCGCGGCGGGTTCACCAGCACCAGCTCCGGCACGTTGCCCTGCCCGGTCGCGAACTGCGTGGAGTCCAGCGCCTGGAAGTGCAGATTCGTCAGCCCCAGCTCCGCGGCGGACTGCTTCGCGCAGGCAATCGCTTCGGCGGAGATCTCAATGCCGGTGAGCTGCATGTCTGGCGTGGCACAGTGCAGGCCAAAGCCGCCGACGCCGCAGAACAGATCCCACATGTGATGAACCTGTAACGCACGCACCCAGTCGCGCGCGGTGATGTACAGCGCGCTGGCGACGGTGGGGTTAGTCTGAAAGAAGCTTTGCGGACGGATCCACAGCGGCACGCCGTTAAAACGCTCCTCCAGCGCATGCTGTTCGGTGAAGAAGATCTCTTTCTCCCCTTCCATGATCGCCATATGCACCGGCTGAATATTTGCGGTGATAACCTTGAGCTGCGGAAGCTGTTGCTGCAATCCCGGAAGTGCCGCGCGCAGCTGCTCCAGCTTGTTTTCCGAACGCAGCACAAAGCGCAGCATCATCCCGCCGTCGATCTGGCTTTCGGTCAGCAGAAGGTATTTCAGCTCGCCGCGCCTGCGGGCAACGTTATAGGGCGTTAACCCCGCCCGGGCGATAAACGGTTTCAGAGCGCTAAACACCGGCTCAAACGAGGCGGGATACAGCGGGCAGTCGGTTAAATCTTCCGGCGTACCGTCGCGGTGCAGCATCCCCAGCAGCGGCTTTTCAACGCTGCCGCTGACCACCATTTTGGCTTTATTGCGAAAGCCCTGCTCCGGGCCGCTGACGGGTGCGCACCACTCGCCCACCGCGTGTGCTGCCAGCAGCTGTTGCAGGTTGGCCATTTTGGCGGTGAGTTGTTGAGAGACCGGCTGTTCTATCCACTGACAGGAGCGGCAGCGTCCGGCGTCATAGAGTGCGCACTGCATATGAAAACCTTAAGAAACACGAGGGCTGCGATTATACACATTATTGCAGGCGGAAGAACCGCCGGCTCGAAGCTGGTGCAAATAGCAGGAACAGAACCAGCATATCCGGCAGTTTTTGCATCACCAGTGAATGGAAAATCTCACGTCGCGACTCACCGGGTATGCTGAACAGCTCCGGATAGCCATAGCCCAGCGAGGCGGCCCACAGGTAGCCTGCGGCGGTGATCTGCGTCAGCAGATACACCCAGCGCGCCCAGTTACGGCCTTTCACCAGCGAGAACGCACAGTAGATCTCAATAAACACCAGCATCAGGCTGCTGAGAAACACCAGCGTCAGATTCCACGTCTGCGCGCTGCGGTGAATAAATTCCCCCATTCCGCGCGGACCCAGCGTGTTCATTATCATCAGCACATCCAGACAGCGGATCATAATAATGGCGAGCGCCGCCACCTGCACCAGTGCAGGGACGTTCGGACGGGCGTGCGAATGACGTGTTTTTTGTAAGAATCCCAATGTTTTTACTTCCCTGAAAAACAGTGCCGCGTCATACGCGGCACATCACTGGAAATAGTAATTCCTTCAGCCGCGTCTTGCACGCTGGATATCGCGCACACGCTGTTTTTCCGCGCGCGCCATCAAATACCAGGCGATAAATCCGACAATTCCGACCACGCCAAGGATGATGGAGGCCAGGGCGTTGATCTCCGGATTCACCCCCATCCGCACGCTGGAGAAGACCAGCATCGGCAGCGTCGTCGCGCCCGGTCCCGACACAAAGCTGGCGATAACCAGATCGTCGAGCGAGAGCGTGAACGCCAGCAGCCAGCCGGAGATCACCGCCGGCATAATCATCGGCAGCGTGATGATGAAAAAGACCTTCAGCGGCGTGGCGCCGAGATCCATCGCCGCCTCTTCAATGGAGCGATCCAGCTCGCGCAGCCGCGAGGAGATGACCACCGCCACATATGCCGTACAGAAGGTGACGTGCGCCAGCCAGATGGTGAGCATCCCGCGATCCGCTGGCCAGCCGATGGCGTGCGCCAGCGCGACAAACAGCAGCAGCAGCGACAGTCCGGTGATCACGTCCGGCATGACCAGCGGGGCGGTGATCATAAATGCAAAACCATTTGCCCCGCGGAAACGGCCAAAGCGCACCATCACCAGCGCGGCAATCGTGCCCAGCACGCAGGCCATCGTCGCCGCCAGCGCCGCAATGGTCAGGCTCAGCCCCACCGCGCTCATCATCGCATCATCGTGGAACAGCTCGCTGTACCAGCGCGTCGACCAGCCCGCCCAGACGGTGACCAGCTTAGAGCTGTTGAACGAGTAGATCACCAGCATCAGCATCGGCGCATACAGGAAGGTAAAGCCGATAATCAGGATCGCAATTCGCCACGGGGAGCGTACTACCGGTAAGTTGTTCATCCGTGGTCTCCCATCTGTTTCTGCTGATGTTTATGGAACCACATGATCGGCACGATCAGCAGCAGTAACATGACGATCGCCACCGCCGAGGCCACCGGCCAGTCGCGGTTATTGAAGAACTCCTGCCACAGCACGCGGCCAATCATGATGCTGTCCGGGCCGCCGAGCAGTTCCGGGATCACAAACTCCCCAACAGCCGGGATAAACACCAGCATCGATCCGGCGATGATTCCGCCTTTGGTGAGAGGGACAATGACGCTGAAGAAAGTCTTCAACGGGCGTGCGCCGAGATCCAGCGAGGCTTCCACCAGCGAGTAATCAATACGCGTCAGCGCCGTATAGATCGGCAGCACCATAAACGGCAGATAGGCATAGACAATCCCGATATACACCGCAAGGTTGGTATGCAGGATCGTCAGCGGCTGGTCGATCACCCCAAGCCACAGCAGGAAGTTATTCAGTATGCCGTTATTCTTCAGGATCCCCATCCACGCGTACACGCGGATCAGGAACGACGTCCACGACGGTAAAATGACCAATAGCAGTAAAATATTTCGCGTCGACGGCTTGCTGTGCGCCACTGCCCACGCCAGCGGGTAGCCCATCAACAAGCAGCAGATCGTAGAAATAGCCGCAACCTGTAACGACTGCAAATAGGCTTCGAAATAGAGCGGATCGTCGGTCAGTTGCAGGAAATTACCGAGGTTTACGGTCAGCGTCAGCTGCCCGTCGGCCCACTCCCACAGATCGGTATACGGTGGGATCGCCCGCGCCATCTCCGCCAGGCTGATCTTAAAGACGATCAGGAACGGCAGCAGAAACAGCAGGATCAGCCAGATATAGGGCATGGCGATGACCAGCTTGCGGCCATGCGCCATCTGCATGCGCGCCAGCCAGAGCGCGAAACCGCCCGGTTTTTTGACGCGGGCTGGAGGTTCAAGTGTACTCATGACCGCTCCTTATACCGTCAGGACTACGCAACTGTCCGCATCCCAGCAGAGGCTCACTTCGTCGCCCCAGGTTGGCTGTCCCTTGCGATACCGGTGTTCGTTCTGTAACTGGGCGCTGAGCATCTGGCCGCTTTTCAGGCGGACATGGTAAATCGACAGATCGCCGAGATAGGCAATGTGCACCACTTCGCCCACGGCAAAGTTATAGCCATCGGCGGGTGGCTCATCGCATAGCATGATTTTTTCCGGGCGCAGGGCAACGTAAACCGGCACGTTGTCCACCACGGAGTTATCAGAATCAACCTTCAGCGGGTGCACCAGCCCCGGCGATTCAATCACCAGACCGTCGTCCTGGCGTTCCTTCAGCAGCCCTTCGAAGACGTTCACCGAGCCGATGAACTCCGCGCTGTAGCGGGTTGTCGGGTGTTCGTAAATCTCTTCCGGCTCGCCGATCTGCACGAACTTACCGCGATTCATGATCGCAATGCGCCCGGCCATGGTCATCGCCTCTTCCTGGTCGTGAGTCACCATCACGCAGGTCACCCCAACGCGCTCGAGGATATCCACCACTTCCAGCTGCATCCGGTCGCGCAGCTTTTTATCCAGCGCGCCCATCGGCTCGTCGAGCAGTAATAATTTTGGACGCTTCGCCAGACTTCTTGCCAGCGCCACGCGCTGACGCTGGCCGCCGGAAAGCTGATGCGGCTTACGCTTCGCAAACTCCTGCATATGCACTAGGCTCAGCATCTCCGCCACGCGCGCGGTGATTTCGGCTTTCGGCAGTTTGTCCTGCTTCAGGCCGAAGGCGATGTTCTGCTCGACGGTCATGTGCGGGAACAGGGCATAGGACTGGAACATCATGTTGATGGGCCGCTGGTACGGCGGCACGCTGGAGAGGTCTACCCCATCCAGCACGATCTGCCCGGCGGTGGGCTGTTCAAACCCGGCCAGCATGCGCAGCAGGGTCGATTTACCGCAGCCGGATGCGCCAAGCAAAGCAAAAATTTCACCTTTGTAGATCGTCAGGCTGACATCGTCCACGGCATGCTGGCCGTCGAAGGATTTGGTGAGGTTTCGAATTTCAAGAAGCGGGGTCAGCGCTTTACGGACTTTCGCCTGCGGGCGGGGGATCGCGTCATTCACGGGGTGCTCTCCGGCATAGATCAACACTGGTGCAAACGCACCGTCAGGGTGCGCATCGCCGGGCGGCGCTAACGCTTGCCCGGCCTACGGTATTTGTCGGCCCGGTAAGCGACGGCGCTACCGGGCAACGATATCAAACGCCGTTACTTACCACTTTTCACCTTGGTCCACGCGCGGGTACGCACACGGTCAATTTTTGGTTCCTGCACTTTCAGGGTGAAGAGCTTGGCAAACACATCGGCTGGCGGGTAGATCGCCGGATTATTGCGGATTTCTTCGCTCACCAGCGGCTCGGAGGCCTTGTTACCATTGGCGTAGTAGACGTGGTCGCTGATGTGAGCAATCACGTCCGGACGCATCAGGTAGTTGAGGAACTGATACGCTTCCTCTTTGTTTTTCGCATCAGCCGGCATCGCGAAGACGTCGAAGAACGCCAGCGCCCCCTCCTTCGGAATGAAGTAGGAAACATTCACGCCGTTTTTTGCCTCTTTCGCGCGGTTCGCCGCCTGCCAGACGTCACCCGCCCAGCCGATGGCCACGCAGATATCCCCGTTCGCCAGGTCGTTGATATACTGAGAGGAGTGGAAGTAGCGAATATTTGGACGCAGCTTCAGTAGCAGGTCGGTCGCCGGACCGGTGTAGTCGTCAGCCTTGCTGCTGTTTGGATCCTTGCCGAGATAGTTAAGCACGGTGGCGAAAATCTCTTCCGGCGCATCGAGGAAAGAGACGCCGCAGCTTTTCAGCTTCTCGAGGTTTTCCGGCTTCAGCACCACGTCCCAGCTGTCCAGCTTGACGTGCGGGCCCAGCGCCGCTTTGACTTTATCCACGTTATAGCCAATACCGGTGGTCGCCCACAGGTAAGGCATCGCGTATTTGTTGTCCGGATCGTGCTTCGCCACCAGCTTCAGCACGTCCGGATCGAGATTTTTCCAGTTCGGTAATTTGCTCTTGTCCAGCGGCTGGAAGACACCGGCGGTCAGCTGACGCTCCAGGAAGCTTGCCGACGGCACCACCAGGTCGAAACCGGTGCTGCCCGCCATCAGTTTGCCTTCCAGCACTTCGTTGGAATCGAATACGTCGTAGACAACCTTAATGCCGGTCTCTTTTTCAAAATTGGCGACGGTATCCGGCGCAATATAGTCAGACCAGTTATAGACGTGCAGCGTTTTTTGTTCCGCAGCGAGCGTGCCGGCAGAGACGGCCATCAGAGCACCCGCAACCAGACCCGATAACCATTTTTTATTCAAGGCGATCATATTGTTATTCCTTCTGAAAGCTCGTTAACAAACGAACCAAAACTGTGCAGCCTGAAGATATGCAATAATCATGCATAGTTTGTCGCTCTGCCCGAAATAAAATACCCCCCTCATCCCGGCAGGTTCCGCTCGCTTTTTTAAGCACCGCAAGAATAACTGTAGCCCGTGTCTCCGGCTATAGCCCAGACGAAAAAACGCCTTTTATCAATTTTTTATGCAGATTATGTCTACGTGATAAGCCGAAACGGCCGGAGAGGAGGTGAAAAATTCTTTAAAGAAAGGTTAAAAGCAGCAGAAAAAACGGTGTTATGCAGCCGCTCTGGCAGCGACTGCGCAAAAGTCAGACAGGCTTAGTGGAGAAAATTGGGAGATGCATCATTATTCTCGGCGTCATCTTCCGCACTATACAGCAGGTGATGTGCGTTGGCTTCCATCATGACCATGGAAATTTGCTCTTCGCTCAGGCGCATAAACCAGGCGAACTGCTTGAACGAGAGCCCCGCGCCGGAGAATAAAGACTGGCAAACCACCAGCTTTGGCAGATTATCATCCTGTATGTCGAGAAACGCTTTCACCGTCAAAGAACTGGCGTTGATCGCTGACAGATCGGATGCCAGCGCCAGCAGCGCGGACGGCTTTACTTCAGCCAGCGCGGAGAAAAGGATCACGTCGTTAATCAGATCGATTTTGGCATCGAAAATGCCGTCGAAATTTTGCATGTGAGGCAGATGCAGCGCCTGGCAGGAGTCGCATTCGAAGAAAGTAATACCGGCATCATCGAGCCATTGACGTAACGTATCCAGTGTAGGTACGACCTGTAAATCCATCGCAGTGCAGCCTCTTAAATAAAAACGTTGTCCAGATTACGCAAAAAGTGCGCGCCGATCCATTTAACCGCCCGTTTTCAGGCAAAATCCCGGCGTCGCATGGCGTTCAATCCATGCGATCATTTTACCTGCAATATCGACGCCTGTGGTTTTTTCCACCCCTTCCAGCCCCGGCGAGGCGTTAACTTCCATCACCAACGGCCCGCGGTCAGCACGCAGCAGATCGACCCCCGCCACGTCCAGGCCCAGCGTCTGCGCCGCTTTCACCGCAATCTCACGCTCGCGCTCGCTGATAAGGGCCACCCGTGCGATACCGCCGCGGTGCAGGTTAGAGCGAAAATCGCCCTCTTTCGCCTGCCGCTCTATGGCGGCCACCACTTCATCGCCCACCACAAAGCAGCGGATGTCGCACCCTTTAGCCTCTTTAATATACTCCTGCACCAGAATATGGGCATTCAGACCGCGAAACGCATCGATCACGCTTTCCGCCGCCTGACGCGTCTCCGCCAGTACCACTCCAATACCCTGCGTACCTTCCACCAGCTTAATGACCAGCGGCGCACCGCCCACCATATCGATTAAATCGCTGGTGTCGTCCGGGGAGTGGGCAATCCCGGTGACGGGCAGATCGATCCCCTGGCGCGCCAGCAGTTGCAGCGAGCGCAGCTTATCGCGGGCGCGGGAGATCGCCACGGACTCGTTGAGCGGATAGCTTCCCAGCATTTCAAACTGGCGCAGCGCGGCCGTGCCGTAATAGGTGATCTGGGAGCCAATACGGGGAATTACCGCATCAAAATGCGGGAGTTTGCGGCCTTTGTAATGAATCGACGACGCCGCAGGGTCGATGTTCATATAGCAGGACATCGGATCGAGGATCTCAACCTGATGTCCGCGTTTCGCCGCCGCTTCTCGCAGGCGTTTACATGAATAGAGCGTTCCATCCCGGGACAATATGGCAATTTTCACCCTGCACCTCTCTAAAGACATGGTAAAAGCCTGCCTATCATACACGAGGCGCAGGAGGAATGGACTACCGCGTTGCCCAGCCCTGTTTGTGCAGGTAGTCGAGAATGAACGGGCGGTTCTCCTTGATGATGGTGCGACGAATATGGTCGCTCCAGGTGTCGCGGCGGTTGTTGCTGTCGCGCGTCAGATAGTAGTTCGCCAGCTCTTCATCGTATTGATGCAGAATGTCCTGGTCGACCGGCTGGTAGTGGTTTTCATGCACCAGCATCGCAGCAGGAATGCGCGGCTTCAGATCCGGGTTATCCGCCGGCCAGCCGAGGCACAGACCAAACAGCGGCAGCACGTGTTTCGGCAGCTTCAGCAGTTCCGTCACGCTTTCGATGTTGTTACGCAGCCCGCCAATATAGACGCCGCCAAGCCCCAGTGATTCCGCCGCCGTGAACGCGTTTTGCGCCATCAGTGCCGTATCCACAACGCCCAGCAGCAGCTGTTCCGCCAGCCCCAGCTCGGCCTCAGGACAGATTTGCAGGTGACGGTTAAAATCGGCGCAGAACACCCAGAACTCAGCCGCCTGGGCAACGTGCTTTTGTCCGCCCGTCAGCGTTACCAGCTGCTCACGCATCGCCGGATCGGTGATGCGGATAATGGAGCTGCACTGCAAAAAGCTGGAGCTAGAGGTGCCTCTTGCGCTGTCGATGATCGCGTCCCGCTGCGCCTGGGTAATCGGCTCATCGGTGAAATGGCGAATGGAACGGTGGGAACGAAGCAGGTCAATGGTTGGCGTCATTTTGTCTCTCTTTGTGTTGCGTAAAACGTATGGCAGCCAGTATAGGCAATGATCCACCTGATGTAATTGGCGAAACATAGCCTGACTGTATCAAAGTGACAGGTGAAACCTTCTTTCCATGACGGCAGGTTATCGTGCACTATAGGTGCTATTCGCCGTCAGGCTTGTTTTTTGAGGAGAGAGAAATGTTTGCAGTAATTTTTGGTCGTCCAGGATGCCCTTACTGTGTGCGCGCGAAAGAGCTGGCAGAGAAACTGACTGAAGAGCGTGATGATTTCAACTTCCGTTATGTGGATATCCACGCGGAAGGCATCACTAAAGCCGATCTGGAAAAAACCGTGGGTAAACCGGTTGAAACCGTGCCGCAGATCTTCCTCGATCAGAAACACATCGGCGGCTGCACCGATTTTGAGGCCTACGCCAAAGAACACCTGGGCCTGTTTGCGGCTCAGTAATGCGAAGACGCCCTCACCCTGAGGGCGTTTTTATTTACGTTGCTTCCGCTGTTGCAGCAGGCTGCGCGTAAATAAGAAACAGAGCGCGCCCAGCGCACACCAGAAAACGCCACTCAGTAGCCACGCCACTTCCTGCCAGACGCTTCTCGACGAGAGAAACAGCACGCGCATCAGAAGCAGGCAGAGCGGGGCCGCAAGCATTGCCCCAATAAGCGGCATCACCACCTCGCCTTTACGTGAGAGAAAACCGGCTACTACCCCCGGCAGGATGAAGAACAACAGGCCCAGCTCGGGATGACCGGACGCTCTGAAGGCGCCTTTCACGTTAAAAGCGAGTGACATGCAAACGACCGTAAACAGCAAAAAACAGCTGATTACGCCAGCCCAGTTTCGTTTAAAGTTCAAACTATCCTCCTGACTTATCTCTATCAAATACAAAAATCGTCCGGTGAACGCCCAGTCAGATAAAGCAATGCGGCAATCCTTGCCAAAGCACGCACAGAAGTCGTGCGATAATAGGTGGCTGTCGGTAGCTATTACGATTAAACTAACCGACTGCTAGTGTTTAGGGTATTTATCAGGAAGCAGGGAGATGCAAAGTGATTCCCTGACTCTGAAAACAGTAGCCCAAATAGTCCTTTCATTCAACAACTTACTGGTAAACAAGAAGTTAGCCTCCGTGAATATAAACGTCGCAGACTTGTTAAATGGGAATTACATCCTGTTATTATTTGTGGTACTGGCGCTGGGCCTTTGTCTGGGTAAATTACGCCTGGGTTCAGTTCAACTTGGTAATTCCATTGGCGTTTTAGTCGTCTCCCTGTTATTAGGTCAACAACATTTCAGTATTAACACGGACGCGCTTAACTTAGGTTTCATGCTGTTTATTTTTTGCGTAGGCGTGGAAGCCGGTCCGAACTTTTTTTCCATTTTCTTCCGAGATGGCAAAAATTACCTGATGCTGGCTCTGGTGATGGTCGGCAGCGCCCTGCTGATTGCGTTAGGGCTGGGCAAGCTGTTTGGCTGGGACATCGGCTTAACGGCCGGTATGCTGGCAGGCTCGATGACCTCCACACCGGTGCTTGTCGGCGCGGGGGATACGCTTCGTCATTCTGGCATGGCCGGCACGCCGCTTTCCTCCGCGCTGGACAACCTGAGTCTGGGCTATGCCCTGACCTATCTGATTGGTCTGGTGAGCCTGATTGTTGGCGCGCGCTATCTGCCAAAACTTCAGCATCAGGATCTCCAGACCAGCGCCCAGACCATCGCCCGCGAGCGCGGCCTGGACACGGACTCCAAACGTAAAGTTTACCTGCCGGTGATCCGCGCCTACCGCGTCGGGCCGGAGCTGGTTGCCTGGACCGACGGGAAAAACCTGCGCGAGCTGGGGATCTACCGTCAGACCGGCTGCTACATCGAACGTATCCGTCGTAACGGCATTCTGGCAAACCCGGACGGTGACGCGGTGCTCCAGATGGGCGATGACATCGCCCTTGTTGGCTACCCGGACGCCCACGCGCGTCTCGATCCGAGCTTCCGCAACGGGAAAGAGGTGTTTGACCGCGACCTGCTGGACATGCGTATTGTCACCGAAGAGATTGTGGTGAAAAACCACAATGCCGTGGGTCGCCGTCTGGCACAGCTGAAGCTGACCGACCACGGTTGTTTCCTCAACCGCGTGATCCGCAGCCAGATTGAAATGCCTATCGACGATAACGTGGTGCTCAATAAAGGCGATGTGTTGCAGGTTAGCGGCGATGCCCGACGTGTTAAAACCGTTGCCGACCGTATCGGCTTTATCTCGATCCACAGCCAGGTGACGGACCTGTTAGCCTTCTGCGCCTTCTTCATTGTCGGCCTGATGATCGGGATGATCACCTTCCAGTTCAGCAACTTTAGCTTCGGCATTGGTAACGCAGCCGGTCTGCTGTTCGCCGGGATCATGCTGGGCTTCCTGCGAGCGAACCATCCCACCTTCGGCTATATCCCTCAGGGGGCGCTGAACATGGTGAAAGAGTTCGGTCTGATGGTCTTTATGGCGGGTGTCGGCTTAAGCGCCGGGAGCGGCATTGGCAACGGCCTGGGCGCGGTCGGCTGGCAAATGTTGGTTTCCGGACTTATCGTCAGCCTGGTACCGGTGGTGATCTGTTTCCTGTTCGGCGCCTACGTGCTGCGCATGAACCGCGCCCTGCTCTTCGGCGCGATGATGGGCGCGCGCACCTGCGCACCGGCGATGGAGATCATCAGCGACACCGCGCGCAGCAACATCCCGGCGCTGGGCTATGCAGGCACCTACGCCATCGCAAACGTGCTGCTGACGCTGGCAGGTACGCTGATCATCATTATCTGGCCAGGACTCGGATAAATCTCAAGTTTGCGTGTGGCGCAAAAAATTTTCGTTACGCGCAGAACTTTTTACGCAGGGTGCAGTCATAACTAGTGCCACTGCTTTTCTTTGATGTCCCCAATTTGTGGAGCCCATCAACCCCGCCGTTTTGGTTCAAGGTTGATGGGTTTTTTGTTTCCTGAAATTAATACCCTTCCCTATCAATTACTTATAACACTACCTTATTTCCATGGCGGTATAGCTGATCTTCTTGCGCGGTTAAATTTTGCCTGGTCAATATCTTAAAAGAACAACGATTGAGCGTAGATATGATCGGGTTTGAACTTTGATACAGGCAGCTGGCATAAGCTGGAACGAATTAATCCACCTGATGACAGGAAAAGGAATGAAGGCTTCATCCGGGGATAGCGGCAGAAGTCTACATAAAGCTCGCTCACCACTCCAATTTCGGAATCGCTCTTCTGAAACCGGAATTTATTTAGGTCCCATGTATGCGTTCACATATCGCGTGCAATAGTATTGAGGTTATTGACGGTGGATATCACTACCCTTGCCCGTAAATGGGGCTCAAGACTACTTAAGGCCGTCTGGTTTGTGTTAATTAGCTTCCTGGCAGGACGTATGCTGGGTCCTTCAACAGCTTATATTAACCACGACGTTGCAACTGCTATTTGCGGCTTCATCTATGGTGATATTAATGCGGAGACAATGTACGAAACATATACAAATATTGATATTTTGATTCTGTTAACATCTGCAACGATCGTCTGTCTCATAACATTGAAGATATTCAACAAAACCAGGAATCATTAATCTTCTAATCCCGCCCTGTCTGTGGCTCAAAGACGACGGCTCAACGTAGTGGTACTTCACTGAGGGCATTTATTTGCCCTTATTGCCCTTCCCTCACCTGCCACAAACATATATGATTTAATGTATATGATAAAAAAAACACGCAGGATCCCCAGATGCTTCACCCCGTTCAGCTCTTCAAAACCCTCTCCGACGAAACGCGGCTCTCCATCGTCATGCTGCTCCGTGAAGCAGGAGAATTGTGCGTCTGCGATCTCTGCGCCGCGACCACCGAGCCGCAGCCGAAAGTCTCGCGCCATATGGCCTTACTGCGCGAGGCCGGGCTGGTCATCGATCGTCGTGAGGGTAAATGGATCTACTACCGTCTCTCTCCCAACATGCCCGCGTGGGCGGCAACCGTTATCGATAACAGCTGGAACTGCCTGCGAGAAGAGACACGTATGAAGCTGAAAAACCGCCTCCCGGGCTCTTGCTGACCACGACACATTCACAAAAACAGATATAACGGAGTAAAAGATGTTTCTGGCAGGGGCTATTTTTCTGTTTACGCTGGTACTGGTTATCTGGCAGCCCAAAGGGCTCAGTATCGGCTGGAGTGCCACCATTGGCGCCGCGCTGGCGCTGGCGAGCGGTGTGATCCACGTTAACGATATTCCGGTGGTCTGGAACATCGTCTGGAATGCGACGGCCACGTTTATCGCGGTAATCGTTATCAGTTTGCTGCTGGATGAGTCCGGTTTTTTCGAGTGGGCGGCGCTGCACGTTGCTCGCTGGGGAAACGGTCGCGGGCGGTTGCTGTTTACCTGGATCGTGCTGCTGGGTGCGGCCGTGGCGGCGCTGTTCGCCAATGACGGTGCGGCATTGATCCTGACGCCTATCGTTATCGCCATGCTGCTGGCGCTGGGGTTCAGCAAGCAGGCCACGCTGGCGTTCGTGATGGCGGCGGGATTTATCGCCGATACCGCCAGCCTGCCGCTGATTGTCTCCAACCTGGTCAACATTGTGTCGGCGGACTTCTTTAAGCTGGGCTTTAGCGAATACGCCTCGGTGATGATCCCGGTTGATATCGCCGCAATTGCCGCAACGCTGGTGATGCTGCATCTGTTCTTCCGCAAGGAAATACCGCCGGAATATGACCTGGCAAAACTCCGCGAGCCTGCTTTGGCCATTCACGACCTGCCGACGTTCAGAACGGGCTGGATCGTGCTGCTGCTACTGCTCGTCGGTTTCTTTGTGCTTGAACCTCTGGGTATCCCGGTCAGCGCTATCGCAACAACTGGCGCGCTGATTTTGTTTGCCGTTGCTAAACGCGGGCACGCCATTAACACCGGAAAAGTGCTGCGCGGCGCGCCGTGGCAAATTGTTATCTTCTCGCTGGGGATGTATCTGGTGGTGTATGGCCTGCGCAACGCCGGGCTGACGGAGTCTCTTTCAGGCGTTCTTGATTACTTAGCCGGGTACGGACTCTGGGTCACCACGCTGGGAACCGGATTTATCACCGCCTTCCTGTCATCCATAATGAACAATATGCCAACGGTGCTGATTGGCGCGCTCTCCATTGAGGGTAGTGCTGCAACAGGGTTGGTTAAAGAGGCGATGATTTACGCTAACGTGATTGGCTGCGATTTGGGGCCGAAAATTACCCCCATCGGGAGCCTGGCTACCCTGCTATGGCTTCATGTGCTGGCACAGAAAAACATGACTATTACCTGGGGCTACTATTTCAGGACGGGCATCATAATGACGCTGCCAGTTCTCTTTGTGACGCTTGCCGCGCTGGCGCTACGTCTCTCCTTCACACTGTAATGAGTAACGGATATGAGCCATATCACTATCTACCACAACCCGGCCTGCGGCACGTCGCGCAATACGCTGGAGATGATCCGCAACAGCGGTACGGAACCCGAAATTATTCTCTATCTTGAGAACCCACCGTCGCGTGATGAACTGACCAGGCTGATTGCAGATATGGGGATTTCCATAGGCGATCTGCTGCGCAAAAACGTCGAGCCTTATGAGCAACTGGGCCTTTCACAGGGACATTTCACCGACGACCAGCTTATCGATTTCATGCTGCAATACCCTATTCTGATTAACCGTCCGATTGTGGTGACGCTGCTGGGTACCCGGCTGTGCCGCCCTTCTGAAGTCGTTCTCGACATCCTTCCGGACGCGCAAAAAGGGGCATTTACGAAGGAAGATGGCGAAGTCGTCGTTGACGCCAGCGGGAAAAAAATCTCCTGACATCAGGCGTGGCCGGGGCGAGCGCTATCAGACGGTATCCTCGCCTGCAATCCGCCCCACCATCACCCGGATCTCCTCCCGGGTTAACGGCGACCGGTCGGTTACAAAATGCAGCGTCATCCCCTCGATAAACGCATCCAGCGCACGGGCGGTGGCCGGATCAAACCACTGCTCAAGCGTAGTCTGGCTCATCTTCATCCAGTCCTGCATCACCGTTTTCAGCGCGGCGCTGCGGTGCATAAACGCGTATAACTGATACATCAGCGCCATATTGTGTGGCGTGGTCACGGCTGAACTGTGGATCAGCGTGGTAATGGCCTCGCACGCCCTCTCCCGCCCGGTCACCCCCGCGAAGAAATCCCGGTACTGCTGAGACATCTGCTGCGTAAACCACGTGAATGCCTCCTCCAGAAGCGACTCCATCCCGTCGAAATAGTAGGTCATCGACCCCAGCGGCACGCCTGCGCAGGTGGCAATTTTGCGGTGCGTGACGGCATGAATACCGTGCTCAGCAATGGTGTCCAGCGTCGCCTGGAGTATCTTCTCGCGGCGGTTAGGGTCGTTCGGTGGTCTGCTCATAAAATCCTCATCCAGTTTGTGTACAAATGTACACAAAGTTGCTAGTGTTGTCGCTATTGTTGTACTTCTGGTGCTGATCCCAATGACGCTAACTTCTCCTCGCAAAGCCCTGCATCTGCGCATGTGGGCGCTGTTTATGTTCTTCTTCATCCCCGGGCTGCTGATGGCTTCCTGGGCAACGCGCACCCCGGCAATCCGCGATACGCTGTCCGTCTCGACGGCGGAGATGGGGATCGTGCTGTTTGGCCTGTCGATTGGCTCGATGAGCGGCATCCTCTGCTCGGCCTGGCTGGTGAAGCGCTTTGGCACGCGCGCGGTGATTCGCACCACCATGTGCTGCGCCGTGGTGGGAATGCTCGGTCTGAGCGTGGCGCTGTGGTTCGCCTCGCCGCTGATGTTTGCCCTTGGGCTGATGGTATTTGGCGGCAGCTTTGGTGCGGCGGAAGTGGCCATTAACGTCGAGGGGGCCGCCGTCGAACAGGCGATGAACAAAACGGTGCTGCCGATGATGCATGGTTTTTACAGCCTCGGCACGCTGGCGGGCGCGGGCGTGGGGATGGCGCTGACGGCGCTGGGCATTGCGGCCAATGTGCACATTTTGCTGGCGGCGCTGGTCTGTATTATCCCGATCCTCACCGGCATCAGGGCTATTCCCGCAGGCACAGGACAACACGCCACGGACGAACAGAAGTCTGCGGAAAAAGGGTTGCCCTTTTATCGTGATTTCCAGCTAATGCTGATTGGCGTGGTGGTGCTGGCGATGGCGTTTGCTGAAGGCTCCGCCAACGACTGGCTACCGTTGCTGATGGTGGACGGGCACGGATTTAGCCCCACCTCCGGCTCGCTGATTTACGCCGGGTTTACGCTCGGCATGACCGTCGGACGCTTTACCGGGGGCTGGTTTATCGACCGTTACAGCCGCGTGGCTGTCGTCCGTGCCAGCGCCCTGCTGGGCGGGCTGGGCATCGCGATGATTATCTTTGTGGATGTGGACTGGATTGCCGGCGTGTCGGTGATCCTGTGGGGACTGGGCGCCTCCCTTGGCTTCCCGCTGACCATTTCCGCTGCCAGCGATACCGGCCCCGACGCGCCGACGCGCGTGAGCGTCGTGGCGACCACGGGCTACCTCGCTTTCCTGGTGGGCCCGCCGCTGCTTGGATTCCTCGGTGAGCACTACGGGTTACGCAGCGCGATGCTGGTGGTATTAGGGTTAGTCATTATTGCCGCCCTGGTGGCGCGAGCGGTGGCAAAACCGGAAGCAGAAACAACGTCAATGGAGAAGGGATATGAGCGTTAAACTGATTGCAGTCGACATGGATGGCTCCTTCCTGAGCGATGCGAAAACCTATAACCGCGCGCGTTTTCTGGCGCAGTACGCGCGCATGAAAGCGCAAGGCATCCGTTTTGTGGTCGCCAGCGGAAACCAGTACTACCAGCTGATCTCATTTTTCCCGGAGATCGCCCATGAAATTGCCTTCGTCGCCGAAAACGGCGGCTGGGTGGTAGATGCGGGCGAAGACGTGTTTAACGGCGAACTGTCGAAAGAGCATTTTCTGACCGTCGCCACCCTGTTAAACGACGTGCCCGGCATTGAGATAATTGCCTGCGGAAAAAACAGCGCCTACACGCTGAAAACGTATAACGACCTCTTCAAAGAGATTGCTGCGAAATACTATCACCGCCTTGAAAGCGTCAGCAGCTTTGACAACCTCAACGATATTTTCTTCAAATTCGGGCTAAACGTCTCTGACGACGAAATTCCGCGCATTCAGGCGCTGCTGCATGAGAAGCTTGGCGACATCATGGTGCCGGTGACCACGGGACACGGCAGTATCGACCTGATTATCCCCGGCGTACACAAAGCTAACGGCCTGCGGATCCTGCAAGCGCGCTGGGGCATTGAGGACAGTGAAGTGGTGGCCTTTGGCGACAGCGGTAACGACGTGGAGATGTTGCGCCAGGCTGGGTTTGGCTTCGCGATGGCCAATGCCAGACCGCACATTAAGGCGGTGGCCCGCTATGAAGCGCCGAACAATAATGACGAAGGGGTGCTGGACGTAATTGATAGGGTGCTGGACGGGGAGGCGCCGTTTAATTGATTCCGTGCGCTCTGGTGCCCTCATCCTAACCCTCTCCCACAGGGCTGAGGGTTCCCCACAAAATAATGCCTGCACAGACGGCCCCCTCTCCCTTGAGGGAGAGGGCTGGGGTGAGGGGGAACATACGGCTCTGGTGGTCATTCCGTTCACTTTATGTTCCTTGCTACTCTGTCACGACATGACCGGTGAACGTGCCAGGGTGGCTCAGTCGCCACCACCCTGGCGACCCGGGCTTCCGGCGGAAAATCGCCGCTTCGAGGTGCCTTCGGCTTATTCCTTCCGGCTTATCGGGGACGGGCGGAGGTAACATCCCTGTAAAGCCCGCCCTCTCGGCGCATCCCTGCGCCTCGCCCCGGCCTACAGGAAACGCCTCAGCGATTTACAGCCGGACCGAGGCATCGCTGAAAGCCCTCAGTTATTCTGAGGCAACGTTATCGCTTTTGCTTTCAAATTACTGGGGATCCCTCAGCCCACAGGGAGAGGGAACTGTCCCGAGCTCGCCCAGGGGGGAGAGGGAATAAGGATTACGGTTGCAGGGCATTTCCGACGCGTTTGTCCTTCAGGAACACCACCATCAGACCTACCCACAGCACACCGTTTGCGAGATTGAACAGGCTGAAGAGCCCGTTTCCGCCAAAAGCATAAGCATGCTTGCTCACCTCAATTCCGACGGTGAAAATCAGCATTTGCAGCATCCCCATCGCGGCAGACACCGTGCCTTTACTCATTTCACTGGCGAACAGCGTCAGGCGTACCAGACCGGCATTCGCCACGCCGATACCAAACGCGTAAATGCTCAGCCCCGCCGTCATCCACAGGTACGCATGAGACGAGGCTACGGTCGCCACCGCCGCGATAATCAGCCCTGCCGCTATGGGCCAACCGCCCATAATAATCAGCGAACGCACGGTACGGCGTGACGTCAGACGCGCCAGCACCAGGTTACCGATAATCAGCGCGCCAAAAATCGGCACCTGTAACAGGCCATACTCATAGCTGCTAAGCTGTTCGCCGCTGATGATAATGACCGGCGACTGGGCAATCCACGCCAGCAGCGGCAGGCTGACAAAGCCCGTCGCCAGCGCGCCCGCGACAAAACGGCCGTTTTTCAGCACCGCCTTATAATCACGCCCCAGCTCTTTAAGCGAGAGCTTTTCGCCCAGGCGGGTGGCGGTCTCCGGCATCGCACGGTGCAGACCAAGGAAAGAGATGGCCGCAAGCGCGGCAAAGAGCACGAACATCCCTTCCCACGGCGCGACGTGGACCCATGCGGCTCCCACCAGCGGCCCCAGAAGCGGTGCAATCAGCGCCACGTTCGCCATCAGCGCGGTAATTTTGATACATACCGCCTCCTCAAACGACTCCTGAATAGCGGCGTAGCCCACGGCACCAATAAAGCACAGGCTCACGCCCTGAAGGAAACGCAGCAACGTAAACTGCTCAATGTTCTGCGCCAGCAGCGTGGCGAGACAGGTGACGATAAACCATACCACGCCCGTCAGCATCACTGGGCGGCGGCCAATACGATCCGACAGCGGCCCTAAAAGCCACTGTAAAAACATGCCGCCCGCGAGATAGGCGGTCATCGATGTAGGTACCCACTCAATACCTGCGTTGTACTGCTCAACCACAGCCAGCATGCCTGGCTGGATCATGTCGTTGCCGATGTAGGTAGAGAATTCGTAAAGCACCAGACACAGAGGAAAAAGTAACGCCTGACGACCCAGACGATTACCGGAAGAAGAACGGTTTATCATGCAATCTCTTTAATATGAAAAAAACGCGATGAGTGTAATGAATTGTCGCTGTCTGAGATAGCAAATTAACGTGAAAAAACAGAAATAAGGCACTTATCGTTGTTGTTTAAGGTTTCCTTAAGTTGCCCTCCTTATGATAGTGCTATTTCACGTTATTGACCGAAACTATGACACACGCCGTCAGCCCTTCAGAATTATCTAAGTTACCGACAAATAAGACAAAACGCCTTTACCGTTTGCCTGCCCGCTTTTATGGTTATCAGCTTTTCGTGCTGATCGTCCTTGCGCTGCTTTTTACCTGGCTTTCGCGCGATGAATCGCTTGACCGATGGATCACCGGCTTCTGGTATGACGCGGCGACGCATCATTTCCCGCTACAGCAAAATCCGCTGCTGGATCTGCTCAACCATCGGCTGGCGAAATATGTGGCCATTGCCCTGGCCGTCATCGCGCTGGTTTACGGGACTTACAGACGCAATGCCCGGCTGGTGACAGCCGCGCTTCTGATGGGTCTGGGCGCGCTCGTTGTAGGAGCCCTGAAAAGCATGAGCCACCACAGCTGTCCGTGGGATCTGGTGGAGTATGGCGGCAAAGCCGTCTCGTATCCCCTGTTCAGCGCGATTCCGGCAGACAGCGGACCGGGACGCTGCTTTCCCGGCGGCCACGCCTCAAGCGGGTTTATGGTGATGGGGCTGTTTTTTGCCTTCTGGCGTGAACGTCCACGCCTGGCCTGGACCTTTGTCGCGTTGGGCGTTGTTATGGGGCTGCTGATGGGATTCGGGCAGGTCATGCGCGGCGCGCATTTTTTCTCTCACAACCTGTGGGCCGGGTGGTGGGTCTGGTTTTCCCAGGTGCTGGTTTACGGGCTGGTTTCCGCCTGGTTTGCTAAAGAGTAACGAGATTATGTTAGAAAATCTGAACTACGAACTGTTTTACCTGCTCAACGCCACGCCGTCGTCACCGGAATGGATGATCGATCTCGCCACCTTCATTGCGAAAGATGTGATCAGCATCGTACCGGCGCTGGCGGTGATCCTCTGGTTATGGGGACCTCGTACACAGGTCACCGCCCAGCGCCATCTGGTGATCAAAATGGCGATGGCGATCGGCGTCAGCGTGCTGGCAAGCTACGTGCTGGGCCACGCCTTCCCACACGATCGTCCGTTTGTCGATCGCGTCGGCTACAACTTCCTGCACCATGCGCCGGACGACTCGTTCCCGAGCGATCACGGCACGGTGATCTTCACCTTTGCGCTGGCCTTCCTGTTCTGGCATCGCCTGTGGTCCGGCGTAGTGCTGATGGGCGTGGCGGTCGCCATCGCCTGGTCCCGCGTCTACCTGGGCGTGCACTGGCCGCTGGATATGGTCGGCGGTTTCCTGGTGGGACTGATGGGCTGCGTCAGCGCAGCCATCCTGTGGAGCCTCTTTGGTCCGGCGCTTTATCGTGGATTATCACAGGCCTATCGCGTTCTGTTTGCCCTTCCGATCCGCAAAGGCTGGATACGTGACTAACCCCGGTCCGTCAGGTTACACTTGAGCCCCCGCCCTGCGGGGGCTCACTTTTTTAGCCCGAGGATCTATGGAAACACGTCGCGATGACCGCATTGCTCAGCTGCTCCAGGCGCTGAAGCGCAGCGATAAGCTGCATCTTAAGGAAGCCGCTACCCTGCTTGGCGTGTCTGAAATGACCATTCGTCGCGATCTGAACAGCGACAGCGCCCCCGTTGTGCTGCTTGGCGGGTATATTGTTCTGGAGCCGCGTAGCGCCAGCCATTATCTGTTAAGCGATCAAAAAACACGCCTGGTGGAGGAGAAGCGCAAAGCCGCGCGGCTCGCCGCCTCGCTGGTGCAGCCGCATCAAACGCTTTTTTTTGACTGCGGTACGACAACCCCGTGGATCATCGAGGCCATCGACAGCACCGTTCCCTTTACCGCCGTCTGTTATTCGCTAAACACCTTCCTGGCCTTGCAGGAGAAACCGGCGTGCCGGGTGATTTTGTGTGGCGGCGAATTTCATGCCAGCAACGCCATTTTCAAACCGCTGAATATTCAGGACACGCTGAGCAATGTATGCCCGGATATCGCCTTTTACTCTGCGGCGGGCGTGAATGTGAAACAGGGGGCAACCTGTTTTAATCTTGAAGAGTTACCGGTGAAACAGTGGGCGCTCAACGCCGCACAGCAGCATGTGCTGGTGGTTGATCACAGTAAATTTGGCAAGGTCCGTCCGGCAAGAATGGGAGAGCTGTCGCGCTTTGACGCCATCGTCAGTGATTGCCGCCCGGATGACGAGCTGGTGGCATACGCGAAAGCGCAGCAGGTGAAGTTGATGTATTGAGGTTATGCCGGGTAAGGCGAAGCCGCCACCCGGCAAAAACTTAGCTGAACCAGCTGCCAAACCAGCCGTGGAATTTCATTAACACAAAGTCCCATATCCGGCTGAAGAAGCCGCCCTCTTCCACCGCTTCCATTACCACCAGCGGACGCTGCTCAATGGATTTGCCGTTAAGCTGGAAATCTATCGTCCCGACCACCTGGCCTTTTTTTAACGGCGCGGTCAGCTGTGGCTCGGTCAGGGTATAGCTGGCTTTCAGGTTTTTCAGCTGGCCGCGTGGAATGGTGACGGACCCCGCTTCACCTGCCCCCAGGTTTACTTCACTTTTATCACCAAACCAGACGCGCTGGCTGACGAAGGTGGCGTCCGGCTTAATCGGCGTGACGGTTTCAAAGAAGCGGAAACCCCAGGTCAGCAGTTTTTCTGACTCGTTAAAACGAATGCGGTCGGTTTTCGTGCCCAGCACCACCGAGATCAGGCGCATATCGCCCTGCGTCGCAGAAGCCACCAGGTTGTATCCGGCCCCGGCAGTTGTACCGGTTTTCATGCCGTCCACGTTAACGTTACTGCTCCAGAGCAGGCGGTTACGGTTAGGCTGGCGAATATTATTGAAGGTAAACTCTTTCTCTTTATGGATGGCGTACTCATCCGGAACGTCATGGATCAGCGCTTTGCCCAGCAGCGCCATATCGCGCGCGGTACTGAACTGACCCGGCGCATCCAGGCCGTGAACGGTTTTAAAGGTGGTATTGGTCAGACCCAGTTTTTTCGCGTAGCCATTCATCAGCCCAATAAACGAGTCCTGACTGCCCGCGACGTAATCGGCCAGCGCAATACAGGCATCATTTCCCGACTGAATAATGACCCCTTTATTCAGATCGGAAACGGAGACCTGATCACCGGGCTTCAGGAACATCACGGACGAGCCGCGCAGCGCCGGGTTACCGGTCGCCCAGGCATCTTTCCCGACGGTGACCATGTCATTCAGCTTGATCTTGCCTGCTTTTAACGCCTGGCCGACCACATAGCTGGTCATAATTTTCGTCAGGCTCGCCGGGTCGAGTTTTTCGTCGGCGTTACCTTCCGCCAGCACTTTCCCGCTGGCGTAATCCATCAGGATCCAGGCGCGCGCATCAACAGGCGGCGCTTCGGGCGCTGTCTGTTCCGCCGCATGAAGCGTTGGGGCAAAAAGGAAAAGCAGCGCCGAGCCTGCCGCCAGGCTGCGCAGAGAAGAAGTTTTTTGCGTCATAAATGCCACCCGAGTGTCCATTCTAAAAATCACGTCACAATCACCGTGTCGCAAGAAGCGATGAGTAATAGCGCACTACAGCCTTCAAAGAAACCTGTTCCAGGTAAAGTTTTTAAAGTTTATGCAATAACATTCAGATACGCTTTGATTGCGGCGTTTTTTTTAGCATCTGTTGCGTAATTGTTAGGTTTATCTCACCATGGCGAAAAGCTGACTCGGATTCACATCTCATCGGGAGTAAATATGATTACGCTGTGGGGCAGGAACAATTCGACTAACGTGAAGAAAGTGCTCTGGACGCTGGAGGAGCTGGATTTACCGTTCAACCAAATTATGGCTGGCATGGCGTTCGGGGTGAATAAAGACGCCGACTATCTGGCGATGAACCCAAACGGGCTGGTGCCGTTGCTGCGCGATGACGAGACAGACGCCACGCTGTGGGAGTCCAATACCATTGTGCGTTATCTTGCCGCGCAGTACGGCCAGGGTCGCCTGTGGGTTGAAAATCCGGCCCAGCGCGCGCAGGGCGAAAAATGGATGGACTGGGCAAACCAGACGCTTTCCCCCACGCACCGCGTGATCCTGATGGGGCTTATCCGTACGCCGGAAGCCGATCGTGATTATCCCGCCATTCATGCCGCCCAGGATGCGTGTGAGTCGCTGTTTGCGATGATGGACGACGAACTGGCGAAGCATACCTGGTTCTCCGGCGACACGTTCGGCGTGGGCGATATCGCCGTCGCCCCCTTCGTCTGGAACCTCACTAACATGGGTCTCAGCTGGACCCCGCGCCCTCACCTTGAGCGCTGGATCCAGCAGCTCAGCGAGCGCCCGGCGTATCGCAACGTGGTGATGATCCCGGTGACCTGATTACGACCCGGACGGGCTGACTTTCCAAAGCTGCCCGTCCGTCTCGTCGGTCAGCACGTACAGATAACCATCCGGCCCGACGCGCACATCGCGGATACGCTGATCTTTATCCCCAAGAATTCGCCCATCCTCCGTCACGCTATTGCCCTTCACGCTCAGCACGATGACGTCTTTCTCCTTCAGCGCGCCGATAAACAGCTTGTTTTTCCACTGCGGGAAGACGTCGCTGTTGTAGAACGCCATGCCGCTGACGGCGGGCGACACTTTCCAGACAAACAGCGGTTTTTCAGTGCCCTCAACGTGCTCGCCTTTCGCTTCCGGGATTTTCAGCCCGCTGTAATTGATCCCGTGCGTCGCCAGGGGCCAGCCGTAGTTTTTGCCCTTCTCAGGAATGTTAATCTCATCCCCACCGCGTGGTCCGTGTTCGTTGAGCCACAGCGTGTCACTCCACGGGTTCATCGCCATTCCCTGCGGGTTGCGAATGCCATAGGACCAGATTTCCGGGCGCGCTCCGGCGGTGTTCACAAACGGATTATCCGGTGGCACTTTTCCGTCCTCCGTCAGGCGCACCACCTTGCCCTGAAGCTTGTCCAGATCCTGCGCCGTCGGGCGCTGGTTGTTTTCACCCAGGCCAATAAAGAGATGGCCTTTGCCGTCGAACACCAGCCGTCCGCCAAAGTGGTTGCCGGTAGAGAGCTTCGGCATCTGTCGGAACACCACCTGGAAGCCCTCAATGCGCGACAGGTCATCGCTCAACCGCCCATAGCCCACCGCGGTACCCGCTTTGCCATCATTACCTGCCTCGGCGAAGCTGAGCCAGACCCGCCGTGATTGTGCAAAATCCGGGGCCAGCGCGACGTCCAGCAGTCCGCCCTGGCCGCTCGCCCACACTTTCGGCACGCCGACAATCGGATCGGAGAGCCCTTTCCCTGCCTGCCAGTGCTTAAGCTGCCCGTCTTTGAGCGTGATGAGCAGCCCCTTGTTATCTGGCAGAAACGCCAGCGACCAGGGGTGATCCAGTTTTGTCTGTAGCACGTCGACCTTAACCGTCTCAGGCGCTGCAAGCAGTGAAAGCGGGAATAACAAGACTGGAAGGAAAATCAGCGAGGATCGAGGCATAACGCACTCCTTTATCGACATATGGCTTAAAGATTAGCCACTGTTCCCGGGTGCGTTACCACTTTTACAAAAGCTTAATCAGAAGGGGGAGTTGCCTCCCCCGGGTTCAGTGCCGGGCAAGCGTTTCCGGCTTGTTCAGACACATGATGCAAAGCGCGAGCGTGGTCAGGCAGTTTTCAAGCTTCTCCGCGTTAACGGCAATAAAATTCGGGCAGTCATGACGTCCGTTCATCAAACAGACCCCGGCGATGGAGAGCACCTCGGCGGCGCGGCGCAGCGCCACTAATTCGCTTTCAGCGTAGTGCGCTTTCAGGATGGGTGCTTTTTCACGCATGAAATTGCAAAGTTCAAAGAAGTTATCACGCAGATTTTCGCTTTCGCTGACTGACATATACCCTTTCGCCTTGCGGAGTTGCAGATATGCAGCCAGGTCGATTCGGGCGTTGATCATCTTGTTAAGCAGATCGCGTTTCAGTCTGTCAACGGACATGCTATTCCTCCTCTGTCAGCCATGTTACCTCATTAAGAATAAGGTCATTTTTTGTACAATGTAATGCCTGGGATCAATAAACGATAACTGATTAACATTCTTTACAATGTTACAACGATTGCCGGCCTCAACTGCGCCATCAAGAGTGTATAAATCCCCTGCGATACGCTGTAAAATCCCGCCCTGATAACTCCATAATTGATGAATTTTTAACCTATGAGCAATGTTACGCACCCGCCGAAAATCGGCTTTGTCTCCCTGGGCTGCCCGAAAAATCAAGAAATAAAATCCGGCTGATTAATCTTCGCTCACCGTTATCTATTGAAAAGACAAAAAAAAGAGGCCGATGGCCTCTTTTGCTTTACTGATATTTATCCCTTAGGCGGATATGGATCGTTGCCATATGAGTCACGAGAACGAATCTGCCCATCACGTCCATGAATTAACAATTCACTTTGTTGATGTCGAGCTATCTCACGAGCAGCTTCTATAGCTTCAGCTTGCGTTGAATGTACAGAAGTTGCTCGTTCATTACCTTCACCTTTTACAGCCCATCCATCAGGATGCGTTACTACATGTTGGTTCTTACCCATACAAGTTACCTGCTGTGTGAAATACACCATGTGGTGCAATAAGTAAGTATAGACACAATATGTAGCGTTACGCTTGCTTAAAATCACATTTTTAGTACTCAACCGTCACAACCTCACAGACTACCTTCGTACCGTTCCATTCGTCCTTGTAGATACTGGTATCAATCCCCACCCCTGGTTGAAACCTGTACCCTGTATCATGAACAAACTTCTGGTACTTGGATGTCTGTACTGTAGCGTCATAGTACCTATGTCCAGAGTACTTAAATCCTGCTGAACCCTGCGGTACTATCCATACCCCATATGAGGATAAGGTACTTGCATGTTCAATCACCTTGTATTCAAACTCTGAGCCTGTATAACGGCCTGTATACGCTTCTGAAGTGTTGATCTTACCGAAAGGTGGATTGCCATAGGCAACATCATAGAAACGGTCTGGTGAGTACTGGAGAGCGTCACCAATGATCCATTCTGCCTCTGGTAGTACCCTCTTCCCGATCATTACGTACTCTGGATTTAGTTCAACACAGGTAATGTGTGTTGGGTTGTTTCTTAAGTACTGGTAGTAACTGAGGCGACCGATACCCGCACATAGTTCGATACAGTCACCAGTACAACCAGCATCAAGTATGAAGTCCCATGCTAAAAATTCAGGTGTGAAGAAAGCACCAGTAGCACCAATGCCATCCCCCTTATAATTGGTGAATATGAATTCCTTATCATCTTGTGTTAGATGCTTATCAGAATGGATGAGATCCATTACTTGAATGTGTAATGCTGATTCCTTTTTGGTAATCCTTGCCATAAAATACCCCTGTACAGTTGTTGTACGGGTATTTAGGGGGGTCATAATGAGTCTTATCGATTTAAGTCTTTCCGGGTTATCTCAGCCAGGAACAAAACTTATTGAAAAAGTAAGCGATGCCATCGGAGTACTTTACGAACCAACAAGAATACGCAAAAAAGCAAAAGCTGAAGCTGAGGCTAAACGTACTGAGTTAATTTCAAGGTTAGAGCTTGAGGGAATAGAAAAACGAGCAGTTGAGCGTTTTCTAAAGCGTGAAACTAAACGACAAGAAAACATTGAAAACATTACAATACAAGCAGCACAAAATCTCTCAGAGACTGACAACGTTACAGATATCGACGAGGATTGGATAGAGGCTTTCTTCAAAGAATGTGAAGACATTAATGATGAACAAATGCAAACACTCTGGGGAAGGATTTTATCTGAAGAAGCCAAATTTAAAGGATCATTTAGTCGCAGAACCTTAAAACTGCTATCTACCTTAAACAAAGAAGAAGCGAATCTGATCACATTCTTTGGCAAATTTGTTTGGCAAGCAAGCAACCTTACACCAATTCTTACCCATGATAAGAATGGTGGCACAGAAGGAATGACATTCGATCAACTTGCATTATTGGACTCATTAGGGGTGATTCAACAAGGATTTGGTTATAATTTAACTTTTATGCAAAAAATAGGTCATATCCATTATTATGGAATCCCTATTAAAGTTGAATTTAAGAATGATGATCCAACCACTTGGTCATTTTCAACAGGTCAAGCATTGCTTTCACCTATCGGTGCAGAATTAATGAAGATTTGCGGCTCCACACCAGACTTTGATTATTTAAAAAAAACCATTGATAAAATCAATTCAGAACAAAACCAAGTTAATTTAACAATGGTTGTTAAGTAAATTCAGGCCGGATCTCCGGCCTAATTCGCTCCAACCATAATCAATAGCACCTGCAAAAGTTGTCCTAATGGTACTTGAATAACCACGATACCGAAAGCATCCAGTACTGGTACTATGATCCAGTTATAGAGGATGATTAAGGTAATCACAAATCCAAGAGCATTACGCCAGTGGAAAGTAACCTTTTCGATCTCTTCTTTGTTGGTTTCTATTTGTCCTTCAGTATTTGTTTTCTGCACTTCCTGTTCTATCGTTTTACGCTTTAGAAAGAAGTCCACACCTTTTGTTAGTAGTTCTACTATTACACCAATCATAATTAGTCCTTATTGTATTTGGCAAACACAAGAAAATACGCGATGACCTTTGTAGATGTGGTTATAAGATAGCAGTACCTGAACGTCTATTTTATCTTTTAGCAATTCTACCATTAGTACATCACCATCACTTACGTTAGGTTTTGTATGATGATGAAAGCTATATACGACTAAATCGCCTTTTGTTTTATCTACTTTCTTTTTTATGAGCTTACTACCAGATAGTGCTTTATCATATGGTATTGTTACACTTACTGGTTGGATTGTCTGAAAAGAAAAATCTGTTAGTACAGAATGATCATAACATGGGAAATTTTCTAAGTTATCCATCTTAATTCCTCCAACGGTAATCAAACGTACCGCGTAATGTTCTTAATTGTTCTATTACTTTTTTCTCGGTTTCATCGTAGAAATCAAATAATGGTTTTCTGCCTACGGAACCATAGTAACCAATAACCCTCTTTTCACGTGCCAGTTTAGGATTACGTTTAGAGGATTTCTTGGTAGTATCGATCAAGTACGTAGTGCCGTTCTTGCTCTTTACCTTTTTGTATTTATCAGTCTGAGTTCTTGAACGTAGCTGTGTAATGTTCCCCTGCTTCGTTAACTTAGCGTTCTTATACGGAATAATTTTACCTTCATTAACGTGTCTGTAGGCAGGATCAAGAATGTACTTCAAGTATGAGGTTTGGTTAGGTAGTACTATGATCTGGTTTACGGTCTTGTAGTCACTAATCTTTTTAAAATTAAAGTACATACTCTTACCAGTAAACGGTACACCACCACCTGCTACATCATTATCTACTTTACGTTGCATATGTTGGGTAACTATACGCATACGGTTACTTAGTTCTTTTTTGAACTCTTGCCCTATCGCTGGGCTGTTGTTGTTTATAAAACGCCTCATATCATTTGGGCTATTGCCTCTACGCCATGCCATAAATCATCCTTAATTTAGTAATTCATATAATGATTGAAGGATTCCACGTATACGTACTGCATCCTTTCCACTTGGCAAACGTGCCTTATGCATAACGGAAAGATTAATATTTCCCGTTTTCAATCCCTGATTAATGATAAGTGCTGTTTCTACAAATAGTGTTTCTTTCATTGATGGAAAAGCCCACAAAATGGTACGAGTATAATCTAAGCCATCTTCTATCTTTTGATTAACTATCTTTGAACTTGAACTGTACTCACGCCATCCATTTTCAACAGAATTAGCTTTTAGTTTCTTAACGTCCTTAACTCTCTTATACATCTGTTTACTACCTATATAAAAAGTACTGTCTTCGAACTGGAACAAGTACACGAATCCTACATAACTACCGTTTGTTAATTCTTCCTCACTCCAATCATCATTGTAAATCCATTGCTTCATATAAATACCCTATGATAATTGTTATAAGGTATTTATTTAATGGATTTAAAAAACAGGCTAATTAGCTATGAGGGATCAATTGCCTATCAAATTAAAGTTGGTTATTTTAAGAATGGTAAATTTTGGACATATAAAGATAGTCTTGGTTATCCAACTATTGGGTACGGTCGACTACTAAAAGCTGGTGAATCATATCCAAACGGTATTACACCAGAACAAGCCGAACGGATGTTAGAAGAAGATATCAGTACTGCTAAGTCTGCTGTTTGCTCATTAGAATTAGATTTGCCTGCTGACTGGCAGGACTTCATGATCATTATGGTCTTTCAACTTGGCCTATCAGGTACTTTAAAGTTCAGAAAGATGATTCAAGCCTTACGTGATAAAAAATATAAAGAAGCGATTGTACAGGCTAAGGATTCACTCTGGTACAGACAAACCAAATCACGAGTAGATCAGATGATTGCAGAACTCACCAACAAATAAAAAAGGGGCTATTTAGCCCCTTTTATTTTTTAGCGTTTCAAGCATTGTAATGACACGCTCAATTTTAATATCAAGCATATGTACACTATCTTCTAAATTTTTTAATGTCTTCTTCATTTGATCTTGTTCCTGCTCAAGCGAAGTTAGAGACTGATCCATCAAAGCAACTTTCGTTTCAACGGTAGAAATACGTGCATCTAATTCGTCTGAGTCAGATGTAAAATCCCTATAAACAGTCCAGCACAATACTAAAGCTGAAACAATCAATGAACCAATTGTTAAGATGTCCATTTATGTTCCTACGTATTATTTGGTATTAGTATTTATTACGCATTATATAAAGGTTGATCACCAGCACGATATAAGAATGAAGACCAGTTAGCAGGAACACTAAGTGAAGCAATTCCACTACGTGAAGTTGTACACATCACATAGATATAGTTCCAATTTCCACGACCAACAGGCGGTACATATATAGAATTTAATCTGAACGATGTAGAACTACCGCCGTTACCAGCATCATAATAGAACAAGTTAGTTAAACCAATTCCATCACCACCCATACGAATATAGAAGTATTGACGTTCATATGAGGTCAAGCTAATTGATAAATCACTATCAAAGTAACGTGGGAAATCTTCACCACGAATACGCAACGCTACATAGTGTTGGTTAGCTACTGGATCTAATGCGGCCTGACCACCTGAAACAGTACGTGAACCAAAGATAAACGGTACAGGGTTGATACCCGTCGATTGTGGACGGCAAATATCACCTACGATACGTGCGGCACTCAACGTACCAAGAATGTTACAGTTTTCATTGATAGTAACGTTGTTGAGTACCCCACTGTTCGCAAAAATTGTACCTCGAATAGTAGCGTTACCAAAGTTGGCTGTACCGTTCTTGTTAATCATCCAACCATTCGTACCATCCCAATTACTGGATTGTATCTGCTGGCTTATCTTCGCTGAGTCAATTTCACCATTCATGATATGTGCATTACGAATAGCGGCATTGGCAATCTTAGTATTATCAATAGCTGCGTTTTGAATCTTGGCGGTAGTCACTGCTAAGTTGTTAATTTGGACTGTATTGATACTCGCATCGGCTATTACTGCTGAGTTAAGAAAAACTTTCCCATTTTGAACAACAAGTGGATAAACCCTGTCTGATAGTTTGGCACTATCCGTACTGATAACACTAAAGCGATCCGCCATAACGGTAAACACTGATGTTTTTTCATCTGCGGCTAAAGCAATGCCCGTTACGTTACCGTTGTTTGATACCTGTAGCTGCCAGCGTGACCCAAGTTCATCTACGATCTGTTTCTCAACAATGCCAGTAGCCGTATCACTATTAAGTAGGCCATCAATAACATCTTCATTCAATTTGCTGTATGGAACCTTCGTATTCTGGTTGAAACCGATAGTAGGCGACCATACAAGTTCATCGGCCCCAAATATATCTTGAGCGGCAATACGTGCAAAAAATGAACCGTCCTCGATCGCGAATGATGCTGAATAACGGTTAGCACTGCTAAAGTACTTCGACCCTGAGCTAAAGCCCTCATCAAGTGCGATTTGAAGAACGATTCCCGCATAATCCGGTACGTTTGATTCAGTCCACTCAATGAACACAGAATCATAACCACTCTTCAAATTGATACCTAACAATTGTGGGTGTTGTGGGTTACTAACTTCAATCTGCACTTCTTCACTATAGATACCAGTACCCCAACCATGAGCGATAATCCCAAACACACGGTAACGGCTTAGGCCATCACTGGTATTCATTGAATATGAGTACGTCCAGTTGCTCGTAGTGGTGTAGTACGATGTGATGTAGTTCCTGTATCGGTCATACACACGAATTTCATAGTGTTTGAAGAAATCGGCAAAGGTTTTACCATTAACGGCTAAGTTACTCTGATCATCCCAACGGAAAATAAAATCTTGAGCATATGTCTGGTTTAAACCCATATCATCATTCACCATATCAAGATTAGTAATCTTAGGTAGAGCAAAAATAACTTGTGGTGTTTGATTGTAGATAGCTACTAAATCAGATGAATAACCCAATGTGTTGTACGCTTCAATAGCGAAATCGTACTGTACGCCATATAGAAGATTTAATATCTCAAAACTCGTAGAATACTGGCCTACGTTACCAATATTGATCCACACACCGGAATCACTGCGTTTATAACGAATCTTATAACCTCGTACAGTTGTATCCTGACTTAGATCCCAAGTTAATAGTACGGTGTTACCTGATGCCGTTGCCCCTAAACGTTGAGCCTGTAGGTTACTTGGCGGTTCTACGTATGTTGGGTTAGGGAGATTAGTCAAACCTTCCTGGGGGAATTGTCCCGGATCTTTTCCTTGATATATACCATCATCGTATGAAATCGCGGTGATCTGGATAATGCCTGCTTTATCAACGGTCATTGGTACAGTACGTTGAATACATCTGTACTTGTTATTACTAAATCCAGCTTCTTTAAAATCAATAGTAAACACATCATATACTTTCATATCTGTTACATAGGTATTGAAAGTAATTGTGTTCGTAATGTACTTAGATTTTAGTAATTCAATGTTACTAAGAATAGCAAGCTGATTTTTATCCTGTACCCAAAGATAGTTTAAATCCTTCTTGATAATATAACCATCTTTAGCAATGGATGCGTTACCGATGGCATCACTTGGATAACGGATAATATCTTGCGAATAGTCATTACCTGGATTTGTATAGGTACTGTCCATTGTATTAAAATAGTCAGACTTAGAACCCGTTGTGATATTCACACTGCCAATAATATTTGTTTCATCAAAATGTACACTTGGAATATCTGGAGCATCAACGGTTAGATAGTACTTACCATTTGATTCATAAAGTACACCACCAAATGTTTGTAGAATATTTTCAATGTTTTCCTTAAAGGATTTATCATATTGAATATTACCATTGGAATAGAAATGATTCTGAGCACAATAGTTTGCCATATTACGGAAACTGGTAATATCAATATCATTAGGATCAAGGCCGAATCCAAACTCTGTATTAGTGATAAAGTCATATAGTTGGCTTGGAGGGTTTGAACTTGGTTTACGTACATTATCAGTTAAGTCATAGATCATACGTCCACGCATTTCTACCGATAACGTATAGTTCTGGTTCGTTAGAATCCCATCAATCAATGAATCGTTGGTTTTCTTGATTACGGTACAGATCTGTACAAGACCATCACCACGCATGTTGTCAGTCCATTGACTACCGCCATATTGACGGGCAAGCGTCATAGAACCACCGTAGGACGGCTTACCGAAACGTACCTCAATCTGTAAGTATTTGCGGTACTTCTCAATCATCATTGAGGTAGGTACGATCCCTTCTGTGGTGATGTACGCACCATCCAGTAGTACCGGAGCATTATCAAAATAGATCTGCTTGATTACGCCTTGTGACTGTTCCCCTGGTACTTGCCCGATTTCACCGATACTGATCGCATGTACCGTACATAACTGGTTTGAAGTACCTTTATAGACGTTCTGCCATACGACGATAGAGCCTAACTTGTTATAGGCTACCTCTGTTGCGTTGCGGTTAGAACCACCGTATGAAATCGGTATGCCAGTACTTGGTGATGTTGATCGGGCATTGTTACTACCCGTACTCGGATACGTTACCCCCATTTGGCCTACATTCATCATCTGTGATGAACTAATGTAAGATAGTGCTGCTGTACCAATACCTATAGCTACTACTGCTGCTAAAGCTAAACCTGCTGCGTATGCTGCTGCCGCTGCTGATGCCCCTGCGATAATAGCTACGGCAACTGCTGCTACTGCCATAGTTATTCCCCTTTAAATCTGTATATTTTGTCTTTTTCATTTGGGATATATTGAGATACGATATAATTTGTTTTATCCTCGGATAAAATAATGACTTTCCCACGCCAATAAACTGTACTGTGACCTGATGAAATGATGATATCCCCATCAAGTGGTTCAGTTACTAATTGGCCTTTTTCTTTACACAATAGATGTAGAGTAGAATAACTACAGTTTTCTTTTGCGTATTTTCTACCTGCTGTTGGTGTTGTGTATTTCTGATAGATTTCATCACGGTAATTACTGCCAGTGCTCATATCAATTACTGTTAGCACCATGATATGACAATCATTAGTACCGTACACTAACGGTTTACCAACTAAACCACTTAGGTACTCAGTTATAAATCCGTTTTTCATTATTTCTTACTACTCTTCCAGAATTGCTCTGAACTATTTAGTATTCCGATTAGGTCAAAGAACTTATCACCAGTGTGTAATGATTGGTGTACTGATGTACTGGATAACAGGCGTTGTGTTTGGTCTAACTTCTTCCACAATGAATTTAGATTTACTGTTGTTTCATTTGTGGTATTACCTGTTGTGTTGTTAAAGTCTGAACTAAAGTAATCTATGTAACCACTAAACATACGATAGGCATATAGAATGCCCCCTGTAACTGGGTTAACAATACCCATCCAGATATTAACTTTGGCATCATTCCACAATCCGCGTAATGCCATAGATAGATAATCCTGGCTTACATTACTTACTTTCAAAGAAGTACCGTTATTATTGATTTGGTTCTTTTCTACATAGTTAGCAAATGATGAATCAAGGAAATCAGGTACAGACTTATAGTTAATTCCATTATAGTTCTGATCGGCAATGGCATCAGTTAGGTATATGTTACTTCCGGTAGGTGGAAGTACATCTATGAGCTTTACCATAACACCACATTGATATAGTTCTTTTTCTGTTAGTACGGTTTTGTTATCGCCTCGTGTAAGGTTCCAGTACGCGACAAGATCCGCATTAGTTAGTACATTGCTTGGAATAGACATAAATTAACCTCTGATGTTTTCAGTTGCATTTATTGTCACTTCCATAATGTTTGTACTTGGCATCTGATATGCTGCGTTCTGTGGTGTAAGAATAAATGAACCTTGAATATTGTCATATTTCATTACTTCCCCAAGTTGGATGTTTTTGATTAATCCAGGGAAGATAGTAATCACGTTGCCAGTGTTGGCTATGATTCGGTATAGTTTCTTGTGTCCGTTGAATTGAATTAACGTACCAACTTCAAGTGTATTAGCATTAACGGCAATGGATGTTGCCCCCGCTGCCCTTGCTGCTGTTGCCTGTACTTGTGATGTTTGAGTACCGTTGTATGTACTCCACCATCCAAGAGGCATAGAGAATGGTTTGCCCTGACCATATAAAGCGTAGAAGTTAGCGAGTTCAGCACGGTTCATCTTGTTCAAGGTAACTTTAAAGCTAAGGGTAAAGTACTGCGAACCAACAACACGTGTAATAGTTTCACCTGTCCATGTTTGGTTTTGGTATTGCGGTATATTATCCGTCAACAAGAACTCACTAATAATTGTGTTATTTAACATATTATTATTCCTTTAATAGTTAGCCCACAATCCATGTGGGCTATATGATATTTATACGTTATTCTTCTGAGATTTACGTGTTGCCTGAACGATAGTATCAGCGTGTTTATCACACATCTTTTGGAAATCTGAATCAGAAATTTGACCATTACTATTAATAATTAACGGTGCATCAATCTTAATATCACCTGATTTACTACCATCCTGATTACTCAAGTATTTTGTTAAATCCTGATTTAGTGATTTACCTACTACACGTTCCCCTTTTTCAAGATTGTATGTACCAGTACTTGGTAGTGAATCCCAACCATCATGGGCTTGCCCCTGGATAGCTGTACCTTTGATAGTACGGACAATAGAAGCACCCTGAGCTGCTACTTGTAGACCTGCTGCGATCCCCATAGGCCAACCAAGTTTGATAGCTTCGGATATACCCTGCTGGATGTTGATCACTGCCTGAGCAATGGCAATACCTTTACTTACGGCAAATGCTGCCTTAGCCGCTGCTGATGATTCACCGAATACACCAGCCATGATATCCGCTACGTTACCTGCTCCCGTTTGCCACATCCCTAAAGTACTGGTTAGTGCGTCTGCGGTTAATCGGCCACGTTTCATATCGGCGTTGGCCTGAATCGCTGTTAGCTGATCCTGGTACTCCTGGAAACCAAGTACTTTGGCATCATATAGAGCCTTAGCCCCATCTTTGTTCTCTTGTTCTTCGGTGTTGATGTTCTGGTGCTGTACCGGATCTGGCGAAAAGTCTAATGGGTTATTGTACCCTAAGCCCTGACTAACCGTGTCATTCATCCAGGTAGTACCCGCTGCCGCTGCTCGTGCCTTAGCATCTGCTGTTGCGTTAGGATCGTTAGCAATGGCTGCAATGTTCTGTGCCTGTTTGAGTCTGTTAGTTTCAGAAAGCATCTGATCAACCATGTCTTTGTACTTGGTTTTACGGCTTTCATATTGCTTGGATAACATATCTGTAATTTCAGATTCAGTACTTCCCGCTAATTTACCTGCTTCACGTATACGCTTTTCAATCTGGTCTTGTTCATAGTTAAAACGAGTAATACGTATTTGGGCTTCATTAGTACCGATTTGTGATAGCGTCTGTTCTAATAGTGCCTTTGCTCTTTTAGTTTGTTCATTAAGTTTGTCTTGTGCGGCTTGTGTTTTTTTGGCTGCTGCTTCATCTTTCTTAGCTTTGTCTTCACGTGCTTTATCTTCATCGGCTGTTAGGCTTTTTACTAACTTCTCACGGTTAGCTTTATACCCTTCATCAAGTTTAGCGAGATCGGCATTCATTGCCGCTTGATCACCCTTATAAGCACGTACTAAAGAATCTTTAATAGTCGCTCGTAATTGTGCATGAGTTGCATCAAGGGTATCAATCTGTGCCTGTGTTTTTTGTTTTGCTGAAAGATAAGGTTTTAAAGCAGTATCAATAACACTTCTGTCTGAGCCTTTATTATATTCTTCTTTCTGTTTATCAAGTAGGTTATGTGCCGCGTCAAGGTTTGCTAATAAGTTTGCAAAGGTTTTATTATTTTCCTCCTGTTGCTTTTGCTGGTCTGCTACTATCTGAGTACCATAAATTGAAGAATTTTTTAGTATCTGCTGTTGAAACTGCTGCTGGTATTGTTGAGTAGCCTGAATACCTTCTTTGCTAACTGCTGCTGCCGCTGCATTAACAGGTTTACTATTAATAATTTTCGTCATTAAGTCGAGAATTTCAGCAAGGTTCTGTGCGATAGGTGCAAGCGTTGAGTTCTTCCAGGTATCCCAGGCTCTGGATAAATTATTAGTTGCAGCCCTGTATTCTTCAAATTGTCGTGATTGTTCTGCGGTTAGTTGAATAGATTCATTAGCAAGACTGTTTTGGTACTCTTGTTCACTATTGAACTCTCGGTATATAGTCATGCGTTTTGACGCGTCATTTGCAACTGTTTCCATCATGTTTACTATCTGGGATTGACTGAATCCCATTTGTTTAGCCTGATAGTAAATCTTAGCAATAATATCTTCACCGTTTTCTGCTGCTTTCTGTAACTCGAACATATTCAACTTCAATGGTTGAATTACGTCAGTTAACATAGAACCTGCGTTATTCGTGATCGCATCGCCCAATTTATCCTTAGAGTCTTTTATTTGGTCCGCTACGTTATCCATAGTAAGACCAACGGCAGCGAACATATTAGCGGTCTGTTGAATCTGTAATATACCCGACTGTGATAGTGAAGCTGCCTGAAAGACTTCAAACGCCTTTTCTGATTGTTCCTGTACTTTTGCCATAGTTGCAGCAATTGCGATACCTGCGACCCCTACAGCACCAGCGAAACCAGACATAGCTTTAGAGGTAGTAGAAAGGCCAGTATTGATACCACCAAATACTCCGCCTGCCTGATCACCAAAGTTACCTATATCATTGGCTGCATTTTTTAGTGATCTTTGTAATCCTGATTCATCACCATTGATTTCAAAGATCATTGATTGTCTATTGTTATTTGCCATTAGGCTTTACTCCCATCCAATTAAGCATGTTTGCTTTTTGTTGTTCAGCGATCTTCTTCTCCCTCTCTGCATGTTGTTCAGCTAAGGTTTTATTTGAAATAATATTCAGTGAGTCGAGTTCATAGATATTAAATTTAGGTATATCTTCTTTCTTGATATTGCCTGTACTTAACCAAATTGCCTGTAGTAGTTCGGTATGCCTGATTTGCTCTATCTGTGAGGATTCAGGATCAACGATTTCTTTAAAAACTAATAGGTAGTAGAAAAGCAAAACGGGCATAGTGCAGAGTTCATCCACACTACACCCGTGTTTATACAATAAAGATAGTGATAGTTTGAGAGTCGGATCGCGTCTTACTTTCCCTCTACATCCTCAACATTAAAGGATTTAGCGAAAACGTTTCCAATTTCAGCATTCAATTTTAGTTGTACAGTAAGATCTACTTTTGCTTCAACTTGTTCAGGTGAATCAAAAATCTGTTTACCGTCCTCATCAACTACACAATAGAAAATTGCCTTATATGGATCGGTACATTCTGTATGTTGGGTAATGGAAGGTAGTTTGATATACACAGTACATTCTGGTGTTAGTTCTACTTGTGTTAGTTTCACACCAATAGTATTCATTAGATTAGAAAAATCCATTTTGTTTTATCCTTTTAGTTGGTTTGTAGTATTTAGTAATTAAGCACCAGTTACTTCACCAACTGCGATTGGAGCACCAGTTACAGATACAACGAAATCACGAGTAACTACACCATCAAAATCACCGTTCACTACATCTGAACTCACGTAACCATTTACAATACTGTAATAGGCAGGACCGTCTTGATCTGCGATGTTTTGGAAATAGGTTACTTTAACTTGCATTAATTTTTGTGAAGCTGCTGCTGATGCAAGTAGTTCCTGACCTGTTGAACCTGGTTTCCAGTTAACAGTCAGTGTTAAATCTGGAACACTACGAGAACCAAGTAATTTCTTAGCGTACTGTTGACCGAAAGAGTTTACGCTAACAACATTAGATTCTGCACCTGCTGCTGCGGGGAACGCACCAACTTCTTCAACAACGGTAAAAGTAGTTGCCTGACCGCCATTAGCTGGAGCTTCTGCGATTTCAACTTTGACATTATTACCAATGAAAATAGAATTAAAAGCCATTTTATTATTCCTTTAAATTTAGGGATAACGATCCTTGCTATCCCTTTCATATATTATTTATGTATGTAGGTTGTAGTACTTCATATATAAAGCTAAACCTCTTAGTAATTCACCAGTATAGAAACCAAAGTACATTGAATTGTTTTGGCTTGTTGTTGGTGTGCCACTTCTAATGGCTGGCGACCATGCTCCATTCATCACGTGATTAGCACTAATTACATCGTAGTTTTGTTGTATCTCAGCAAAGAGTAAATCAAGTAATTCATGATCTGGATAACCTGCAATCGCCATCATTGATGCACCTGCAAGCCATAGCCCTGACATATGACCTGTAAAGCCATCATAGATAACTTCCCCATTATCTTTAAATCGTGTTGGTGCATGGCCATCGTTATTTTTCATGAACCATTTTAAGTAGTTCATCCAGTTCTTACAGTACGTAAGTATGTTCTGTGGAATGGTGTAATCACCACGTTGATACAGTTCATGTACTACATCACAACCTGCAAAGAACGCACGAGGTTCATAACCAGACCATGCCTCTTCATACCAGTGCTGCATGATGAATACGTCGGGTTGTTCACCATCAGGTAAGTACGCTAATGCGTCCTGACGGTTCCACACAAACGCCTGTGCACATGGGCCTGGTACAGGCGGATGAAACTTTTTCGTAAACCAGTTCTGAGCATCACATAAGAACCTCATACTGTTATTCAATCTGGTTTCATCAATTGCAATACCCTGAAAGCACCATATAGCCGGTAATTGATACCCTGGGTATGGAAGTCCACGCCAGCCAGAATACAACTGAGCATACGGATCTGTGATGTTACTGAATGGTATTAAGCCTGGTGTGTACGCAAGGCTATCAAGCATATACTGCTTGATCACACAATCGCCTAAGCGGGCTGTATAGCCGTTTCCGGTACTGTCATTAAACGTAAGACTTAGCAGTACTGAATAGTCACCTGTACCGCCATCATCATAGAGTGCTGGTAGGTCATTAATGCAGTACCAGTCAATACGACCGCTAACGCCATCTACCGGATCGGTATCAAGTAGTAACGTAAACTCTTTACGTGTGGTAAGGGTTGGTTGTCCCGGCTGTTCATCGCCTTCTTGATGATCAGGTTGATATGAGCTTAATTTAAAATCTAAGACTGAAAATGTTTGTGTAACCCATGCACCATTACTTGCAGGTAACATAGCCCACCACCTCCAACCAAAATCATCAATAATGCGGATGTTAAAATCATCAGCATAAGTACGGTATGTAAAAGAAACTAAATCCTGTTCTTCTTTATTGAAAATCCAGAAACCTACTGTCGAACTACCGTCACTATCCATAGTACTTGTTATGACGTTATCATAGTACTTATCTGCAATGCCGCTTTGATATTCAAGTTTAGTTACGGTGTTACTACCATAATCAGAAATCATACGCATATCTGCTGTTAAGTACTGCCCACCATCTGGCTTAGCAATTCGTGTAAAGTGGTTCATAGGTATACTCATTGCCTGAATACTGCCATCCGTTTGAGTAATTGGCAGACCGCAACGATATCTAATTGCACCTTCATCTGTTTTTGTTTTATTCACAGTTAATGCAACGGCAAGACTTAATGCAGCACCAGAGGTATCTACACCACCATATTCAACATAGAAATTGCTACTATTATTAAATTTGAACCAAATTGATTGTTGTTCAAGTGTGGTTTGTGCTGATGCACTTTGATTAATTACAATATATCCATCAGCATCACGCGAGTAAGTAGCAGCCTGATTACTTGGATAGAAATAATCATATGAGATACCGTCTGTAAAAGGTGTTGTTGCTGCGGTAGATTTACGGAAGAACTTATCGAATTTATCTATATCAGAGTACCCAATACAGGTAATCATTGAGTTTTGCCAGGCTAACCAGTACTTACGCTCGCTTGTGATATCCCATAGTAGTTTTGCTGCCTGGCAGAACCACAATTCGGCATCTGATGCGTTATCTGCGAAATCAAAGAAACCATAGTTATCAATTGGTACATGTATTGGCCTGTTGTGCCAACGTTCATTACGCCCCATCAGATAACCGCCATGTTCTACAGGGTTACGTGTTGCATAGTTGAAGCGGTAATTACCGTTGATGGAAGTATTTTTGAGCTGGACTGTACCGATCTGGCTTGTTAGCCCTTCTGCCAGTACATCACCATTGCTATCTACCTTGCGGCCTGTACGGTCGATGATCCAATCAACATTGTATGTAGGTGCTTTGGTTTTCCAGTCTACCGAACCTTCTGAATCCCATGCATATACAGTAGCGTTTACCTGATTCCAGCCTAAAGAAGCACGTTCAGGAAAAGCGAACCATACAGCATCGAGGTACTCACCATAGTTTGGTGCACCGTGTGGTATCTGTGTCTGTCCGTTTGTCCATGTAAACAGTACTCCCTTGAAGCCTCCATGAGTTGGGTACTCTGGATCTAATGGATAGTGTGCCAGTACTGGAGCTTTTCCGTTACATATCCAGTTACAGCGTAATGAACCATCAGGTGGATCTGGAAAAGCTACCCCTCTGTAGAATGCATTGTGATACCCGTTAAAGTAGTCCTTTGCCAGTTCCAGATAGTGGGGTTCTTTGGTTGCCTGATATGCGTATATTGCACCTAAAATTGCTAATGACTGCCCTTCGGTGGTTGCGTCACCATCAGGTTGTGCTTCCCATCCTGTTTCCGCTATAAAGTGCCTGTTATTTGCAAGTACTTTATCTGGATTAAAAACAAAATGTTGATTTTTGTTATCGTTAGTTAAACCTGTATTACGTTCTAAAAATTTCAAATGCCCCTCTAACATTTGAAGAGCATTATCTATGTTACCTTTTCTAATCATTAATGAAGATCCGCCATTAGTAAGGAGCCGTACCAGGTACTCCCCCCATCTATTGACGTGAATTGAAAAACATCAACTGAATCTTTAGTGAAGGTTAATACTGGAGTACGCCCGTATGACCATTTAACATTCGAAGGCCATTCTATTTTATTAGCACCTGTGCCTTGCATCAGATATACCGTGATGGTTTGACTGTTCTTAGTACTACCGCTTGCATTGATAATGCTTAATTGAGTACTCGCAGAGGTAAGTGTTGCAGAGAACACTCTTTTACCATCTGACATATCAAGACTAAGTGCGTCTGTTATGGTATTTAGTACTAACAAATCTTGAGTGATAGTAACCTTAGTATCAATGTTTGCCTGTAGTGCTGCATTCTTTACATCAATCTGTGATTTTGAGTAAGTACCTACGTCATTATAGTTCAGAGACACGTTAGAACTTAATGGATAACCGTTAACAGTAGTAATACGTAGTGCAAAGAGATCGTTAGCATGGGTACGTGAATATACGTCACTAATATCTGCTGCTACCAATTGAATGTTAGTACCAGATAATGGCTTGTTATTGATTAGGAACGTCTTTGGAACGAAAGTACCATTACTATAACTTAGGCTTGTCATATCCGTTAACTGTGCTGCCGTTAGAGTAATATTACCTGTTAATGCTAATCCATTTACTGTAGTAGTTTTTGCTACAAAGTTTGTATTAACCTGCGTCTGTGAATATACATCTAAAATATCGGCTGCTACCAAGTTTAACGCCGTACCTGTTAGTGCGTGTCCGTTTAACTGGAACACTTTAGGAACATAGCTGTTATCGGTCTGTGTTTTTGAGTACACATCAGAAATATCGGCTGCTAAAAGAGTGATATTTCCGATTAATGGTTTGCCATTGATGGTACGGGTAATCGGTACGTAGTTACTGAGATCAGTAGCCGCTGCTGCACCAAGTTCTGACAAAGTAGGCTTATCGGCAGTGGTATAGACCTTGTACCATGCACCAGTACTTGCTGATGAGAAGTTACGGAAATTCAGTACCGGAGTACCGGATTTGTTCATCACTAACTGAGTACCGTTAGAACCATCAAGGTTCGTGATACCCAACATATCTACGCCTGATGGCGAGTTCACCGCTGGGATCTTAACAAATGAGTTACCGTCACGGCCTTGATAACTGGGGAACTCTACACCGTTACTACCTACGCCCCAATCACCACGGTTAAGCGGTACTACGGACTCATCAAGGATACCTGTTGCTACCTGTGTCTCAGGAGTAAACACATACGAGCGGGTAACTACGGTATCAATATCCGATGAGTCAGAAACTTTGGATAGATAGCCGTTGTACATCACATAGTTCACCGACGTATCGTTAGTACCAGCATCAAGCATTTCAACCTTGACCTGTACTAATTGCTGAGAATCAACAACAGAATCAAGTACGACGTTTTCACCTGGAACATAGTTAACTTCAATAGTCATATCACCATATGAACTATCACCCGCTACTTTAGAGGTGTAAGTACTATCATATGTTTCTACAGTTGAAATAGTTGTTGATTCACTAAAACTTGGAAATGCTGAAAGGTTTTCTACTTGAACAAAAGTACGGGCATTTGGATCAACATTAGTTGTATCGGTGTTAATCCATACCGTAGTTAAATTCCCTAAAAATGTTTGAGCCATAATTATTCCCCATAGCTAAAAGATAGAGTTTGCGTGTGTACATAAGCGGTTTCCGTTGATTCGGCTTGAGAAGTCATTAGGCTATCTTCAATACGTACATTGAATAATGGCATTGGAAGTTGCTGGTTTAAGTCATTAAAGAAACCAGGCGTATAAATTGCTTCAAGTATTTTTTCTATTTCATCGGATGCTTCTTTATATGATTGTCCGACAGACACAAACTGAACACGAAACTCACATAAATTTCGAATAGTTGATGGCATAATTTGATTATTAATGACTGTGTTTGCTTTAGGTACTTGAGTACGTTGTACAGAAGAATCACCAATATAAACCACAGTAATATCATCTACTGATGCTTTTGATGGAAAGTGTAAATTAGTAACTGGAGAGAGTTTATTAATTAAGTACTTTCTGATTTTATAGTCTGCCGTAAACATATTATATTTCCTCTTCTAAATCGACTTTGCGAATATAGTGATAATTAGAGATGCCGCTTGTATCATCATCTATCCTATTTACTACGTATTCGATGTTATCGATCTTGAAGGTGCTATTTAGTTTGATACCTGACTTAGCACTAAAATATGTCACAGTAGTTTGACTATCATCGAAAAAAAGCTCGTCTTGTTCGAAAATAGCGGTAATCGTTATTGATACACCATCTTGAACAATGACGAGCTTTTCACCAAAAGCATTAAGTAGTGACTCTGATTGTGAGTTACTAAAAAATGCTCTCATATTAGTTCCTGATTATTAACTTGTTAGTTTTAAAACTAAGAATGCTTCATCATGTGCAAATGCGTGTGCCTGGAAGCTGAAAGTACGTAGCACAATACCCATTGAATTACGTTGAGTGGTATCGTCACGATCCATAGTTACAGAACCCCATTGTGCAAGTACCAGATTTGACCAATCACCAAACACAATAGAACCGGCGGCAACTTGAGTACTTTCAACTAAGCGTACTGAATCAGCGAGGATGCCATCACCCATGTAACCTTGTAGAAGGTACTTGGCACTGGTATTAGCACCATCAAGAGTGGTACGTAGAACAGCAGCGGTAGAAGGATGTACGATAGCTACAACGTTCTCTACACGCACGTTATGAGCGGCAAGAGAAGCAAGAGCATCAATCACATCTTCCTTAGTAAGAGCACCAGTCAAAGTAACAGCTGGAGCCTTAGACACGGCATCAGCAAGAATTAGACGTTCCAGTTTAAGTGCAGCACCCTTAACCATTGCATCTTGAATATACTGTTCAGCGGTATTAGCTGATTTGATAAGAGTCCGAGTCAGTTCTACAGAACCTGTGAAGATCTCAGGTTTCAGAGTGATCTTTTCGAAAGATGCGTTGTATGACGGGCTTGGAGCACCTTCAGTTACATAACCGAAGTTATCAGTGAAATCAGAAGTTAGTTTTGGTAGTACCAGATTCCCTTCACCTTCAAGATTTGCAAATACCTGAACAGGTAAACCAGCAAATACAGAATTTGCACGTAGAACGTCAATATACGAATCTGCGTAAACTTCTTTGATTAAAGCAGTACCACCAACAGTGGTAGAAGTACGCACGAAATCACCCGCAGGGATTTCAGTTTTGCCTGTAAAATTTCCTTCACTTAAAGAACGAATTAGGCCATTAAGAACAGTTTTTTCCATTTTGATTTCCTTATCATTTGGATTTTTTTTTGTATTTAGTGATCGCTTGAAGTCCACAACAGAGATTCCTTTCTCGATGGCTTCAGATACATCAACTTTTAGAACCTCGCCGATTGATTCCAATTCACGCTTACGTTCCAGTTCATTTGTATTTACTTCTTCATTAGTACTTTCTTGTGGTACGTCTTCAGAATCGGATTCTTTAGTTTCAGAATCATTTACGCTTTGTTCTTCAACATCGCTTTTATTTAACATCTTGCTAAGTAATTCAGGACGATTAGAAATCATTTCTAAAAGCTCTTCGTCAGTAATTACTTTTCCAGATTCGGATTCAGCAGCTTCTTGTTCAGGCGTTTCATTAATTTCTTCCTGTACTTCATCTGTACCCTCTTCCATCATTTCTTGATTGTCATCCATGACATTAATATCCTCTTGGTTATCTTCTTTTTTATTTATCAAAGAGCGACCAACACCAGCCGATACATCAGCAGGTACAGTTACCAGAGATATTTCATATGGGGTGAAATGAGTTACATAGATAATGTTACCTTCAATACGGTAATCATTTACGGTATAACCGAAGCTAATATGTGTTAATACGCCTTCATTGATTTGCTCCCATTCTTTTTCCGAAGCATTGGAAATCTGTAATACAGCACGACCTACTTTATCTGAATCAATACGTGCTAATAGGACTTTGCCAATCAAATGATCTCGGTCATGATTAAAAAGTACTGCCCCTGAATTGTTCAAACGCGATAGGTCTACATTATCTGGATTACATAGAAGTACTTCGTTATATAACTTCCCTTCTATTTCACGTGCTACGGGAGTTTCAGAACAAAAAGCAACTTCAACGGTACGATTATCAGAATTAATCGCCGTTGGTAAGGTTAATTCCCTCGTCTGGTTTTTGAACTTCATTTTGAACTTCCTTGTTCATATTCTTCTCACTTTCTATTTCTTGCATTACGAGACGCGGATCACCGCCCATTTCACTAATAACTTGTGTACGAGATTTCAATCCAGCATCAATAGCAGCCACTTCACACTGAATATCCTTTAATGGATCAAGTGAGATTGGTTTAGTTTGAATATAACGAGCACAAACAAGATCATCGAAATCAGAGAATTTTAGATTTAACTTATTATTATTTAGCATTTCATTCTTTAACCATGCTGAATAGATTGGCTTCAGCACTTTATTAACAAGAACATTTGTACGTGTTGAGAATGTAGTAGCCTGAAGACGTTCAGCTAATTTAGCTGCACTAAATGATGCATCAGCAGTACTCCCCATTAGGCTTTGTTTAGTTACGTTTAAGCCCATAGAAATATTATCAAGTAATACATCTGTGAATTCGGCAATACCATCAACACCATTACGAGGATCAACAGATTTGATATCCTGGTTAGCACCTAATTCAAAAATAGCACCAGGCTCTAAGTACTCATTGTAGATAGCAGTACTTTGTTCACTTTCGTTTAGTGAAAGTTCGTTGTTGCCGCTATTGGTAATGAATGTAGTTACACTGGCTGAAATACGCTTTGCTAATAAAGCCGCTTCTTGAAAGTTCTTCAAATCTGAAAGGACTTTAGTACTTGCAACAAGATCGGGGATTCCTCGATTTTGCGTAGCATCATCTGCCACATAATAATGTAGGATTTCAGTAGCCGGAATTACGTCATAGCTCGTTGCATCGTATGTATATGTAACCGGATTGTATTTAGCAAAATAGTAATTTACTGGTTGATTGTATTTATTGAACTCAATACCGTTGCTGATATAACTTCCATTGCTGAGTAATGCATTGTTAAATTGTGTTAACCTGGCTGAATCAATCATTTCTATTTTGATGGTACGGTTAAAGTTATGAATTCTTACAAAGGCTTCACCATCACGCACACGGTGTTTTTCAAGAGTCTGAGTAAAGAGGTCAAACGTCATTGAATTATCCAGACTGAAACGGGTTTGATCATAGGCCCAACGGTCAAAAAGCTTTTCAAGTTGCATATTGATTTGATGCTTTTCATTTTCATCAATATCAAGTTCAACTGAAGGTTTTACATAGATACCGTTAGAACCTACAACACCATCAACTGATAACATCATGTACTTACGTGCGATTGGGTTTGTTAAGGTTGATTGTCGTGATTCATTACGCCATTCTGCTAAGTGCCATTTTATGAGATTGTTAATACTTACTGAGCTAACACCAGCATTAAAGCTGAAAACATTAATACCATTTGTTGTAGTTCTGATTTGATTCAAATCGCGTTGCAGTGTTCTGCCAGAATGTTCACGTACTTCAGTTTTCTTTGTTCGTACTTCTGGTTGTACATCAACCTTTTTTCTTTTAAACCACATTATCGAGTCCCCCAACGATTTGGATAGTTAGGATCTCGGAATACGGTAATACTCTTAAATGGTTTATTGGAATCAGGTTTACCATTCATTTTAGCCCACAGAGAATTAGCACGTTCAATATAACGTGTACGCATTGTTTCTAAATTGGCTAATGATTCACTAACTAATGTTTTATTATTAATTGCAATGCTATAGTTAGCACCGCCTTGTATTTTCGCTTCAATAACTGCTTCAATTTCACTAATCATTGTGCGAATACGTGCGTATTCTGCCGTATGCCTTGTTGGATCAATTACTTCACATTGAGAAGTACTAACAATACCGTTAGTAATCTGAGTACAGAATAGTTTTTCTGATGAAATAGCAAGATCAAACGTGATAATAAAATCACGTTCAACATCACTTGATTGATTATCAAGTGTTACAGATTGACCAGTACTAACATATGAAGTTACGAAAATTGTTTTTGCAGGAATCGCTACAGAGTACTCATACGGGTTTGATACCATATAAATTTGTTCTGGTAAAATTGCCATTTGATATCCTTATCATTTTACGTTTTGCCGAACCAATTAGAACCCATACCTGTACGTCTACGTCTGGTAGGTGTATTTTTTGGTTCTTCTGCTTTATTTATTTTGTTTTTGTTATTACTTTCAGATTGTTTATATTCGCGTAATTTTTTAAATGGTTGATTACCTAATTTAGATTGAGCGTAGGCAATAGCAATAAGACCATAACAAAGACAATCAAGACTTTCATTCCTTCTCTGGCCTTTCTTTAATCGCCATACTAATTTACCGCCAGCAGGTTTTAACTCTTCGGCTGATAGCTGTTCAAAATAATCAGTTGGTAATGAACTACTAAAGCGGAGCTTCACAGGTGCATTATCTGCTTCAGTACTAAGCATCAGATTGAGAAGTTTACGTATCGTATTCTTTTGATCATGTACGTTTAGGATCTGTAGCTTGTAACCAGCCTGTGTTGATTCCTTGAAGAGATCACCAGTAGTGGAGCTGGAACCCTTAATAGGATGGTACTTAGCCCAACGTGCTGTGAACTTCTTAACCGTATCAGTAGCGTTACCATTCGAACTGTCCACGAATACTGCGAGAGTTGGTACTAAACGACCTTCTACCGTGCGGAAATCTTGCCTACAGAACTGATCAAGGTCTTTCCAGGCTTGTGATTCGATTTTAGTTACATCGTGACCATAGAAAAATTCGTGACCAAGTACATATATGTTCTTCTCATCAAAGCCTAATATAGTGGCTTCGCATCTATCAATTTGCTGATCAACTGATATACAAATACCTAACGTACTTTCAGGGATTTTATGTAGGTTAAATTCATCTTCGCGTAGTGATTCCAATTGGAGAATATCTAATTCCTTTTGATATTCATCCTCATAAGGTAATCCAAGTTCGTTGTTATAGAATGTTTGTAGATTGAAGTTATAAAGGGCATCAGCAAACTTACTTACCATTTCAGTAATCGTATTCAATGGGGAATACATACGGCTGATTTGATAACCTACTACACCAGGTTCACCATCTGGATTAGTTGCAACCCATCGCCCGTTATCAATCATTTGATGTCGTGTATGTTCACCAATTTCCTGTTCACAGCACGGACATATTAAACGGGTAGTTGTACTATCTGGAATTGCTCTCCCATTCTCTAAATATTTAAATTCGAATGCTACCTGCTCCCATTCAAAAATATACTCATGACCGCAAGAATGTGTAACAAAGTAACGGCGTTTATCAGATAGGTTATATTCCGCATTAATTAAATCATCTTTATACAAAGGTGTTGAGGATACAACCACCAATGAATCACTACCAAAGGTACTGGTACGTGCTTCTGCTAATTTTATTGGATTCCCTTCATCAGTAATTTCGCAGTTGCTGACCTCATCTAACAGAACACACCTGGTTGTGATACCGCGAAGGTTCCCCGGCGTGTTGAGATTTAACCAATAGATAAAAGTACCGTTCACCATTTGTGTTTGTTTAGAGTTATTGGCGGCGTTCTTATCATTCTTATCGGTTACTAATGGCTTTAGTACTTCACTTGTTTCAATTGCTGGAAGAAATTTACCATCCTTGAATTTCTTCACTTCTGATTCAGAACTACTACCAAAAGCAAAGTTACAGGGATCATTTGCCATTAGACTAAAAGCTATTGATTGAAGTACTGTTGTTTTCAAAAGCTGTGAACATGATTGAAGTACAATCTTTTTAGTACTTCTCTCTTGAGCTATATCCATTGGTTCTTTTTGGAAACTAAAGGGTATCCAATCAAGGCCCATATTCGGCCCATCAACAAATTTAACTACACCATTACTAATCCACTCACTGGTTTTCTGAATCTTCGGCGGTTGTATCGTTGGTAGTACTTTCTTCAGAATCCTCGTTAATTTCTTTTTGTTTGTTTCCATCCTCTAATACTTCCATGTCATCGGGTAGCTCAAATTCCATTGAGCCTAATTGGTATAATGTTTTATCAATATGCGTTCTTAATACATCGCGTAAATCCTTTGCATCTGATTGTGCAAATAATTCAAGATAAGTTTTTGATGGTATTGCACGTACTGCTGTTTTGATCTGAAATAGATATTCTGTTAGTACTTGTTCTACATATTCAGCACTGACTACCAGCCCATTCTTTTCTGCTAACTCTAATTCTGCTAACTGCCTTTCTGCTGAAAGTTTCTTCAAACGTTCTTGTTCAATTTGTTCTTTTGTATTAGTATCACGCAACGGCTTTAGTACATTATCTACAATCCAACTTCTTGCGTTAGAATCAGTGCCTGTCGGCATTCCCTTTTCTACCCAAGTTCGAACTGTAGATTCATCGTATCCGTACTGTCTCGCTAATGATCTTAATGAGATATCCATATTTAATCCTTTTTATTTTATTTATAGGGTTTACAATGTCAGACCGTAACAATGATTTTTCTCTGTTAGTAAAATTGCTGAACGGGTTTTTGAAGAAAGATGAGATAAAAAAAAGGCTACATTCTTTTGTTGAAAAAGAAACTAATGATTGGGAAAAATGGCTGCAAATTGAATTTGCTCATTATCTCACTTCAAAAAAGAAGTATGAGCTACATCGTGAAGTCACAATATACCTCGATCCAGTAGATTACCCTGATAGCAGACTTGCTAAAGTAGATTTGATTCTGCGTGAAAAATCCTCACCCTCTGATGATTATATTTTTATAGAGTTCAAATGTACTAAACGTGTTGCACCATTAGTTAGGGGCTTAGCAGCCGACCAAAAGAAAATTAATGCTATTAAACATTGTAACTACAAAATGCGTAATTATCTCGGTGTCGGGTTTCATCTTTTTTGTGAACCAGATGATATCGATTTTATGGAAAAGTACGTTAGTGAAGAACTCAATGGCTCTTACGCTGTTTTTAAATTATGTGAGTGTCCAGTAAGATATAATTGCCAATGTGAATTAAATGAAATTGGCGTTGTTCTTTTTTGACTGCGGTGCGGGTATAGTTATTTCGTTCACACACAAATGTTCATATCCGGTGGCGAAACTACTCGATCACAACAAAATCGTCGAAGTACCTCCACCTTGCTTTCGGATTATTCCGATGTTAATATTTACTCACTTTACTTTTGCGGGAGATGTAACATGGGAAAGTTAACCTTCGTTTGCCTTAGTAAGTCCAAGAAACCAGGTGGCTACTGCGTAGCGGGTAAAATTGTTAACCAAGATGGTTCTATTGGTGAATGGATAAGACCTCTAAATAAATTTGGCTCTATAAGTGATCAAGATTGTCTTTATGAAGATTCTACTTATGCTAAGCCTCGTGACATAATTGAAGCGGAGTTTTTAAAATCTATTCCTGAGAGTTTCCAAACTGAAAACAATCTTATCGACTCTACTCAACGTTGGATTAAGAAAGGTGATTACCCTTTTACCCATGAAGAAATAATGAAATTATGCGATTATCCCGATTCGCTGTGGTCAAACAAATATCAATCAAAAACTGGCAAATGTGATCAAGTACATCCGACTGAAGCAACAAAGTTTAATGAAAGCTTGTATTTTATTTATGTAGACAAAATTCAGTTCCAAACTTCAAGATGGGAAAGTGAACCAATAAAAGTACGTGGTGAATTTACCTATAATGGTGTCATATATAATCTCCGTGTAACTGATATTGTATGGATTAACATCTTTGAAAAAAGGGCACCTGGAGTTTATAATGAAACAGGTAGAAATGTGACGGTCAGTTTAGCACATGATTTGCATACAAGCGTTAGTGGCGATTATTACTATAAATTAATAGCAGAGGTCATGTAATGAAAGTGTATTCAATTGGCTTTACTGAAAAAACTGCTGAAAAATTTTTTACCTTGATTAAGTCACAGCCAATCAAAACTCTGGTTGATGTCCGTCTAAACAATGTATCTCAGCTTGCTGGTTTTGCTAAAAAGAAAGACCTCGAATTTTTTCTTCGCGAACTGTGTGGGGTAGACTACGCCCATGTTCCAGACCTCGCACCAACCAAAGAGATGCTCGACCCTTATAAGAAAGGAAAAGTCTCTTGGGAGATTTACGAAGATAACTTTATGAATCTTATGGCTAAAAGGAACATTGAGCGTATAGATAAGAGCTTAATCTCTGACGGTTGCTTGTTATGTAGTGAGCACAAGCCCCATCACTGTCATCGTCGTCTTGTGATAGAATATCTGAACAAGCATTGGGATACTGATTTTGAGGTTAAGCATTTAATATGATGAAAGTACTAATTATGTATCATCCTGATTTTGCTTCAAAGGGTAAGTTTGAGCGAAAGCTTACCCGTATCTTCTCCGAATCGAGTGAATACAAAATCTTTTATTTTGAAGATCATCAGGATTTGATACATAACTATTTTTCCTCTAATTTAATTTTTAAACTTGATCATGATACTCTCGCTGACCCACTTAAAATAGGATTGACGCACGCTATTATTTTTGATTCAGCATTGAAACCGGAGTTCACAACTGTTTATGAAACGTTATCATCACAAATTCCTGTAAGGTATATAAAGGATAAAATTACGTTTGTTTCCAACAAAGACAGGGGCGAACACTTCGATGTATATTGCGGTCGCGGTACTTTATGGGGTAATCCCTATGCGATAGGAGCCGATGGTGATCGTGATGAAGTTATAAGAAAGTTTAAGTACGACTTTGATAGAAATTTCTTAAAAGGCGGGGAGGATTTCAAAGAAAAGCTTAAAGCACATAGAGGAAAAATCCTTGGCTGCCATTGCAAACCCTATCCATGCCACGGAGATGTTCTTGCCAGATTTTTAAATGAATTAGATGATGGTGAGTAAAGCCGCATTACAGCGGCTTAGATTTATAAAAGAAATGTCACCTTAGAGAAGTTCACTGAACGATAAAGATATCCTTGCACCGCTGATACTCCAGTATCACGTAGTACTGGTAGTTCTTGCCGCTGCTCTACTCCCTCAACGATCACATACGGGCAGTACTTCATGATGTTCTTCATCAGTACGTTGAATGTAGGTTTCTGTACTTCCTGATGGTAGAACGCCCTATCAAGTTTTACCGCCTCATAGCATCCAGTAGTTAGTGCTGCGACGTTGGCACGGCCTGAACCAAGATCATCAAGGAACAATCGATAGCCAACGTTTAACAGTGTTTTAAGTACTGGATGATTGATACCAAGTTCAAGCCCTTCAAAGTTCTCTGAGATCTCAAGCCTGATGAAGTCCATTTTATTCAATAGCTGAATAATCTCCCTGTCAAACACACATAGCCGTGCCTGTACGGTATCAACGTTAACGGTACAGAAAAGCCGGTGCTCTCTGAACCATGACGCATGAAAATCTACAGTCTCTAATTGTTGTTTCAGTAGTTCCTTCTTCCCTTCGACCGTCATAGCCATGATGAAGTACTTACTGTTAAGCACAGGCAGATCTTCGCAATGGAAGCGGGTTAACAGTTCACATCCTACGAGCTGGCCTGATGTAGTCATGATTGGTTCTGCTATGAAGGTCTTGGTGATCATCCGTGCATATCTCTAAAAATGGTAGATGATCAATTATTGATCATTTTTAGATATCAATAATAGAGCTACCCTACCAAATAACATTACTTAACCTATTGAAAATGATCATTTTTATGTGATTTTTAGCGTTTCGTATTGATCAACACAAGACCACTGTATAAATTTACAGTACAACAAACTCATATGAGGGCAGGAAAATGGGCAATAAAAATCTGTTTGATCCAAGCGTAAGAAAGGGTGTTCAGATGTTTTGGCAGTGTGGACAACGGATAGTGGTTGTTCATCCTGGAGGGTACTTAGAACGTATTGAAGACGGGCAATGTGTCTTGTTCGAGACAACACCTCATGAGGATGGTACTCGTTTGTACTGGTTCGGTGTGACTTCAAGTAACGCATACTACTTTATGCTTGAGGTAGCTCAGCCAGTAGATATCTTTGCTGTTGGTAGTTGGTTCTACGCACAGCAAGCTATGTTAGAGGCACATGATAAGGATGATGCATTCTGTGATATGCAGGGTGAATTACCGTTTTGATAGCACCTTAAACAAGGTTGTGGTACATACAATACATAAGATTTTATCGGGAAGTGATTCATGGATTGGGGCAATGGTTCAGATCTGATTAGTGCTGCCTGTAATGCAGTAATGGCAGGGGTAGCTGTGTATGCTGCTGTAAATGCTAAAGATTGGCTTTCACCTAAACTTAATGAGCGAAAATTTAAATTTGCAGATGAACTTATTGATCAGTTCTGTAAGTTACAACAGGAATCTTTTTACTTGCACAGTGATGTAAAACAATTGATTAATACAGAACCTGATGAACAACATGATGAAACTAAATTCAGGCTGCTTTGGGAAGAGCTTTTGCAAAGAGAAACAATATATAGAAAAAACATAATAAATTTACGTACATCGATGGAAAGGATGTATCTTTGGGGATTGCAGCCTATTAATGAACGCCATTTTATTAAAATAATAGATTCACATTTATCTTTGACATACACAATAAGAGATGCATTATCTGTAGGATCTGAAGAGATTTTTTTAAAACTACCTGTTTGTTTTGATTTCGACATGAGGATAAGTGAAAAGTATAGAACTGTTCGATCCTCACATAACAATATAATAAAGCACTATAGCAAACTATTTACTGATTGAGGTAACTTATGGCATGGTATGAAATAACTGGAACATTAGCGGATTGGGTAATGGCTGGTGCTGCTGCATATGCCGCGTTTAATGCCAAACAATGGTTTTCTCAAAGATCACACACTAAGGGTTTTGATAAAGCAGAGGAAATTTTATCTACAACTGATAGCCTATATAACTCAACATTTAAAACTATAGAAGATCTTTATCCAGCCCTTAACTATCTCAATGAATTAAATAATGGTTTGAAAAAACCTGATCTAAAAAAATCTGAAGAATTTGAAATACTTGAGAATATACATAGAGGATTTATATCAAAAATTGACAATTTAATAAAAGAATTGGATCTTATGGAAAGATGGTCAATCAAAGTAGAAAATAAAGACATTATCCTCGCAGTCACTAAGTCTCTTAGAGATGTTAACGCATCTGCGTGCAATGCTTATATTTCAGTGCAAACAAGCCTTTTTGATTATGCCAATAACAATCAACGAGGATTTGAGTTAAGTAGAAAAAGTTTCAATCAACACTATAAGGAATATTTAGAAAGTTTGGCTGCTTCAGAGAGTGCCTACAATCTATTCAAAAAGCAGAAATTTATAACCTTCTTTAAGGTGAAGTAACAGTTTCGGTTATTGATAATCTACAGATCAGGAGTAGTTGGTTCATGATTCACAAATGTTACGAAGTTTCACGCCACACCTACACCACAACAAACCAAACCCCTTTGTAGGTGTAGCGTGAACGTGAGAGTGTACTGATAGTTTTATAACTGGTAAAGTATTTATTTTTTTGACTCTGGATGAGATACATAAATGAGCAGAAGGGAAACAATTACAATACAAAATGACGATAAAAAATTCTTTAAACTATTCTTTGGGAAAGAAATTAATAGTTTCAAAGAGAACTCAAGAACACATATAATGTTGCAACTTGCATTAGAAAAAGCACACGACATTAGAAAATTTGAAATTGATTTATACTGGAAGCGTGCAACTTATTTCTTTGCATTTTTTACTGTGATTACTGCCACTTTTGGTTTTCTTTTCACATCTAAAGAATTTAACTACTTCGCTCCGGCATCAGCATTAATAGGGTCATTATTCTCAATTTGTTTCTATTTTGTTAATATTGGCAGTAAATACTGGCAATGTAATTGGGAGTATATTATTGATAAATTAGAGATTTATGTAACAGGAAATCTTTACAAAGTATATTTCTACGAAAAAAAAACACCTTATCGACCTTCGGTATCCGAAATTAATTCATTGGTAAGTATTATTATTATTTTTAGCTGGTTTTTATGCTTCGTAGTCTCAATATCTCAAGCATACATATATAACTTATTTTACATATCCTTCTTTTTATTTCTGTATTTTTTATTAAATTTTCTTACAGCATATTTGTGTTGTAAATCCGTCAAAAAAACAATATCAAATAATGATAGTAGTCATCGTTACTTTAAGTTTAGAAAACATACTTATGAAGAATATAACACTCAAGAGAACGCCCCTTAGTGGGCGTTTTTTACCTCTAAGCAATGTATTAACATACTAACAGCTTTAATCACTGTATCAATATTTGGATTGATCAATGATTCGTTAAAGTACTCGTCCTTACATTCAGTGATATTTAATAAGTACGTGTATGGGTCGCCTAAATCCCTTACCCTCGAATCACGCGTTTCTAACTGTATGCCTGAAACGCCGTTTGTTTCAATCCTTACTTCCTCGGTAACATAGAGAAAGTAGTATGTACCATCATCGTATGAGTAAAATTCCATTCTAATCACTTTAAGTACCTCACATACCATTACCAGTACTTACAAGCTCTAAGAATCTTTCAACGTCTTCTTTTACATAAATTGCCAGTAGTGTAATTACTAAATCCTTACGCTCATTATCAGCATCTTTTATAAAATAAAGATAATCAGAAATCAGTTCAAAATCATACTCTTTAGGTACTAATACTTGAACTCTATATTTGGGATATGCGAAAGGATTGTACAGTACTGCTTCTACTTCATCGATAAAAGATTCACCATGTACCATTTTATATCTTAATAACTGGAAATATTTTTTATGCATTAGCTTTTCCTTTTCTAATAAATATCACTTAGTTTTAATTTTTTACTTTACGTAATAAAACAAAGTCACTTCTTGATTGTTATTGTATTTATTTGTTTTATACGAAAAGCAGTCAATAACACTCACTAAATGAAGTTTCTGTACAAAGAACTTCACCCCTCTGGTTAAAAAAATTACATTGGTATGTGTAAGTACATTAAGGGCTTTAACAGCCCGATACCCCGCCCTTTGAGCGAAGCGGTACAGCGAAATATTTTAGGCACATAGTGCCGCCCCCTATTTTTGTGTACTTAATACAAAAGGGATATGTATGTACTTAGTCAAAAAGAAATTGAATGATATTTGTATGTACTCGCAAGTATTAGGTACTTTCAAGAAGAAGTACATTAACTACTCAGGCGAGTACATAGAAATAGAAATTCAAAGCCGAACGCGTTAGCGTTTGTGCTTCTTTATATTGATTGACCTTTATAAAGGCAGTTGCAAGCAACCGCCTTATGTCGGATTCACTGCGAAAAAAAGAACGAGCAAAGCCCGTTCTTTTTGTTCTTGTTCCCCGCCTTTCATTTTATTTTGTCTCCTTTTTGTACCTATAATATTAGATAGTTTTTAGAGACATTTTTATGATCATAGGAGTGAATTGTACTTGGATACAAAATGTGCTCTTTGTTGTTCATTGAGTACTAACTGTGCTTCCTTGTTCATCCACTTATTGAATAACTCAATTGTAGGGAAATGTTCAAGAGATATGCGTTGGTATGCCTTCTTCTGTGAAGTACTGAGATTCAAAGGAACAAAAGTACTAACTGATTTGGCACTATTAGTTACTTCAATTCCTAAATCTATGAAGATAGGTGTATCTGAAAGTGAAAGTGCTTGTTCTTTATCGAACACATAGATATCTACTACTTCATCACTTTTATAATCGCGTAGTTTGGTACGCTGTACGAATTGATATAGTTCTTCCTTCTCTCGTGCCTGTACTATCTGTTCGTATGTAAGACCAAACATTAGTTCACACTGTTTTACTTCTACATTGGAAGGTTTGAGACTACTTAACCAAACGGCTTTTGTATAGTTCTTGTAATCATTGATACCACGGCTTTTAGGCGGTACATACTTACCGTTAAGTACCTTTTCACTCTGATCGCTGTTCACGGTAAAGATGTAATCAGTAAGGTTCTCTCTTACCCATGCTAAAACCTTCTCAAACTGTTCTGGGGAGTTTGAACGTAGTGATGCCGTCAAAGGTACATCACTAAAGTAATGTACTCTCATGCGTTGATTTAGTGGTACTGTACGCTCTCTAAGTGACAATGTTGTACGTTCAAAACTATCAGGGGATGACAAGTACACAAGGGTGTTCTCAAAATCATTAGCCATAAAGGTAATATCAAGCCCCAAGAAGCGTTTTAAGTTTACCCATGACATAACCTGTAGCTGGTCTTTCTCCTGCTTGTACTGATTAGTACCACCTACTTTCTCAAAGAAACGTGCATTGAAAAGAAAGTGATCGTACTGCTGCACGAAAGCAAACGCTTTAGCGGCATTTTCAAGTACTACATCATCAAAATCAGTGACAGGTTTAGCCGTTACGTGATTATCACCTACTGCTTCAAAGCTATGAAACAACTCATTCTCAATGAGTGATTTCTGGTTTGTATTAGGTGTAGCAAAGTGATGGAAAGAAACAACATCATCAAGATAGATTTTCCATTTTTGTAGTAACGTCATATCTCGAATCTTTAGGAAAGCAATATCAGTTATTATTAGTACACGGTGTGTAGGGTTTAGTAAAAACTCAATTATATCCTCATGAACATTTTTTGATGTTACTGATGTGATTAGTTTTGCCACTTCACCTAAATCTTTTGCGGTCTGCTGTGTAAGATGTAATGTACCCTGCACAACAATATAGTTATCTGGTGTTCGTAAAATTTGTTGTACCAACGAGTGTGTTTTACCACTACCACAATCACCGCTGATAAACTTCATTTTATTTTTCGATAAATAGTTAAACATTATATAATATCTCCATATATTTTATGGCACTACCTCCATGTAGTGCCTTTTTTATTAAATTTTGTTGGCGTGTTCTAATAGTGCCGCACTTAGTTTTTCATATTCCTTGTACTTCTCAGCGAGTTCTATCAAACGTGCCTTACGCCACTTCATATGTACTTCATGTGCTTCAAGTTCTGTGGGATAAGTACCTAAACAAATCTTTTTCCTATCAACACTACAATACGCCCTAAACTTCTCACCTGATGCTTCAACACCTTTCATGTACTTACCAGGTTTGGTACTTTTGAAGAGTTGGTTAACTTCAGGAGGAACATACATACAGTTTTGAGGTGAGTACTCTCGTGAACATGGATTTAGTATATCTTTATCAAGTTGCCAATGCTCTTCATAATTCTGTTCATGCCAATCTAAAAATGATGTTAGTTTGCTAAATCCTTCACCAATACTTACATCAGCATAATCAGGATTATATAGCGTTCTATCGAACATATTATTGAATGCCTTGCGACCTTCTTTTAAATGAGGATAATCATTATGTTCACGTACATTTTTTAAATCATTAACTCTTTCCATTTTAAGATTCCTTTCTTTTGTGGCGAAACATCCTGTCTCACCATTTGCTATAACTTTATTAGGCGTACAGCATTAACCTTTTTTTAGAATAATGTATTGCGTCAATAAGTACTGAAGAGCACTTGCGAGTGAATTTTCTCGCTGGCACACTCCACTCTTAGATAGTTCCTGCAATGCGGTTAACTGAGTGTCAGTTAATCGCACGGTCACACAATTAGTTTTTACATCCTTTTTGTTTTTCATTTGTTTTTCCTTATTAAATGATTTCGATTTCGTAATAAATCCCATGAAAAAAGAACCCTACGGCGTAGGGTATCTTTTCAATGGAAGGATAGATGAGTCACAATCTATATATTATTTATTATTTTTCTTCGGAACATGTGAGATATGTTGAAGACATTAGTAGTATAGGATTTAAATAAAAATCGTTTCACGGATTTTTAAATCCTATGGTTGATTTAATCTGGAAGTACTGAAGAAGTTGGGAAACAGCATTGAGTACTCTAAACCTATATTATACCATGTTTATTTCTCCCGTTTCAGGTAGTTCCTAACCCATCTATTTATTACTGGTATCTTCAAAGGTAGTGTTAGTGCACCTAAGATCATGTAGATGATTAAACAAACCATGTAGAATGGTAATAGTACACAAACGCAAAAAACGAATGCCAGTACTTCTAAAATAACTTTAACGAACAAATTCATATATCCTCTCAAGTACATTATTTATAGTATTTAGTACTGAGGGTAAAAAATTGGTGCAAAATAGCCCCTTTTGGGGCTTATTAAAAATGAATGGGGTTAAAATACTTTATTGTACTTTGAAATTTTCAATAAATTGTTGACGAGTTAACCCTGTCGTTTCGAGTGCACTTGTAATCGCTTTAGGCAATCTACCGTTAAATGAAATAGTGTATACAATACCTTCAAAAGCAACCGTAACTTTCTCGTGCTTACCAGTATTAGGCCAAAATTGTGAACCTTTAATTTCAGGATAACCAACTTCGGAAAGCATAGTTACCGCAGCATCATACATTGCTACATAACTTTCTTTTAATTTATGCAAGTAACCTACTGCCTTTTGGATTTCAGGCATATTTATTAGATCATTTTCAAGTACTGTTAGTGCCCCCTCTTTCCCTGTATCAAAATCGATAGAAAACCGCCAATGTGGTTTTCTATCAACGCCACCGAACACCAAAACTTCATCATTACCATAATATTTAATTTTTATAGTTATACAATCATTTGTTTTATCTACGACGATATATTCAATAATTGCATCTATAATCTTTCTGATCTTATCCCTATCATTATCTTCCATGTTCGTAAAAACAGCCCATTGAATAAGGATAAGAAATTCCATGATATCTACTTCAAAAGAACCTTTTCCTTGTAATGAAACTAATCTTTCTTTCAATTTCTCTACGGATAAAACAAGTTCCTTTCTCTTGCTATTAATTTCGTTCAAAGAATGAGCCAAAGAATTTACATCAGGTGCAATAGCTATTGCAGTAACCAAATTTGAAATTTTAGAATCTAAAGATTTGATCAATTTTTCTTTTTCATTGAGTTCTTCTTCTATTAGGGTTGTATCACTACCATTTTTTCTACTTTTATCCATGTAGCCAATTAGGAGTGCAATCATAGTACAATGTTCAACTAATTGTGCTGTAATTGACCAACCTGAACAATTTTTTTGTAGATGTACCCCATTAGTACAGATGTATCGAGCTTTACCATGATTCATAAATGAATGCATAGTCCCGCCACATTTACTACATCTGAGAATAGAAAGACCAGAAAGTAATTTTATTGTGTCTGCACCATCTTTTTTTGATTTGTAGTTGTTTTGTTGTTTCCTTTTTTCCAATAAGAAAAACTCAGCTTCATCTTTGCACAACCACGGATAATAATTTTCTAACTTATAAGGTACACCTCTAAGATTTATAGTACGTTCTCCAATCAATGCACGGTTATCACGCATTTTTTTTAGTACTTGGTAATCCCACTCCCTTCCCTTCAAACCATTTGGATATTTCTCATCAAGGTATTTCTTAACACTGTAAACACCATTGCCAGACAAGAACATATCAATTATTTCTCGGGCAATATTCCAGTAAAAAGGATGTTTTTTTACTGCTTCATATTGTGATCCAGTATCATCTATCCAGAATGGATGTCGGCCAACTGACTTGATGTTTACTGGCAAGCCTTCTTTGTGGCGTTCGACCAAAGCAACAACATTACCTACAGTCCTGTTAGATTTCGTTTCGGACTCTTCATTGCCACGGATAAACATCAGAATAGAAATCATAAGATCAGTAGGGTTTTGTCTGATGGTATCTCGGTTATAAACCTTCCGATCCATTCCCGTGACAATCGTTAGCCCTAAACCTATCAACTCAAGGAATAAACGCAGTGCTTCATCCACCTGATCACGTGAAAGGCGGTCAAGATTCTCACAGTAAAGCCATGAGTCAGACGGTATAGCAGCGTTTTTTACGGCGTCAATGAAGTCGCCCAACTTACCCGCCCGGTTCTTTCCGCGAAAAGCACTTACGCCAGGCTCAATAATTTCAACCATTTCAAGGCCAGCTTCTTCAGCATAGGCTTTCGCCGCCGCTACCTGTCTGGTTCTGGTAGTCCTTTTATCCTGCCTATCTGTTGACCACCTGATGTAGCTATAAAGTTGCGGCATCTATATAATCCCCGGCATTGTGAGCAACTGATTGTACAAAAAAATGTCTAAGATTGGATTTATATCATTAGGGTGCCCGAAGAACCTGGTGGACTCCGAACGCATCCTGACTGAACTTCGCACTGAAGGCTATGACGTGATGCCAAGCTACGACAACGCCGACATGGTGATCGTCAACACCTGCGGCTTTATCGACAGCGCGGTTCAGGAATCCCTGGAAGCCATTGGTGAAGCCCTGACGGAAAACGGCAAAGTGATTGTGACCGGCTGCCTGGGCGCAAAAGAAGACCAGATCCGTGAAGTGCACCCGAAGGTGCTGGAGATCACCGGTCCACACAGCTACGAGCAGGTGCTGGAACATGTTCATCACTACGTCCCCAAACCAAAGCACAACCCGTTCCTGAGCCTGGTGCCGGAACAGGGCGTGAAGCTGACGCCGCGCCACTACGCCTACCTGAAAATTTCCGAAGGCTGCAACCATCGCTGCACCTTCTGCATCATCCCGTCGATGCGTGGCGATCTGGTGAGCCGTCCGATTGGCGAGGTGCTGGCAGAAGCCAAACGCCTGGCCGACGCGGGCGTGAAGGAGCTGCTGGTCATCTCCCAGGACACCTCCGCCTACGGCGTGGACGTTAAACACCGTTCCGGTTTCCACAACGGTGAGCCAGTGAAAACCAGCATGGTCGGCCTGTGCGAGCAGCTGGCTAAGCTCGGGATCTGGACGCGTCTGCACTACGTCTACCCGTACCCGCACGTTGACGATGTGATCCCGCTGATGGCGGAAGGCAAAATCCTGCCGTACCTGGATATCCCGCTACAGCATGCCAGCCCGCGCATTCTGAAGCTGATGAAACGCCCTGGCTCCGTTGACCGCCAGCTGGCGCGCATCAAGCAGTGGCGTGAAATCTGTCCGGATCTGACCCTGCGCTCCACCTTTATTGTCGGCTTCCCGGGTGAAACCGAAGAAGATTTCCAGATGCTGCTCGACTTCCTGAAAGAGGCGCGTCTGGATCGCGTCGGCTGCTTCAAGTACAGCCCGGTTGAAGGCGCAACGGCCAACGAGCTGGCGGACCAGGTACCGGAAGAGGTAAAAGAGGAGCGCTGGAACCGCTTTATGCAGCTGCAACAGCAGATCTCTGCTGAACGCTTGCAGGAGAAAGTGGGCCGCGAAATTCTGGTGATTATCGACGAAGTGGACGAAGAAGGCGCGATTGGCCGCAGCATGGCGGATGCGCCTGAAATCGACGGCGCGGTGTACCTGAACGGCGAAACCAACGTCAAGCCGGGCGATATTATTCGCGTGAAGGTCGAAAACGCCGACGAGTATGATTTGTGGGGCAGCCGGGTTTAATCTCCCCACGCCTCTGTTCTAGGCCGGGTAAGGCGTCGCCGCCACCCGGCACATTCCACAGCACTACCCTTTTATCCGCGGATCCAGCGCGTCGCGCAGCCCATCCCCCAGTAAATTAAACGCCAGCACGGTCAGGAAAATCGCCAGGCTCGGGAAGATCGCCACGTGTGGCGCAATCACCATATCCGCCCGCGCCTCGTTCAGCATCGCGCCCCACTCCGGCGTCGGCGGCTGTGCGCCTAACCCCAGAAACGACAGGCTGGCCGCCGAGATAATCGACACGCCTATGCGCATGGTGAAATAGACCACGATAGACGAGACCGTTCCCGGCAGAATATGGCTGAACAGGATGGTGGCATCGCTGGCTCCCATGCTGCGCGCCGACTCGATAAAGGTCTGCTGCTTCAGCACCAGCGTGTTGCCACGTACCAGACGCGCGAAAGCGGGAATCGAGAATACCGCCACGGCGATGATGACGTTCGCCATGCCGCTGCCCATCACCGCCACCACGGCAATCGCCAGCAGAATACCGGGAAAGGCAAACAGCACATCGCAGATACGCATGATGATGCGGTCCCACCAGCCTTCGTAGTACCCGGCCACCAGCCCCAACACGGTGCCAATTGCTGCGCCCATCAGCACCGCAAAGACCCCGGCCGCCAGCGAGATCTGCGCCCCTACCAGCACGCGGCTGAAAATATCGCGCCCGAGCGAGTCCACGCCAAACCAGTGCATCATCGACGGTCCATCGTTCAGCCGGTCGTAATCGAAGTAGTTTTCCGCATCAAACGGGGCTAACCAGGGGGCGATAATCGCCACCAGGATCAGCAGTAACACAAACAACCCGGCGACCATAGCGACGGGCTGACGACGGAATCGACGCCAGAACTCAATCCACGGGGTGCGAATATGGTCCGGCCTGATCCCCGGCATAGCGTTTAAAATGGCCTGGCGACGCCAGTTCAGTAATCGCATCTTACTTATACCTGATGGCCGGGTTAATGGCGGCGTATAGCACATCCACCACTAAGTTGATAAGAATAAACTCCAGCGAGAAAAGCAGGACTTCAGCCTGAATGACCGGATAGTCACGCATATCGACCGAGTCGACCAGCAGGCGCCCCAGCCCCGGCCAGTTAAAGACCTTCTCAACCACAATAGAGCCGCCCAGCAGGAAGCCGAACTGTAGCCCCATCATCGTGACCACCGGTATCATCGCATTACGAAAACCATGCTTCAGAATGACCCATTTCTCACTCACCCCTTTTGCCCGCGCGGTGCGAATGTAATCTTCGCTCAGCACGTCGACAAACGAGGCGCGGGTAAACCGAGCCATCACCGCCGCAACGGCCGCGCCAAGCGTCATAGAGGGAAGAATGTAGTGCTTCCAGGTGTCGGCCCCGACGGTCGGCAACCAGCCCAGCTCAACGGAGAAAATCTGCATCAGTAGCATGCCCAGCGCAAACGCCGGGAAAGAGATGCCGGTGACCGCCAGCGCCATACCGAGCTTATCCGGCCAGCGGTTGCGCCAGACGGCGGCGACAATCCCCGCTCCCAGGCCAAACACTACCGCCCAGCTCATACTGGCAATCGTTAACCAGAAGGTAGGCATAAAGCGGCTGGCAATCTCCTCCGACACCGGACGACGCGACACCATTGAGATGCCGAAATCGCCCTGAAGGACATTGCCAATGTAACGCAGAAATTGCCTGTACAGCGGCTGGTCAAGACCGAGCTGTTTACGCACCAGTTCAATAACCGTCGCATCCGCTTCCGGTCCGGCAATCAAACGCGCTGGATCGCCGGGCAGCATATGGACAAACAAAAACACCAGCACGGCCACAATCAGCAGCGTCGGGATAAGCCCCAGCAGGCGTTTACACACATAATTCAGCATGAGTTTTATTTTAAATCCGCGTCATCAAAGCTAAAGCCCGTATCCGGCATGATGTAAAAACCGGTCAGCGCTTTGTTGTGGGCTGAGACCAGTTTTTCCACCACCAGCGGCACCCACGGCGACTCTTTCCAGATAATGTCCTGCGCCTCTTTGTACAGGCGCGCTTTCTCTTCCGGTTTGGTGGTTTTCAGGGCATCGGCCAGATCTTTATCCACCTGCGGATTACTGTAGAACGCGGTATTGAACAGCGTTGGCGGCCAGTTCTGGGAAGCGAACAGCGGCGACAGGGACCAGTCCGCTTCGCCGGTTGAAGCCGTCCAGCCGGTGTAGAACATCCGCACGCCGCTCTCTTTCTGCCCTTTGCCTTCTACTTCCGCCGCTCGCTGTCCGGCATCCATCGCCGTGACCCTGGCTTTAATGCCCACCTGCGCCAGCTGCTGCTGGGTAAATTGCAGCACCTTCTGCGCGGTACTGTGGTTATGAGACGACCACAGCGTGGTGCTAAAGCCGTTCGGATAGCCCGCCTCTTTCAGCAGCTCCCGCGCTTTCGCCGGATCGTACGGCCATGGCTGGTAGCTCTGCGCATACTCGATGGCTGGCGGCATCACGCCCGTCGCGGGAGTGGCGTAACCGGCAAAGGCCACCTTCACCAGCGCCTGACGGTTAATGGCGTAGTTGATGGCTTCGCGCACCTTCGGGTTATCGAACGGTTTCTGCGTGACGTTCATGCTGATGTAGCGCTGCATAATCGACGGGCTGGCCACCAGCTCCAGCTTGCTGTTTTTCGCCAGCAGCGCCGCCTGTTCGTAAGGGATCGGGAAGGCAAACTGCGCTTCGCCGGTTTGCAACATCGCGGCACGGGTATTGTTGTCCACGACCGGACGCCAGGTGATGGTATCCAGCTTCGGCAGCCCCTGCTGCCAGTATCCGGCGAATTTTTTCACCTTCACAAAATCGGTCTGGTTCCAGGTAAGCAGTTCGTACGGCCCGGTTCCCACCGGGTGGAAGCCAATCTCTTTGCCGTATTTTTTCAGGGCGGCGGGCGAAATCATCGCCGTCGCGGGATGCGCCAGAATATTGATAAACGCCGAGAACGGCTCTTTCAGGGTGATCTTCACCGTCGCCGGGTCAACCGCCTCGGTGCTGGCGATATTTTTATACAGGTTGTAGCGCTTAAGGCCGTTCTCCGGATTGCTGGCACGGTCCAGGTTGATCTTAACCGCCTCGGCGTTGAAGTCGGTGCCGTCCTGGAACTTCACGCCGGTACGGAGCTTAACGGTATAGACCAGCCCATCGTCCGACACGGTATAGCCTTCCGCCAGCACGTTTTTCAGCTTCATCTCGCGGTCCAGGCCGAACAGCCCCTGGTAGAAAGATTTTGCCACCGCCTGAGAAAGGGTGTCGTTAGCATCATACGGATCCAGCGTCGTGAAGTTAGACCCCACAGCCACCACCACATCTTTCGCCGCGAACGCGGGGGCGGCGGCCAGCGCAGCCGTCACGCTCGCGGCAAGCAGCCATTGACGAGCAACAAAAGGAACCATTGTGTTCTCCTGCCTGTTGTAAGTTATAACCGCGAGAATGCATTGCCCTGACGCGGTGGTGCGACAAAATGACCGGGACCCACCTCACGCAGCGCCACGCGCTCAAGGGTTTCGCCCCGTTTACGAATATTGCTCGGCATTTCGTCCTGCAACAGCACGCGCTGGGCGTGACGATGCTCAGGATCGGCAACCGGTACGGCGGCCATCAGCTTGCGGGTGTACGGGTGCTGCGGGTTTTCAAACACCGCCCGACGGGGGCCGATTTCAACTATTTGCCCCATGTACATCACCGCCACGCGATGGCTGATCCGCTCCACCACCGCCATATCGTGGGAGATAAACAGAAACGCAATGCCTAAATCCCGCTGTAAATCGAGCAGGAGATTGATGATTTGCGCGCGGATGGAGACATCCAGCGCTGACACGGACTCATCCGCAATCACCACCTTCGGATTCAGGGCTAATGCCCGGGCTATGCAGATACGCTGTCGCTGACCGCCAGAAAATTCGTGCGGATAACGCCAGGCATGCTCCGGCTTCAGGCCCACGCGCTCCAGCAGCCACGCGACGCGGCGCTGCGCGGCTTCACCGTCGAGCAGGTTATGCACCCGCAGCGGCTCCATAATCGAGTACCCCACCGTATGGCGCGGATCGAGCGACGCATAAGGATCCTGGAATATAAACTGAATATCCCGGCGTACCGCCTGCAATTTACTGTTAGGTAGCGTGTCGATGCGCTCACCGTTGAAGGTGATGCTCCCCTCCTGCGACGCCACCAGCCTGAGCAGCGCCCGTCCGGTGGTGGATTTACCGCAGCCGGACTCCCCCACCAGCGCCAGCGTTTCGCCCGGCCAGAGATCAAAACTGACGTTTTCAACCGCATGCACTTCGCGCTTCACGCGATTGAGGATCCCGCTACGCAGCGGGAAACGGGTCACCAGGTCACGCACTTCGAGGATTGGCCTGCCGGGAACCACCGTATCCTGCTCGGTTTCGTCTTCCTGCTTACCCTGTTCGGTCTGTGAGATCAGCGGAAAACGGCGCGGAAAATCACTGCCATTCATGGCCCCCAGACGCGGGACCGCCGCCAGCAGCGCTTTGGTATAAGAATGCACCGGCGCATGAAAGACCTGCTCCACCGTGCCGGTTTCCACGGCATTGCCCTGATGCATAACCAGCACCCGATCGGCAATGTCCGCCACCACCCCCATATCGTGGGTGATGAAAATCACCCCCATCTCCATCTCCTGCTGCAACACCTTAATCAGTTGCAGGATCTGGGCCTGAATGGTGACATCCAGCGCCGTGGTGGGTTCGTCCGCAATGAGTACCACCGGACGGCACGACAGCGCCATCGCAATCATCACCCGCTGGCGCATGCCGCCGGAAAGCTGATGCGGGTAGCGGGACAAAATCGCGTGCGCCTCAGGGATACGCACCAGCTCCAGCATCCGTTTTGCTTCGTTGAGCGCCTCATCACCGCTCAGTCCCTGATGCAGGCGGATAGATTCGGCAATCTGCTCGCCCACCGGGAAAACCGGGTTCAGGGAGGTCATCGGCTCCTGAAAAATCATCGCAATATCTGCCCCGCGCACACCCTGCATCCGGGACGCGCTCAGCTCGTTGAGATCGATAACCTGACGGTTGCGACGGCGCAACAGCATCCGCTCGCTGGTGACCTGCCCGCCCGTCTGCTCAAGCAGACGCATCAGCGCCAGCGCGGTAACGGATTTACCGGAACCTGATTCGCCAACAATCGCCAGCGTCTCGCCGCGCCTGAGCGAAAACGATAAATTCTGTACTGCGGGGATGAACTGCCGCTCTTCCTGAAACGCAATATTCAGTTGGTGGACAGCCAGCACTTCGCAGTTGTCCAGCTCTTCACGGTGCGGCACGCAATGCCCCCTTATTCACGATAAATGCCTGTGCTGGGCGCATCGCCGGCATACCCCCACGCCCGGTACATCCCTTCACTGTTGAACGGCAGAGCCACGTTGCCCTCCCGATCCACCGCAATTAAGCCGCCAATCCCGCCCAGCGCCGGCAGTTTCTCCATCACTACCCGCTCGCAGGCTTCACTCAGGCTTAATCCGCCGTAATCCATTAGTGCGGTAATGTCGTAGGCCGCCAGCGCGCGGATAAACACTTCGCCGGTGCCGGTGCATGACACCGCCGCGGTGGCGTTATTGGCGTAACACCCGGCCCCCGGCAGCGGGCTGTCGCCGACGCGACCGGGAAGTTTGTTGGTCATGCCGCCTGTCGACGTCGCGGCGGCGAGGTTACCGGCTTTATCCAGCGCCACCGCGCCTACCGTGCCCATTTTGCTGCGTTCATCGAGCGGCGCGGCATGGTCCAGCTGCGTCATCCCCGCTGTACGGGCCTCCAGCAGTTGCCGGTAACGCTCCTCGGTGGAAAAAAGCTCGGGCGAGACCGTGTCCATACCGTGCTCGACGGCAAATTTTTCCGCCCCCGCCCCGGCCAGCAGCACATGCGGGCTTTGTTCCATCACCAGACGCGCGGCCAGCACCGGATTACGCAGACGGCTGACGCCCGCTACCGCGCCCGCTTTCAGGGTGACGCCGTCCATCACGCAGGCATCCAGCTCGTGCGTTTCATCGCGCGTAAAGACCGAGCCAATACCGGCATTAAACAGCGGACACTCCTCCAGCAGGCGCACCGCTTCGGTCACCACGTCCAGCGCGCTGTCGCCCGCTTCCAGCATCCGCTGGCCTGTTTCCACAATGGCGTTCAGCGCATCAATATAACGCTTCTCCTGCTCGGGACTGAGCTGTGCACGGGTGATTGCCCCGGCACCGCCATGAATTGCGATAACCGCTTTACTCATTTCGCATCACCCATCAGCCTGGCTGGCTGCTTTTTCTATAAATATCATTATCGTCGACGAATCTTCAGATGATTTTTGAATATAGAAAGACGCAACTGTGATGTAAAGCGTACACCCATCGGGTCATACAGTTAGCCGCACTTTTCTGCCATAATGAGCGCTTTCGTTGTTACTCCGCAGGAGCCCACCATGGATTTTACCGCCGGACTGATGCCGCTTGAGACGGCACTCTCGCAGATGCTTGATCGTATTACTCCCCTGCACGACGTTGAGACGCTGCCGCTTGTGCGCTGTTTTGGCCGTATTGCCGCGCGCGATATCGTCTCGCCGCTGAACGTGCCGGGGTTCGATAACGCGGCGATGGACGGCTATGCCGTACGTCTGGCGGATCTGCAAACGGGTCAGCCGCTGCCGGTGGCAGGGAAAGCGTTTGCCGGGCAGCCGTTCAACGGTGAGTGGCCAGCGGGCACCTGCGTGCGCATTATGACCGGCGCGCCGGTGCCAACGGGCTGTGAAGCCGTGGTGATGCAGGAAGAGACCGAACAAACGGACGACGGCGTGCGTTTTACCGCCAGCGTCAAAGCGGGACAGAATATCCGCCATATCGGGGAAGACATTACCCTGGGCGCAACGGTCTTTGCCGCCGGGCAAAAACTGACGGTCGCCGAACTGCCGGTGCTGGCATCGCTTGGCATCGCGGAGATTGACGTGGTCCGCAAAGTGCGCGTAGCGGTGTTCTCCACGGGAGACGAGCTACAGCTTCCGGGTCAGCCGCTGAACGAGGGGCAGATTTACGACACCAACCGTCTGGCGGTGCACCTGATGCTTGAGCAGCTGGGCTGCGAGGTGATTAACCTCGGTATCATTCCTGACGATCCGCAAAAACTGCGCTCGGCGTTTATCGACGCTGACGCCTCTGCCGACGTGGTGATCAGCTCCGGCGGCGTTTCGGTTGGCGAAGCGGATTACACCAAAACCTTGCTTGAAGAGCTGGGTGAAATCGCCTTCTGGAAGCTGGCGATTAAGCCGGGCAAACCGTTCGCGTTTGGTAAACTTCCGCACAGCTGGTTCTGTGGCCTGCCGGGTAACCCGGTCTCTGCCGCGCTGACCTTCTACCAGCTGGTGATCCCGCTGCTGGCGAAGCTTTCAGGCAACAATGCCAGCCCGCTGCCGGAACGTGTGCGCGTGCGGGCGGCAACGCGCCTCAAAAAATCACCGGGCCGTCTCGATTTCCAGCGCGGCATTCTGGCGCGCAACGCCGACGGCGAGCTGGAGGTGAGCACCACCGGGCATCAGGGTTCGCACATCTTTAGCTCCTTCAGCCAGGGTAACTGCTTTATCGTGCTGGAGCGCGATCGCGGCCACGTTGAGGCGGGCGAATGGGTTGAAGTGGAACGCTTTAACCACCTGTTCGGAGGCTGACATGACGATGGAACTGAGCGACCCGGAGATGATGCGCTATAACCGCCAGATCGTGCTGCGCGGATTTGATTTCGAGGGTCAGGAGGCGCTCAAGGCGGCCAGCGTGCTGGTTGTTGGTCTTGGCGGGCTGGGCTGCGCGGCAGCGCAATACCTGGCTGCGGCGGGCGTCGGCAGCATGATGCTGCTGGATTTCGACACCGTGTCGGTGTCCAACCTGCAACGCCAGACGCTGCACAGCGACGCGACGGTCGGTCAGCCTAAAGTGGAATCAGCACGCACGGCGCTGGCGCGCATTAACCCCAACGTTCAGTTCACCCTGATTGACGCGATGCTGGATGACGACGCGCTGTTTGCGCAGATTGCACGGCATGACCTGGTGCTGGACTGCACCGATAACGTCGCCATTCGCAACCAGCTCAATGCGGGCTGCTTTGCCCATAAAACGCCGCTGATTTCCGGCGCGGCCATCCGCATGGAGGGGCAAATCACCGTCTTCACCTACGCTGAAGGAGAGCCCTGCTACCGCTGCCTGAGCCGTCTGTTTGGCGAGAATGCCCTCACCTGCGTCGAGGCGGGCGTAATGGCGCCGCTGGTTGGCGTTATCGGTTCCTTGCAGGCCATGGAGGCGATCAAAGTGCTGGCGCACTATGGCACGCCCGCCGCGGGTAAAATCGTGATGTATGACGCGATGACCTGCCAGTTTCGCGAGATGAAGCTAATGCGTAATCCCGGGTGTGAGGTATGCGGAGGTTAAAGCAAACGGCAACCTTCAGGTTGCCGTTTTAGTGTTTGCTCCCTCTCCCTGTGGGAGAGGGTTGGGGTGAGGGCATCAGGCCACACCCATCAAATAGATGTCCGCCCAAACGCCCCCTGCCAGTCCTGCTCAAACTTCACAATTGCCGCATCCACCGCCGGAGAGGTAATAAACTGCTGCGCCACGTCCAGCGGCAGCGTGATGGACTCGCACCCTGCCAGCAGGCAGTCCAGCGCCTGGCGCGGGGTTTTAAAGCTCGCCGCCAGCACTTTTGACTGCGGCGCGTGCAGGGTCAGCAACTGTTGCAGTTCGACCACCGTCTGGATCCCGTCCCCGCCCTGCGCGTCCACGCGGTTCACGTAAGGGGCCACATACTCAGCCCCCGCCAGTGCGGACAACATCCCCTGCGCGGCACCGTACACCGCCGTACCCAGCGTCGGGATCCCTTCCGCTTTCAGCATCTTGATCGCCGCCAGCCCTTCAGCGGTCACGGGCACTTTCACCACCAGGTCATTGATTATCGCGCGCAGCTTACGTGCGTCTTCCACCATCCCCTCGGCAGTCTTCGCCATCACCTGAGCGAACAGCCGGCCCTTGCCGCCCAGCGCGTCGTGCAGCGCGGGCAGCAGCTCTTCCAGGGGGGTTTTACCCGCCGCCACAATGCTTGGGTTAGTGGTCACGCCCGCCAGCGGGAAGATACGCGCCAGCTTTTTGACTGCCGCAACGTCAGATGTGTCGAGATAAAGTTCCATGATGTCACCCTCAAATTTAGCCTGCACTTACCCTATCACAGCAAAACCTGCTCAGGAATTGACCCACATCAAGATGGCTTTCATTCGAAAGTAATTTAATCTTCATATGTAATCCGAGGGCAAAAAAATGATCTTCAATATACAGCGTTACTCCACCCACGACGGCCCAGGTATTCGAACCGTGGTATTCCTGAAAGGCTGCTCGCTGGGCTGTCGCTGGTGTCAGAACCCGGAAAGCCGCTCCCGCAGCCGGGACGTGCTGTTTGATGCGCGTCTGTGCCTGGACGGCTGCGACCTGTGCCAGCAGGCGGCACCGGGCTGCATCGAACGCGCGCTGAATGGCCTGGTCATCCACCGCGAAAAGCTGAGTGAAGAGACGCTTGATGCCCTCACCGACTGCTGCCCGACGCAGGCGCTGACCGTTTGCGGCGAAGAACAGCAGGTCGAAGAGATCATGGCGACCGTATTGCGCGATAAACCCTTCTACGACCGCAGCGGCGGCGGGATCACCCTTTCCGGCGGCGAGCCGTTTATGAATCCGGAGCTGGCGCACGCGCTGTTTAAAGCCAGCCACGACCAGGGTATCCACACCGCCGTCGAAACCTGCCTTCACGTGCCGTGGCACTATATTGAGCCGTCATTACCGTACGTCGATCTGTTCCTCGCCGACCTGAAGCATGTCGACGGAGACGTTTTCAAGCAGTGGACGGACGGTTCGGCTAAGCGCATCCTGGACAACCTGAAACGCCTGGCCGCCGCCGGGAAAACGATCACCATCCGCGTGCCGCTGATCCAGGGCTTTAACGCCGATGAAGCGTCCGTTACCGCCATTACCAATTTCGCCGCCGATGAACTCGGCGTCGATGATATTCATTTTCTGCCGTATCACACGCTGGGCATGAACAAATACACCCTGCTCGGCCAACCCTACTCTGCCCCTGACAAACCGCTGGATAACCCTGCCCTGCTGGACTTCGCACAGCAGTATGCCTGCCAGAAAGGGTTAACCGCGACCTTACGAGGATAAACTTATGACCACCCTGAATCTCAACACCCTCAGCGAGCGCATCAAGGCGCACAAAACGGCTCTGGTGCATATCGTTAAGCCGCCGGTCTGTACCGAACGCGCGCAGCACTATACCGAAATGTATCAGCAGCATCTGGACAAGCCGATCCCGGTGCGCCGCGCCCTGGCGCTGGCGCATCACCTGGCCAAGCGTACCATCTGGATCAAGCACGACGAGCTGATCATCGGTAACCAGGCCAGCGAAGTGCGCGCCGCGCCGATCTTCCCGGAATATACCGTCTCCTGGATTGAGAAAGAGATTGACGATCTGGCGGACCGTCCGGGCGCGGGCTTTGCGGTGAGCGAAGAGAACAAGCGCGTGCTGCATGCGATCTGCCCGTGGTGGCGCGGCCAGACGGTGCAGGATCGCTGCTACGGCATGTTCACCGACGAGCAGAAAGGCCTGCTGGAAACCGGCATCATCAAAGCCGAAGGCAACATGACCTCCGGCGACGCGCACCTGGCGGTGAACTTCCCGCTGGTGCTGGAGAAAGGTCTCGACGGCCTGCGCGCCAAAGTGGCCGAGCGCCGCTCACGCATCAACCTGACGGTGCTGGAAGACCTGCACGGCGATCAGTTCCTGAAGGCGATCGATATCGTGCTGGAAGCGGTGAGCCTGCACATCAAACGCTTTGCCGAACTGGCGCGTGAAATGGCCTCCACCGAAACCCGCGTAAGCCGCCGCGACGAGCTGCTGGCGATGGCAGAAAACTGCGACGTGATTGCTCACGAGCCGCCAAAAACCTTCTGGCAGGCGCTACAGCTGTGCTACTTCATTCAGCTAATCCTGCAAATTGAGTCCAACGGTCACTCCGTTTCCTTCGCCCGTATGGACCAGTACCTTTACCCGTACTATCGCCGCGACGTGGAGCTGGACCAGAGCCTGGATCGCGAGCACGCCATCGAGCTGCTGCACAGCTGCTGGCTGAAGCTGCTGGAGGTGAACAAAATCCGCTCCGGCTCGCACTCTAAAGCTTCCGCAGGTAGCCCGCTGTACCAGAACGTCACCATCGGCGGCCAGAAGCTGGTTAACGGTGAGCCTATGGACGCGGTGAACCCGCTCTCCTACGCGATTCTGGAATCCTGCGGTCGCCTGCGATCCACCCAGCCTAACCTGAGCGTGCGCTACCACGCGGGCATGAGCAACGACTTCCTCGACGCCTGCGTGCAGGTGATCCGCTGCGGCTTCGGGATGCCGGCGTTCAACAACGATGAAATCGTCATTCCGGAATTCATCAAGCTCGGCGTTGAACGCGACGACGCCTACGACTACGCGGCCATTGGCTGTATCGAAACCGCGGTGGGCGGCAAATGGGGCTACCGCTGCACCGGTATGAGCTTTATCAACTTCGCCCGCGTGATGCTGGCCGCGCTGGAAGGCGGCCGCGACGCCACCAGCGGCAAGGTGTTCCTGCCGCAGGAGAAAGCCCTCTCTGCCGGTAACTTCGATAACTTCGAGGAGGTGATGGCGGCGTGGGACACCCAGATCCGCTACTACACCCGCAAATCCATCGAAATTGAATACGTGGTGGACACTATGCTGGAAGAGAACGTCCACGATATTCTCTGCTCGGCGCTGGTTGACGACTGCATCGAGCGCGCGAAAAGCATTAAGCAAGGCGGCGCGAAGTATGACTGGGTTTCCGGCCTACAGGTGGGGATCGCCAACCTCGGCAACAGCCTGGCGGCGGTGAAGAAGCTGGTGTTTGACCAGGGTGTTATCGGTCAGCAACAGCTGGCGGCGGCGCTGGCGGATGACTTCGAGGGGCTAACCCACGAGCAGCTGCGCCAGCGCCTGATCAACGGCGCGCCGAAGTACGGCAACGACGACGACAGCGTGGACCTGCTGCTGACCCGCGCCTACGAAACCTACATTGAAGAGCTGAAGCAGTATCACAACCCACGCTACGGCCGCGGCCCGATTGGGGGTAACTACTACGCGGGCACGTCGTCTATCTCAGCAAACGTGCCGTTTGGCGCAGCGACCATGGCGACGCCGGACGGGCGTAAGGCGCATACCCCTCTGGCGGAAGGGGCCAGCCCGGCTTCCGGTACCGACCACCTCGGGCCGACGGCGGTGATTGGCTCCGTGGGTAAACTGCCGACGGAAGCGATTCTTGGCGGCGTGCTGCTTAACCAGAAGCTGAACCCGTCGACGCTGGAAAACGACATCGATCGCCAGAAGCTGATGGTGCTGCTGCGCACCTTCTTCGAGGTGCATAAGGGCTGGCATATTCAGTACAACATCGTCTCGCGCGAAACGCTGCTGGAAGCGAAGAAACACCCGGACCAGTACCGCGACCTGGTAGTGCGCGTCGCGGGCTACTCGGCGTTCTTCACCGCCCTGTCGCCGGATGCGCAGGACGATATTATCGCCCGTACTGAGCATACGCTGTAATAGTGTATCCCCTCTCCCTTGAGGGAGAGGGAGAAAACACTAAAAACGGCAACCTCGGTTGCCGTTTTGCTTTTACTTTCGAATGAAATTAAATTTGTGCTCCCCGTCACCTTGTTATTAGAATGTTTCAAAACGCAGTGACCCAGGAGCATAGTATGACCGTAAAAGTTATCGTCACCGATATGGACGGAACTTTCCTTGATGATGCCAAGCAGTACGATCGTGACCGCTTCCAGGCACAGTTTAAACAGCTTAAAGCCCGCAACATTGAATTTGTTGTCGCCAGCGGCAACCAGTATTACCAGCTCATCTCGTTTTTCCCGGAACTGAAGGATCAAATCTCCTTCGTGGCGGAAAACGGCGCGCTGGTCTTCGATCACGGCGAACAGATTTTCCACGGCGAACTGACCCGCCATGAGTCGCAGATCGTGATTGGCGAACTGCTGAAAGACAAAGGGCTGAACTTCGTGGCCTGCGGGCTGGAGAGCGCCTATGTCAGCGATAAAGCACCAGAAGCGTTCGTGAAGCTGATGTCGAAACACTACCATCGCTTAAAACCCATCAGCGATTACCGCGACATTGACGACGTGCTGTTTAAGTTCTCCCTGAACCTGCCGGACAGCGATATTCCTAATCTGGTGGATAAACTCCACGTCTCCCTGGACGGCATCATGAAGCCGGTCACCAGCGGCTTTGGCTTTGTCGATTTAATTATCCCCGGCCTGCACAAAGCCAACGGCATCAGCCGCCTGCTGAAGCGCTGGAAAATCTCTCCGCAAGAGTGCGTGGCCATTGGCGACAGCGGCAACGATGCCGAGATGCTGAAGCTGGTGAAATATTCCTTTGCGATGGGTAACGCGGCAGAGAGCATCAAAGAAATCAGCCGCTACAGCACCGATGACAACAACCATCACGGCGCGCTGAACGTCATTCAGGCCGTGCTCGACGCGCACTCCCCGTTCGACGCCTGATCCTCTTCTCGCCGGAGCCCTGCTCCGGCACCCTCACTCATTTTCCCGTCCTGTGGCGCACGTCAAGTTTTTAAACTTGCATTAACTTATTTTTAACTTAAAGTATCGCTTGTAGATACTTTTACTTTCGAATGAAAGATGCGAGGCAGTTATGACCTTTACCAGTGAAACCTTGCCGGCGGATCACAAAGCGGCAATCCGTGAGTTGAAACGTGAATTACGCGCGCAGATCGGCGACGTGCAGGCGGTGTTCGACAAGCTCAGCGACAGCATTGCCACCCGCGTGGCGGAAATTAACGCCCTTAAAAATAAAGGTGAATCCGTCTGGCCGGTGATCCCGTTTAACGATGTGAAAAACGGCACGATTACCGACGCACAGCGCGAGGCCGTTAAGCGCCGCGGCTGCGCGGTGATTAAAGGTCACTTCCCGCGCGAGCAGGCGCTGGCGTGGGATCAGTCGATGCTTGACTACCTCGATCTGAACAAGTTTGATGAGGTGTACAAAGGGCCAGGCGATAACTTCTTCGGCACCCTGACCGCCTCCCGTCCGGAGATTTACCCGATCTACTGGTCGCAGGCGCAAATGCAGGCGCGCCAGAGCGAAGAAATGGCGCAGGTGCAGTCGTTCCTGAACCGCTTATGGACGTTCGAGAGCAACGGCAAGCAGTGGTTCGACCCGGACGTGAGCGTGATTTACCCGGATCGTATTCGCCGCCGTCCGCCGGGAACCACCTCGAAGGGACTTGGCGCACACACTGATTCTGGCGCGCTGGAGCGCTGGCTGCTGCCCGCTTATCAGCAGGTCTTTGCCCGCGTGTTTGACGGCAACGTTGAGAAATACGATCCGTGGAACGCCGCGCATCGTACCGAAGTGGAAGAGTATACCGTCGATAACACCACCAAATGCTCGGTGTTCCGCACCTTCCAGGGCTGGACGGCGCTGTCGGACATGATCCCCGGTCAGGGGCTGCTGCACGTGGTGCCGATCCCGGAAGCAATGGCCTATATTCTGCTGCGTCCGCTGCTGGACGACGTGCCGGAGGACGAGCTGTGCGGCGTGGCGCCGGGGCGCGTGCTGCCGGTTTCCGAGAAGTGGCACCCGCTGCTTATCGAGGCGCTGACCAGCATTCCTGCGCTGGAGGCGGGTGATTCGGTGTGGTGGCACTGCGATGTGATCCACTCCGTCGCGCCGGTGGATAATCAGCAGGGCTGGGGCAACGTGATGTATATCCCCGCCGCACCGATGTGCGAGAAGAACCTCGCCTATGCGAAGAAGGTCAAGGAAGCGCTGGAGACCGGCGCGTCGCCGGGAGACTTCCCGCGCGAGGATTATGAAAAAACCTGGCAGGACCGCTTTACCGTGAACGATCTCAACATCCACGGCAAACGCGCGCTGGGCATGGTCTAGCTGTCGTACAGCCCTTCCCGCTCCACGGCGGTGCGTCGTTTCCCCTGACGTATCCGCCGTACCGATTCCCGCACGGCCAGCGTGCCGTTCAGCAGCAATGTGCCCACCGGCGCGTCCGGGCGCATGAGCCGCTGCTGGAGCATGTGTACCGCTTCCGTTCCCAGCTCATCGCGGGGAACATGCACGGCCGTTAATGGAACATCCTGTATCGCCGCCAGGTTAAAGCCGTCGATGCTCATCACCGAGACGTCCTGCGGCACGCGCAGGCCGTGGTTTTGTAATGCGCTGATGGTGCCCGCCGCCATAAAGTCGCCGCCAACCAGGAAAGCCGTCGGCATGTCTTTTCCCTGCTGCTGATTTAGCCAATCGCTCACCAGCTGCTCCGTCTCTCTGGCGCTGAAGCTCGGCACCACCAGCAGATCGCGCTTGTCGTTGAACGCCAGGTTGTGGGACTGCCACGCGTCGCGGATCCCCGACAGGCGCAGCTCCATCGTGTAGCGACGCAGGCACAGCACGTTCATCACCTCGCGGTGCCCCATCTCGAACAGGTACTCCGCCGCCCGCTCGCCGATGGCGCGGTGATCCGGCGCAACGGCAGGCAGACGCATGTGCCGGTCGCGGCAGTTAATCAGTATGCAGGGTTTGCCCACGTCTACCGCCAGATCGTGGATGTGCGGATCGTCAATACCGAGAAGAATGGCCGCCTGGGTGTCCGGCTCGTTCATCCGCGCCAGAAACAGCTGGGCGTCGCTGTCGTTCTCCTCCAGCGCGCAGTAGCGCAACCGGACCTCGTGGGAGGCAAGTGCTTTGCTCACGCTCTGGATCACGCGGTAGTAAAAGTTGTCGGACCGCTCGTCAAACGCCCGCTGCGGGGCAAAAACCACCAGGCTGTTAAGCAGCAGACGCCCTGCCGCCATGCCGTCCATTACCCCCAGCTCGCGCGCGCACGCCAGCACCTTTGCACGCGCTTTTTCGCTGGTATTCGCTTTCCCCGCCAGCACCCGCGACACGGTGCTGATGGAGAGCTGCGTGCGGGACGCGATTTCGGTGATTTTTAGCCTTTTGTCCATTTTGTGATCTGGCTCCATTTGCAAAATGAAAAAATTTTCATAGCGTGTGTGTCAGGCAATAACTGACGTGAATGCCATCATGCCAGAGTGTTTTCGTCGGTTATGAGAAATTTTGCACAAAATCCACTTTTGCCCACTCATTTTCTTCCTTAAGGTGAACTTGTCACACAGCTTCCATACTAGTTGTATAGCAACTTAAGCATTATAAGCGGATTGAAATCAAAGGCATAACAATCTGTGTGACACCTGAACCTCCGTCCCCTTACCGTCCGTCTTGTGGAGAGTAAAATGAGTCAGGACATCAATAACACCATTGCGACAAGCAAAACCCGTCGCGTCATCAAGAACCTGCGCTGGTACGTGCTGCTGCTGTTTTTGCTGGGCGTCACCGTTAACTACATCACCCGAAATTCCTTAGGTATTCTCGCTCCGGAACTGAAAGAGAGCCTCGGGATCACCACCGAGCAATACTCCTGGATCGTCGGCGCGTTCCAGATCGCCTATACCATTTTCCAGCCCCTGTGCGGCTGGCTGATTGACGTCATTGGCCTGAAGATTGGCTTTATGGTCTGCGCCGGGATCTGGGCGCTGATGTGTATTTTCCACGCGGGCGCCGGAAGCTGGCTGCACCTGGCCATACTGCGCTTCTTTATGGGGGCTTCAGAAGCCGCTGCCACCCCGGCGAACGCCAAAACCATCGGCGAATGGTTCCCGAAATCAGAGCGTCCCGTTGCTGCTGGCTGGGCGGGCGTGGGCTTCTCCATCGGCGCGATGCTGGCTCCGCCTATCATCTACTTTGCTCACGCCTCGTTCGGCTGGCAGGGCGCGTTTATGTTTACCGGCGTGCTGGCGCTGCTGTGGGTGATCCTCTGGTGGGCGTTCTACCACAACCCCGAGCAGCACCCGAACCTGAGCAAGGACGAGCTGGCGTTTATCAAGCAGGATAACGAACCAGCGCCGGTCAAATTGCCCTTCCTGACCGCGCTGAAAACCGTTTCAAAAAACAAACGTTTCTACGGTATCGCCATTCCGGCCTTTATGGCAGAACCCGCCTGGGCGGTGCTGAGCTTCTGGGTGCCGCTGTACCTCGCCAAAGAGCACGGCATGGACCTGAAGCAGATTGCGATGTTTGCCTGGCTGCCGTTCCTCGCCGCCGACCTCGGCAGCGTGGCGAGCGGCTACCTGACGCGTCTGTATACCCGCCTGTTCGGCTGCTCCCGCGTGAACTCGGTTGTCGCCAGCTCCGTGACCGGCGCGTTCCTGATGATCTCGCTGGCCATCGTGGCCATTACCCGCGACCCGTATATCACCATCGTGCTGATCTCCATCGGCGGCTTCGGGCACCAGATCATCTCCTGCATGCTCAGCGCCCTGGTCGTGGAGTCATTCGACAAAGGCCAGATGGCGACCGTCAACGGCATGCGCGGCTCGGCGGCGTGGATCGCCAGCTTCCTGTTCTCGCTGTTAATCGGTGTGACCGCCGACAAAATCGGCTTTAACCCGCTCTTTATCGCCATGGGGTTCTTTGACCTGATTGGCGCTCTCTTCCTGGTAGCATTTATTGCTGAACGTCGCGCGAAGCGCGCCTGATAGTGGATGTATTGCATATGAAAACCCTGAAAAACTGGACCCTTGATACGCAGTCGGCAAACCATCTGGAACTGCTGGTCGATAGCCAGCACCGCCTGTGCCTGTATGTGCTGGAAGAGAACCTGTTCCGCGTGCTGATCAAGCGTAAAGGCGAGCTGGCGCTGGACCGCACCTGGAGCATCGCACCGGAAAAAGACGTGCCGTGGGAAGGTCGCCGTCGTGACGATATCAGCGGCTTCTCCTGCCCCGCCTGGACGCTGACGCAGCAGGACGATACGTTAACCGTGGCAACCGAGCAGCTGCGCGTCACCGTCCACCAGCCGCTGTGGCTGGAGTGGCACTACCGCAATGACGCGGGCGAGTGGCAGCCGCTGGTCAATGACCGCCCGACCAGCGCCTACCTGCTGAACGCCCACGGTGACGGCGTGGCGCACTATCTCAGCCGCCGTAAGGATGAACGTTTTTACGGTCTGGGTGAGAAAGCGGGCGATTTACAGCGCAACGGCAAACGCTACGAGATGCGTAACCTGGACGCGATGGGCTATAACGCGGCCAGCACCGATCCGCTGTACAAGCACATCCCGTTCACCCTCACCCGTCGCGATGACGTGAGCTACGGTCTGTTCTACGATAACCTGAGCAGCTGCTGGCTGGATCTGGGTAACGAGATCGACAACTATCACACCGCCTACCGCCGCTGGCAGGCGGAAGCGGGCGATATCGATTACTACATCTTTACCGGCAAGCGCGTGCTGGACGTCACTAAAGCCTTTGTTCGCCTGACCGGAAAAACGCTGTTCGGACCGAAATGGAGCCTGGGCTACAGCGGCTCAACCATGCACTACACCGACGCGCCGGACGCGCAGAATCAGCTGATGAACTTCATCCGCCTGTGCGAGGAGCATGCCATTCCGTGCGACTCGTTCCAGCTCTCCTCCGGCTATACCTCAATTAACGGCAAGCGCTACGTCTTTAACTGGAACTACGACAAAGTGCCGCAGCCGAAGGTGATGAGCCAGGCGTTCCACGACGCGGGGCTGCGGCTTGCGGCCAACATCAAGCCTTGTCTGTTGCAGGATCATCCCCGCTACGGCGAAGTGGCGGAACGCGGGCTGTTCATTCGCGATTCAGAAACCGATGCACCCGAACGCTCCAGCTTCTGGGATGATGAAGGCTCACACCTCGACTTTACCAACCCGCAGACGGTGCAGTGGTGGCAGAACGGCGTGACCACGCAGCTGCTGGAGATGGGCATCGACTCCACCTGGAACGACAACAACGAGTATGAAGTGTGGGACGGGGAAGCGCGCTGCTATGGCTTCGGCAAGGAGATAGCCATCAAGCATATTCGCCCGGTGATGCCGCTGCTGATGATGCGCGCCTCGCTGGAAGCGCAGCAGCGCTTTGCGCCGGAAAAGCGTCCGTATCTGATCTCCCGCTCCGGCTGCGCCGGGATGCAGCGCTACGTTCAGACCTGGAGCGGCGACAACCGCACCAACTGGGACACCCTGCGCTATAACATCCGCATGGGGCTGGGCATGAGCCTGTCCGGGCTGTTCAACGTCGGGCACGACGTCGGCGGTTTCTCCGGCGACAAGCCGGACGCCGAGCTGTTCGTGCGCTGGGTGCAGAACGGCGTGATGCACCCGCGCTTTACCATTCACTCGTGGAACGATGACCACACGGTGAACGAGCCGTGGATGTATCCGGGCGTCACGCCTGCCATCCGCGGCGCGATTGAGCTGCGCTACCGCCTGCTGCCGTATCTTTACACCCTGCTCTGGCAGGCGCACGCCGACGACGAACCGATGCTGCGCCCGACCTTCCTCGATCATGAGCACGATGCGCAGACCTTTGAAGAGTGCGACGACTTCCTGCTGGGCCGCGACCTGCTGGTCGCCAGCGTCGTCGAAGCCGGGCAGCGCGAGCGCCGCGTCTGGCTGCCGGATAACGAAACCGGCTGGTACGATTTTTACACCCACGCGTGGTATGCGGGCGGGCAAGCGATCGTCCTTGATGCGCCGCTGGAAAAACTGCCGCTGCTGGTGCGCGCCGGGGCCGGTCTGCCGCTCAGCGAGCGCATCCGTCACGTGAGCGCCGATAAAGACGATACCCGTGAGCTGAAGCTGTTCCCGGTGAAAGGCGTCGGCACAACCTCGGGGCTGCTGTTTGAAGACGACGGTGAAAGCTGGGGCTACCTGAACGGCAATGCGCTGTGGGTGGAATGGGAAATGGTGTGCGATGGCGCAACCATCAACCTGAAGGTGAACGCTCGCGGCGACTATCGTCCGGCATGGAAGGCGCTGAAGGTATCATTACCGGCGGGGGAAAAACGTACGCTGCGGGTGAATGGAGTTGAAGGGGGCGAGTGGGTGGTGTAGTGCGGCCTGTAGCCCTCACCCTAACCCTCTCCCACAGGGAGAGGGGATAAAATGTAGGCCGGGTAAGGCGAAGCCGCCACCCGGCTATTTTTTAACTCTCGATACCTTTACTGCGCAGGTAATCTTCGTAGTTACCGGTGAAGTCCACCACGCGCTCTGGCGTAATTTCGATCACGCGGGTCGCCAGCGAGCTGACGAACTCACGGTCGTGAGAGACGAAGATCAGGGTGCCCTGATACATCTCCAGCGCCATGTTCAGGGATTCGATCGATTCCATATCCAGGTGGTTAGTCGGTTCGTCCATCACCAGAATATTCGGTTTTTCCATCATCAGCTTGCCGAACAACATACGGCCCTTTTCACCACCGGAGAGCACTTTGGCGGGCTTTTTGATGTCGTCCTGGCTGAACAGCAGACGCCCCAGAATGCTGCGTACCGCCTGCTCATCGTCGCCTTCCTGCTTCCACTGGCTCATCCAGTCGAAGACAGTCAGATCGTTTTCGAATTCATATTCATGGTCCTGCGCGTAGTAACCAATCTGCGCGTTTTCAGACCATTTCACGGTTCCGTTGTCCGGTTGCAGTTCACCCACCAGGGTTTTCAGCATAGTGGATTTACCCACGCCGTTGGCGCCGAGGATGGCAATCTTCTCGCCCACTTCCAGCAGCAGGTTGAAGTTTTTGAACAGCGGGCCTTCATCGAAGCCTTTGGTGAGGGCTTCCACTTCCAGCGCGTTACGGAACAGCTTCTTGTCCTGCTCGAAGCGGATGAACGGGTTCTGACGGCTGGAGGCTTTAACCTCTTCCAGCTTGATTTTGTCGATCTGACGCGCACGCGAGGTCGCCTGACGCGACTTAGAGGCGTTGGCGCTGAAGCGGCTGACGAAGGATTGCAGGTCCGCAATCTGCGCTTTCTTCTTGGCGTTGTCGGCCAGCAGACGTTCACGTGCCTGGGTTGCCGCCGTCATGTACTCATCGTAGTTGCCCGGATAAACGCGCAGCTCGCCGTAGTCCAGATCCGCCATGTGGGTACACACCATGTTCAGGAAATGACGGTCGTGCGAAATGATGATCATGGTGCTGTCGCGATCGTTCAGCGTCTGCTCCAGCCAGCGGATGGTGTCGATGTCCAGGTTGTTGGTCGGTTCGTCGAGCAGCAGGATGTCCGGGTTAGAGAACAGCGCCTGCGCCAGCAGCACACGTAGCTTCCAGCCTGGCGCAACTTCGCTCATCGGACCATAATGCTGTTCAACAGGAATGCCGACGCCCAGCAGCAGTTCGCCCGCACGCGCTTCCGCAGAGTAGCCGTCCATTTCACCGTATTGCGTTTCCAGGTCGGCCACTTTGTAACCGTCTTCTTCGCTCATCTCAGCGAGACCGTAGATACGATCGCGCTCCTGCTTCACTTCCCACAGCTCCGCGTGCCCCATGATCACGGTGTCGAGCACGGTGAACTCTTCGAAGGCGAACTGATCCTGACGCAGCTTACCGATGCGCTCGTTAGGGTCGAGCGACACGTTACCGAGCGTTGGCTCCAGGTCACCGCCGAGGATCTTCATAAAGGTGGATTTTCCGCTACCGTTGGCACCAATCAGGCCGTAACGGTTGCCGCCGCCAAATTTGACGGAAATATTTTCGAACAGCGGCTTACTGCCAAACTGCATAGTGACGTTGCTGGTAACTAACACGGAGAGATTCCTGCGAAAAGTGTGATAAACGCGGCATTATGCCACAATTCCGAATTGAGATCCCGTGTTGCAGTAATCCACTAAACTTTAACAAAATCGAAAAAAATGTGATTTCGTACACATCTGAATTCCCAGTTAACGGGAATGCACATATAATGCGCTCCCATTACCGATTCAGACTTATCAACTCATCGCCAGAATGGCTTAGATACCTCGCATAACATGAACATGAAATTAACAACGCTTTTTGCGGCGGCGTTAGCCGTAGTAGGTTTTTGTAAGACCGCGTCTGCGGTGACGTATCCCCTGCCGACAGACGGAAGCCGTCTGGTGGGTGAAAACCAGGTGGTGACGGTGCCGGAAGGTAACACTCAGCCGCTGGAATACTTCGCGGCGCAGTATCAGCTCGGCCTGTCTAACATGCTGGAAGCGAACCCGGGCGTTGACCCGTATCTGCCGAAAGCGGGTACCGTACTCAACATTCCACAGCAGCTGATCCTGCCGGATACCGTGCACGAAGGTATCGTAATTAACAGCGCCGAAATGCGTCTGTATTACTACCCGAAAGGCACCAACACCGTGATCGTTCTGCCTATCGGTATCGGTCAGCTGGGTAAAGACACCCCGCTGAACTGGACCACCAAAGTGGAGCGTAAGAAAGCGGGCCCAACCTGGACGCCGACCGCCAAAATGCACGCTGAGTACATTGCTGCCGGTGAACCGCTGCCAGCCGTTGTGCCTGCCGGCCCGGATAACCCGATGGGTCTGTACGCGCTGTACATTGGTCGTCTGTATGCCATCCACGGTACAAACGCCAACTTCGGTATCGGCCTGCGCGTAAGCCACGGCTGCGTGCGTCTGCGTAATGAAGACATCAAATTCCTGTTCGATAACGTGCCGGTTGGTACGCGCGTGCAGTTCATTAACGAACCGGTGAAAGCGACGTCAGAGCCGGACGGCAGCCGTTACATTGAAGTGCATAACCCGCTGTCCACCAGCGAAGATCAGATCAACAACAACGAAATCGTACCGATTAAGCTGACCAGCGCGGTGCAATCCGTTACCTCTCAGGCGGATGTTGACACGACCATCGTTGACCAGGCGATTCAGAACCGTTCCGGTATGCCGGTGCGTTTAAACTAATCGTGATAATTAAAAAAGCGGACCTTGAAGTCCGCTTTTTTTTATCCGTTATTCACGATAACGATACCGCCATGGTCATAGCGATAGTGACAATGGGCGTACTCCAGCGGCGTACCATCTTCCAGATAGATCACCTGCTCTACCTCCAGCACCGGGTCGGTTGGCTCGCAGACAAGGTGCTGCATATCCAGCGCACTGGGCTTCAGCGCCCGCACCACCCGATACGATCCCATGATCTTCAGCCCCAGCGTCTCCTGCACATACCGGAATACCGAACTTTCAAGATGGGTTTTGTTCAGACCGGGGACCAGATTGAGCGGCATTACCGTGGCGTCCAGAGACATCGGCTCACCGTTTAGTAAACGCAGACGGATAAAGTCATAGATCGGCGTATCCGGATTTATCATCAGCGATGCCTGCTCTTTCTCGTTCGGGAAGCGCAGTTCGAAGTGCACCACCTGGCTCGTCACCGTGCCTAAATGTTCCCAGGTTTTGGTCGCCCCGAAGTAGTCGCTGCCGGAGAGATCCCACTGGGAAAGCTGGAGGAAATTTTTGCGGATGAACGTGCCCTGCCCCTGTCGGGTATAGACCAGCCCTTCAACGATCAGCTGGCGCATCGCCTGCTGAATGGTCATCCGGCTGGTGCTGAACTCCGCCGCCAGCGCGAACTGGTCCGGCAGCGGTTCATTGGCGGCGTACTGCTGGGTAATAATGCGTTTCTTAATTTCCCGCGCTATGGTGATGTACTTCGCCGCCATCTTCCTTCCTTTCAGTTAGTTTTCTATCCCGCTGTTTTTCAAGGCCACTCGCTCGGCCACCTTTAGGAAAGGCAGGTAGAAGAATACACCAAATACGATGATTGCCAACTGCACCACCACCGCCCGCCAGTCCCCCGCCGTCGCCAGCCAGGCGCTAAGGATCGGCGGGGTCGTCCACGGGATCATCACCACGCAGCGCGACATGAACCCCAGCGTGGTACAGAGCCACGCAAAGTAAATCCCGATAGCAGGCAGCAGCACAAACGGGATCATCAGCGGTAGGTTAAAGACTATCGGCAGGCCGAAAATCACCGGCTCGTTGATGTTAAACAGACCCGGCGCCAGCGACAGACGCGCCACCTGCTTCGCTGATTTCTGTCTTGAGAAGATGAAGATAGCGATCAGCAATGAGATTGTGCTGCCCGTCCCGCCCACCATGCCAAAGGTCGGCACAAAGATGTTGTTGATGATGTGCGGGATCGGCTGGCCGTTGGCGAAGGCCAGCATATTCTCATTGGTATTGATCAGCAGGAACGGCTCCAGCACCACGCTGTTGACCACCGACTGATGAATACCGAGCGTGAACAGGAAGTTACCGAAGCTGTAGATGAAAATCGTCCCGGGCAGACTGGTGTTGATCAACCGCAGCGGCTGCTGAATAAATGTCGTAATGAGATGGATCAGATCCGTGTGCAGCACGTTCGCCAGTATGGCCGCCAGCACCGCAAACAGGGAAAGCGTGAGGATCGTCGGGATCAGCGCGGTAAAGGATTTGCTCACCGCTGGCGGTACGTTCTCCCCGAGCGAAATGTGCAGCGCCTTCAGCCGTGAAATGGCGATAAACAGCTCGGTTGAGAGCAGCCCAATCAGCACCCCGGCGAAAATCCCGGTGGAGCCAATATTGGCGAACGTCAGAACCTGGGTGACGTTCACCGTGGCGTCGCTGCCGACGGGGGTAATCTGTAAGCGCATCGGCATCATGATAATGAAACTGCTGACGGCGATAACCACTGCCGAGACCGGATTGTCGAAATCTTTGTTGCGCGCCAGCGACCAGGCGATCATCGGGGCCAGCAGCAGCGCGGCGATGTTCAGCGTGCCGTTGATAATCGCCTCGCCCCACACCTTAAACTGCGTAAGCGTGTCGCCCGCAAAAATCCACGGGAACACCACGTTATTCACCAGCACCGCCAGACCGGCAAGGATGAAAATCGGCATTACCGTGGCGAAGGCATCGCGAAGGGAGCGAAGATGCACCTGGTTTGCCAGGCGCGCCGAGAACTCTACAAATTTATCGACAAAAGACTGCATGTGCGGTGTTATTTTTGTTTCAGACATAGCGGAGTGTTCCCATTAATCAGTCACAAAAACGGCCCGGCAGCGTACGGCTTACATCTCGCGTCCGTTAGTATGGATAACCTGTTTTAACCACGCGTAGCTCTTCTTCGGCACGCGCTTCAGGTCTTTCAGGTCGTGATTTTCACGGTTGACGTAGACCACGCCGTAGCGCTTGCGCATGTCACCCTGCGAGCTGAGAATGTCAATCAACCCCCAGCCGAGATAGCCCATCACCTCTGCCCCATCCTCGAATATTGCCGCTTTCATCGCCTCGATGTGCGCCCGGTGGTAGTCGATGCGGTAGGTGTCCTCAACCGGATCCACGCCATCCCAGGACTCAATCACCCCAATACCGTTCTCAATCGGGAATACCGGCATCCGCCAGTCGTTGGCGTAGCGGGTGATGATGGTGCGAAAGCCCAGCGGATCGATCTGCCAGTTCCACTCGGTGGCCTTCAGGTACGGATTGTTTTTCTCGCCGTGCAGCAGGTAATAGTTAACCGGCGTGCCTTCCGGGATGGCATCGCTGTCCAGCGTTTTGCTGGCGTAGTAGCTGAAGGCCATAAAGTCGTTCTTCGTGCGCGCAAACAGCGCGAGATCGTCTGCGCGGTAGATATCGCCGAAGCCCTCCTGCTCCACCACCGCCATTACCGCCGGGCTGTAGCCCTGGCCCGCGAAGACGCGCAGCAGGTTCTGGTTGAGGAATTCGTCGTACTGCTGGGCGCAGAAGATATCGCGCGGTTTGCAGGTGGCCGGATAAATCAGCTGGTGCGCCAGCATGCCGCCCATCAGCTTGCCAGGCTTAGTCTGGTGCAGGTATTCGGTCAGTGTCATGTGCGCCACCATCGCATGGTGCTGAAGCTCATACAGCTCGCGCAGGGTTTGTTCACCTTTCATGTAACCGGAAATGCGAAAAGCTTCCGGCATATGGAAAATGTTCTGCTCGTTGAAGGTCAGCCAGTACTTCACCCGGTCAGCGAAGCAGTCGATCATCTTTTTGCCGTAGCGGATAAAGGCGTCCACCACGCGGCGATCGTTGAAGCCGTTGTACTCCTGCGCCAGCGCCAGCGGCATATCGAAGTGGTAGAGACAGACCATCGGCTCGATACCGCGGGCGAGCAAATCGTCAATAAAGCGGTCGTAAAAGGCGATGCCCTCGTCGTTGAACTCGCCGTCACCCTGCGGGCAGATGCGGCTCCAGGAGATCTGGAAGCGGTAGCAGTTCATGCCCAGATCCTGCATCAGGTCGAAATCTTCCCGGTAGCGGTGGTAGGAGTCGGTCGCCACTTTCCAGTCAGAGATGTTTTCACCGGCTTCCCGAATGTCATACACCGACATCCCCTTCCCGCCCTCATTCCAGGCCCCTTCCGTCTGCATGCTGGATACCGAGTTGCCCCATAAAAAGTTGGCTGGCAGTGATTTGTTCATGGTTGCTCCCTTTATGCCTAGTCATTTAAATTTCATGACTAGTCATATAGGCGAAGATGGTATGTCGATCAAAGGTGTGGATCGTTTTTTGTGAGGTTGATGGAAATAAAAAGCCCCGGCAGTTGCCGAGGCTAAGTTCCTGTTTAACGTTTAAAGCCCGCTTTCGGCTGCAATTTTTGCCTGGGCAATTGCTCCGGCATTGAATATGGGATGCTCATAGTTGTCGGTGACATCACGAACCCTGTATATCTTCCATGCGCCAGCCTCACGACGAACGAATACCTGCAACTCTACTTTTCCGCCGTTTTCTCTCCCGATCCAGACTGGCATAACCTCACCTCCCATAAACGATTTGGCTGGCCCGACATTTAACGCCGACACCCAGGCGGGATCATAGTCCTGCGCATAAGCGAAGTAATCAGATCCAAGCAGGTCTTGTTCAGGTATCGACTCTATATCATCCAGTCTCTTAATCGTGTCAGCAGAGACATATACGCGCAGATCAGACGGCGAATATTCATTGTCGCTACTTGTAAGTGACATCAGATACGTGGCGTAAAAAGAATGTACTCGCGTCGGCGCGCTCTGTTCCGGCTTAACTGAGCAAGCTGAGAGCAAGCATACGCCTAACACTATTGCGGCTCGCATCAATTCATCCTGTATATTTTGAAAGTCGGTTGAGCTGCGCGATACCCTGGACCAGGGTACATGCTGCGCTGTCGGAAATCGGAGATCCATTGTGTCCCATCATACATTGTCATATGCCCACTGGAGTTTCCTCCCGGATAAGGTTGGATCACTGCGACATCACCGCTCAATAATGTTGAACCCGGCGGGACTTCACGAAATCCCGCCCGCAATAATGATGGCCCATAATCTTTTGCGTTTAGCGTTCTCTCCAGACGAATGCCGCCTGCCGCTATAGCCTCTCTGGTAAAAGTCGCACATTCGTTATGCGAACGACCAAGAGCGTGTGACCGGAGGTGTGAAATAGCAACATCTTTATTCCAACTCATTCTTAGTTCCCTTAAGTAAGTAAGAACGGAATTATTGTGCCAGTCATTAACCTGATGTTGGCTAAATAATGCTTAAATTTGTCCGGTCAAAATATTTATTTCGCGCCCAATAAAAAGGCCGGATTCGCTGCGCGGATCCGGCCAGAGTCATCGCTGTTAACAGATTATCCGCGCGGGGCGTCGCCAAAGACGCTGTAGTCTGGCAGCCGCACCTGCTGATACGGCTCCCAGCCGCCGCCGAGGGCTTTGTAGAGCGCCACCAGATCAAGCGCGCTCTGCACCTGCGCCTGCGCCCGCTGCTGTTCGGCCTGAGCGAGCTGACGCTGGGCGTCCAGCACGTCAATAAAGCTGGCGATCCCCTGCCGGTAGCTGTCGCTGGCGAGATCAAAGGCGTTTTGCAGCGCGTCGATGGTTTTCGCCAGGCCCGCTTCACGCTGCTGGTCGGTGCGATAGCTCACCAGCGCGTTTTCAACGTCGCCGAGCGCCGTCAGCACCGTCTGACGATAGTCCAGCACCGCCGCCCCCTGCTGCGCGCGCGCCACCTTAACGCTGGAGACCAGCCGACCGCCCTGGAAAATCGGTATGGAAACCTGCGGGCCAAAGCTGTAGAAGTGGCTGCTCCAGTCGGTTAGCCAGTTGGATTCGCTGTTGCGCAAGCCAAACTGCCCGGAGAGGGTAAAGCTCGGGAACAGCTCTGCCACCGAGACGCCAATCTGCGCCGTGGCGGCATGGAGATTCGCCTCCGCTTCGCGCACGTCCGGGCGACGGCGCGCCAGGGTGGACGGAATACCGGTCTGCACAATATCCGGCAGGGCAGGCATCGACTGCACGGATTGCAGTTCGGCATCCAGCGCCCCCGGCGGTTTGCCAAGGAGGATCGCCAGCCCGTTCATCGCCTGGCGTTCCTGCGCCTGATACTGCGGCAGCTGCGCTTCAAGGTTGCCCAGCTGCGCCCGGGCGTTCTCCACGTCCATCTGCGGCGACAGCCCGCCCCGCTGGCGGCTTTCGGTCAGATCCAGCGTCTGCTGTGCGCTTTCAATTTGCGTATTAAGCGTGGCAATGATGCTCTGCGCCCCACGCAGCTGTAGCCACGCCCGCGCCACTTCGGCTTCCAGCGAGACCAGCACATCGTTACGCTGCTCGATCGCTGCCCGCTGCTGCGCCTCGGCCGCTTCTACCTGACGGCGCACCTTGCCCCACAGGTCGATTTCCCACTGGGCGTCGAAGCTGCCCTGATAGAGGTTAATCGGCTGCGTCAGCGGGCCTAACGCGCCCCGCAGTTCAGGATCGACATTATTCAACTGGTCGTACACGCCGTGGGATTTCAGCTCCCCTTCCAGCCCAAGCTGCTGGCGCGTCGCCTGCACATTGCCATTCACCGACGGGAAAAACGCCCCGCCGGCCTGGTTAATCTGTTCGCGCGCGCCGGCAATGCGTAATACCGTTTGCTGTAGCGTCAGATTCCCGGCGATGGCGCGTTCAATCAGGCTGTCGAGCTGCGGCGAGCCGAAGGTTTTCCACCAGCGCGGGTTAGTGGCGGCGGAGGAAGTTTGCGATTTCACCGCGCTGTCGCCCTTATCGTTCCAGTGCGTGGTGGCGAGCAGTGCAGGCTGTTGGTAGTCCGGCCCGACGGCGCAACCCACCAGCAGCATCATTATCATCAGGGGGTGTAAACGTCTGTGTATCATCAGTGTGCTCCTGCACTCCCCTCGCTCTTAACCGGCGAGAGCAATAAACAAAACGGAATCAGTAATAAGGCCACCGCGCTCAGAATGGTGAAGACGTCAATGTAGGCCAGAAAGCGCGACTGCTCGATCATCGTCTGGTACATCCGTCCGGTGGCAATGCCGGTCGGATCGCCCACCTGAGTGGTGAAGTTCTGGATCGCCTGGGCGCTTTCGCGAATCGCCAGCTGGAATTGCTCGTTAAACGGCGAAGCGTGGTAAGCCAGATGCGCGCTGTGCGCCTGCGAGCGCTCGGTGATCGCCGCCGTCGAGAGCGAAATCCCAATCGAGCCGGCCACGTTGCGGAACATGGTAAACAGCGCCGCCGCGTCGGCGTTAAGCCGCCTCGGGATCGAGATAAAAGCAATTGTGGTGAGGGGCACAAACAGGAACCCCAGTCCAATCGACTGAGCGCTGCGGAACAGCACCAGCGTTTCGAAATCGATATCCGGCGTCAGCGTGCGGGACCAGAAGAACGACACCGCCAGGCAGGTAAAGCCGAAGGCGATGATCCAGCGCGTCTGCACCACCGGCATCAGCTTCAGCACCAGCGGGATGGTCAGCACAATCAGCACCGCGCCGGGCGAGAGCACCAGCCCGGACCAGGTGGCGGTATAGCCCAAATCCTGCTGCGCCAGCTGCGGAATAACCACCGAACTGCCGTACAGGATCATCGCCATCCCCGCCATCAGCAGGCTGGAGATCGCAAAGTTGCGGTCCTTCATACAGTGCAGATCCACCACCGGCTTTCTGGCATACATCAGCCAGTAGATCGCGCCGATAATACCGACCAGCGTCAGTACTGCGAAGGTGCGGATAAAGTTCGAATAAAACCAGTCATCATCTTCGCCCCGGTCGAGCATCACCTGCAAACAGCCAAGACCGAGGGCGATCAGGCCGATCCCCGTCCAGTCGACGGTGAGCTTCTCTTCCGACTTTTTCTCCCACGGCGGATCTTCCAGCAGCTGATAGATGGCCAGCACCGTCACAATCCCTACCGGGATATTGATAAAGAACACCCAGCGCCAGGAGTAGTTATCGGTGATCCAGCCCCCCAGCGTGGGGCCGAGTACCGGCGCGACGATAATGGCAATGGATGAAAGGCCAAAGGCTTTGCCCCTGTCCTCCGGCTTAAAGTAGTCGAGTAGCACCGACTGCTGGGTAGGCTGCAACCCGCCGCCAAAGAACCCCTGCATCACGCGGAACAGGATGATTTGCCATAGCTCGGTGGCGATACCGCACAGGAACGAGCAGATGGTGAACATCACAATGCAGATCAGGAAGAACTGTTTGCGGCCAAACAGGCGGCTGAGAAAGGCCGAAATCGGCAGCACGATGCCGTTCGCCACCAGGTAGCTGGTGAGCACCCAGGTGGATTCGTCATAGCTGGCCGAGAGCGACCCCGCGACGTGGGGCAGCGCCACGTTGACGATGGTGGTGTCCAGAATTTCCATAAACACCGCCAGGGTGACCACAATCGCCACCGCCCACGGGTTACTGGCTGGCTTCCAGTTATCGTGGCTGTGATCCGTCATTCCACGGTGACCTTCGGTTCAACCGACAGCCCCAGCGGCAGCGGCTTGTTCGGATCCAGCCCTTTGTCAATCACGATTTTCACCGGTACGCGCTGAACGATCTTCACAAAGTTACCGGTGGCGTTTTCCGACGGGAAGGCGGAGAAGCGCGAGCCGCTGCCCTGCTGGATGCTGTCGATATGGCCTTCCAGCTCCATATCCGGCCAGGCATCGACGGACACGGTCACTTTGTCGCCCGGCTTCATGCGCTCAAGCTGCGACTCCTTGAAATTCGCCACCACCCACACGTTCGGGGAAACCAGCGAGAACAGCGCCGTGCCGGCCTGCACCAGCGTACCGGGCTGGACGTTGCGTTTAGTGACGAAACCGTCGAACGGGGCGCGGACTTCGGTATAAGAGAGGTTCAGGTTGGCGGTTTCCAGCTGCGCTCTGGCCTGATCGACCTGGCGTTCGCGGGCTTCGACGTTGGTCTCCTGCTGGCGGATTTGCAGCTGGACCTGCTCCGCCACCTCCAGCTGCGCCTGGGCGCTGGCCAGCCCCGCCTGCGCACTGCGCAGCTGAGCGTTCGCGGCATCGATACTTTGTTGCGTGGTCGCGCGCGGGTCAACGCCGCGCTGACGGCGGTACTCCGCCTGCGCGTTGGCCATATCCGCCTGGGCTTTAAGTACCTGGGCTTTGGCTTCATCACGCTGGGCGGGATATTGCACCTTCGAGAGCGCCAGCTGCGCCTGGGCCTGATGCAACTGCGCAACCGCCAGCCCAAGCTGGGCCTGAGCCTGATCGCGCTGAGCGGTGGTATCACGCGGATCGATCACCACCAGCACATCCCCTTTTTTCACGCGCTGGTTATCCCGTACGCGAAGTTCTGTGACGTAGCCTGCCGTTTTTGGGGCAATGGTCACTACGTCGCCATCGGTGAAGGCGTCGTCGGTGGTCTCTTCGTTACGGGTTAAAAACCACCAGACCAGCGCCACAATCACCATCACGATGACCACGATACCAAGGATAATTAACGGTTTTTTCCCCGGGCGCTTGCGCTCGTTATTGTTTTGATCCTGCTCGTCAGCAGGTGGGTTTTGATCTTCTGCCATAGTTCAGCAACGGTCCTGTCAGTGAGCGGCATCACACTATGCCGTTCACTAAAGCTAGGACGTTGCTATACATTTGCCAGGAAAAACTGACAAATTGCGCACTATATGAGAAGGAATAGTCCGAAACCGACCGCCGCTGACCAGAGCAGCATCGGGATTGACCATAAATGGAAGCGCCACCAGATGCGGCGATCGTTGGCCATCCGCAGGGCGATGAGGTTAGCCAGCGAGCCGGGCAGCAGCCCAAAGCCGCCGACGTTGACCGCCCACGCCAGCAGTACCGTAGGGGGAACATAGTTAAGCAGCAAAATGGTGGACGGCACGTTACTGATCACCTGCGAGAGACCAATCGCCGTCAGCCATAATCCCGGCTGCGACAGACCGCTGACGCTATGGAGAACGTTCTGCAATACCGGGAGCTGGATCAGCAGATGGACGTCAATAAACATCGCCATAAACACCAGCAGCAGCGTCCAGTCAACGCTCACCAGCACCCGCCGGGCGAGGAACAGGAAGCCACACGCCACCAGCAGCGCGCCAGCCAGCGCCTGGTTTAACTCCAGCGCGATAAGAAAAACGATATACAGCCCCAGGCAGCTCCAGACGAGACGCGGCTGCCACTGGGGCCCGGTTGTACCGCTGTGGTACTGCAACGATTTATTCGGGAAAGCAAACCAGCCCACCGCCAGCAGCGACGCCACGATCGCCAGCGCCAACGGCGCCATCTGCCCGGTAAATGCGGTAAACGACAGGCCGGAGCGTCCCCACAGCAGAATGTTCTGCGGGTTACCGATCGGCGTGAGCAGCGAGCCCGCATTGACGGCCAGCGCTTCAAAGATAATCAGACGGGTAACCGGTATTTCGCACAGTTTACGCAGCGTGAGCGTAAGCGGCACCACGATAAACAACGCCACGTCATTAGTGAGAAACGTCGACAGCAGCGCCGCCGAAAAGACCATGAACAGGGCCAGCTTGCGCTCGGTGGCGAAGCGGCGCACCATTTTGCGCCCCAGCACGTCAAAATAGCCGCTCAGCTCCACGCCTTTGGTGAGCATCATCAAACCGCTCAGGGTAATAATGGTGCGCCAGTCTATGGCCGCCGGCCAGGTGTGCGGCGTGAAGGGCACAAAGACGCTGAGCCCAACGCCAGTGATAAGTAAAAGATGGAAAAAGCGATCGCGTTTCAGGGCCTGCAAGCCGGGGATGTTCATTCAGCGGAGGGACCGTATTTGAGCGTAAATTCGCGGAACTTCACCAGCGTCTCTTCGCTGACGTGGTGTTCCATACCTTCGGCATCCCGACGGGCAATTTCCGGGCTGACGCCCAGCACCAGTAAAAAATTCTCGACGATCTGATGGCGCTCGCGGCTCTCCTGCGCCAGTTTTTCGCCTTCAGCGGTGAGAAACACCCCGCGCCAGGGGATCATCTCGATCAGCCCGACCGACGCCAGACGTTTTAACATTTTGGCAACGGTTGGCTGCGACACCCCAAGGCGTGCGGCCATATCCACCTGGCGCGCTTCTCCAACCTCACGAATCAGATCAGAGATCAGTTCGACATAATCATCAATCAGCTCCCGGCGATGCGCCTCGCGCACCTGGCGGAAGCCTTCCACATGCTCTTCAACGTTCACCAGTTGCGTCGTTTTTTTTGTTGTTGGCTTACCTGCGCGACGGTTCATTGTGCTTCCTCAATGGGGTTGACGCTTCCAGCGCCCTGTAACGGAGCGCACATTGTAAACCATAGCTCTACAAGCACAAAAAATTAACGAATTAGCCATAGCTATACAATATAGCCTGTGCTATATCTGTATGTAATGCAGTCACCCTTCACGGATCGAAGGGATCATGAATCAGGAGGTCTTATGAATGAATTCAAGAGGTGTATGAACGTGTTTACCCACTCTCCTTTTAAAGTGCGCCTGATGCTGTTGAACATGCTGTGCGATATGTTTAACGCCAAACCCCAGCAGGACGACAACTCTTCCCACTAAGCGGCGTCGCGGTACGCCGCTTCATTTTCCTGTCACACTTTCGCTGTAAGCTGGCCTGTTCCCGATTATTTTTGCGTATTTGCAGCCCCCTTCGCAAAACATCTGTTTAGCAACTGTTGACCTTAATTCACGCTCGCACTATCTTCTTGCAGCCCTGCACAATTTGCGGCTCGCTGAAGCGGACCTCTCATTCCCTTTCCACGCACTGTCCGGCAGGCTTTGACCCTTGACGCCAGGGTGAGCACATGGCGTTTTCGTGATAGTGATCTATGAACGTAACCCTGATTGATACACTTGTTACCCGCAGCCGGGGCTTAAGCCCGTGGACGGGATTCTATTTTTTGCAATCGCTGTTGATTAACTTTGCTCTTGGCTACCCCTTTAGCCTGCTTTATGCCGTCGGGTTCACCTGTATTCTTCACCTTCTCTGGCGAAGCGCACCGCGCATGCAGAAGGTGCTTATCGGGATCTGTTCTCTGGTTGCTGCCGCCTATTTCCCGTTTGGCCAGGCCTATGGCGCGCCAAACTTTAATACCCTGCTGGCGCTCCACTCCACCAATATGGAAGAGTCCACAGAGATCCTGACGATCTTTCCGTGGTACAACTACGTGGTTGGCCTTTTCATTTTTGCCCTCGGCGTGATTGCGGTTCGCCGTAAGCCCGTCGGGAAAAAAGCATGGGGTAAAATTGAAAGCCTGTGCCTGGCCTTTAGCGTGGTGACGTTTTTTGTTGCGCCGGTACAAAATCTGGCCTGGGGCGGCGTGTTTAAGCTTAAAGATACCGGGTATCCGGTGTTTCGCTTCGTCAAAGACGTGGTGGTGAATAACGAGGAAGTGCTCGACGAGCAGGCACGTATGGCCGAGCTTTCCACCATGAAAGACACCTGGAACGTGCTGGCGGTGAAACCGAAGTATCACACCTACGTGGTGGTGATCGGAGAAAGCGCGCGTCGCGATGCGCTCGGCGCGTTTGGCGGTCACTGGGATAACACGCCGTTTGCCAGCGCCGTTAACGGTACGCTGTTTACCGACTACGTGGCGGCCAGCGGCTCGACGCAGAAATCACTCGGTCTGACGCTCAACCGCGTGGTGGATGGAAAACCGCAGTTTCAGGATAATTTTGTCACCCTGGCCAACCGGGCAGGTTTTCAGACATGGTGGTTCTCTAACCAGGGACAGATCGGCGAATATGATACCGCCATCGCCAGCATCGCGAAGCGTGCCGACGAGGTACAGTTCCTGAAAAGCGGTGATTTCGAAGCCGATAAAAACACAAAAGATGAAGCGTTGCTAAAAATGACGGCGCAGGTCTTTGCCACCCAGCGCACCCAGCCGCAGCTGATTGTCCTGCACCTGATGGGGTCACACCCGCAGGCATGCGATCGTACCGGGGGAAAATATGCGGAGTTTGTGCAATCCAAAGAGACGTCCTGCTACCTCTACACCATGACGCAAACCGACGATCTGCTCAGCAAGCTGTACGGGCAGCTGCGCAACAGCGGCGACAGCTTCTCGATGGTCTATTTCTCTGACCACGGCCTGGCGTTTAAGGAGCGCGGTAAAGAGGTGCAGTATCTGGCCCACGATGACAAGTTCCAGCAGAACTTCCAGGTACCGTTTATGGTGCTGTCGAGTGATGACAAAACGCATCGCATTATAAAAGCGCGCCGTTCCGCGAACGATTTCCTGAAATTCTTCTCACAGTGGACGGGGATTAAGGCGAAAGAGATAAAAAATGATTACCCGTTTATCTCCGGGAAGAAGGGCCCGCCAGTTTACATTACCAACTTTAAGTTACAGAAAGTCGACTATAACCATCTTGGGACGGATATTTTCGATATTAAGAGTAAGTAATTTCTGCCGTTTCGTGCGGGCTAATGCCCTCACCCTGGCCCTCTCCCACGGGGAGAGGGTACAAACAAAAAAATCCGCCTCAAAGGGCGGATTTTTTACTGGCTCACCGAAGTGATTAGAAGCGGTAACCTACGCCCGCGATCCAGGTGCCAACGTCAACGTTGCGGATACGGCTCTGCTCATAGGAGAAGTCCAGAGCAACGTTTTCGATTGGGTTGAACTGCATACCTGCGCCATAGGAGAAACCATAGTCGCTGTTGCTTGCAGTACGGTTCAGACCCTGGTTTTCGGTCTGCTGGAATTTACCGTAGCCAACACCTACAACACCGTAGATGCTTGCCCAGTCATTCAGGCGGTAAGCAGGACCCGCGGTGATGCCGTAGTACTGACCTTTATTGTAAGAGCCATTTTCAGTACGATCTTTCTCGGTGTAAGTGAAAGAACCGATCACACCCAGCGGGTTGTTGTCTTGCTCGTAACGGTACTTCAGGTTGAAACCGTTGGTTTTGTTCATCACGCCCTGCATATCGCTCTGAGCGTAACCACCAGTTACAGTAGAAGTTGCCGCTACAGCGGTACCTGCGGAAACAGCCAGAACAGCTGCCAGTGCTGAAAGACATGCAATTTTTTTCATAACCACCTCAAATGTGCTTCAAGTAAGTCCGTAAGTTTTAAATATATCAAAAAAATCTGTGAAACTCTTTGTCATTCACGATGTCTAATGCGACCTTTCCTGTAACAGAACATTTCCAGCACCAGCTATCTTGTTAAAATAACTCCAGATTTTCACCTTCAAACGCTAATAGTGCGCGTCATCGCCAGAAAGTTCATCCAGATTATTCCTAATCTTTCAGGCGATAAAAGCATCAACCTTTCCTCATTTTACGGATTTTCCCTGGATTTTTTTCAACAGTAGCTCAACCGTCGCAGCTTATTTCCATTACACTGCGACTTTTACCTCTTTTGACAAAAATTGACAGGAGAAAGGATGCCAGGTTTACCCCGTAAATCGTCGGTCTGGATGCCGGTGGCAGTCATACTTATCGCGATGATGTCCATACAAAGCGGCGCGTCGCTGGCAAAATCGCTGTTTCCGCTGGTTGGTGCGCCCGGCGTCACGGCGCTGCGTATCGCATTAGGCACCCTGATCCTCGTGGTTATCTTTAAACCCTGGCGGCTACGGTTTAAAAAGGAGCAGCGACTGCCACTGCTTTTTTATGGGCTGGCACTGGGAGGGATGAACTACATGTTCTATCTCTCTATTCAGACTATCCCGCTGGGGATCGCGGTCGCGCTTGAATTTACCGGCCCGCTGGCGGTTGCACTCTTCTCTTCTCGTCGTCCGGTAGATTTTATCTGGGTCATACTGGCCGTGCTGGGGCTATGGTTCCTGCTGCCGCTCGGGCAAAGCGTTTCACAAATCGATTTGACAGGGGCAGCTCTGGCGCTGGGCGCGGGGGCATGCTGGGCGGTGTATATTCTCACTGGCCAGCGTGCGGGCGAAGAGCACGGCCCCGCGACGGTCGCCTTAGGCTCACTAATTGCCGCCGTAATCTTTGTCCCAATCGGAATGGCACAAGCGACAGACTCAATATGGCAGTGGTCAATCCTGCCGGTTGGTCTGGCGGTTGCCATTCTCTCTACGGCCCTGCCCTACTCTCTGGAGATGATCGCCCTGACGCGCCTGCCCACACGCATTTTTGGTACGCTCATGAGCATGGAGCCCGCGCTGGCCGCCATCTCAGGAATGATTTTCCTCGGTGAAACCCTGACCCTGGTACAAACGCTGGCGCTCTGTTCCATTATCGCGGCGTCAATGGGCTCCACCCTGACCATGCGCCCGGAACCTAAAGTGCAAAAAATCGATCTCAACTAGGCCTTAAATTCTGCATGGCTAACCCGCCATGCAGAATATACGCCTCGTCAGTACTTCAAATAATTTCTTACAAACTGTCTTGTATTGCCAAAATATTTCACCTGCCCGGCTTCCCGAAGAATGAATTAAGATTGATCTGTATCAACTTTAATAAACTACTTATTTTTCAATCAGTTGATAATACAATCTTACTTTCACTATTAAACCAATAGGCAGAGCCAAACCGCAGAGAAAAAATCCGGTGCTATACTTAGTCCCGTAATTACCTGGGACACAAACATCAAGAGGATATGAGATTATGAGTACCGCTAAACTGGTGAAAACGAAAGCGTCTAATCTGCTTTATACCCGTAACGATGTATCGGATAGCGATAAAAAAGCGACCATTGAGCTGCTGAATCGCCAGGTGGTTCAGTTCATCGATCTTTCGCTGATCACCAAACAGGCTCACTGGAATATGCGCGGTGCAAACTTTATTGCCGTTCATGAAATGCTGGATGGCTTCCGCACAGCACTGGTGACTCACCTGGATACCATGGCCGAACGTGCCGTACAGCTGGGTGGCGTGGCACTGGGTACCACACAGGTGATCAACAGCAAAACGCCATTGAAAAGCTATCCGCTGGATATCCATACCGTTCAGGATCACCTGAAAGAGCTGGCGGACCGCTACGCGATTGTGGCGAATGATGTTCGTAAAGCGATTGGCGAAGCCAAAGATGAAGATACTGCTGATATCTTCACTGCCGCATCACGCGACCTGGATCAGTTCCTGTGGTTCATTGAGTCCAACATCGAATAATCCCTGCGGATTTTCCGAATAACCCTCGCCCCTGGCGGGGGTTTTGCACATTTATGGTGCGCACTTTTGCCCGCAACGGCCGCAAAAGTGAATAAAATGTAATAATCACCTCACACAACCGTTAACGGAAGATTGTTTTTTCGTCAGATTCTGCGCTAAATATCCCCCTGTCAGAAGACCTTAACGAAGCGCACCAAAACGGTGCTCCATTCTGGTGCAACCTGGCAGAATTGCCACGCTTTTCGTGCAATGCGTGACATCATCCCCTTTGCAAAACAACAGCTTGTAAAATTGGCACGATTTTTTCATTGTGCCTGAGGTTCTCGCAGGGGATCGCCCCGTGGATATAAAAGGAAATGCTATGAAGTCTGTATTAAAAGTTTCACTGGCTGCACTTACCCTGGCGTTTGCGGTGTCCTCGCAGGCTGCCGACAAACTGGTTGTGGCGACGGACACGGCGTTCGTACCGTTTGAATTTAAACAGGGTGATAAATACGTTGGTTTTGACGTGGATCTGTGGGCCGCTGTCGCAAAAGAACTCAAACTGGATTACACCCTGAAGCCAATGGACTTCAGCGGCATTATCCCGGCACTGCAAACCAAAAACGTTGACCTGGCGCTGGCAGGCATCACCATTACCGAAGAGCGTAAAAAGGCCATCGATTTCTCTGACGGCTACTACAAAAGCGGCCTGCTGGTGATGGTGAAAGCGGATAACAACGATGTGAAAAGCGTGAAAGATCTCGACGGTAAAGTGGTCGCCGTGAAGAGCGGCACTGGCTCAGTTGATTACGCGAAAGCCAACATCAAAACCAAAGACCTGCGTCAGTTCCCGAACATCGACAACGCTTACATGGAACTGGGCACCAACCGCGCGGATGCGGTGCTGCACGATACGCCTAACATCCTTTACTTCATCAAAACTGCCGGTAACGGCAAGTTCAAAGCGGTAGGTAATTCTCTGGAAGCTCAGCAGTACGGTATTGCATTCCCGAAAGGCAGCGACGACCTGCGTAACAAAGTTAACGGCGCGCTGAAAACCCTGAAAGAGAACGGCACCTATAACGAAATCTACAAAAAATGGTTCGGTACCGAGCCTAAATAATTTCACCTGACTTCAGGTTTGTAACGCCCGGTGGCGCTTACGCTTACCGGGCCTACGTTTTTCGTTTTTCACCACGGTATACAGGAATACATCATGCAGTTTGACTGGAGCGCCATCTGGCCTGCCATTCCACTCTTGCTTGAAGGCGCTAAAATGACCCTGTGGATTTCGGTCCTCGGTCTGGTTGGCGGGTTGATTATCGGTCTTGTCGCCGGTTTCGCCCGCACCTACGGTGGCTGGATTGCAAATCACATCGCACTGGTTTTCATCGAAGTGATCCGCGGCACACCCATTGTGGTGCAGGTCATGTTCATCTACTTCGCCCTGCCGATGGCCTTCACCGACCTGCGCATTGACCCGTTCAGCGCCGCCGTTGTCACCATCATGATCAACTCCGGCGCCTACATTGCGGAAATTACCCGCGGTGCGGTGCTGTCGATTCATAAAGGGTTCAGTGAAGCTGGCCTGGCGTTAGGTCTTTCCCGTCGCGAAACCATCCGTCACGTGATCCTGCCGCTGGCGCTGCGCCGCATGCTGCCGCCGCTGGGTAACCAGTGGATCATCAGCATCAAAGACACCTCGCTGTTTATTGTTATCGGCGTGGCCGAGCTGACCCGTCAGGGCCAGGAGATCATCGCGGGTAACTTCCGCGCCCTGGAAATCTGGAGTGCGGTCGCCGTTGTCTACCTGATTATCACGCTTGTCCTGAGCTTTGTTCTGCGTCGTCTTGAAAGAAGGATGAAAATCCTGTGATTGAATTTAAAAACGTTTCCAAGCACTTTGGCCCAACCCAGGTGTTGCACAATATCGATTTGAACATCAGGCAGGGCGAAGTGGTGGTGATCATCGGGCCGTCCGGTTCCGGTAAATCCACCCTGCTGCGCTGCATTAACAAGCTTGAGGAGATCACCAGCGGCGATTTGATCGTCGATGGTCTGAAGGTTAACGATCCGAAAGTGGACGAGCGCCTGATCCGCCAGGAAGCGGGCATGGTGTTCCAGCAGTTCTACCTGTTCCCGCACCTCACGGCGCTGGAAAACGTGATGTTCGGTCCTCTGCGCGTGCGCGGGGCCAGCAAAGCGGCAGCGGAAGCGCTGGCAAAAGATCTGCTGGCGAAGGTTGGTCTGGCGGAGCGTGCCCACCACTATCCTTCCGAGCTGTCCGGCGGCCAGCAGCAGCGCGTGGCCATTGCCCGTGCGCTGGCGGTGAAGCCAAAGATGATGCTGTTCGATGAGCCAACGTCGGCACTCGACCCGGAGCTGCGTCACGAAGTGCTGAAAGTTATGCAGGATCTGGCGGAAGAAGGCATGACGATGGTCATCGTTACCCACGAAATCGGCTTTGCCGAAAAAGTGGCGTCCCGTCTGATCTTCATTGATAAGGGCCGCATCGCGGAAGACGGTAATCCGCAGACGCTGATTGCGAACCCACCAAGCCAGCGCCTTCAGGAGTTCCTGCAACACGTCTCCTGATAGCCATACAGAGCCGGGCATGCCCGGCTTTTTTATGCCGGATTGTTCCCAAAAACTCCCCTCTGCTCCGCGCGCTCTATACTTATCATTTTGCACGATATTTTTGTCGGAGGACGCCGTGCCGTGGATCCTGTTACTCCTGTTTAGCCTGTTTAGCGCGCCGTCGCTCGCCGTAACCCTTCCCGGCGTCACCACCGGAGCCACCGCCACCCAGCAAAATGCGCCGCCAGAACCGGATGCTGAAAAGAAAAAAGCTGCCTACAGCGCGCTTGCCGACGTGCTTGAGAACGACACGTCACGGCAGGAGCTGATCGATCAGCTGAGGAAGGTGGCCGCCACGCCGCCTCAGGATCCGGTTCCAGCTGTTGCGCCGCCGGAAGCCGAAGAAGAAAAAACGGTGCTGGAAAACGTCACCGACATCAGTCGCCGCTACGGGGAAGCCCTGTCGTCGCGTTTTGCCCAGCTCTATCGCAACCTGGTTGGCACCTCACATAAGCCTTTTAATCCTCACACCTTTTCCGCCGCCGCCACCCAGTTTGCTATTCTGGCTGGCGCCGTCTTCATTTTTTACTGGCTGTTGCGCCTGTCTGTCTGGCCGCTTTACCGGAAAATGGGACAGTGGGGACGCAAAAAGAATCAGCATAAAAGCAGCTGGCTGCATCTTCCGGCAATGATTACCGGGGCGTTTGTCATCGATTTGCTGCTGCTGGCCCTGACGCTGTTTGTCGGTCAGCTGCTGGCTGACCGCCTTAATACTGGAAACAAAACCATCGCGTTTCAGCAGGGACTGTTCCTCAATGCGTTTGCCCTGATTGAGTTCTTTAAAGCCCTCCTGCGGTTGATCTTCTGCCCGCGCGTGCCGGACCTTCGCCCCTTCGCCATTTCGGATCAGAGCGCCAAATACTGGGCGGTGCGGCTTAGCGTGCTGAGCGGGTTGATCGGTTATGGCTTGTTGGTTGCCGTGCCGATTATTTCCAACCAGGTTAACGTGCAGTTCGGGGCGCTGGCGAACGTGCTGATCATGCTGTGCATTACCGTCTGGGCGCTGTACCTCATCTTCCACAATAAAAAAGCGATCACCGACAGCCTGCTGCACCTGGCCGATCGCTCCCTCTCCTTTTTCAGCCTCTTTATTCGCGCCTTTGCGCTGGTGTGGCACTGGCTGGCCAGCGCCTATTTTATTGTGCTCTGTTTCTTCTCCCTGTTCGACCCGGGCAATAGCCTGAAATTTATGATGGGGGCGACGTTCAAAAGCCTGGCGATTATCGGCATTGCGGCCTTTGTCTCTGGCCTGCTTTCCCGCTGGCTGTCGAAAACGATCACCCTGTCGCCGCAGGTTCAGCGTAACTACCCGGAACTGCAAAAGCGGGTGAATGGCTGGATGACCGTATCCCTGAAGGTGGCGCGTATTCTGACGGTCTGCGTGGCAATTATGCTGCTGCTGAACGCGTGGGGGCTGTTTGATTTCTGGAACTGGCTGCATAACGGCGCGGGGGAAAAGACCGTTGATATTCTTATTCGTATCGCGCTGATCCTGTTTTTCTCCGCCGTCGGCTGGACGCTGCTGGCAAGCCTTATCGAAAACCGTCTGGTGTCGGATGTCCACGGCAGGCCGCTACCGAGCGCCCGCGCCCGCACGCTGCTAACCCTGTGCCGCAACGCGCTGGCGGTGATCATCAGTACCATCACCATCATGATTGTGCTGTCGGAAATCGGCGTGAATATCGCCCCGCTGCTGGCGGGTGCCGGTGCGCTGGGGCTGGCGATCTCCTTCGGTTCTCAGACGCTGGTGAAGGATATTATCACCGGCATTTTTATCCAGTTTGAGAACGGGATGAATACCGGGGATCTGGTGACCATCGGTCCGCTCACCGGCACGGTCGAGAGGATGTCCATTCGCTCCGTCGGCGTGCGTCAGGATACCGGCGCGTACCACATTATTCCGTGGTCATCGATCACCACCTTTGCCAACTTTGTGCGCGGCATTGGTTCGGTGGTGGCGAATTATGATGTCGATCGTCACGAAGATGCAGATAAGGCGAAGCAGGCGCTGCGGGATGCGGTGAACGAACTGATGGAGATGGAGGATATTCGCGGGCTGGTGATTGGTGAACCATCGTTCGCGGGCATCGTCGGGCTGACGAACACTGCCTTTACCCTGCGCGTGTCGTTCACCACCCAGCCGCTGAAGCAGTGGACGGTGCGCTTCGCCCTCGACAGCATGGTGAAAAAACACTTCGATCTGGCGAACGTGAGAGCGCCGGTGCAGACGTATCAGGTATTGTCGCCGCCCGCTTCGCCGCTCCCTCCGCAGGAGCCGACGCTGTAAACGAGCCGGGTGGCGGCTTCGCCTTACCCGGCCCGAGAAACGATTATTTGCGGCGTTTGTTATCGTCCATAAAGGACCAGGCAATAAAGCGGCTCTGCTTCTGGCCCTGCGCCATCTCTTTTTTAACCACTTTCACCGCGCCGACGTCGGTCAGCGCGCGGTAAAGCGGCGGCAGGTTATCGCCACGGGAGACCAGCGTGGTAAACCATTTCACCTGACGACCGAAGCCCTTACTCTCGGCAATCATGCGCAGAATAAATGCCACTTCCCCGCCCTCGCACCACAGCTCCTGCTGTTGGCCGCCAAAGTTCAGCGCGCCATCTTCAGCCTGGCCCAGGTTACGCCGCTTGCGTTCACTTCCCGCACGAGCGGAGGCGGCGGAGTCGTGGAATGGCGGGTTGCACAGGGTGGCATCATATTGTTCGTTCTTATGAATAATGCCGTTGAAAATAGCAGCGGCATCCTTCTGACGACGCAGACGAACGGCCCGGCTTAACCCCGGGTTAGCGTTGATAATGGCCTGCGCGCTGGCGAAGGCCTCGGCACCGATCTCGCTACCGGTAAACCGCCACTGATATTCATGTGCGCCTATCAGGGGGTAGATCAGGTTCGCGCCCGTACCGATATCAAGCACGGTGGCCTGTTTTGGCACCACGCCGCCATTGTCATCCGCCAGCAGATCGGCAAGATGATGGACGTAATCCGCACGTCCTGGCACCGGTGGGCAGAGAAAGCCATCCGGGATGTCCCAGTGCGTAACGCCATAAAAATGGGCCAGCAGCGCTTTGTTCAGCGTCTTAACCGCCAGCGGATCGGCAAAGTTTACCGACGGTTCACCGGCTGGTGTCTGAACAATAAAATCCTGCAATTCGGGGCAGCTCAGGCACAGGGCTTTCATGTCGTAGCGGCTACGGTGGCGGTTACGCGGGTGCAATCCCGGCTTTTGGGAAGTCATGGCATTCTCCTTTAAACAGCCGCGTAAGATACCCTGTGACGGCGCGGGGGTAAATATCTGTCTGAGTCGCACAAAAAAACGACAAAAATCATCGACCTGTATGTCTATGATCTGTCAACAAATTGTCAGAATTTATCGTTCAAAAAATAAGCAGATCATCATCAAATTTTTGCGCTAAATCACACGCGTCAGGCTTCTAAACTTAAGAGGAATCACCTGTTGTTTCCCCTGAGGATGTGATTATGAAAAAATATCTGACCTTTATTATTGCGGGTGCGCTGGCAGGCGCATCTTTCTCAGCCTGGTCCGTTCAACCTCTGACCGACAGCAACGACACCAGCCAGCTACGTGCGGCGGGGACGGTCTCTGTCAGCCGGGCAAGCAACCTTGATGACCTTCAGGACAAGCTGGCCGAAGAAGCGCGTCAGGAAGGGGCTAAAGGCTTCGTGGTGAACGCTGCCGGTGGTGATAACCATATGTACGGCACCGCGACCATCTATAAATAATCGATTTCCTTCCCACACTGCATCTGCCAGGCAGATGCAGTTCTCATTCCCTTCCTTCGCCTTGACTGTGCGTTTTTTAACCCCATATTAAGATGAATGGCTTAAACAGATCAGGAGAACATGATGGCTTCCGGCTGGGCGAATGACGACGCCGTTAACGAACAGATCAACAGTACTATTGAAGATGCGGTCGCGCGTGCTCGCGGTGAAATTCCACGCGGCGAAAGTTTGACGGAATGCGAAGAGTGCGGAGATCCGATTCCTGAGGCACGGCGTAAAGCCATTCCTGGCGTACGGCTATGTATTGCCTGTCAGCAGGAGAAAGATTCGAAAAATGCGACACATTCAGGATATAATCGCAGAGGATCGAAAGACAGCCAGTTACGTTGACTTTCCTTTACCGAAGTTAAACCGCGCCAGCCGTTTACTTTACGCTCACGACTTTTAGCGATACGCGTAGCAAATCGTGCCCTTCCGATGGCTTCTGTAAAGCGCATCCACAAGAAGTGTCAATTCCGCTTCTGAATTTATTAATAATCAATAAGTTATTTGTCATTCAATTTTTTTGAGCAACCACGTCAATTCTCTTCGATTTTATCTTCCGCTAAAAACCGTGATACTTATCACATCGACGGAACATCGTCCCTTTAACAGAATAACCTGCGAGAATTGACCTATGAAAACCATCAAATATGCTGTTGCCGCTGTTGCCCTGTCCGCTCTCTCTTTCGGCGCTTTCGCCGTAGAGCCAGTCTCCTCTACTCAGGCACAGGATCTGAACAAAATCGGGGTGGTGAGTGCTGAAGGCGCGACCACGCTGGACGGTCTGGAAGCCAAACTGGCGGAAAAAGCAGCCGCTGCCGGCGCAAGTGGATACACCATCACGTCCACTAACGGTAATAACAAACTGAGCGGTACTGCGGTTATCTACAAGTAATCGAACGAATTATGCTCCACCCTCACCATACCCTCTGGTGAGATGCTCCAACCCTCATTGACCCTGTTGTTACCCTTGTTTGCCCGTCCGCCACTGGACGGGCTTTTTTTTACTTAAACGACTGTGCCACGCGCTGCAATCCGGCTTCCACGGATGCCACTTCCCCTGCCGCCAGCAGGCAGCAGGCCATTTGCAGCTTGATCGACTGAGGAACCGGCACCTTTCCGGCCAGACACTGTACGATCCAGTGCGCGGTGACCTGCGGATCTTTTGACTCGGGCAAGATCACATCGCAGTTCTCTTCCCCACGTTCCAGTACGACCCGCGTCCCGGCAGGCTCAATCAGCATCAGCTGTGGACAACGCTGCGGGTTGGCATAAACCTCCCCTTCCGTCCCGTGCATCAGCAGCGCCCGCCCGCCGATTTCGGCAAAAAATTGTCCGACCCGCGTCACGTACTCCGGATGGGAGACGCTGGAAAGACGTAGCGCGGCGTCTTCGGCAAACGGCGTCGCCAGCTTCGCCAGAGTGTGGGCGCTGTTACGTACTCCCATTCGCCATCGCATGTCCAGCTGCTTTTCCAGCGGCGGGCAGAGCGCGCGCACGGGAATATAGACCGGCTGGTTCCCCTCCAGTTTGGCCTGCGCCTGGCCAGCATGGAGAGTAGGTTCGATGCCTAATAATTCCAGAATGGTTTCTGTCAGCACGCGCGTTGGATCTTCGCTCACGCCATGCACCACCACCGGGAAACCGAGTTTCTGCAACAGAATAGCCAGCAGCGGCGTGAGGTTTGCCTGCTTACGCGCGCCATTGTAGGTCGGGATCACTATCGGCATCGGCTTCGTGACGGGCGGGGTTAAACGCATCGTCTGCGACTGCATGGCCTCATAAAAACCCCGCATCTCCGCCTCACCTTCCCCTTTGATGCGCAGCGCAATCAGAATGCCGCCCATTTCCAGCTCCGGCACGTCGCCATTCAGCATATGGGTGTACAACGCACGGGCCGTGACCTGGTCCAGATCGCGAGCATGGTTTTTCCCACGCCCTACCTCTTTGATAATTTTGCGGTAATCCACGACATTTCTCCTGACAGCATCATCTTGTTAACAATATAGCCCGATGGACACGCACCCGATAGTGTTTTGTGATCATTATCAACCTGCTGTTTTCAGATAAAAAAATAAACTCAAGCATTATTTGCAATATTTGTGATTGGGACAAAAGATTCGTCTCTGTCCTTTTTTTGATTAAATAAACATCGAAAAGTCATTAAAGGTCAACGGTGAAAACGTCCAGGCAACGTTTTTGCCAGAAACACATCGGGATTTACTATGAACAAGGTTGCATTAGGGTTGTTTATCGCCGCAACGGTGGGATGTTCTGCATCTGCATTTGCGGCAACCAACGGTGAAGGGCAGATTAATTTCACCGGAGAAATTATCGATTCTGCTTGCCAGGTCGTGAATGGATTAAGTAATCCATTAGATGTTCAGTTGGGAAAAGTATCTAAAACGGTATTTACCGGTGCAGGCTCTACCAGCACATTAACGAAGTTTGATATTAAGTTAACCAATTGTCCGGAAACCGTAACCTCGGCAGCGATTAACTTCGGTGGTACCCCGGATGCGGATAATAATGCCGCGCTGGCGTTAACGCCCGATACCGATGCGGCTACCGGTGTGGCTATTCAGCTGGTTGACACGTCCGGGCAGCCTGTCAGCCTGTATACCCCTTCGAAGCAATATCCTTTAGCCTCCGGCACGGCGGTTAACGATCTGGAGTTCGGTGCGCGTTATATTCAAACCCAGGCGGCAGTCACCGCGGGCCCTGCTAACTCTGTATCAACCTTCACCGTTATTTATAACTGATCTTATCAATCCTGAGATATTAATGCTTTTGCGAGCATTAATATCTCATCTTTTTATTGAGAAATCTTTATGCGCCACGGTTATTTACTGAGCATTCTTTTACTGGTAGCAGCCTCGGCACAGGCGGGGGTCGTGATTAATGGCACCCGGCTGGTCTATCAGGGAGATAAAAAGGAATCATCTCTCGGTCTTTCAAACCCGGATACCACGGATTATCTGGTGCAGTCCTGGGTCGATTCTGGCGGTAAAAACCAGGCCAAAGCCCCGTTCCTGATCACCCCGCCGCTTTTTCGACTGGATGCGAAAGAGGATAACGTCCTGCGCGTAGTCCGTACGGGAGGAAATTTACCGGAAGACAGGGAATCTCTGTACTGGCTGAATATTAAAGCGATCCCGTCCTCGAAGCATGTCGAAGGGGTAAATACGCTGCAAATTGCCATTAATACCCGCATTAAATTGCTCTATCGCCCGTCAGCGGTAAAAGGCAGACCAGAAGATGTGGCCGATAAACTTGAATGGCATCGCGAAGGGAATGATTTAGTGGTGAATAATCCCACACCTTTCTTTATGAATTTTCAGACCGTCACCCTGAATGGACAGAAAGTCAAAAAAGCCACCTGGGCTGTGCCGAAAACTGAAACGCATTTTGCTTTACCTGGCAACGTCGGAGGTTCTACCGTCGCGTATTCCATTATTACCGATTACGGCAGCATCAGTCAGACATGGTCTAAACCCGTTCATTAATCGTATTACCCGGTAATAAAATCATCATGTACAGCCATAAAAAGCCGTTCACCTGCCGATTTTCGTCATTGCTGATGGCTATTTGTTGCCTGGCAATGGCGATCTTTGCGCAGCAGGTTTTGGCTGATGATTATTTTAACCCTGCCCTGCTGGACATTGATAACCCGCAGCAGGGAAAGACCGATCTGTCTGTCTATGAAAAAGGTCCCGGCCAGGCACCAGGTAAATATCAGGTCGCGATCTTTATCAATAACAATAAAATTGATACCCGCGACGTGACCTTCAACTTAGTTAAAGATCCACAGGGCACCAGCACGCTCCAGCCTTGTTTTACACTGGACGAATTAAAGAGCCTCGGGATCAAAACGCAAAAATATCCGCAGCTGAGGGCAGAAGGTCAGTGCGCCGATCTACACGCCATCCCTTCGGCATCCGCGACCTTTCGCGTGCGCAATCAGCAGCTGCTGCTGAGCATTCCGCAAAAGGCGCTCGGTCAGGTACCTCGCGGTTACATCGACCCGAAAGAGTTTGACGAAGGGATCAACGCGGGCCTGCTTAATTACAGCGTCAACGCCAGCCAGAGCCATGCGCGCCAGCAGGGTGAAGAGAATAGCAGCAGCCAGTACGTTAACCTGCGTCCCGGCTTCAACATCGGGGCATGGCGCGTTCGTAACTACTCCACCTGGAATCGCAGCACCACGGGTCATGAGGAGGAACAGAAATTCACCTCCGTTTATACCTATGCGCAACGCGATATTGTGGCGATGAAAAGTGACGTGACGGTGGGCCAAAGCACCTCACCTTCCGACGTTTTTGACAGCGTCCCCTATACCGGCGTGGAGCTAAAATCCGACAGCGACATGCTGCCGGACAGCGAGAAAGGCTATGCCCCTATTATTCGCGGCAGCGCCCACAGTAACGCGCAGGTGGTGGTACGCCAGAACGGTTACATCATTTATCAGAACACGGTCGCCCCCGGCGCGTTCGAAATTAACGATCTCTACCCCACCGGCAGCAGCGGCGATCTCCAGGTCACCGTGAAAGAGACCGACGGCAGCGAAAGCCATTTCGTCGTGCCGTTTGCCTCCGTGCCGGTATTGCAGCGTGAAAAAAATCTGCGCTACAGCGTGACTGCCGGACGCTACCGTTCTTATGACAACGACGTCGAGAAGACCCCGTTTGCCCAGGGCAGCGCCATCTACGGTTTACCCTACGGTTTCACCGCCTACGGTGGCGTGCAGCAGAGCAGCCATTACCAGTCTCAGGCGGCTGGCGTCGGGAAAAACATGGGCGATTTAGGCGCCTTTTCCATTGACGTGACCCGCGCGAAGGCCCTGTTGAAAAAACAGCAGGCCAGCAAAGGCCAGTCGTGGCGCGTGCGCTATAGCAAAGACATCGCCCGGTCAGGCACCAATTTCTCGCTGGCCGGCTATCGCTATAACAGCAAAGGGTTTTACACCCTGGACGACACCATGGAGTCATATACCCGCTCCGACAACTGGTCTGCACCGCAGCAGCGCCGCGCCCGAACCGAAGCCACCATCGACCAGACGCTGCCGGAAGGCTGGGGATCCGTCACCCTGAGCATGGTGAAAGAGACGTACTGGAGTCAGAGCCAGAACATGACCTCGATGAGCGTCAGCTACAACAATAGCTGGCACGGGGTGAGCTACAGCCTCAGCTACAGCATGAACAAAAACACCCAGGACAGCGATGAAGACGGTAACGAGGTGACAAACGACAACCAGTTCTCGCTGAGCGTCTCGGTGCCGCTGGACCGCTGGATGCATAACACCTGGGCCACCTACAACCTGAACAACACCAAAGACGGCACGACGCAGAACATCGGCCTGAACGGCACGGCGCTGAAAGAGGACAACCTGAACTGGAACATCCAGGAAGGGCTGAGCAGCATCGGCAGCGGTAACTCCACCAGCATCAACGCCGATTACAAAGCGACATATGGCGAAGTGAGCGCAGGCGTCAGTCAGGATAAGTATCAGCAGACCCTGAACGTCGGTTTGCAGGGCGGCGTGGTTGCCCATGCGAACGGAATAACCCTGAGCCAGCCGCTCGGTGACACCATCGCGCTGGTGAAAGCGCCGGGCACGCACGGAACCCATATCACGAACCAGACGGGCGTCGAGACCGACTTCCGCGGCTACACCGTCGTGCCGTTTGTTACCGCGTATCGCCGCAACACCATCGCGCTGGATACCGAAACGCTACCGGACAACGCCGACGTCACCCACGCGGCGCAGATCGTGACGCCAACCCGCGGGGCCGTGGTGCGCGCCAGCTTTAACACCCGCGTGGGTAACCGCGTCCTGATGACGCTTACGCAAAAGGGTAAACCGCTGCCCTTCGGCGCAACGGTCACCACCGAAGATAAGGACAGCGAATTTATTGTCGGGAATGACGGCCAGACCTACCTCTCTGGTCTGCCGCAGCAAGGGCATCTCTACGTTTCCTGGGGACAGGGGGCGAACGAGCACTGCGTCGCTGACTATGCGCTAACGGATGAGAAAGAGCAAACCAGCATCATTAACGCTGCCGCGCAGTGTCACTGATCCACCGTTCAGGCTAACGATTATGCAAATGATTAAACAGTGCTTTTTCTTACTGGTTCTGGGAACCGCCGCGTTATTTATGCCGCATGCGAAGGCGACCTGCACCACGCCGGATCTGCCCAAAATGATTAACATGGCCTCCATTTCTGTCCCGACGACGCTGGCGGTTGGTGCAACCATTCCGGGTACAGAGCAGAGCGTTCATGTTGCCGGGCACTGCGATCAGAGTATCGACAGCGGACTGGAAATTGTCTCGTGTTACTACGGTACCGGAGCGGAAATTCCGGGGCTGAAGGGAGTATACGAATCCGGCGTACCGGGTGTCGGGGTCGCATTGATGAACGATCAGGGTCAGCGAATCAGCGGAGCAGGCGGAGTACAGTGCGATTCACGCGGAACGCCTGTTGGCTATGTTTCTGGCGATGGCACACAGTCGTTTAACTTTGACGTCACGCTTGAACTGGTCAAAACAAGCGACGCCGTGACCTCCGGCACGCTGGTGCAGTCTCAGACCGAATTCGGCATTGGCGTTTTCGGTCACGAAGGGATCGGCAGCCCTAACCATATTGCGTATGCAGGTAACGTCATTTTGCATCAGGTCACCTGCTCTGTTTCGCCAAAAAATCTCACCGTTAATTTGGGTGATTTTCCCGTCAGTGATTTTATGAGCGTGGGTTTTTTATCCAGCCCCGCTCAAACGTTTAATATCACCGTTAACTGTGACACAACCGTTCAGCCTGAGCTAAAAATCACCAGTGCTAACGGCTACGAGACGGCATTCGAGGGGGTGATCAAACTGACGAAGCAGACAGGCATGGCAACGGGCGTCGGGGTGAGAATGCTGTTTGATGACCGCATTGCGACCTTTGATACCTACGTCAACACTCAAAGCCAGGCCGTTGCCAATGAAACGCTGGAGATCCCCTTTCAGGTTCGCTACGAGCAGATCAACGATGTGGTGACGCCCGGCCCCGCCAACACCGTAGCAACCATCACTCTCGCCTATAAGTGACCAACATGAAAAAGACAATCGCGTTTCTGACGATGGGCTTACTGGCCCAGGCCCACGCAGACGATATTCAGATCCAGATGACGGGAAATATTTACGCCAATACCTGCATCATTGACAGCGCCAGCCGCAACCTGACGGTGGACTTAGGCCAGACGGTGTCGGGCAGTTTTAAAGACGTGGGGGATACCGGCGAGTGGAAAGACTTTTCCCTGTCAGTATCGCACTGTCCTGCCACGCTGGCGCTTGCCACGGCCTTTTTCTATGGCCAGGCAGACAGCGTGCATCCGACCAAATTTGCCAATATCGGCAGCGCAAAGGGGCTGGCGCTGGAGCTGGCAGACCGGCAGGACAAAATACTGATTGCCCCGCAGGCCGCCTTTAACGCCGCCATCAATCCGAGCGACCACACGGCAACCTTTCCCCTGTCCGCGCGCTACTACGCCACCTCAATGCCCGTCACTGCCGGGACGTTCAGCAGCGTGATTCAGGTGACATTCACTTACCAGTAGGACCGCGCCTCTTTGCACGGATGCTTTTTGTACGCCCGGCAGAGGGTTTTGCCGGGCGTTTTTTTACCTCCGGCACTTCTGGCTGCTCAATCGGGAAGATCGGCAGCGCATTCAGCAGCCGTTGGCCGTAGTTTTTGGTGAGCAGTCGTTTGTCATAAATCACCACCTCGCCCCAGCAGCCGTGGCTACGGATCAAGCGCCCGACCTGCTGAATAAGGTTAAACGACGCCGCAGGCAGGCTTTGCACTTCAAACGGATAACGGTTCAGGCTTTTCAGCCATTCGCCTTCGGTGATCACCACCGGGCTGTCGATGGGCGGGAAGGCAATTTTGTGGATATGCACCTGCGTCAGGTAGTCACCTTTCAAATCAAGCCCTTCCGCAAAGGACTGTAACCCCACCAGCACGCTGCGCTCGCCGTTATCAATGCGTTTACGGTGGGTTTCCACCAGCCGATAGCGCGGCTGATCGCCCTGCACCAGCAGGAGCAAGCGCAGATCGGTGACGTGCTCCAGGAAGCGTTGCATCGCGCGGCCGCTGGCAAACAGCACCAGCATACCGGGGTATTTTTTACTCTCAACCTGCTCGCGGAAGTAGGCCGCCATTTCCGCAATATGCTGCTCTTCGTTATCGATAAGCGGCTCATAGTTCATGCGCGGGATCACCAGCTTGCCCTGCTCACAGTGGTTGAACGGCGAGTCCAGGGCCACAAAACGGTCCCCCGCTTTCTCTTTCAGGCCGCTCATTTCCTGCAACCTTGAGAAGCTGTTCAGTGAACGCAGGGTCGCCGATGTCACTACCACGTGCGGCACGCTGCGCCAGATCAGCTTTTCCAGCTGATCGGCCACGCGGATGCCCACGCAGTGGAAGAAAAGATGTACCTGCCCGTCTCGCACTTCGCGGGTGGCCCACTTTGTCACCGGCGCGCCGGACGCCTGCGCCATTGAGGCCAGCCGCCAGAGTTTGCTCTGCGCCTCAAACATGCCCAGCGCGCGGTTCATTTGCAGCAGAATGCGGTGCAAACGCACCACGTTATGGGTACCGGTTTTCTCGCTGAGATCATTTAAGAACATCTCCGCCAGCCCGCGCAGCTTTTCAAGGTGCTTCGCCAGCTGCTGACAAATTTCCATCACTTCCTGCGGCAACTCCCCCATCGCAAAGCGGTGTTCCGCCTCCTGGGTGGCGGGGAGATACAGGTTAAGAATGTTATTCAGCGAGGCGATGAGGCCGTACACCTCTTCACAGTGCTCGCTCAACCGCTCCGGAACCGCCAGCGGCGGCGTGGTTTTCGGGCGGAACTGCTCCATGCAGGTTGCCACCAGCTTACAGAACAGATCCAGTTGCAGGCGAAACCACGGGGCGGTAATTTCCGCGCTCATCTCCAGCGCATCCCGCGCCACGTCGGGCAGATGATGACCTTCATCGAGCACCAGCAGCAGGTTTTTGGGCTCCGGCAGGACCGCTTCACTCTCCAGTGCGGCCATCACCAGCGCATGGTTGGCGACAACCACCTCCGCTTCCTGAATCTCACGCCGGGCAACAAAGAAAGGGCATTCGCGGTAGTAGTGACAGTTGCGGTTCAGGCAGCTCGCTTTATCGGTGCTGAGCCTGCGCCACAGGTCGTCGCCGATCGCCTGGCTGGTGTGATCCCGCAGGCCGTCCCACCTGTAGCTGTCGAGATCGGCCTTCAGCTTTGCGCACTGCTCCTGCTCCGCCTTGTTGTTTGGCGTCAGCTCGTCATCAAGAAACGCGAGCAGATCCTGCTGGGCGGGTTCACTGCTGGCCAGCGCCGCCAGATTGCGCGGGCAGACGTAGCGCCCGCGACCAAAGGCGGCGGTGAAGCGTAAATCGGGGATAATTTTGCGCAGCAGCGGCAAATCTTTGCTGAAGATCTGATCCTGCAAGGCCACGTTGGCGGTGCTGACCACCAGCGTTTTGTCCTCCTCCCGCGCGATGGCGATGCCGGGAATGAGATACGACAGGGTTTTCCCGACGCCGGTCGGGGCTTCAATCGCCAGATGTCGCCCGTCGTCCCCGGCGAGCGTTTTTGCCACGTCGGCAATCATCTGCCGCTGCGGCGCTCGGGGGATAAAATCGGGGATCTGCTGCTGTAGCGCCTTATACCAGGCGCCTATTTGCGCTTTCAGCGCAGCGGTTAAAGCCATCGGAAAACCTGAAATACTGTATAAACAGCCACTATTGTGGCACTTTCTCTCCGCTGCCGCAAAAAGAAAAGCCCGGCTTTACGACCGGGCTTCCAGATTACTGCGAGTTAGCAGGTTTACGCGGGCGGCGTCGGCGCTGCCCCTCGCCTGCCGGTTTCCCTTCGCCGCTACGCCACGGGTTTTCACCGGCTGGTTTGCTGTCGTTATTACGACGCGGCGGTTTGCCCGAAGATTTCGGCGCGCCACCTTCTGAACGACGCGGCTGCTGACCGCGACCACCGCCGCCCTGACCGCGTCCGCCACCCTGACGACCGTTCTGAATTGGCTCGGCTTTGATCGACGGGTCCACTTCATAGCCCGGGGTTTCAATGCGCGGGATCTCTTTCTTCAGCAGGCGTTCAATGTCGCGTAGAAGCTTGTGTTCATCCACGCAAACCAGAGAGAGCGCTTCCCCGGTTGCCGCCGCACGGCCGGTACGGCCGATACGGTGAACGTAATCTTCCGGCACGTTTGGCAGCTCGTAGTTCACAACGTGCGGCAGCTCTTCGATATCCAGACCGCGTGCGGCGATGTCGGTTGCCACCAGCACGCGAATGTCGCCAGATTTAAAGTCCGCCAGCGCGCGGGTACGCGCGCCCTGGCTCTTGTTGCCGTGGATCGCCGCGCTGCGGATGCCGTCTTTATTCAGCTGTTCCGCCAGGTGGTTGGCGCCGTGCTTGGTGCGGGTAAAGACCAGCACCTGCTGCCAGTTGCCCTGACCGATCATCTGGGAGAGCAGCTCCCGCTTGCGCTTCTTATCTACGAAGTGAACGTGCTGCGTCACCTGCTCGGAGGCGGTGTTGCGGCGCGCGACTTCCACTTCCAGCGGGTTATGCAGCAGCTTTTCCGCCAGCGCCTTGATCTCGTCGGAGAAGGTCGCGGAGAAGAGCAGGTTCTGACGACGCGTCGGCAGCTTCGCCAGCACGCGGCGAATGTCGTGGATGAAGCCCATGTCCAGCATACGGTCGGCTTCGTCCAGCACCAGGATTTCGATGTTATCGAGCTTCACCGCGTTCTGGTGTTCCAGATCCAGCAGACGTCCCGGTGTTGCCACCAGCACGTCCACGCCGCCGCGCAGCTTCATCATCTGCGGGTTAATGCTTACCCCGCCGAAAACTACCAGCGAACGAATGTTGAGGTAGCGGCTGTATTCACGCACGTTCTCGCCAATCTGGGCCGCCAGCTCGCGGGTTGGGGTGAGGATCAGCGCACGCACCGGACGACGGCCTTTGGCGTGCGGCTGGTTTTTTACCAACAGCTCCAGCAGCGGCAGGGTAAAGCCCGCGGTCTTACCGGTACCGGTCTGCGCGCTTGCCATCAGGTCACGGCCCTGCAAAACGGCCGGAATGGCCTGCTGCTGGATAGGGGTTGGCTCAACGTAGCCCTGCTCTGCGATGGCGCGCAGAATTTCCGGGTTCAGACCAAGGGAATCAAAAGACATAAAAACTCCGAACCGCCCCGACCATCACAGGTGTAGTTTTCAGGGAGATATAACGAATAGAAGGACAAAAACCACAATGTCGCGAAGGTGCGGAGTGTAGCAGCTTTTGTGACGTGGCGCATAAAATATCCCCGGCGATGACTCGACGTTTGCGCAAATCAGGCATAATCTTAATCAATCGATTGATTAATTTTTAATGCTGCTATGAATACAACCCCAACGACAACCAAAGGCGAACAGGCGAAAAGTCAGCTTATCGCCGCCGCGCTGGCGCAGTTTGGCGAGTATGGTCTGCATGCCACCACGCGGGATATCGCCGCTCAGGCCGGGCAGAATATTGCGGCCATCACCTACTATTTTGGTTCAAAAGAGGATTTATACCTCGCCTGCGCCCAGTGGATCGCGGATTTTATCGGCACCAGCTTTCGCCCGCACGTGGAAGAAGCCACCGCGCTGTTCAGCCAGCCAGAGCCTGACCGGGCTGCCATCCGCCAGCTGATCCTTAACGCCTGTCACAACATGATCCGCCTGCTGACGCACGACGATACGCTGAACCTGAGCAAATTTATCTCCCGCGAGCAGCTCTCCCCCACTGCCGCGTACCAGCTGGTGCACGATCAGGTGATCGCCCCGATGCACAGCCATCTGACCCGGCTGATCGCCGCCTATACCGGACGGGACGCGAGCGATACCGACACCATTTTGCATACCCACGCCCTGCTGGGCGAAGTGCTCGCCTTCCGTCTGGGGCGTGAGACCATCCTGTTACGTACGGGCTGGACACAATTCGATGAGGATAAAGCCGCGCAAATTAGCCAGGTCATTACCTGTCACGTTGATCTGATCCTGCAAGGCTTAACGCAAAGGAGCCAGAAGTCATGAAAAAACCTGTCGCCATCATTCTGGTGGTTGTTGTCTTGCTTGCCGCGGGAACAGGCGGCTGGCTGTGGTATCAGAGCCAGCAGGATCGTGGCCTGACGCTGTATGGCAACGTGGATATCCGCACCGTGAACATGAGCTTCCGCGTTGGCGGACGGCTGGCCTCGCTGAACGTTGACGAAGGCGATGCCATCAAAGCCGGGCAGACGCTGGGGATGCTGGACAAAGCCCCGTTTGAGAACGCGCTGATGCAGGCAAAAGCAGGCGTCTCCGTCGCACAGGCGCAATACGACCTGATGCTGGCGGGCTATCGCGACGAAGAGATCTCCCAGGCGGCCGCTGCCGTTAAGCAGGCAAAAGCCGCCTATGACTATGCGCAGAATTTCTATAACCGTCAGCAAGGCTTATGGAAAAGCCGTACTATTTCCGCCAACGACCTGGAAAATGCGCGCTCATCCCGCGACCAGGCACAGGCGACGCTGAAATCTGCCCAGGATAAGCTAAGCCAGTACCGCACCGGTAACCGTGCGCAGGACATTGCCCAGGCGAAGGCCAGCCTTGAGCAGGCGCAGGCGCAGTTAGCCCAGGCGGAGCTGGATCTGCACGACACCACGTTAATCGCCCCGTCTGACGGCACGCTGATGACCCGCGCCGTGGAGCCGGGCAGCATGCTCAGCGCGGGCAGCACCGTGTTAACGCTCTCCTTAACCCGTCCGGTGTGGGTGCGCGCTTACATTGATGAGCCGAATCTTGGCCAGATGCAGCCGGGCCGCGAACTGCTGCTCTATACCGACGGTCGCCCGGACAAGCCCTATCACGGCAAAGTGGGCTTCGTCTCTCCTACCGCCGAGTTCACGCCAAAAACCGTTGAAACCCCGGACCTGCGTACCGACCTGGTGTATCGCCTGCGCATCATCGTCACCGATGCGGACGACGCGCTGCGTCAGGGCATGCCTGTTACCGTGACCTTAAACGACGGGGAACGACATGAATGACGCGGTTATCCAGCTCAACAATCTGGTCAAACGCTTCCCGGGAATGGCTAAACCGGCGGTCGCACCGCTGAATTGTACGATTCAGAAAGGCTATGTGACCGGGCTGGTGGGGCCGGACGGCGCGGGTAAAACTACGCTGATGCGGATACTGGCGGGATTGCTGAAGCCGGATGAAGGCAGTGCCAGCGTGCTTGGCCTCGATCCGATCAAAGACGACGCGGCGCTCCACGGCATGCTCGGCTATATGCCGCAGAAGTTTGGTCTGTACGAAGACCTGACGGTAATGGAAAACCTCAACCTGTACGCCGACCTGCGCAGCGTCACCGGCGAAACCCGGGAGAAAACCTTCGCCCGCCTGCTGGAATTTACCTCGCTCGGCCCGTTCACCGACCGGCTGGCGGGCAAGCTCTCCGGCGGGATGAAGCAGAAGCTGGGGCTGGCCTGCACGCTGGTGGGCGAACCGAAGGTGCTGTTGCTGGATGAACCCGGCGTCGGCGTGGACCCGATTTCCCGCCGTGAACTGTGGCAGATGGTGCACGAGCTGGCGGGTGACGGCATGCTGATCCTCTGGAGTACCTCATACCTTGATGAAGCAGAACAGTGCCGCGACGTGCTGCTGATGAATGAAGGCGAACTGCTCTATCAGGGCGAACCCACCGAGCTGACGCAAACCATGGCCGGGCGAAGTTTTCTGCTGCACAGCGCGCAGGAATCCAACCGCACGCTGCTGCAACGGGTGCTGAAGCTGCCCCAGGTGAGCGACGGGATGATTCAGGGCCGTTCGGTGCGCGTGATCCTCAAAAAAGAGGCCACCGCCGACGATATCCGGCGTGCGCAGGGGATGCCTGAGATCGACATGACAGAGACCGCGCCGCGCTTTGAAGATGCGTTTATCGATCTGCTGGGCGGGGCGGGAACCTCAGAATCACCGCTTGGCGCCATTCTGCACACGGTGGAAGGTACGCCGGGCGAAACGGTCATAGAAGCGAAATCGCTCACCAAAAAATTCGGCGATTTCGCCGCCACCGATAACGTCAATTTTGCCGTGAAGCGCGGCGAGATATTTGGCCTGCTCGGGCCGAACGGCGCAGGGAAATCCACCACCTTTAAAATGATGTGCGGCCTGCTGGTACCAACCTCCGGCAAAGCGCTGGTGCTGAACATGGATCTCAAAGTCAGCTCCGGCAAGGCGCGCCAGCACCTGGGCTATATGGCGCAGAAGTTTTCGCTCTACGGCAACCTGACGGTGGAGCAAAATCTGCGATTTTTCTCCGGCGTCTACGGCCTGCGGGGACGGGCACAGAATGAGAAGATCGGCCGCATGTGCGACGCCTTCGGCCTGACCGATATCGCCTCACACGCTACCGACGCTCTGCCGCTTGGCTTCAAACAGCGGCTGGCGCTGGCCTGCTCACTGATGCACGAGCCGGATATCCTGTTTCTTGATGAACCGACTTCAGGCGTGGATCCCCTCACCCGCCGTGAATTCTGGTTGCATATCAATAGCATGGTGGAAAAAGGCGTGACCGTGATGGTCACCACCCACTTTATGGACGAGGCGGAGTATTGCGACCGTATCGGGCTGGTCTATCGCGGCAAGCTGATTGCCCACGGCACGCCGGATGACCTGAAAGCGCAGGCCGCCGACGACGCGCAGCCAGACCCGACCATGGAGCAGGCGTTTATCACCCTCATTCACGACTGGGATAAGGAGAATACTCATGCGCAGTAACGCCCTCTCCTGGCGCCGGGTGCGCGCCCTGTGCGTTAAAGAGACGCGTCAGATCGTGCGCGATCCCAGCAGCTGGCTGATTGCGGTGGTGATCCCCCTGCTGCTGCTGTTTATTTTCGGCTACGGGATTAACCTCGATTCCAGCAAGCTGCGGGTCGGGATTTTGCTGGAGCAGCAGAGCGAAGAGGCGCTGGACTTCACCCACGCCATGACCGGCTCGCCCTACATCGATGCCACCATCAGCGACAGCCGGCAGGAACTGATCCAGAAAATGCAGGCCGGAAAAATTCGCGGTCTGATCGTCATTCCGGTCGATTTTGCCGCTAACATGGCACGCCCGGGCGCCGATGCGCCAATTCAGGTGATCACCGACGGCAGCGAGCCGAACACCGCGAACTTTGTGCAGGGTTACGCGGAGGGGATCTGGCAGCTGTGGCAGATGCAGCGCGCCGAAGACCGGGGGGAGGAGTTTGAACCGCTGATTGACGTGCAGACACGCTACTGGTTTAACCCCGCCGCCATCAGCCAGCACTTTATTATTCCGGGCGCGGTAACGATTATTATGACGGTGATCGGCGCGATTCTGACCTCGCTGGTGATCGCCCGCGAATGGGAGCGCGGCACCATGGAGGCGCTGCTTTCAACTGAAGTGACGCGCGTCGAGCTGCTGCTGTGCAAGCTTATTCCCTACTACTTCCTCGGCATGCTGGCGATGCTGCTCTGCATGCTGGTGTCCGTCTTTATCCTCGGCGTGCCGTACCGCGGCTCGCTGGTGGTGCTGTTCTTTATCACAAGCCTGTTTTTACTCAGCACGCTGGGGATGGGGCTGCTCATCTCCACCATCACCCGCAACCAGTTTAACGCCGCGCAGGTGGCGCTGAACGCCGCTTTCCTGCCGTCAATAATGCTCTCAGGGTTTATCTTCCAGATAGACAGTATGCCTGCCGTCATCCGCGCCGTGACCTACATTATCCCGGCGCGCTACTTCGTGAGCACGCTGCAAAGCCTGTTCCTGGCGGGGAATATTCCGGTAGTGCTGATTATCAACACGCTGTTTTTAATGGCGTCGGCGGTGATGTTTATCGGGTTGACGTGGATGAAAACCAAACGGCGGTTAGATTAAGGAGCGCGCATGTTTCACCGTTTATGGACACTGATCCGCAAAGAGCTGCAATCCCTGCTGCGCGAGCCGCAGACCCGCGCCATTCTGGTGCTGCCGGTGCTGCTTCAGGTTGTACTGTTTCCGTTTGCCGCCACGCTGGAGGTCACCAACGCCACCATCGCCATTTACAACGAAGACAATGGCAAGCATTCCGTCGAGCTGACGCAGCGTTTCGCCCGCGCCAAAGCCTTTACCCATGTCCTGCTGCTGCAAAGCCCGCAGGCGATCCAGCCCACCATCGACACGCAGAAAGCATTATTGCTGGTGCGCTTCCCGGCGGATTTCTCCCGCAATCTGGATACCTTCCAGACCGCGCCGATGCAGCTGATCCTCGACGGGCGTAACTCCAACAGCGCCCAGATTGCGGCGAACTATTTGCAGCAGGTAGTGAAGGACTACCAGCAGGAGCTGATGGCGGGCAAACCGAAGCCCTACAACAGCGAACTGGTGGTGCGCAACTGGTATAACCCGAATCTGGACTACAAGTGGTTTGTGGTGCCGTCGCTGATCGCCATGATCACTACCATCGGAGTGATGATTGTGACCTCTCTCTCCGTCGCCCGCGAGCGCGAACAGGGCACGCTGGATCAGCTGCTGGTCTCGCCGCTCGCCACCTGGCAGATATTTGTCGGCAAGGCGGTGCCGGCACTGATTGTCGCGACGTTCCAGGCCACCATCGTGCTGGGGGTGGGAATATGGGCGTACCAGATCCCGTTTGCCGGATCGCTGGCGCTGTTTTACTTCACGATGGTGATTTACGGCCTGTCGCTGGTGGGGTTTGGGCTGCTGATTTCCGCGCTATGCTCAACGCAGCAGCAGGCGTTTATTGGGGTGTTTGTCTTTATGATGCCGGCGATTTTGCTTTCTGGGTACGTTTCGCCAGTGGAGAACATGCCGGTGTGGTTACAGGATTTGACGTGGATAAACCCGATTCGTCACTTCACGGATATCACCAAGCAGATCTATCTGAAGGATGCGAGTCTGGATATTGTGTGGGGAAGTTTGTGGCCGCTACTGGTCATCGCGGCCACTACGGGCTCAGTGGCCTATGCGATGTTTAGACGAAACATCGCGTAGCTTTTTCTCTTTGGTGAGCAACGACACCACCGCGGGTCCTGCGAGGATAGCCAGACCCGCCAGGGCCAGCAGCAGGTTGTTTTGCAGCACGCGTGACAACAGCCACAGGACGATCATTGCCGCACCAAAATACCAGGTGGTGGTGAGCTCTTCGAGCACATCTCCCACTTCGCGCCAGCGCGCGTCGTGATGACGCTGTAAAAACAGCATCGACAGCACGGTCACGCCGTAAACCACGCATAACCCTAAGCCAACACGCACCAGCGTGCCGCTCATCCAGCCCATCACCAGTACGGCCACGACCAGTAAATGCAACATTATCTGCCAGCAACTCAAACCGGTTGCGACACGAACGCGTTGTTGCCACTTCATGGCTTCTCTCCTGAAGGATTTTTCTCTGCTAATTCAGACTACCGCACTTTACGGAAAATTCCGTAACGCCGCATCTTTTTGTGACGCCTACTACACTTTATTTTCATCGGGATAGTCACCCAGGAAGGTGTTTATGAGCAAAAAAACGCAGCATTTCTCGCTTAAGGTGCTGACGATAAACATTCATAAGGGCTTCACAGCATTTAACCGCCGCTTCATTTTACCGGAGCTGCGCGACGCGGTGCGCACCGTCAGCGCCGATATTGTCTGCCTCCAGGAGGTCATGGGCGCGCATGAAGTGCACCCGATGCATTTCGAAAACTGGCCCGACACGCCCCACTACGAGTTTCTGGCGGATACCATGTGGAGCGATTACGCCTACGGGCGCAATGCGGTCTACCCGGAGGGGCATCACGGTAACGCGGTGCTGTCGCGTTTTCCTATCGAGCATTATGAGAACCGGGACGTCTCCGTTGGCGAGAGTGAAAAACGCGGGCTGTTATACTGTCGTATCACCCCCCCAGAGCTCGATTTTCCCATTCATGTAGGCTGTGTTCATCTTGGCCTGCGTGAAGCCCACCGTCAGGCCCAGCTACAGATGCTGGCAGACTGGACAAATGCGCTGCCGGAGGGCGAGCCCGTGGTGGTGGCCGGTGATTTCAACGACTGGCGACAGCGTGCCAACCATCCGCTGAAGGTGAATGCGGGGCTGGAGGAGATTTTTACCCGCGCACGCGGTCGTCCCGCGCGAACGTTTCCGGTGCGCTTCCCCCTGCTGCGCCTTGACCGCATCTACGTAAAAAATGCCCACGCCAGTAGCCCGACGGCGCTGGCCTTGCTCAACTGGCGACATCTCTCCGACCATGCCCCACTCAGCGCGGAGATCCACTTATGAAATGCACATGGCAGGAAGGTAACCGTATTACGCTGCTGGAAAATGGCGATAACTATTACCCTGCGGTTTTTGAGGCGATTAGCCACGCACAGCAGAAAGTCTTTCTGGAAACGTTTATCTGGTTTGAAGATGACGTGGGCAGGCAGTTGCATAGCGCACTGCTGCATGCCGCTCGTCGCGGTATAAAAATCGAGGTCCTGCTCGACGGATATGGTTCGCCGGATCTCAGCGACGAATTTGTTAACGAGCTCACCGCCGCAGGGGTGGTGTTCCGCTATTACGATCCCGGCCCGCGTCTGTTCGGCATGCGCACCAACCTGTTCCGCCGTATGCACCGCAAAATTGTGGTGGTGGATGAAACGGTGGCCTTCGTGGGCGGCATTAACTACTCCGCCGAGCATATGTCGGATTACGGTCCCGAAGCGAAACAGGACTACGCGATCCGTATCGAAGGGCCGGTAGTGCAGGACATCCAGCTGTTCGTGCTGGAAAACTTACCCGGCAAGGAGGCCGTCCGCCGCTGGTGGCGACGCCGTCACCGCCCGGAGGAGAACCGCAAGCCCGGCGAGGCGCAGGCCCTGTTCGTCTGGCGTGATAACGAGGAGCATCGGGACGATATCGAGCGTCATTACCTGAAGATGCTGGCGAACGCGAAGCGCGAGGTGATTATCGCCAACGCCTATTTCTTCCCCGGTTACCGGATTTTGCATGCCATGCGCAACGCGGCCCGACGCGGCGTGAGCGTGAAGCTTATCGTGCAGGGTGAGCCCGATATGCCGATTGTGAAGGTGGGCGCGCGTCTGCTCTATCGCTATCTGGTCAAAAGCGGCGTGCAGATCTATGAATATCGCCGCCGCCCGCTGCACGGCAAAGTCGCCGTGATGGATGACCACTGGGCGACCGTCGGCTCCAGCAACCTTGATCCGCTTAGCTTATCGCTGAATCTGGAAGCGAACCTCATCATCCACGATCGCCAGTTTAATCACACCCTGCGCGATAACCTTCAGGGTCTTATTAATAAAGACTGCGTGCGTGTGGATGAGTCCATGGTGCCGAAACGGAGCTGGTGGAACGTGGGCATCGGCGTGGTGGTGTTCCACTTCCTGCGCCACTTCCCGGCCATGGTGGGCTGGCTGCCCGCGCATACGCCGAAACTGGCGCTGGTGGATCCGCCTGTGCAACCCGAAATGGAAACCCAGGACCGCGTAGAGGCGGAAGATGGAGGGAAAACCTGATGTCGAAATCTCATCCTCGCTGGCGGCTGGCGAAAAAAATCCTGACCTGGCTGTTCTTTATTGCCGTCGCGGTCCTGCTGGTGGTGTATGCCCAGAAGGTGGACTGGGAAGAGGTGTGGAAAGTTATTCGCAACTACAACCGGACAGTCCTGCTGGGTGCCGTTGGGCTGGTGATTGTGAGCTACCTGATGTACGGCTGCTATGACCTGCTGGGACGCGCCTACTGCGGGCATAAGCTTGCCAAACGGCAGGTTATGCTGGTGTCATTCATCTGCTACGCCTTTAACCTGACGCTGAGCACCTGGGTGGGCGGGATTGGTATGCGCTATCGCCTGTACTCCCGCCTTGGCTTACCGGGCGGCACCATTACGCGTATTTTCTCCTTAAGCATAACCACCAACTGGCTGGGGTATATTCTGCTGGGCGGGGTGATTTTCACCATCGGCGTGGTGCAGCTGCCTGCGCACTGGTACATCGATGAGGCCACTCTGCGCATTCTGGGCATCGTACTGCTGCTGATCATCGCGGCCTACCTGTGGGCCTGCGCCTTTGCCAAACGTCGTCACATGACCATTAAAGGCCAGAAGCTGGTGCTGCCGTCATGGAAGTTTGCCGTCCTGCAAATGGTGGTTTCCAGCGCCAACTGGATGGCGATGGGGGCCATTATCTGGCTGTTAATTGGCGAAGATGTGAATTACTTCTTTGTGCTGGGCGTGTTGCTGGTAAGCAGTATTGCCGGGGTGATTGTGCATATTCCGGCGGGTATTGGCGTACTGGAAGCGGTGTTTATCGCGCTGCTTGCGGGGGAGCATGTGTCTCACGGGACGATTATCGCCGCCCTGCTCGCGTACCGCATGATCTACTACTTCCTGCCGCTGGCGCTGGCAACGGTCTGTTATCTGGTGCTGGAGAGTCGGGCCAAGAAGCTGCGCGCGAAGAACGAGAAGGAAATGGCAAAATAAAAGCAAAACGGCAACTTCGTTGCCGTTTTTAGGGTTTGTTCCCTCTCCCTGTGGGAGAGGGTCAGGGTGAGGGCATCAGACAGCGCCACCCTCACTAACGACGGTTGCCGAAGATACGCAGCAGCATCAGGAACAGGTTGATGAAGTCCAGATAAAGCGTCAACGCGCCCAGAATCGAGTATTTGCGCAGGTTTGAACTGTCACGAACATCAATTTGTTCACCGATGTTTTTGAGCTTCTGGGTGTCGTAGGCGGTTAAGCCCACGAAGATCACCACCCCGATATAGGTCACCGCCCACATCAGCGCGTCACTCTTCAGCCACAGGTTCACCAGCGACGCCAGCACAATCCCAATCAGCCCCATAAACAGCATGTTGCCGAAGCCGCTCAGGTCACGTTTGGTGGTGTAACCGTACAGGCTCATCACACCGAACATCCCGCCGGTCACCACAAAGGTGCTGGCGATGGAGGAGTAGGTGTAAACGATGAAAATACTGGAAAGCGTCAGCCCGGTCAGCGCCGAATAGAGCATAAACAGCGTGGTCGCCATACCCGAGCTGAGCTTGTGCACCAGCCCGGAGAGCACAAATACCAGCGCCAGTTGCGCAATAATCAGCCCAAAGAAGGTGATTTTGCTGGAGAAGATAAACATCATCAGTTCAGGCGTGCTTGCCGCATACCACGCGATAAACGCGGTAAGCAGCAGGCCAACCGTCATCCAGCCATATACCTGAGCCATGTAGGTTTGCAGCCCGCTACGGGTCTGCTGAACTATCGAATCGGAACGCGGAAATCGGTCCATGATTCACTCCTGATTAAGTAAACACACACGTTAAGACTAACACATCCACGTAAACCTGTTACCAACGGCTGGCGGCATGCTTATCGCTGTCGCGTGATTCCACCCAGCGCTCACCTTCCGGCGTCGCTTCACGTTTCCAGAACGGCGCTTTGGTTTTAAGATAATCCATGATGAACTCCCCCGCCGCAAACGCACTCCCGCGATGGGCGCTGGTGACGCCGACAAACACAATCTCTTCGCCGGGCCACATTTCGCCGATGCGATGGATAACCGTAACGCGCCCCAGCGGCCAGCGGCCTCGCGCCTCTTCGACAATGGCCGCCAGTGATTTTTCGGTCATCCCCGGATAGTGCTCCAGCGTCAGCGCTTTTACGCTGTCGCCGAGGTTGTGGTTACGCACTTTTCCGGTAAACGTCACGACCGCGCCGTCTTCATCGCGCTCTGCCAGCCAGCTGTATTCGGTACCGACGCTAAAGCGCTCATGGCTGACCAGAATTCGGGTTTCCGTCATCTTAACCCCCTGTGACCGGCGGGAAGAAGGCCACTTCGTCCCCATCGGCCAGCGGGTGGGTCAACTCCACCAGCGTCTGATTCACGGCGGCCAGCAGTTTGCCTTCATCCAGCGCCAGCGCCCAACGGTCGCCTTGCGCCGCCAGATGCGCGCGCAGGGCGGCGACGTTTTCGAAAGAGCCGTCCAGCGTCAGGCTGTCGGTATTGACCAGCTCACGGACCTGGGCAAAAAAGAGCACCTTAATCATGGCTTTCCACCTTAAAATCACCGGATTTGCCGCCGCTTTTTGCCAACAGACGCACCGGGCCAATCACCATATCTTTCTGCACCGCTTTACACATGTCGTAGATGGTCAGCGCCGCCACGGAGGCCGCCGTCAACGCCTCCATCTCCACGCCGGTTTTCCCGGTTAAGCGGCACAAGGACTCGATACGCACGCGATTATGCGCCGGCTGCGCCTGCAAATTTACCTCCACTTTGCTGAGCATCAGCGGATGGCAGAGCGGGATGAGGTCCCAGGTACGTTTAGCGGCCTGAATACCAGCGATACGGGCGGTGGCAAACACATCACCCTTGTGATGGCTGCCGTCGATAATCATCGCCAGCGTCTCCGGCAGCATGGTGATGAACGCTTCAGCACGCGCCTCGCGCACCGTTTCGGCTTTGGCGGAGACATCCACCATATGCGCTTCGCCAGCGGCGTTTATGTGGGTCAGTTGTGACATAGCTTATTTCTTTAAATGGGGATGGAAATTACACGGACGGGTACGAGCATCCAGCTGCGGGGCAATAATGTTTTCCCACGCGGTGCGGCAGGCTTTGGTCGACCCCGGCATGGCGAAGATCAGCGTCTTGTTCGCCACCCCCGCGACAGCACGGGACTGAAGCGTAGAGGTACCAATCTCTTCAAACGAGAGCATGCGGAACACTTCGCCGAAGCCTTCCACTTCGCGATCGAACAGCGGGAGCAGCGCTTCCGGCGCCTGGTCGCCTGCGGTAAAGCCGGTGCCGCCAGTGATCAGCACCACCTGGACGTCATCGTTCGCAATCCACTGTGAGACCTGAGCGCGAATGGCGTAACGGTTTTCTTTGACGATCGCTTTATCAACAATCTGGTGTCCGGCTTCGTGTGCCGCCTCGCGCAGCCAGTGGCCGGAGGTATCATCCTCTTCACCACGACGTTCGGAAACGGTAAGAATAGCAATGCGTGTCGGGATAAATTCCGCGCTTACTTGACTCATCTTCTGGTTCCTTCTAAAGCCTGATTACCCGCCGATATAGGACAGGTTCTGAGTAATGCCGGTGTTGCCCTGATGCAGGAAATGGGTCTGCTTTTTGTGCGTCAGCGCCTCGGAAATGCGTGCTTCAAGCGCGTCCTGTTGAGCGTCATCTTCCAGCAAATCGCGCAGATCGACGCCGCCATCCCCGAACAGGCAAAGATGGAGCTTGCCAACGGAGGAGACACGCAGGCGGTTGCAGCTGGCACAGAAGTCTTTTTCATAGGGCATGATCAGGCCGATTTCGCCTTCATAATCCGGATGACAAAAAACCTGCGCCGGGCCATCGCTGCGCTGGCGGATCTGATGGATCCAGCCGCGTTTCAGCAGCTCGTCGCGCAACACCATGCCGGAAATATGGTGACGGCGGAACAGCTCGCTGCCCTCGCCCGTTTCCATCAGCTCGATAAAACGCAGTTGAATGGGACGGGATTTAATCCACGCCAGGAAGGTGTCCAACTGATGGTGGTTTACGTCGCGCATCAGCACCGTGTTGACTTTGACTTTTTCGAACCCGGCGGTAAACGCCGCATCGATGCCGTCCATCACCTGGCGGAACTTGTCCTGACCGGTAATGGCGTGAAACTGCCGGGCATCAAGGCTGTCCACGCTGACGTTGATCGCCGTCAGCCCCGCATCGCGCCAGTACGCCACGTCACGCGCCATGCGGTAACCGTTGGTGGTCACCGCGATCTGGCGGATACGTTCGTTTTCACGCACGGCGGCAATAATGTCAGGGAAATCACGACGCAGGGAGGGCTCTCCCCCGGTAAGACGCACTTTTTCCGTGCCGAGTTCCGAGAACGCACGCGTAACGCGGCGTACTTCATCCACGGAGAGAAAGCCATTATTGGTGACGCTGCCCGGCTTGTAGCCATCGGGCAGGCAGTAGGTGCAACGGAAGTTGCACACATCGGTAATCGACAGACGCAAGTAGTAAAACTTACGCGCGAAAGCATCAGTAAGTTGTGAAGCCATGTACACCTTTCCAGATCGGGAGGCACAGTCATTTCTTTCTGTACCCTGGTGGCAAATCCGCCACGGCCAGGGCGCCATATCTCTCGACACAGGCGCCAGGGCTAGAGTGTATGTTTTCAGTTTTGAAAACGTGGTTATGGCGATAGTAGCGTGGAAATCGCCACTTCGCCATTGTCGCTTTTCGCTATATAAATTTATACATAACGATGTTATCGTGCATTTTCACTACAGAATACGCAAAAACAGCGCTTTCGCATTGATATACGTCATTATGGATTGTGAGAGGCATCGTCTTTTAGGAGTAGTTGCGTTACTGTGACGCAAGCTTAACAGGATAAGGAATAGGTATGCGCAATCGCACTTTTGCGGATCTGGACCGCGTGGTCGCTCTTGGCGGAGGTCACGGTCTGGGACGGGTTATGTCGTCGTTATCGTCACTGGGCTCACGCCTGACGGGCATCGTGACAACAACGGACAACGGCGGCTCAACCGGGCGGATCCGACGTGCTGAAGGCGGGATAGCCTGGGGCGACATGCGCAACTGCCTCAACCAGCTCATCACTGAGCCAAGCGTGGCCTCGGCGATGTTTGAGTACCGTTTTGGCGGGAATGGCGAACTTTCAGGCCATAACCTTGGAAATCTGATGTTGAAGGCGCTGGATCACCTGAGCGTGCGCCCTCTGGAAGCGATCAATTTAATTCGTAACCTGCTAAAAGTGGATGCGTTCCTGATCCCAATGTCCGAACAGCCGGTAGATTTGATGGCGATCGATGCTGACGATCATGAAGTGTATGGTGAAGTGAATATCGACCAGCTTCTTCTGCCGCCAAAAGAGCTGATGACCTACCCCAGCGTACCCGCAACGCGTGAAGCGGTAGAAGCGATTGGCGAGGCCGATCTGATCCTGATTGGGCCGGGAAGTTTTTACACCAGCCTGATGCCGATCCTGCTGGTGAAAGAGCTGGCGCAGGCGCTGCGCAGAACGCCTGCGCCCATGGTCTATATCGGTAATTTAGGCCGCGAACTCAGCCCGGCGGCGGCAAGCCTGTCGCTGGCGGATAAGCTGGACCTGATGGAACAGTACGTTGGTAAGAAAATTATCGATGGTGTCGTGGTCGGGCCGAAAGTGGATGTGTCAGGGATTGGCGATCGCGTGGTGGTACAGGAGCCGCTGGAAGCCAGCGATATTAAATATCGCCACGACCGCCATCTGCTACGCGAGGCTCTGGAGAAGGCGATTCAGGCATTAGGTTAGGTTCGTTTTGTGCGGCCTGATGCCCTCATCCCGGCCCTCTCCCACAGGGAGAGGGAGAAAACGCCACCGGGCAAAAAACTACGATGCCGCAATAAACAGATCCCGCAGCTGATGCAGCTGATCGCGGATTTGCGCAGCCTCTTCGAACTCCAGGTTCTGCGCATGCTGCATCATCTGCCCTTCCAGCTCGTGGATCTTCTGCTGCAACGCTTTCGGCGTCAGCGCGACGGTATCCTCTTCCACCACTGAACGGGCCTTGCCGCGGCCTTTCGCTTTAGTCTTCGCAATGTTCTGACCCAGCGCCAGGATATCCACCACCTTCTTGTTCAGCCCCTGCGGCGTGATGCCGTGCTCTTCGTTATAGCGCTGCTGCTTCTCGCGACGACGTTCCGTTTCGCCAATCGCTTTGGCCATCGACGGGGTGATTTTATCCCCGTACAGGATCGCCTTCCCGTTGACGTTACGCGCGGCGCGGCCAATGGTCTGGATCAGCGAGCGCTCGGAACGCAGGAAGCCCTCTTTGTCCGCGTCCAGAATCGCCACCAGCGACACCTCCGGCATATCCAGACCTTCTCGCAGAAGGTTAATTCCTACCAGCACGTCGAACTCGCCCAGACGCAGATCGCGGATGATCTCCATACGCTCCACGGTATCGATATCCGAGTGCAGATACCGCACCTTCTCGCCGTGTTCTTCCAGATACTCCGTCAAATCTTCCGCCATACGTTTGGTGAGCGTGGTAACCAGCACGCGCTCGTTGATGGCGGAACGGGCACGTATTTCCGAGAGCAGATCGTCCACCTGCGTCGCCACCGGACGCACCTCGATAATCGGATCCAGCAGCCCGGTCGGACGCACCACCTGGTCCACCACGTCATCACCGGATTTTTCAAGCTCGTAGTTGCCCGGCGTCGCCGATACGTAGATGGTCTGCGGAGCAAGCGCCTCAAATTCTTCAAACTTCATCGGACGGTTGTCCAGCGCTGACGGCAGTCGGAACCCGTACTCCACCAGCGTCTCTTTACGCGCGCGGTCACCGCGGTACATCCCGCCGATCTGGGGGATCGTAACGTGGGATTCGTCGATCACCAGCAGGCCGTCCGCCGGAAGGTAGTCAAACAGCGTCGGCGGCGCTTCGCCCGGCCCGCGCCCGGAGAGGTAGCGCGAGTAGTTTTCGATGCCGGAGCAGTAGCCCAGCTCGTTCATCATCTCCAGATCGAACTGGGTACGCTGGCTCAGGCGTTGCTCTTCCAGCAGCTTATTGTTCGCCAGCAGCACCTTGCGGCGGTCCGCCAGCTCAATTTTGATCTCTTCCATCGCCTGCACGATACGCTCGCGTGGCGTCACGTAGTGCGTTTTCGGGTAGATGGTGAAGCGCTGGATCACCGACTCGACGTGACCGGTCAACGGATCGAACAGCGACAGGCGTTCAACCTCTTCGTCGAACAGCTCCACGCGCAGCGCCATGTCGTCCGATTCCGCCGGGAAGATATCAATCACCTCGCCACGCACGCGGAAGGTCCCGCGCTGGAACGCCTGATCGTTACGGGTGTACTGCAACTCCGCCAGACGGCGCAAAATCGCCCGCTGATCGATGATCATCCCCTGCGTCAGGTGCAGCATCATCTTGAGATAGAGATCCGGATCGCCCAGGCCGTAGATCGCCGACACCGAGGCCACCACCACCACATCACGACGCTCCAGCAGCGCCTTGGTCGCCGACAAACGCATCTGCTCGATATGTTCGTTCACCGAGGCATCTTTCTCGATAAACGTGTCGGAGCTGGGAACGTAGGCTTCCGGCTGGTAGTAGTCGTAGTAGGAGACGAAATACTCCACCGCGTTTTCCGGGAAGAACTCTTTCATCTCACCATACAGCTGCGCCGCCAGCGTTTTGTTCGGCGCGAGGACCATCGTCGGACGCTGGAGATCGGCAATGACGTTGGCAATGGTGAAGGTTTTGCCCGAACCGGTAACCCCCAGCAGAGTCTGGTGCGCCAGCCCGTCCTCCAGCCCCTCTTCCAGGCGACGAATAGCCTCGGGCTGATCCCCGGAAGGACGGAAAGCAGAATTCAGTTTAAACGGTTTACTCATGGGCGACGACCTGATGACAGAATAAGCGGCAGGTGAGTAATTTTACTCGTTGTGGCCAGGATTGCCAGTAAAAAACACTGGATGAAAAACCAGTAGCGTGTCAGGATATTTAGCGTAGCGCAGAGAGGATTAGAGCGTTCGCGAGCCAAATTTCGACTGTGACAAAATAAAACACCAGCCTCAGGGGGTTATCCCCAGAACTATTACTTTTTTAACATTTGTCAAGGGCGGTTATGAAAGTTTTATGGCAACAGGTGTCGCTGGCGTTGAGGGAATTGCTTTTATCTAATTCGTTAAAAAATAAAGACTAATTTATTAAGCCGCGTTTCCCATCAATTTGGTCGTAACCCGCGTATTCTCTCGCTTATCGCGTGTTTTCTAACTCTAATGCACAAGGTTATCCACAGGAATAGTGGATAACTGCCTCCAGCCCGTACAGCATGCACTTCAGCAAATTCCCGGTTTTTCCCACGAAGCGGCAGTAAAAAATTTTTATCACTCTTTTTTGCCTGGAAAACGTTCATTTTTTCATAAGCAACTGGCGAGATCTTAATCACAATTCTGTCATTTCTCCTGCACCACGATTCGACATACGCGGCACCGGGAATGTGCATTTCGTATAAACGTACTGCTTTTGATAGTGAGTTATTCCTAAAAATGGCCTTTTTTTAATCATTATGAAGTTCCTGGCAGGCGTTTTGCAGACATCACTCTGTGCATCACCCCCACACATTTTTAAGGAGAGAAAGATGTTGAGTCTGCGTGCTGTAAATCAGTTTTACGGAAGCCAACATACGCTATGGAACGTGAATATCGATTTCCCGCAAGGCATCTGTACGGGCATTGTTGGCCTGCCTGGCATGGGTAAATCCACGCTCATGAACTGCATTACCGGAAAGGTGCCCGTTGAGAGCGGCACCATCATCTGGCATGAGGCTGGCGCGCCGCCGCGTAATTTGCTCAGCCCTGCGTCAGCATTCACGGCGCCGCCGACGATAGGCTACGTCCCGCAGGATCGGCGGATATTTTCCCAGCTGACCGTCGATGAAAATCTGCATATCGCTATGCGGGCGACAGGGAAACCTGACCCGACATCAAAAAGTGACGTGTATGCCCTGTTTCCGGAGCTCTATCCGCTGCGACAGAGCCGTGCCTCTTCGCTGTCCCCTGACGACCAGTATCAGCTGGCCCTCGCCAGTGCGCTGGTTAATCGCCCGCGCGTGTTGATTCTGGATGAGCCCATGCATGGCGCAGGGCACGGTTTCGCGCGCAGGCTGGGGCAGCTGCTGGTGCGGCTGAATCGGGAGCTGGGAATGACGGTGCTGTTAGCTGAGCAACAGCTGTCGTTTATCCGCCGGGTAGCGGATCGTTTCTGCATGCTCTATCGCGGGCGTAACGTGGCACAGGGCCACGTTAACGAGCTGGATGACGACCTTATTGCGCACTGGATGGCGCGGGACATAAGGCGCTAAGGTCAAGATAGCGTCCGGTTTCCGCCTGCTCTGCGCCGTCGGCAAGCCACGGGATCTCGCCGAGAAACGGCGCAGGCAGCCCCCGCTTCAGCGTCGCCAGATACTCAGCATGACGTTTACCCGGCGCAACCACGTCATTGGCAATCCACCCTGCCAGACGCAACCCGGCCTGCTGCACGGCCTGAGCGGTCAGCATGGCGTGATTGATACAGCCAAGCTTCACGCCGACCACCAGAATGACAGGAAGCTGCTCGGCCTGCACCCAGTCAGCAAATGTCTGCTCGTCGGACAGCGGGGTAAACCAGCCGCCAGCCCCCTCCACCAGCACCCAGTCGGCCTGCGTTTCCAGGTCGCGTAACCCGGAAGAGAGCACCGAAAAATCAATCGGACGATCTTCATCGGCGCTGACGATGTGCGGCGAGGTGGGTTCAGCAAAGGTATAGGGGTTCACCGCAGAATAGGCCAGCGCAAGGCTGCTATTACGCTGTAGCGCCAGCGCATCGGTATTGCGTAAGCCTTCCGGCGTCATCTCGCTGCCGGAGGCTACGGGCTTATACCCGGCAGTTGTTTTCCCCAGCAGACGCGCCGCCTGCAACAGCGCGGCGCTGGCAACCGTTTTACCGACTTCAGTGTCCGTGCCGGTAACAAAATAACGTTCAGTCACGTTCAATAATCCCATGAAAAAGATGATAAGAGAGCGGGAACCGGCCCCGCTCCTGCGGCCAGGCCAGCTCGAGACGCTGGAGTTGTCCGCGGGTAAGGGGTTTCTTCTCCCGTCCGGCGTGCAGGTGCGTCGCGCCTATGCCCTTAAGCGATCGCATGGCGCTTAACGCATCGCTAAATTCGAGGGTGACGGTCTGGACCACGCTGCGATAGCGCCAGCCTGCCAGCGCCTGAGTGACCTGTTCGTGCGAGAGAAACCGGTTGGCATGAGGCTGTGCATCCACTGCCCTCCACGCCTGATTCAGCTCCGGCAACGAACTTTCCAGCAGGGTGGTAAAGGCCACCGCTCCGCCGGGCCGCGCCACGCGGTATAACTCGCGTAGGGCCTGCGGCAGGCTGGCGCACCACTGCACCGCCAGATGGCTCCAGACGAGGTCAAACAGCGCATCCTCCAGCGGGATGGCCTCGATATCGGCCACCAGATAACGGTCTGCTGACTGCTGCTGGCGGGCTTCATCCAGCATCTGCGCGGATAAATCCAGCGCCGTGACGTGGCTACCTGTTGCGCGCCAGTAACGGCTATTGCCGCCTGGCCCGCAGCCTGCGTCGAGCACCTGCGCAAAACGCCCGTCACCGAGCGCGGCCAGCAGCCCGCGGGCGCTCAGGCGTTGCAGCTCATCGTGCTGTGAATAGCTTTGCGCTGCCCGGCCAAACGCGGCGGCAACGGCCTGTTTATTGACGAGAGACATACAGTGCCTCCAGAAGCGTATCGATATCCTGCGGCTCATGCGCTGCCGTGAGCGTCAGACGCAAGCGCGCGGTGCCTGGTGGCACGGTGGGTGGGCGGATCGCCGTGACCCACTGCCCGCGTTCTCGTAGCGCCTGTGCCACCATCAGCGCCCGATGGTTTTCACCCACAATTACGGGCTGAATGGCGCTGTGCGAGTCGGTAAGCCGGTAAGACAGCTCGCTTATCCCCCGGCGAAAACGCTGAATATGGTCGGCCAGGCGCGCCCGGCGTTCAGCGCCGTCTTCGCCGCGGATCACCGCAAGCGACGCAGAGAGCGCCACGGCCTGCGCCGGGGGCATGCTGGTGCTGTAGATCAGGTGACGGGCGAACTGCACCAGGTAATCGGCCACCGGCTCGCTGCACAACACCGCGGCGCCGCTGACGCCGAAGCCTTTGCCGAAGGTGACCACCAGCAGTTCCGGCCTGACGCGTTGCTGGTGCGCGCTTCCGCGCCCCTCCTCGCCGGTGACGCCAATGCCGTGGGCATCGTCGACCAGCAGCCAGGCGTTCTGCTGTTTTGCGACGTCATGCAAGGTGGCAAGGGGCGCGCTGTCGCCGTCCATGCTGAATACCCCTTCCGTCACCGCCAGCTGAAGCCCAGAACAGGGTTTACCCAGCAGAACGTTCAGCTGAGAGGCATTGTTATGGGCAAAACGCCGCAGCTGCGCCGGGCTGAGACTGGCCGCTTCAAGCAGAGACGCGTGGCTCAGGCGGTCCGCGACGATGCGGTCATCTTTGCCCATCAGGGCGGCAATCACCGCCTGATTCGCGGCAAAACCGGAGATAAACAGCAGCGCCCGCGGGTAGCCCAGCCAGTCGGCCAGCTCTTCCTCCAGCGCCTGATGCGCCGTGGTGTAGCCGCTGACGTGCCCGGAGCCGCCGCTGCCCACGCCGTAACGATCCGCGCCCTGCTGCCAGGCGCGAACGATCTGCGGGTGCTGGCTCAGTCCCAGATAATCGTTGCTGGAGAAATTACAGAACCGCTCTCCTTCCCGGGTGAGAAAACGGCCTGCACCGTTTTCCACTACCCTGCGCACCCGAAACGCATCCGCCGCCCGCCGCTCGTCGAGCGCGGTCCTGATACGTGCCTGCCAGGTCATACGGCTGCCGCGTTGTAGAACTGGTCGGTGTCGGCGTTAAAAATCTGCTGCTCCAGCTGCTGCTGTTGCTCGTTATCCCCCACCTGTACCCCGGTCTGGTGTGGGTTCAGCCCCAGCTTGCGGAACAGCTGGACATCTTTGTCCTCTTCCGGGTTTGGCGTGGTCAGCAGTTTGCAGCCGTAGAAGATGGAGTTGGCCCCGGCCATGAAGCACATCGCCTGGGTCTGCTCGCTCATCTGCTCACGACCGGCAGAGAGGCGAACGTAAGAGGTCGGCATCATGATGCGCGCCACCGCGATGGTGCGGATGAAATCGAAGGCATCCACGTCCTCGTTATCCGCCAGCGGCGTGCCTTTTACCTTCACCAGCATGTTGATGGGCACGCTTTCCGGCGGGGTCGGCAGGTTTGCCAGCTGTAACAGCAGGCCGGCACGATCTTTTACCGTCTCGCCCAGTCCCACGATCCCGCCGGAACAGACCTTGATCCCCGCATCACGCACTTTATCCAGCGTGTCCAGACGCTCCTGATAGGTACGCGTGGTGATGATGTTGCCGTAGAACTCCGGCGAGGTATCAAGGTTGTGGTTGTAGTAATCCAGCCCCGCCGCCGAGAGACGCTGCGCCTGCTCTTCGTTCAGCGTACCCAGGGTCATGCAGGCTTCAAGCCCCATCTCCTTCACCCCCTTCACCATCTGCTCCAGATAGGGCATGTCGCGGTCATGCGGATTTTTCCACGCCGCGCCCATGCAGAAGCGGGTCGAGCCAGCGTTTTTGGCCTTGCGCGCGGAGTCGAGCACTTGCTCGACTTCCATCAGGCGCTCGGATTCGAGACCGGTTTTATAGCGCGCGCTTTGCGGGCAATATTTGCAGTCTTCCGGGCAAGCCCCGGTTTTGATCGACAGCAGCGTGCTGACCTGAACATGACGCGGATCGAAGTGCTGGCGGTGCACCTGTTGCGCCTCAAACATCAGCTCCAGGAAAGGTTTATTGAATAATTCAGTGACTTGCGACATCGTCCAGCGTGCGTGGTGAGCCATCGGGCTTCTCCAAAGGGTTTTGTTAATTGTCGGTTCGGTTTATACTTGTAAACCTAAAACTTTTCAAAATGGTTTACAAGTCGATTATGACCCAGGACGATCTCGCCTTCGACAAGCAGCATATCTGGCACCCTTACACCTCCACGACCCGCCCCCTTCCCGTCTATCCGGTAGCCTCTGCCCACGGCTGCGAGCTGCATCTCGCCAGCGGCGAGCGGCTTGTTGACGGGATGTCCTCCTGGTGGGCGGCGATCCATGGCTACAACCACCCGCGTCTGAACGCGGCGATGAAAGCGCAGATTGACCAGATGTCACACGTGATGTTTGGCGGGATCACGCACCAGCCCGCGGTGGATTTATGCCGTCGCCTGGTAGCGATGACGCCTGAATCGCTGGAGTGTGTTTTCCTGGCCGACTCCGGCTCGGTGGCCGTGGAAGTAGCGATGAAAATGGCGTTGCAGTACTGGCATGCGAAGGGCGAAACGCGCCAGCGGTTCCTCACCTTCCGCAACGGCTATCACGGCGACACCTTCGGGGCGATGTCGGTGTGCGATCCGGACAACTCCATGCACAGCCTGTGGAAAGGCTACCTGCCGGAAAACCTGTTTGCGCCAGCCCCGCAGAGCCGCTTCGACGGCGAATGGGACGAGATGGACATGGTGGGCTTCGCGCGGCTGATGGCGGCCCATCGCCACGAGATTGCCGCCGTTATTCTCGAACCGATTGTGCAGGGCGCGGGCGGAATGCGGATCTATCACCCCGAGTGGCTGAAGCGCATTCGGAAGATGTGCGACCGCGAAGGAATTTTGCTGATTGCCGATGAGATCGCCACCGGCTTTGGCCGTACCGGGAAGCTGTTTGCCTGCGAGCATGCGGGGATCGCGCCGGATATTCTGTGCCTGGGGAAAGCGCTCACCGGCGGCACCATGACGCTCTCCGCCACGCTTACCACGCGCCAGGTTGCCGACACCATCAGCGACGGTGACGCGGGCTGCTTTATGCACGGCCCGACGTTTATGGGCAACCCGCTGGCCTGCGCCGTGGCAAGCGAAAGCCTCGCCATTCTGGAGAGCGGCGCGTGGCAGACGCAGGTGGCGGCGATTGAGGCGCAGCTGAAGCAGCAGTTAAGCGCGGCGGCGGAGGCGGAATACGTCGCGGACGTCCGCGTACTGGGCGCCATCGGGGTAATCGAGACAACGCATCCGGTGAACATGGCCGCGTTGCAGCGCTTCTTCGTTGACCAGGGCGTGTGGGTGCGACCTTTCGGTAAGCTGATTTACCTCATGCCGCCGTACAGCATTTCTGCGGATCAGCTCCGCAAGCTGACCGGGGCAGTGGTTGAAGCCGTTAACACTTCAGCGCATTTCGCGATTTAACCCCATGCGTTACACTTTCTGAATGAGTGAGTAACGAGGAAAATCGGATGAAAATCATCAGTAAAGATTTGCGCGACGGCGAAAAGCTGCCGGAACGTCACGTGTTTAACGGGATGGGTTATCAGGGGGATAATATCTCTCCCCATCTGGCGTGGGACGATGTGCCAGCGGGAACCAAAAGTTTTGTTGTGACCTGCTACGATCCGGATGCGCCAACCGGGTCGGGCTGGTGGCACTGGATCGTGGCAAACCTGCCCGCCGACACGCGCGTATTACCGCAGGGCTCCGGTTCCGATCTGGTTGCTCTGCCTGACGGTGCGATTCAGACGCGCACTGACTTTGGCAAAGCGGGCTACGGCGGCGCGGCGCCGCCAAAAGGGGAAACGCACCGCTATATCTTCACCGTGCACGCGCTGGATGTGGACAAGATTGAGGTCGACGAAGGGGCGAGCGGCGCGATGGTAGGCTTTAACGTGCATTTCCATTCGCTGGGTAGCGCGTCGATTACGGCGATGTATTCGTAATCGTGCGGGCTGATGCCCTCACCCCGGCCCTCTCCCACAGGGAGAGGGTTAGGGTGAGGGTAAAAATCACAGCACGGAAGGCAATAACCCCACCAGCCGCCCTTCTTCCAGAAGCTGCATCGCCTTATCAATATCCGGCGCAAAGAAGCGGTCGTCATCGTAGTGCGTAACGTGCTCGCGCAGCGTATGACGCGCCTGCTCCAGCAGCGGGCTGGATGTTAGCCCTTCGCGCAAATCAATACCCTGACACGCCGCCAGCCACTCCACCGCCAGCACGCCGCGGGTGTTAGAGGCCATCTCCCACAGACGACGCCCGGCAGCCGGGGCCATCGACACGTGATCTTCCTGGTTGGCTGAGGTTGGCAGGCTGTCCACGCTGTGCGGGTGCGACAGCGCCTTGTTCTCGCTTGCCAGTGCCGCGGCGGTGACCTGGGCGATCATAAAGCCCGAGTTCACGCCGCCGTTACGCACCAGGAATGGTGGCAGCTGGGACATGTGCTTATCCATCATCAGCGCGATTCGACGCTCAGACAGCGCCCCGATTTCGGCAATCGCCAGCGCGATATTATCTGCCGCCATCGCCACCGGCTCGGCGTGGAAGTTGCCGCCAGAAACCACCTCGTTTTCCTGGGCAAACACCAGCGGGTTATCGGACACCGCATTGGCCTCCACCAGCAGCACTTCTGCCGCCTGGCGCAGCTGAGTCAGGCATGCGCCCATCACCTGCGGCTGGCAGCGCAGGGAATACGGATCCTGCACCTTCTCGCAGTTATGGTGTGATTCGGCAATGTCGCTGGTATCGGTAAGTACGTGGCGGTACATGGCAGCGGCATCAATCTGACCGCGCTGGCCGCGCACCTCGTGGATGCGGGCATCGAACGGACGACGCGAGCCGAGCACCGCCTCAGTGGTCAGTGCACCGCACACCACCGCCGAGGCGAACAGATCTTCCGCTTCAAACAGACCGCGCAGCGCGAAAGCGGTCGACGCCTGCGTGCCGTTGAGCAGCGCCAGCCCCTCTTTTGCCGCGAGGGTGATCGGCGTTAAACCGGCTTTTTTCAGCGCCTCTTTCGCAGGCAGCCACTCCCCTTGCCAGCGCGCCTGGCCTTCACCCAGCAGGAGCAGCGACATATGCGCCAGCGGCGCCAGATCGCCGGAGGCGCCGACGGAGCCCTTCGCCGGGATCCACGGATAAACTTCCGCATTGACCAGCGCCATCAGCGCCTGAATCACGCTCAGACGAATGCCGGAAAACCCACGCGCCAGGCTGTTGATTTTCAACACCATCATCAGGCGGACGATCTCATCGTCCAGCGGCTGGCCAACCCCCGCCGCGTGCGACAGCACCAGCGAACGCTGTAAATTCTCCAGATCGTGCGTGGCGATGCGGGTCTGCGCCAGCAGGCCAAACCCGGTGTTGATGCCATAGGCGGTGCGCCCCTCCGCCACAATCGCCTCCACGCAGGCCACGCTGTCGTTAATGGCACGGTGGGCGCTTTCATCAAGGGAGAGTGTCACCGGCTGACGCCAGACGTGACGCAGCTGTTGGAGCGTCAGCGAGCCGGGAGTAAGTGTTAACGCGTTCATGCAGGCTTTCCTTGTGTGGCGGGGATCATCGGCAGGTTCAGCCCCTGCTCTTTGGCACAATCAATGGCAATCTCGTAACCCGCATCCGCGTGACGCATCACGCCGGTTGCCGGGTCGTTGTGTAGCACGCGAGCGATACGCGCGGCCGCGTCATCAGTTCCGTCACAGACGATGACCATCCCGGAATGCTGGGAGAAGCCCATCCCGACGCCGCCGCCGTGGTGCAGCGACACCCAGGTCGCGCCGCTGGCGGTGTTCAGCAGGGCATTCAGCAGCGGCCAGTCGGAGACCGCATCCGAGCCGTCGCACATGGCTTCGGTTTCACGGTTCGGACTGGCGACAGAGCCGGAGTCCAGGTGGTCGCGGCCAATGACGATCGGCGCGGAAACTTCACCGCTGCGCACCATTTCGTTAAAGGCGAGGCCCAGTTTTTGACGCCACTCCAGCCCTACCCAGCAGATACGCGCCGGTAACCCCTGGAAATTAATGCGCTCGCGCGCCATATCCAGCCAGCGATGCAGGTGTTCGTCGTCGGCGACAATTTCTTTCACTCTGGCGTCGGTTTTGTAGATATCCTCCGGGTCGCCGGACAGGGCAACCCAGCGGAACGGCCCGATGCCGCGGCAGAACAGCGGACGAATATAGGCGGGCACGAAGCCGGGGAAGTCAAAGGCGTTATTCACACCCATCTCTTTCGCCATCTGGCGGATGTTATTCCCGTAATCAAAGGTCGGAATACCCATCTTACTGAAGGCCAGCATCGCGGAGACGTGTTCCGCCATGGCGCGTTTAGCCGCCAGTACCGTGCCCTCAGGATCGGTTTCTGCTTTTTGCTGGTAGTCTTCCCATGTCCAGCCTTTTGGCAGATAGCCGTGGAGCGGATCGTGAGCGCTGGTCTGGTCGGTGACCAGATCCGGACGCACGCCGCGCGCCACCAGTTCCGGCAGAATATCCGCCGCGTTGCCGCACAGGGCAACCGACACGGCTTTGCCTTCAGCGGTGTACTTTTTGATTCGCGCCAGCGCATCATCGAGGTTGTCGGCCTGTTCATCGACATAGCGGGTACGCAGACGGAAATCGATGCGGCTCTGCTGACACTCAATGTTCAGGGAGCACGCGCCCGCCAGCGTCGCGGCCAGCGGCTGCGCGCCGCCCATGCCGCCCAGTCCGGCGGTGAGCACCCAGCGGCCTTTCAGTGAGCCGTTATAGTGCTGACGGCCCGCTTCCACGAAGGTTTCATAGGTGCCCTGCACAATCCCCTGGCTGCCGATGTAGATCCAGCTACCGGCGGTCATCTGGCCGTACATGGCCAGCCCTTTTGCGTCCAGCTCGTTGAAGTGTTCCCACGTCGCCCAGTGCGGCACCAGGTTGGAGTTGGCAATCAGCACGCGGGGCGCATTTTTATGGGTTTTGAATACGCCAACCGGTTTGCCGGATTGCACCAGCAGCGTTTCGTCGTTTTCGAGATTCGTCAAAGACTCGACAATCGCGTCATAGCACGCCCAGTTGCGTGCGGCGCGGCCAATGCCGCCGTAGACCACCAGCTCGTGGGGATTTTCTGCTACCTCAGGATCAAGGTTGTTCATCAACATGCGCAGCGGTGCTTCGGTGAGCCAGCTTTTTGCGGTGAGCGTGGTGCCGCGCGCGGCGCGGACATCCTGCTTGCGGTATTTATCTGACGACATTGTGTGTTCCTCATAAGGGACAGATGATGCATTTAGATATACTTGTATAGACAAGCACACACAAGGTCGGATTTAACAAAAAAGATACAATTTTGCTATATTGCGTTAGCGATCACGCTTATAAAACTTATGACATAAAGTGGCCCTGCAACCGGTAGCGATTTCCCGGGAACAGCAGCTTCGCATGCGACACAATTTGCGAGGACGACCAGGTACGACGGCGGATCAGCAGGCAGGGATCGTGCTCTTTAATACGCAACAGCTCGCATTCCTGCGGCGTGGCGCGCACGGCTTCCACGATATGCTCCCCTTCCGTCAGCGGGGCGACGAGCGAGAGATACGCATGCGGTGTGGTTTGGGTGTAATCCTGATTCAGATAGTCCGGTATCCGCTCCGCGTTGACGCAGCGATCTTCAATCTGGACCGGAATGTCGTTCTCATAGTGCACCATCACCGAATGGAAAATCCGGGTGCCCTCGGTAACGTTCAGCTCGATGGCCTGTTCGGCGCTGGCCTGCGTCTCTTCAAGCACCAGCACCTCGCAGTGGTGCTGATGGTTGCGGGCGGCAATTTCATCGGCAATGCTGCGGATTTCAAACAGCGCCGACTGTCCTTTTGGCTCCGCCACAAATGTCCCGACCCCTTGCAGGCGCACCAGCAACCCTTCATCGGTCAGCTCCCGCAGCGCCCGGTTAATGGTCATTCGACTAAAGCCAAACTGCGCGACCAGTTCGGCTTCGGACGGAATGCGGTCATGCGGGCGCCAGACGCCGGCTGCGATTTTTTCGCTGATCGCCTGCTTCACCTTTTCGTAAAAAGGCGCGGGAGGGCTCGGCTGCGGCAGGGGCGAGCGTGAAAACATCATGACTCCTTGAATGTTGTTATGCCCACCAGTGAGCAATTTGCCAGGCCAGTCGGGCGGCAAGCTTCGCCCCCTGACCGTCCCGATCGTAGTGCGGATTAAATTCCACCAGATCCGCCGCCTGTAGTTTACCGCTTCGGCAGATACGCTCAATCACCGGGAACAGATCCAGCGCCGGGATCCCCAACGCCGCAGGGGCGGACACGGCGGGCATTTCTGCGGCAGGCAGCACATCGAGGTCAACGGTGAGATAAACCCGGTCTGCCTGCGTAAGCACGCTATCCAGCGCGGATAGCGCATCCCGGCGAAAATCGAGATCTTCAACCAGCGTCACGTTCAACCGCTCAGCTTCCTCCCACAGCGCCTGAGTATTCGCCGCACGGCTTACCCCCAGGCAGGCGTAGTGAAACACCCGAGACTGAGACGCGCAGTAGTGCGCCAGCTGGCGGAACGGCGTGCCGGACGTTGCCCGTTCAGCCTTGCGTAAATCGAGGTGCGCATCCAGGTTGATCACCGCAATGCGATCGTTCGGAAAGGCGTCCAGCACGCCGCGCCCGTGCGCCCAGGCGGTTTCATGTCCACCGCCGAAAACCAGAGTACGCATCCCGGATTGCTGGCACGCGGTTATGGCCTCGCTCAGCGCCTGCTGTGCCGCCTCCAGCGCGTGGCCTTCAACATAAACAGAACCCATATCCACGAGGCGCGCATGCCCCTGATGGCTCGCCATATTCGCCAGCGCGCCGCGCAACACATCGGGCGCCTGTGCAGCACCGGGCCTGCCCTGGTTACGCTTAACCCCTTCATCACATTCAAAGCCCAGCAGGGCAATGCCTGACGGCACGGGAGAAAAGTGTTCGCGCTGCTGTATGGTCTGGAAGAGACGTTTCGCGGTGCTGGACTCGGCGCTGTCGTCACGCCCCTGCCAGACCTGCGGGGAGACGGGATGCCACAGTTTCATGCTACCTGCCCCCGAAACACGCGTTGATACAAAGGATTCCGCCCCGGCTCGTAAACCATCTCAACCGGATGATTCGCCTCCCAGACGACGAAATCAGCCACATAACCGGGCTTTAACTGCCCGTGCGTCGCAGCACGTCCTAGCGCCTGCGCCGCATGCCGCGTCACGCCAGCCCAGGCCTCTTCCGGCGTGAAGCCAAACTGGACGCAGGCCATGTTCATTGCCAGATGCAGGCTGGCAAACGGACTGGTGCCCGGGTTGTAGTCGGTAGCCACCGCCATCGGCACACCCTGCTCTCTGAGCTGCGCCACCGGTGGACGCTGGCGCTCCTGAAGAAAATAGAACGCGCCGGGGAGCAATACCGCCACCGTGCCGCTTTGCGCCATCGCCTGAATACCTGCATCATCGAGATACTCAATATGATCGGCCGACAGCCCTTTATACTGGCTGACCAGCGCCGCGCCGCCAAGATTCGACAGTTGTTCTACATGCCCTTTTACCGGGATCCCGAGCGCGGCGGCGGCCCTGAACAGGCGCTCGGTTTGCGCCGGGGTAAAGCCGACGTTTTCACAAAACACGTCCACCGCTTCAAATAACTCTTTTTGCCACAGCGTGGGCATGATCTGCTCACAGACCAGTGCCAGATAGGCATCCGGATCCTGTCGGTACTCGGCAGGAACGGCGTGCGCGGCCAGCAGCGTCGGGCTGATATCGACCAGATTATTCAGGCTGAGCTGGCGGGCAACCAGCAGCATTTTCTCTTCGGCTTCGGCATTCAGACCGTATCCTGATTTGATTTCAACGGTCGTTACGCCTTCATTCATCAGCCGCTGGAGTCGCTGCTGCGCCACCGTCAGGAGCGTTTCCGGCGAACTGTTGCGGGTGGCCGTGACCGTGGCGTTAATTCCGCCGCCCTGCGCGCTAATGGTCTGATATGACACGCCGTTAAGCCGTTGCTCCCATTCCGCTGCACGATCGCCGCCGAACACCAGATGGGTGTGGCAATCGATCAGGCCGGGAGTAACCAGACGCCCGTCGAGATCGACACACTGACGATGCCCGGAGGGGATCTCGGATTCAGGAATAATGGCCAGAATCGTCTGGCCGCGCACAACGAGGGCATGTTGTTCTCTCAGGCCGTAGGGTTCCGCCTCGCCTGTCGCCAGGGTTGCCAGTCGCGCATTTCGCCATATAACATCATCGGGATTAAGCTGCTGCATGTGCCTTCCACTTGTCATGGGTTGTATAGACATTTATTTTCATCTGCCGCCTGCTGTCAACCGCATTGGGGGAAAATGTTATTTATTTGTGATGACTTTCCCGTCGCCTGCGGGCAAAAATGCAACTTTTCCGGTTTTTATCTTCCCGTTTCGCTCAACTTAGTATAAAAAAGCAGGCTATTTCGTCTATCCAGATAAGACTTGCATACCCAGGAGCATTACCTTGAATATTTCCAGGATTTCCCGTCTGGCGTTGGCACTCGCCTTTGGCGTGACTTTATCCGCTTGCAGTTCAACTCCACCGGATCAGCAACCTTCTGAGCAGGTTGCTCCGGGCACCGCTTCCCGTCCGATCCTGTCAGCGGCTGAAGCGAAGAACTTCACCCGTGCGCACTATTTCTCGGCGATGGATCCCAATGCAGCCCCGTGGACGCCTTCTTCTATTAACCTGCCGAAACAGCCAGACTTCGTTGTCGGCCCGGCCGGGGCGCAGGGCGTTACACACACCTCTATTCAGGCAGCCGTTGATGCCGCAATCACCAAACACAGCGCATCTCGTCAGTACATTGCCATCCTGCCGGGTGAATACGAAGGAACCGTTTATGTTCCGGCAGCACCGGGAAGCATTACGCTTTACGGCCTGGGCGAAAAAGCGGTCGACGTAAAAATTGGCCTGGCGATTGATTCAGAGATCGACAGCACCACCTGGCGCCATCTGGTGAACCCGGCCGGTAAATACATGCCAGGTAAACCGGCGTGGTATATGTTTGATAACTGCCAGCGCAAGCGTGCCGCCACCATTGGCGTGATGTGTTCGGCGGTATTCTGGTCACAAAACAATGGCCTGCAATTGCAAAACCTGACCATTCAGAACACCCTGGGCGACAGCGTTGACGCAGGTAATCATCAGGCCGTGGCGCTGCGTAGCGATGGCGACAAGGTACAGATTAACAACGTCAATATCCTGGGCCGCCAGAACACCTTCTTCGTGACCAACAGCGGCGTGCAGAATACCCTTCAGAACAACCGTCTGACGCGTACTCTGGTCACCAACAGCTACATTGAAGGCGACGTGGATATGGTCTCTGGCCGCGGCGCGGTGGTATTTGATAACACCGACTTCCGCGTGGTGAATTCACGTACGCAGCAGGAAGGTTACGTCTTTGCACCGGCCACGCAGTCTAACCTGTTCTATGGCTTCCTGGCCGTGAATAGCCGCTTTACTGCTGCTGGCGATGGCGTGGCGCAGCTTGGTCGCTCTCTGGACGTGGACTCCGCCACTAACGGCCAGGTCGTGATCCGCGACAGCGTGATTAACGAAGGCTTTAACATGGCGAAACCGTGGGCGGATGCGGCGATCTCGAAACGTCCTTTCTCCGGCAACACCGGCACGGTGGATGATAAAGACAACGTGCAGCGTAACCTGAACGACGCTAACTTCAACCGCATGTGGGAATACAACAACCGCGGTCTGGGTAGCAAAGTGGTTGCTGAGCCGAAGCAGTAAAATGCCTGCTGCCGGGTGGCGGCTGCGCCTTACCCGGCCTGCCACATGCATTAACCGCGCATAAAAAACCTCGCATTTGCGAGGTTTTTTTTCGTCTACGGATCAATGAGCGTTAATCACAACCCACATCGGCCCTTGTCCGACCGCATAGCGTCCTTTCTCTTCCAGTAGACCCTGCAAGCCCTGGATTTCATAGAGCGCAATGTGGTGGGATTTCTGCCCCGCCGCAATCAGGTATTTGCCGCTGTGGTCGACATTAAAGCCGCGCGGCTGGGTTTCAGTTGGCTGGAAGCCTTCAACTGCCAGAACGCTGCCGTCTTCAGAGACGCTGAAGACGGTGATCAGACTGGAGGTACGGTCACAGGCATACAGGTGACGGCCATCCGGCGTGATGTGAATGTCTGCCGCCCAGCGTGTGTCAGAGAAATCAGATGGCATCATGTCCAGCGTCTGTACGCACTCGATCTGCCCGTTAGGATCGTTCAGCTCCCACACGTCTACCGAGCTGTTCAGCTCGTTAACGACATAGGCATACTGCTGATTCGGATGGAAGACCATGTGGCGCGGGCCTGCGCCTTCCACGGTGGTGACTTCCGCCGGGCTCTGCGCGACCAGATGGCCGTCATCGCTCAGGGTAAACAGGCAGATGCGGTCCTGCTTAAGCGCTGGCACCCACAGCGTGCGGTTATCCGGCGAAATGTTGGCTGAGTGGCAACCTTCGAGCCCTTCTACCACGTCGACGGTTTTAACGGGAATACCGTCTTCCAGGCGGGTGACGCTCACGCAGCCTGCATTGTAGGAGCCGCTGAAGATAAAGTTGCCTTTATGGTCAGTGGAAATATGGGTCGGGCTGCCCGGCAGCGGGGCTTCTGCGGTATAGGTCAGCGCGCCGTCATCCGGGGAGATGCGGTATGCCAGTACGCGGAATTCGGGGCGTACGCCGACATAAAGAAAACGTTTATCCGGGCTGACGACCATCGGCTGCACCTGGCCTGGCACATCAACAACCTGAACCAGCGTAAGCGAACCTTCTGTATTCAAACGCCAGACATGGATCTGCTGACTTTCAGGACTGGCGGTATAAACGGTTTGTTTCATGAATACTCCTGATTATTTTTAACGGTGAATGCTGAATTGTAGTCCGGGATTTTGCAGGGTTCCGCTCTCGGTGTACCATCCCGACAGACCTTAAATTCAACATTAACCCGGAAGAAAAAATGACCTCGCGAGTGATTGCCCTGGATTTAGACGGAACACTGCTTACCCCTCAGAAAACCCTGCTCCCCTCTTCTCTTGAGGCCCTCAAACGAGCCCAGGAAGCGGGGTATCAACTTCTCATCGTAACGGGTCGACATCACGTAGCCATTCATCCTTTTTATCAGGCACTGGGCTTAGATACACCTGCAATTTGTTGTAATGGCACCTATTTGTATGATTATCAGGCAAAAAAGGTTTTAGCCTCCGATCCGCTTCCCGTTACGCAGGCGCTGCAATTGATTGATTTACTGGATGAGCACGCCATTCACGGCCTGATGTATGTGGATAACGCCATGGTGTATGAACGCCCTACCGGCCATGTGATCCGCACCAGCAATTGGGCCCTGTCTCTGCCGGAAGCGCAGCGTCCGGTGTTTACTCAGGTTTCCTCCCTGCGCCAGGCGGCGGAAGACGTCGAAGCAATCTGGAAATTTGCCCTGACCGATGAAGACACCGCCAAACTGAATACCTTCGCAAAACTTGTCGAGCATACGCTGGGTCTGGAATGTGAATGGTCCTGGCACGATCAGGTGGATATCGCCCGCAAAGGCAACAGCAAAGGAAGGCGTCTGACCCAGTTCGTTGAATCGCAGGGCGGATCAATGCAGGACGTAATTGCTTTCGGCGATAACTATAACGACATCAGCATGCTGGAAGCGGCCGGAACGGGCGTGGCGATGGGTAATGCCGATGACGCGGTGAAAGCGCGCGCTGACGTGGTGATTGGCAATAACACCACCGACAGCATCGCGCAGTATATCTATACCCACCTGCTGTGATCAGGCGGTTATGGAAACGCTCTTGATTTGCGCGTAAAGCCACAGGCCAGGCTTGATACCCAGCTCATCCCTGGCCCACGGGCTGATGCGCGCCCACAGCGTTCTGCTGCCCACTTCCAGCTGCACTTCCACCTGGCCGTTATCATCAAAACACTGCGCCACTTTTGCGCGCAAAATATTGCGGATACTGGTTTGCAGCGGCGGTTGCAGCACCAATGAGACATCCGACGCCTGAATGCGGATCCGTAACGTGGACTGAATTGGCGTATCGATTTTATTCACCCACAAATGCTGATCGCCCAGCGCCAGCGCGGTCATCGCGTAGTGCGGATGGTGCTCCAGCACGCTCACCTTCAGAATGCTGCTCTGCTGCTCCTTTGGCAGCCATGGATGCATAACGCTGCTGCCCCACACCTCCTCCAGATTGCCGAATGCCTTCACCCTGCCCGCTTCCAGCACCAGCACTTTGTCGGCCAGATGTAAAATCTCATCCAGCGAATGGCTGACGTAGAGCATGGGCACGTTGATTTCCCGCGCCAGACGTTGCAGATACGGCAGCAGCTCGCGCTTGCGCGGAATATCCAGCGAGGCCAGCGGCTCATCCAGCAGCAGCAGTTCCGGCGCGGTTAACAGGGCGCGGCCAATCGCCACGCGCTGTTTTTCACCACCCGACAGCGACGACGGCAGACGATCCAGCAGCGGTTCGATGCCCAGCAGCGCCACCAGCTTATCGAACTGTCCGGCCATGCTTTTTGCCATGCCGTAACGCAGGTTCCCGCGAACGCTGTAGTGCGGAAACAGGCGCGCATCCTGAAACACATAGCCGATACGGCGTTTGTCCGGTGACAGGCAGACCTTCTTCTCCGCGTCATTCAAGACGCGGTTATTTAACACAATACGGCCAGACTGGGGACGCGTCAGGCCGCTAATCGCATTAATCAGCGACGTTTTCCCCGCCCCGGACACGCCAAAAATGGCGGTGATACCGCTGGCAGGCAGCGTTTCGTTCAGCGTCAGGGTGTGACTGCCCAGGGTTTGCGTAAAGTTGAGTTCCAGCATCACGATTTCCCCATCCGTTCACGGCTGAGGCGCGCCAGCCATTCAGACACCAGCAGCGAGACCAGGGCGAGTACAATCGAAATAATACACAGCCGGGCCGCCGCACCTTCGCCACCCGGGGTCTGAATCAGGGTATACATGGCCGACGGGATGGTCCGCGTCTCGCCGGGAATGTTGGACACAAAGGTGATGGTCGCGCCAAACTCACCCAACGAACGGGCGAAGGCTAACACCGTACCGACGATAATGCCCGGTAACGTGAGCGGAAGCGTAATGGTCAGGAATACCCGCCAGCGGCCTGCGCCCAGCGTGCGGGCGGCCTGTTCTAACCGGATATCCACCCCTTCCAGCGCCAGGCGGATAGCGCGCACCATCAGCGGGAAGGACATTACTGCCGCGGCCAGAACCGCGCCGCGCCAGCTGAAAGCAAAGGTCAGTCCGAACCAGTCGTACAGCCATTCGCCGATAAAACCGCGTCGCCCCATGGAGATCAGCAGCAGATATCCGACCACCACAGGCGGTAAGACAAGCGGAAGATGGAGAACACTGTCGAGCAGGGCTTTGCCTGGAAACTTCACGCGAACCAGTAACCAGGCAAAGAACACCCCAAAGGGCAAACTCAGCGCAACCGCCAGGGAAGAGACTTTCAGGCTCAGCAGCACGGCCTGCCATTCAGATTCGGTCAATATCATTCGTGAGTCGTAAATCCGTAACGTTTAAAGATAGCGGACGCTTCAGGCCCCTTCAGGTAGTCAACGAAGGCCGTCACGCTCGCATTTTTATGTCCATCAACTATCGCAACAGGATATTCCACTTTCTTATGCGAGTCTTCCGGGAAGGTGCCCACCACCTTCACACCTTTACTGGCGACGGCATCGGAGCCGTAAACAATCCCGAGTGGGGCTTCGTTACGCTCCACCAGCGCCAGCGCGCCACGCACATCTTCTGCGGGTGCCAGCTTCGGCGATAAGGCCTCCCATGCGCCCAGCTTTTGCAGCGCTTCCTTCGCATAAATTCCGGCAGGAACATGCTCCGGATCGCCCACCGCCAGACGGCCACCGTTCAGCAGACGGGTCCAGTCCGTCTGTTTGTTAATGGCAATGTCGCCCTGCTTGCTGTTTGCGGGTGCAACCACCACAAGGCTATTTCCCAGCAGCGTTTCGCGGGTAGCCGTATCAACAGATTTTTTCTCCACCGCGTAATCCATCCATTTCTGATCGGCAGAGATGAACAGATCCGCGGGCGCCCCCGCTTCAATCTGGCGGGCCAGTGTGGACGAGGAGGCAAACGACGAGACCACCTCGACGTTTTTCTCTTTTTTGTATACCGCAGCAATATCCTGCATCGCGTTAGTCAGCGACGCCGCCGCAAAGACCGTGATTTTTCCTTCATCCGCCAGCGCGTGGCCGGTGAGTGAGAGAGTCAGCGTTGCCCCTGCGAAAAGGCGTACCCATGAACGTGCCATTTGAAGCTCCTGTGCGTATCGTTATATACAAACAAATATAACGATATATCGCAGGCGTTCCTAGCGCTAAATCGTACCCATTAATGCGTAAACTCAAGGAACGTTGTAAAAGATATCGGCGGGAGAGGAATAAACTTGAGAGCAAAACGCCCGGGCTGGCCGGGCGTTTTGGAGGAAATCATTGCTGCTTTTTAGGCTGGTCACGACGATGACCAATGTTCGAAAAGACGTTGAACACTTCACCCAGGCCGTAGATGGCACCGAGGATGATAGCCATCACTACTGGCACCATGATTACCGCGAATACCAGACTTTTCAACAACTCTAACATGGTTTTCTCCAGATCTTGTGAACGGCTTATTCTACCCTGAAAAGTAAGAAAAACATCCCCTTTTGTGCGGTGCGCTTTCCGCCCCCGGGCATTTGGGTCACAATAGCCTTTTTGCCGGGACACTGTTATGCAGGCCGAAATTCTCCTCACCCTACGACTTCAGCAGAAGCTTTTCGCCGATCCGCGACGTATCGCCCTGTTAAAACAAATAGAACAAACTGGCTCGATTAGCCAGGGAGCAAAAAACGCCGGCATCAGCTATAAAAGCGCCTGGGATGCGATTAACGACATGAACACCCTGAGTGAACACACGCTGGTTGAGCGCGCCACCGGCGGGAAAGGCGGCGGCGGCGCCGTGTTGACGCGTTACGGGCAACGTCTGATCCAGCTCTACGATTTACTGGCGCAGATCCAGCAAAAAGCATTTGATGTGCTGAGCGATGACGACAACCTGCCGCTGGACAGCCTGCTGGGCGCCATCTCCCGTTTCTCTTTGCAGACCAGCGCCCGTAACCAGTGGTTTGGTACGGTGACGGGGCGCGATCATTCGCAGGTGCAGGAGCATATTGAGATCCTGCTCGCGGACGGCACGACGCGCCTGAAAGCCGCCATCACCGCGCAAAGTGGTCAACGCCTTGGGCTGAACGAAGGTCAGGAGGTGCTGGTATTACTCAAAGCCCCCTGGATCAGCATCACGCTTAACCCTGAGCAGGCCGCAGAGGCCGACAACCAGCTGCGGGGACGCATCAGCCACATCGAGCGCGGCGCAGAACAGTGTGAAGTGCTGATGACCCTGCCGGATGGACAGTTGCTCTGCGCCACCGTTCCGGTGAACGACGCGACCGAATTAGACGAAGGTGCTGTGGTGACCGCATATTTCAATGCAGACAGGGTAATTATCGCCACATTGTGCTAAGCGCATTGACAACCCTGCTTACACTGAGTATCCCTGACATCTGTTGCTGCAAAAAATGGGATAACACATGTCATCATTGCATATTTCGCAAGGCACGTTTCGTCTTAGCGATACCCGTACCTTATCGCTGCCAGAGTTAACCCTTCGCGCCGGAGAAAGCTGGGCGTTTGTGGGCTCTAATGGCAGCGGAAAATCCGCGCTGGCCCGCGCTTTGGCAGGCGAATTAACCCAACTGAAGGGTGAACGTCGGTGCACCTTTACCCGGCTGACGCGCCTTTCCTTCGAACAGCTGCAAAAGCTGGTCAGCGATGAGTGGCAGCGTAACAATACCGATTTGCTCAGCCCCGGCGAAGAAGATACCGGCCGCACGACGGCGGAAATTATCCAGGATGAGATAAAAGATCCTGCCCGCTGTCAGCAGCTGGCGGAGCAATTTGGCATTACCGCCCTGCTTAACCGCCGTTTCAAATATCTTTCTACCGGTGAGACGCGCAAAACGCTGCTGTGTCAGGCGCTGATGAGCGAGCCGGAACTCTTGATCCTGGATGAACCGTTTGACGGACTGGATGTACAGTCCCGCGCGCAGCTGGCAGCGTTGCTGGCGTCGCTTAACCAGCAGGGATACACCCTTGTACTGGTCCTGAACCGCTTTGATGAGATCCCGGATTTCGTACATTATGCAGGCGTGCTGGCGGACTGTAGCCTGACCGAAACCGGCGAGAAAGCCGTACTGCTTCGGCAGGCGCTGATTGCGCAGCTGGCCCACAGCGAGAAACTGGACGGTATTGCCCTGCCGGAGCCGGATGCGCCTTCGGCGCGCCACGGGCTGGATCCTGACCAGCCGCGCATTGTGCTGCGCGATGGGGTGGTTGCTTACGACGATCGCCCTATTCTTAATCACCTCAGCTGGACGGTTAATCCTGGTGAGCACTGGCAGATCGTCGGCCCCAACGGGGCGGGTAAATCCACGCTGCTGAGCCTGATCACCGGGGATCACCCGCAGGGATACAGCAACGATCTCACCCTGTTCGGCCGTCGCCGCGGCAGCGGGGAAACCATCTGGGATATCAAAAAGCACATCGGCTATGTCAGCAGCAGCCTGCATCTGGACTACCGGGTGAGCACCACGGTGCGAAACGTGATCCTCTCTGGCTTCTTCGACTCCATTGGTATTTATCAGGCGGTATCCGACAAGCAGCACAAGCTGGCGCAGCAGTGGCTGGATATTCTGGGTATGGATAACCGGGTCGCCGATGCACCCTTCCACAGCCTGTCGTGGGGGCAGCAGCGGCTGGCATTGATCGTCCGCGCGCTGGTCAAGCACCCTACGCTGCTGATTCTGGATGAACCGTTGCAGGGGCTGGATCCGCTCAACCGTCAGCTGATCCGCCGCTTTGTGGATGTCCTGATTAGCGAAGGTGAAACCCAGCTGCTGTTTGTGTCCCACCATGCTGAAGATGCCCCGTCCTGCATCACCCATCGGCTGGAATTTGTGCCTGACGGCGAGCAATACCGCTACCTGCTGAGCAAAATCGATTAACGCTCGGAGGGCGCTGCCCTCCGCTTTTCAGACAACCTGCAACAATACATCTCTATCTCTTTGATCTACAATGCACTCAGTCTGAGAAAAAGCGCGTGTGAAAACCAGTGTAAACGATACCACTATTTTATCCCATGTCACACTTTTCGCGTCTCTGATATGCTATGGTTAATTCATACCATAAGCCTAATGGAGCGAAATATGCGAGTTCTGGTAACAGGTGGTAGCGGTTACATAGGAAGTCATACCTGTGTGCAACTGCTGCAAAGCGGCCACGATGTTGTCATTCTTGATAACCTGTGCAACAGTAAGCGCAGCGTGCTGCCGGTCATTGAACGCCTTTCGGGTAAACAGCCGACTTTCGTGGAAGGCGATATCCGCAATGAAGCATTGATGACTGAAATCCTTCACGATCACGCGATTGAAACCGTTATCCACTTCGCGGGCCTGAAAGCGGTTGGCGAATCGGTGGCAAAACCGCTTGAGTACTATGACAACAACGTCAACGGTACCCTGCGTCTGATCTCCGCCATGCGTGCGGCCAACGTTAAAAACTTTATCTTCAGCTCTTCCGCAACCGTCTACGGCGATCAGCCAAAAATTCCTTACGTTGAAAGCTTCCCGACCGGTACGCCGCAAAGCCCGTATGGCAAAAGCAAGCTGATGGTAGAGCAGATCCTGACCGACCTGCAAAAAGCCCAGCCTGAGTGGAGCATCGCGTTGCTGCGCTACTTCAATCCGGTCGGCGCGCATCCTTCAGGTGATATGGGCGAAGATCCGCAGGGCATTCCTAACAACCTGATGCCGTATATCGCGCAGGTTGCCGTAGGGCGCCGCGATTCCCTGGCGATTTTTGGTAACGATTATCCCACCGAAGATGGCACCGGCGTGCGCGATTACATTCACGTCATGGATCTGGCCGACGGCCACGTGGCGGCGATGCAGCAGCTGGCGGACAAACCGGGCGTGCATATTTACAACCTCGGCGCCGGGGTTGGCAGCAGCGTGCTGGATGTGGTGAATGCCTTCAGTAAAGCCTGCGGCAAGCCAGTGAAGTATCACTTCGCTCCCCGCCGTGATGGCGACCTCCCGGCTTACTGGGCCGATGCCACCAAAGCGGATAAAGAGCTCAACTGGCGTGTCACCCGCACGCTCGATGAAATGGCACAGGATACCTGGCACTGGCAATCACGCCATCCGCAGGGCTATCCGGACTAAGGATTTGTCATGACGCAATTCAATCCCGTCGATCACCCGCATCGTCGTTTTAACCCGCTCAGCGGGCAATGGATTTTAGTTTCACCGCATCGCGCCAAGCGCCCCTGGCAGGGGGCGCAAGAGACGCCTGCCAAACAGACGCTGCCGCAGCATGATCCGGACTGTTTCCTCTGCCCGGGCAATACCCGCGTGACGGGCGATAAAAACCCGGACTACAAAGGCACCTTCGTGTTTACTAACGACTTTGCCGCGCTGATGACCGATACGCCGGACGCGCCGGAAAGCCATGACCCGCTGATGCGCTGCGAAAGCGCCCGCGGCACCAGCCGCGTGATCTGCTTCTCGCCCGATCACAGCAAAACGCTGCCGGAGCTGAGCGTGGATGCCCTGAAAGAGGTGGTCAGCACCTGGCAGGTGCAAACCGCGGAGCTGGGCCAGAGCTATCCGTGGGTGCAGGTGTTTGAAAATAAAGGCGCGGCGATGGGCTGCTCCAACCCACATCCGCACGGTCAGATCTGGGCGAACAGCTTCCTGCCGAACGAAGCCGAGCGTGAGGACCGACTGCAAAAAGCGTATTTCGCCCAGAACGGTTCGCCTATGCTGGTGGATTACACCCAGCGTGAGCTGGCGGATGGCAGCCGTACCGTGGTGGAAACCGAACACTGGCTTGCGGTAGTCCCTTACTGGGCGGCGTGGCCATTTGAGACGCTGCTGCTGCCGAAAGCCCATGTTCAGCGCATTACCGAACTCAGCGACGCCCAGCGTGACGACCTGGCGCTGGCGCTGAAAAAACTGACCAGCCGCTACGACAACCTCTTCCAGTGCTCCTTCCCCTACTCCATGGGCTGGCACGGCGCGCCGTTTAACGGCGAAGAGAATCAACACTGGCAGTTACATGCACACTTCTACCCGCCGCTGCTGCGCTCAGCAACGGTACGTAAATTCATGGTGGGCTATGAAATGCTGGCGGAAACCCAGCGCGACCTGACGGCGGAACAGGCGGCAGAACGTCTGCGTGCCGTTAGCGACGTCCATTACCGCGAATCAGGAGTCTAAAAATGAGTCTGAAAGATAAAACACAATCCCTGTTTGCTGAAAAATTTGGCTACCCTGCCACCCATGTTATCCAGGCGCCAGGCCGCGTTAATCTGATCGGCGAGCACACCGACTATAACGACGGTTTTGTCCTGCCGTGTGCCATCGACTACCAGACGGTGATCAGCTGTGCGAAACGCGACGATCGTCATGTGCGAGTAATCGCCGCGGATTACGGCAACGAAATTGACGAATTTTCCCTCGATGCGCCGATCGTGACCCACGACAGCCAGCAGTGGTCGAACTATGTTCGCGGCGTGGTGAAGCACCTGCAAAAGCGTAACAAGAATTTCGGCGGGGCCGATCTGGTGATCAGCGGCAACGTGCCGCAGGGGGCGGGATTAAGCTCTTCCGCATCTCTGGAAGTGGCGGTCGGCACCGTGTTCCAGCAGCTTTATCATCTGCCGCTGGACGGGGCGCAGATCGCCCTGAACGGTCAGGAAGCGGAAAACCAGTTCGTGGGCTGCAACTGCGGCATTATGGATCAGCTGATTTCCGCGCTGGGCAAGAAAGAACACGCTTTGCTGATTGACTGTCGCTCCCTCGGGACCAAAGCGGTTCCGCTGCCTAAAGGTGCGGCTGTGGTGATCATCAACAGCAACTTCAAACGCACCCTGGTGGGCAGCGAGTACAACACCCGTCGCGAACAGTGCGAAACCGGCGCGCGCTTCTTCCAGCAGCCAGCCCTGCGTGATGTCTCACTTGATGAATTTAACAAGGTCGCCCACGAGCTGGACCCGGTTGTCACGAAGCGCGTGCGCCATATACTGACCGAAAATGCCCGTACCGTAGAAGCCGCCTCCGCGCTGGCGAAAGGTGACCTGAAACGGATGGGCGAGCTGATGGCCGAATCGCATGCCTCCATGCGTGACGATTTCGAAATCACCGTGCCGCAAATCGACACCCTGGTTGAAATTGTGAAAGCCACGATTGGCGACAAAGGCGGCGTGCGTATGACCGGCGGCGGATTTGGCGGGTGCGTCGTCGCCCTCGTGCCGGAAGAGCTGGTCCCTGCCGTCCAGGACGCCGTGGCTAAGCAGTACGAAGCCAAAACGGGCATCAAAGAAACTTTCTACGTCTGTAAAGCATCACAAGGAGCCGGACAGTGCTAAACGAAATACCTACACTCGCACCGGATGGTCTGCCGTATCGCCTGTTAACCCTGCGCAACAGCGCCGGGATGGTGGTTACGCTGATGGACTGGGGCGCAACGTTACTTTCTGCCCGCGTACCGATGCCTGACGGCAGCGTGCGCGAAACCCTGCTCGGCTGCGCATCGCCGGAGCAGTATATCGAGCAGACCGCTTTTCTGGGCGCATCCATAGGCCGCTACGCTAACCGCATCGCCAGAAGCCGGTTTACGCTGGACGGCGTAACGTATTCCCTGCTTGCCAGCCAGGGCGAAAATCAGCTGCACGGCGGCCCGGAAGGGTTTGATAAACGTCGCTGGAAGATTGTGCAGCAAAATGACGCTGAGGTCTGGTTCTCTCTGGACTCCCTCGATGGAGACCAGGGTTTCCCGGGCAATCTCACCGCAACGGCGCGCTTCACCCTGACCGAAGATAATCGCATCGCCATTGAGTACCGCGCGACCGTCGATAAGCCGTGCCCGGTCAACCTGACTAACCACGCCTATTTCAACCTTGACGGTAATCAGACCGATGTCCGCAGCCACAAACTCCAGATCCTGTCGGACGAGTATCTGCCGGTCGATGAGATGGGTATCCCTTATCAGGGGCTGAAACCGGTAAGCGGTAATAGCTTTGATTTTCGTCAGCCGAAAACCATCGCCCAGGATTTCCTGAGTGATGACGATCAGCGCAAGGTGAAAGGCTACGACCACGCGTTCCTGTTGCAGGCGAAAGGCGATCTTTCTCAACCTGCCGCACAGGTCTGGTCTGCTGATGAGAAATTACAGATGACGGTCTACACCACCGCCCCCGCCCTACAGTTCTATTCCGGTAACTATCTGGAGGGTACCACGGCGCGCGAACATGACGCCTACGGCGCCTGGCAAGGACTGGCGCTGGAGAGCGAGTTCCTGCCGGACACGCCTAACCATCCTGAATGGCCGCAGCCGGACTGCGTGCTACGTCCGGGTGAAGAGTACGTAAGCGTCACCGAGTATCATTTCATTCCGCGCGCTTAATGTCCGGCGGCGCACGGGCCTACAAATGTAGGCCTGATAAGCGAAGCGCCATCCGGCAAAAAAGCCTGGCCCTCACCGCGAGGGCTTTTTTATCTCCGCCTTGCTGAAAATAGCGGCGATCGCAGACAAAATCATAACCCTGGATTCACATGCATCTTACACTCTCGAACTATTTTCGCTATGGTTAGGGTTAAGCGTTGCTGCTGGCACAGTCACGGCAATATAATGAGAATTGTTATCATTCAAAATGCTTGAGGAGTAAGAAATGGCTAATACTAAGCTTGTCCTGGTGCGCCACGGCGAAAGCCAGTGGAACAACGAAAACCGCTTCACCGGTTGGTATGACGTTGATCTGTCCGAGAAAGGCGTGAGCGAAGCAAAAGCGGCAGGTAAACTGCTGAAAGAAGAAGGCTTCACCTTTGACTTTGCTTACACCTCTGTGCTGAAACGTGCCATCCATACCCTGTGGAACATTCTGGACGAGCTGGATCAGGCCTGGCTGCCGGTTGAGAAATCCTGGAAACTGAACGAGCGTCACTACGGTGCGCTGCAAGGTCTGAACAAAGCGGAAACCGCAGAAAAATACGGTGACGAGCAGGTTAAGCAGTGGCGTCGTGGTTTTGCGGTTACGCCTCCAGAGCTGAGCAAAGATGACGAGCGCTACCCGGGCCACGATCCGCGTTACGCGAAGCTGACTGAGGCTGAACTGCCGCAGACCGAAAGCCTGGCGCTGACCATCGACCGCGTTGTGCCTTACTGGAACGAAACCATTCTGCCACGCCTGAAAAGCGGCGAGCGCGTCATTATCGCTGCTCACGGTAACTCCCTGCGTGCGCTGGTGAAATACCTGGACAACATGGGTGAAGATGAAATCCTCGAGCTGAACATCCCTACCGGCGTGCCGCTGGTGTACGAGTTCGACGAAAACTTCAAGCCAGTTAAACATTACTACCTGGGTAACGCCGACGAAATCGCTGCAAAAGCGGCAGCCGTGGCGAACCAGGGTAAAGCGAAGTAATATTTGCCGGACATAAAAAAAGCGTGGAGAAATCCACGCTTTTTTATTACCCGCGACATACTTAGCCGCGACGCGCTTTAACCGCATCCGCCAGCTGACGAAGGATCGCATCGGTATCGTCCCAGCCAATGCAGGCATCCGTCACGCTCTTACCGTAGACCAGCGGCTCGCTGCCCTCCAGGTTCTGGTTGCCTTCAACCAGATGGCTCTCAATCATCACCCCAATCACTGCGCGTTCACCGCTGGCGATTTGCTGACACACATCTGCGCCGACTTCCATCTGCTTTTTGAACTGTTTGCTGGAGTTGGCATGGCTGAAATCGATCATCACCTGCGGTGCCAGACCTGCTTTCTCCAGCCCTGCTTTTACCTCCGCTACGTGTTTAGCGCTATAGTTAGGCTCTTTACCGCCGCGCAGTATGATATGGCAATCGCCATTACCGCTGGTATTCACGATAGCCGAGTGGCCCCACTTGGTCACCGACAGGAAGCAGTGCGGCGCGCCCGCCGCATTAATGGCGTCAATGGCGACCTTGATGGTGCCATCAGTGCCATTTTTGAAACCCACCGGGCATGACAGGCCAGACGCCAGCTCGCGGTGAACCTGAGATTCAGTCGTACGCGCACCAATAGCGCCCCAGCTCATCAGGTCAGCCAGATACTGCGGGGTGATCATATCGAGGAATTCTCCGGCAGCAGGCAGCCCGCTGTCGTTGATCTCCAGCAGCAGCTTACGCGCAATGCGCAGGCCGTCGTTAATCTGGAAACTGTTGTCCATATGCGGATCGTTGATTAACCCTTTCCAGCCCACGGTGGTACGCGGTTTTTCGAAATAAACGCGCATCACGATTTCCAGTTCGCCTTTCAGCTCTTCACGCAGGGCGAGCAGACGCGACGCATACTCTTTGGCCGCAGCAGGATCGTGAATGGAGCATGGCCCGATCACTACCAGAAGACGATCGTCGCTACCTTTCAGGATCTTGTGGATCGCCTTGCGGGCATGAGACACCGTGTTGGCGGCATTTTCGGTGGCGGGGAATTTTTCAAGGAGCGCTACGGGAGGTAATAACTCATTGATCTCTTTAATGCGTAAATCGTCGTTCTGATAATTCATCTTCTTTCCGGCTCTGCCATATCTTTAGTAATGAAAGCAATCCTTTCAATCTAACTTGTCGGCCACGAAGTGTAAACGGGCTTTTACACTTCGCGCAGATAATTCCTGGAATTCGCCTAAAATACGCAACAAAATAGCGAAAAATGAGATCTGGCCTAAGCTTTTTACTTGTAACGACTGTTTATAAATATTTATACGCGATTCCATCCTGACATAATTCAGGAGTCCGGAATCTTTCGCCACTGAACAAGATGCACTGTTGGAGAATGTTATCCAGCGTAACGATAAGAACAGGAGCACCATGATGAAAATGACGAAACTGACTACGCTTTTCCTGACGGCAACCCTTACCCTGGCAAGCGGTAGCGTACTGGCTGCTGATGCAGGCTCATCCGGCAGCAACGGCGACGCGAATGCCGCTGCCGAAGCAGGCCAGGTTGCGCCGGATGCAAAACAGAATATCGCGCCAAACAATGTTGATAACAGTAATATCAACACGGGCAATACCAATACTGGCGGGACGAACACAGGCACAATGAACCATGAGGGTATGACTACCGACGAGGTGCATAAAAACTCAGTCTGTAAAGACGGGAAATGCCCGGACCCGAATGACAAAGTGGGCAGCGATGCCAATACCAAAACGGACGGTACTACCCAGTAACCTTCCATAAGGTAAAACAGGGAGAGCGAATGCTCTCCTTTTTTATTTAAGCTCTTAAAAACGCTACACTAAAAATTATAATAAATCAGGAACGATACCATGGCGCACTCCCACTCCCATTCCCACTCCACTGGCGATGAAAATGCCAAACGGCTTTTGCTGGCTTTTGGCGTCACTGCCACCTTTATGATTATTGAGGTCACAGGCGGGCTGATATCCGGATCGCTGGCGCTGCTGGCCGATGCCGGGCATATGCTGACCGACGCTGCCGCGCTCCTGTTTGCTCTGCTGGCCGTGCAGTTTGCCCGTCGCCCTCCCAATACCCGCCACACCTTTGGCTGGCTCAGACTGACCACGCTTGCCGCCTTTGTGAATGCGATTGCACTGGTGGTCATTACTATTCTTATCGTCTGGGAGGCTTTTCAGCGCTTTCGGCATCCACAACCGATAGCCGGGACGACAATGATGGTTATCGCCATTGCCGGGTTGGTCGCCAATATTCTGGCGTTCTGGATATTGCACCGCGGCAGCAGTGAAAAAAATCTGAACGTACGGGCCGCGGCGCTTCATGTGCTGGGCGATCTGCTGGGTTCTGTTGGTGCGATTGTGGCCGCGCTGATCATTATGGGCACGGGCTGGACCCCTATCGACCCGATTCTTTCCGTGCTGGTATCGTGCCTGGTATTGCGCAGCGCCTGGCGGCTGTTAAAAGAGAGCGTCAATGAGCTGCTGGAAGGCGCGCCCACATCACTGGATATTGGCGAACTGAAGCGCAACCTGAGTCGCTCCATTCCTGAGGTTCGTAACGTCCATCACGTTCACGTCTGGCTGGTGGGTGAGAAACCTCTTATGACGCTGCACGTTCAGGTTGTTCCACCCCACGATCACGACGCGCTGCTTGAACGTATTCAGCATTTCCTCGAGCATCACTATGAGATTGCGCACTCCACTATCCAGATGGAGTACCAGCCTTGCAGCGGGCCAGACTGCCACCTTAACGAGGCGCAGTCCGGCCACTCACACGCACATCATCATTAACGGGAAAGCGCGCGAGAGCCACGCTCACGCGCGCTGTTAATCCACATGCGGCTGCCGTTGAGAGCAATGAAGGTCAGGAGCATATACTCCAGCGACATGGCATAAACGCCCTGAAGGGCAAAAATCACCACGCTAATCACGTTAATCACCACCCACAACAGCCAGTTCTCAACGTATTTACGGGTCATCAGGATCATTGCGGCAATCGACAGCACCATCATGCAGGAATCCCAGAACGGGAAGGCATCCGGCTGAAGCTCAGGCAGGGTGACGTTCAATCCCAGCCCCGACATCACCGAGACCGCCACGCGCGTCAGGAAGGCAAATACCGGATCAATAAAGACGGTCATAAAGCCGATAGCCACCACGCAGGCCGCGAACCAGGCGATGGCTTTAGGCAACGGCAGCCAGCGGATTTGCAACTCCGCCTCCTGCTGGCTGTTTTGCCGAGACCAGGCGTACCAGCCATAGATATTGGCCGCGAAGAAGAACAGCTGTAGAAGCAGGCTGGCGTAGAGCTGGATCTGGAAGAAGATGATCGCAAACAGCGTGACGTTTATCAGCCCGAACGCATAGTTGCTGATCTTCTCAAGGCTGGCCAGCCAGATACAGAGTAAACCGGCCAGCGTACCCACCGCTTCAATCCACGACAGGTCATAGCCGCCCGCACCAATCGGGATATGAACCAGGATGTTCTGTGTGCTAAAAAAATCCATTTTTTCTCCGGGGCGTAATAAGTTAAGTACGTAGTGTAGCCGCAAAATCCAGCATACGGTTAAGTGGAATTAACGCGCCTTCACGCAGAGCGGCATCCACGTGGATCTCATGCGCTGCGCCACCGTTCTCAAGCGCCTCCGAAATCGCTTTGAGCCCATTCATCGCCATCCACGGGCAATGCGCGCAGCTTCGGCAGCTCGCCCCTTCTCCGGCGGTTGGCGCTTCAAGCAGCTCTTTTTCCGGCACGGCCTGCTGCATCTTGTAGAAGATACCGCGATCGGTCGCCACGATGAGCTGCTTGTTCGGCAGGGTTTTCGCAGCATGAATAAGCTGGCTGGTTGACCCGACGGCATCCGCCATGTCGACGATGGACTGCGGGGATTCCGGGTGCACCAGAATCGCGGCCTGCGGGTATAAGCCTTTCATCCGGGTCAGCGCCTGGGTCTTGAACTCATCGTGGACGATACAGGCGCCCTGCCAGCACAGCACATCAGCACCGGTCTGTTTTTGTACGTAGTTTCCCAGGTGACGATCGGGCGCCCAGATGATTTTCTCCCCCAGGCTGTCCAGATGTTCAATCAGCTCAACGGCGATACTGGACGTCACTACCCAGTCCGCCCGGGCTTTCACCGCCGCAGACGTGTTGGCATAGACCACCACGGTACGGTCAGGGTGGGCATCACAGAAGGCGGTGAACTCATCAATCGGGCAACCGAGGTCAAGGGAGCAGTCGGCATTCAGCGTCGGCATCAGTATGGTTTTTTCCGGGCTGAGAATTTTTGCCGTTTCGCCCATGAAGCGCACACCTGCAACCAGCAGCGTGGAGGCAGGATGTTTAGCGCCGAAACGCGCCATCTCAAGCGAGTCTGAGATACAGCCGCCCGTCTCCTCTGCCAACTGCTGAATTTCCGGGTCAGTGTAGTAATGCGCCACCATCACCGCATCACGCTCTTTAAGAAGGCGCTTAATTTTCTCACGATAGAACTGCTTCTCATCCCGGCTTAGCGGCGCTGGCTTCGGCGGGAAGGGATAGATTGCGGTTTCGGGATCAAACATCACACTCATTATGGCTTCTCGTTTTACTGGCTTAACAATATTGCCTTTGTTTTGCGGTAGATAGCAAAAATGACGGCAATGGTGTTTTATATACTAAACAAGATAGCGAATATTAGGTGGAATGTCATCGGGAATTGGTGCCGGCAGCATTTGTCGGGTGGCGGCTTCGCCTTACCCGACCTACAAAGCACTGGGGAACGACAGATAGCAAAAAGGCGCCTTTAGGGCGCCTTTTTACATTGGTGGGTCGTGCAGGATTCGAACCTGCGACCAATTGATTAAAAGTCAACTGCTCTACCAACTGAGCTAACGACCCCTTACGGGATGTACTTCAAATCTATTCAGGCTGGTGGGTCGTGCAGGATTCGAACCTGCGACCAATTGATTAAAAGTCAACTGCTCTACCAACTGAGCTAACGACCCATTCGGGTGTTGCCTGAATTATCACTCGGTACCAATAAAATTGGTGGGTCGTGCAGGATTCGAACCTGCGACCAATTGATTAAAAGTCAACTGCTCTACCAACTGAGCTAACGACCCGAGTGGTGGGTGATGACGGGCTCGAACCGCCGACCCCCTCCGTGTAAAGGAGATGCTCTACCAACTGAGCTAATCACCCACTCTGTACTGCCGGAACTGCTTTAAGTGGTGGGTCGTGCAGGATTCGAACCTGCGACCAATTGATTAAAAGTCAACTGCTCTACCAACTGAGCTAACGACCCACTTTTGCGCTGCTTTCACGTTGTTTGATATCCCGTGGCAACGGCGGCATATATTACTGATTTAAGAATTCTGCGCAACAAAAATTTCGATGAAGATCACTTAACTGCTTAGGAATCATGCTGCACGACCAGAAATAACGCGATTTCTGGTCATGCGATAATCAACCCATCGAACTCAAACGTTTTTGTGCCTGTTTGGCGCCGTCTGTACCCGGGAATTTCGCAACCACCTGCTGATAAACCGCTTTGGCTTTTGCAGTGTCGCCTTTGTCCTGCATGATCACGCCGACTTTATACATCGCATCAGGCGCTTTCGGTGATTTCGGGTAATTTTTCACCACAGAGGCAAAATAAAACGCCGCATCATCCTTTTTACCCTTGTTGTAATTCAACTGACCCAGCCAGTAGTTCGCATTTGGCTGGTAAGTGGAATCAGGGTACTTCTTAACGAAGTTCTGAAACGCAACGATAGCATCGTCCTGGCGCGATTTGTCCTGCACCAGGGCAATGGCCGCGTTGTAGTCCGTATTCGCGTCACCGCTCTGTACAGGCGCACCAGACGACGCGGAGGCATCTGCCGCAGGTGCAGGCGTCGCCGCACCGCTTTGATCGCCTGCTGCTGGCTGTGCTGCTGCTCCGCCGCTGTTCAGGCTATCCATCTGCAACAAAATTTGCTTCTGGCGCTCCACAACCTGATTAAGCTGATACTGACTCTCCTGGATCTGACCACGAAGGGAATCAATATCATTCTGGTTATCGGAAAGCTGCTGCTGGAGTTGAGTTAAAAGCTGGCTGTGAGCGTTAGAAATACGCTCGAGTTGAGTGACTCGATCTTCTACCGAGCCTGAGCCGACACTACTGATTGGTGCCTGAGCAAAAGCGGCCCAGGGGGCCGCTATTCCAACCAGTAACGACAGACTCATCAGATGATGTCTGAAGTTACTGCTCATGCAATTCTCTTAGTAAACGAGTACGGCACGACGGTTTTTGGAGTAAGCCGCTTCGTCGTGACCCAGTACTGCTGGTTTTTCTTTACCGTAAGAAACGATGGAGATCTGGTCAGCAGAAACGCCTTTACCCTGGAGGTACATTTTAACAGCGTTTGCACGACGTTCACCCAGGGAGATGTTGTACTCCGGAGTACCACGTTCGTCCGCATGACCTTCTACGGTGACTTTGTAAGACGGGTTGCTACGCAGGAAGTTTGCGTGCGCATCCAGCATTGCAGCGAAGTCAGAACGAATGTCGTATTTATCCAGATCGAAGTAAACGATGTTGTTCTGCTGTAACTGCTGCATCTGAAGACGCGCTTGCTCTTCAGAAGACATATTGCCATTGCCGTTAGCGTCCATACCGGTGCCGGCACCCATCATGCCTTCGCCGCTCTGGTCATTGCTTGCGTTCTTGTTAGAAGAACACGCTGCGATTGCCATAACAGGCAGAGCGATCATCAGCCCCTTCAGCACTTTGTTCAGTTGCATTTCTAAGATTCCTTTAGTAATCAATTAATTATTATTACAGATACGGCGACCAGGCAGGTGATTTTACCTGTCCATCAGTTGCCGGAAGACGCGCTTTGAAACGCCCATCTGTAGAAACCAGATTCAGCACGGATCCCATCCCCTGAGAAGAGCTGTAGATTACCATGGTGCCGTTAGGTGCCAGACTTGGCGTTTCATCCAGGAACGTTGACGACAGTACTTGTACGCCCCCCGTTACCAGATCTTGTTTGGCAATGTGCTGCTGACCACCCGCAGTACTGACCATTACCATTGTTTTACCATCGGCACTGACGTCAGCATCCTGGTTCTGAGAACCTTCCCAGGTAATACGCTGCGCTGCTCCGCCGTTGATATTCACTTTATAAACTTGTGGACGACCTGCCTGGTCAGACGTAAATGCCAGATTCTGGCTGTCCGGGAACCAGGTTGGCTCAGTGTTGTTGCTACGACCATCCGTGACCTGACGGATCTGACCAGAACCAATATCCATCACGTACAGGTTCAGGCTACCGGTTTTAGACAAGGCAAACGCCAGCTTGGTACCGTCCGGAGAGAACGCAGGCGCACCGTTGTGACGTGGGAATGACGCAACCTGACGCACAGCACCGTTAGACAGTGTCTGGATAACCAGCGCGGAACGGCCGCTTTCGAAGGTCACGTACGCCAGCTTAGAGCCATCCGGAGACCATGCCGGAGACATCAGCGGCTGTGGTGAACGGTGTACGGTGAACTGGTTGTAACCATCGTAGTCAGAGACGCGCAGCTCATAAGGGAACTGGCCGCCGTTGGTCTGTACTACGTACGCGATACGGGTACGGAACGCACCTTTAATACCGGTCAGCTTCTCAAACACTTCGTCACTCGCCGTGTGGCCTGCATAACGCAGCCACTGCTTGTTCACCTTATACGTGTTTTGAGCCAGAACGGTACCCGGCGCACCGCCGGTATCCACCAGCTGATAAGCGACGTTATAGCCGCCGTCTGGCGCAGGAGTAACCTGTCCGACAACCACGGCATCAATACCCAGTGCAGACCATGCAGCAGGTTGAACTTCCTGAGCTGTACCCGGCTGCTGCGGCAGACGAGAACGATCCAGGGGGTTAAATTTACCGCTGTTACGCAGGTCAGCTGCAACAATGCCGCCAATATCTTCAGGCGCAGCGCCCGGGCCTGCCCACTGGAACGGAACGACACCGATTGGACGCGCTGAGTCGTTCCAGTCGGTAATGTCGATGCTTACTGTGGCATGCACTGCTGACGTCAACAGTACTAAAAAACCAAAAGCTAATCGTAATGCCTGCTTCATCATATCTCCCTTATCCGAACAATAAGTCCTGGATAATTTAGCAGAAGGTTAACAAACTCAAATACACAAAACTATCAGAACCGGATAACAGCAGCTCTGCTTATGGCTTAAAGTTCAGCGAAGCGTCTTTGAACACTTCATAGACAGCCTGTGATGGAGGTTTTGGCAGTTTTGCCTGATTCACTGCCACAAGTGCAGCCTGGCATAACGCTTCATCTCCCCCTTCTGACTCAACGCTCAGCACCATACCATCCGTAGCCAGTTTAATATGCAGTCGGCACGTTTTCCCGGTATAGAGCGATTTATCGTTAAGTCTGCTGGCAATAGCCGCGGCAATCTGATTCTTATAGTCATTGATCTCAGCGCCAGAAGCACCGTTGTTCTTAGTGTTACCACTTCCTGCCGGTGCTGCGTTACTTCCTTTCGCCCCTCCGCCCGTTTTCGGTGCATTCTTACCGGAGCTCAGATCGCCCAGCAGATCGTCAACCCCTGCGGCAGCGGCTTTTTCCGCAGCAGCGGCCTTCTTAGCTGCGGCTTTTTCAGCAGCAGCTTTCTTATCAGCAGCGGCTTTCTCAGCTGCCGCTTTTTTTTCCGCAGCGGCTTTTTCCGCAGCGGCGGCTTTTTCTGCCGCAGCTTTCTCGGCGGCGGCCGCTTTTTTCGCAGCATCGGCAGCCGCTTTCTTCTCTGCTTCCTGCGCAGCTTTTTTGGCGGCTTCCGCTTCGGCTTTCTTCTGTGCGTCAGCGGCAGCTTTTTTCGCCGCTTCGGCTTCTGCTTTCTTCTTCGCATCAGCAGCGGCTTTCTTCGCCGCTTCGGCTTCCGCTTTCTTCTGCGCATCAGCAGCCGCTTTCTTCGCGGCTTCTGCGGCTAACTTAGCCTGAGCATCTGCCTGCGCCTTCGCGTCTGCCGCGGCTTTGGCTGCCGCCTCTTCCGCCTGCTTCTGCTGTTCCTGAGCTTTCTTCGCTGCGGCTTCAGCCTGTTTCTGCTGCTCCGCCTGCTCTTTAGCGGCTTCCTGCGCCTGCAAACGCTCTTTCTCAAGCTGCTTCAGACGTTCCTGCTCGGCGGCCTGCTTTTCACGCAGCTCTTCCGCCTGCTGTTGCGCCTGTTTTTCACGCTGTTCTTCCGCGCGTTTTGCGCTCGCCTGCTGCTGTTGCTGGCGATTATAGTTCTGCACTACCGCACCGGGATCCACCATGACGGCGTCGATGGACGAGCCCCCACCGCCGCCTGATGCATCAAGGTGCTCATCGAACGAACTCCAGATCAGCGCTGCAAAAAGAATTACGTGCAGCACTGCGGAGACGATTATCGCTCGCTTAAGCTTGTCGTTCTGTTCGGTTGCCTTTGACACTATCGGTTCCCAAAAACTACGCAGATGATCAAATAGGCTGAGTCATTAAGCCAACTGACTTAACGCCCGCGCTATGTAGCAAGTTCAGCGCTTTGATAATTTCATCGTATGGTACGTCTTTCGCACCACCGATTAAGAAGACCGTCTTCGGATTTGACTCCAGACGTCGTTGCGCTTCAGCAATAACCTGCTCTGGCGGAAGCTGATCCATACGATCTTTCTCTACCACCACGCTGTACTGCCCTACGCCGGAAACCTCAATGATGACCGGAGGATCGTCATTGGTGCTTACCGCCTGTGATTCTGTCGCATCCGGCAGATCAACTTGCACGCTCTGGGTGATGATGGGCGCTGTCGCCATAAAGATCAGCAGCAGCACCAGCAGCACGTCCAGTAACGGAACGATATTGATTTCGGACTTGAGCTCGCGACGACCTCGTCCACGCGATCTGGCCATGGTTTACCCCTTGTTGCTCTCGGTGCTGGTAAACGCCTGACGATGCAGAATCGCGGTGAACTCTTCCATAAAGTTGTCGTAGTTCAGTTCCAGTTTGTTCACGCGCTGGTTCAGACGGTTGTACGCCATTACCGCCGGAATTGCGGCGAACAGACCGATTGCGGTCGCGATCAGTGCTTCTGCGATACCCGGTGCAACCATCTGCAACGTTGCCTGCTTCACCGCCCCCAGGGCGATAAAGGCGTGCATGATCCCCCACACCGTACCAAACAGGCCGATATACGGGCTGATGGAGCCAACGGTTCCGAGGAAAGGAATATGCGTTTCAAGATTTTCCAGTTCGCGGTTCATGGAGATGCGCATCGCACGCGACGCCCCTTCTACCACGGCTTCCGGCGCATGGCTGTTAGCGCGATGTAAGCGAGCGAACTCTTTGAAACCGCTGTAGAAAATTTGTTCGGAGCCTGAAAGGTTATCACGGCGTCCCTGGCTTTCCTGGTACAGACGAGAAAGCTCAATTCCCGACCAGAACTTATCTTCAAACGCTTCGGCTTCGCGGCCGGCGGCATTAAGGATACGCGTTCTCTGGATGATGATGGCCCAGGATGCGATTGAAAAACCAATCAAAATCAACATGATAAGTTTAACCAGAAGGCTTGCCTTCAGGAACAAATCAAGGATATTCATGTCAGTCACTGCTTAAACTCCGCGACAATAGACTTAGGAAGCGCACGAGGCTTCATTATGGTTGGATCAACACAGACAATCAGGACTTCAGCTGAGTTCAGTACCGTGTTCTCTGCATTGACTATCCGCTGCGTGAAAACCAGTGAAGTTCCGCGCATTGATGTAATTTCTGTTTGAACTTCGAGCATATCGTCGAGTCTGGCAGGCGCAAAATACTCAAGCGTCATCTTGCGTACCACGAAGGCAACTCGCTCAGCCAACAGCACCTGTTGACTAAAGTGATGATGGCGCAGCATCTCTGTGCGTGCCCGTTCATAAAAAGCAACGTAGCTGGCGTGGTAGACCACACCACCGGCATCGGTATCTTCGTAATAGACACGTACCGGCCATCGAAACAGCGTTGTATTCACTTTACATCCCGGTAATACAAGAAAAGTTGGAGCTTTCAAACTTCGCTACTATACGCGCGGGAATGATGGTTTGGAATGGGGGAAAGTAAACGGAGAGTAAATTTTTATGGGCCATGGTAAGCCCATAACGTTAACGGACATTTCTTATTCAGAAGAAGAAGAAAATCAAACCGGCGAGGAGAACCAGATCGGCAATCAGTGGGCAGAAGATGCCCTGCCAGTGTAGCGCTTTCGGACGAAAGCCGACACCGTGAATCACGCCTGCGCACACAGCCCACATAATCAGGAAACCGTGCCAGATTTCAAGCTCGCTGGTTTTCGCCGCGAAGCGCGACGGGTCCCAGAAGATACAGCCTGCCAGCAGTAATGCCATAATGAGGGAAAGCGCCCTCAAGGGGCGCTTATCCATTACCGCATATAAGGTTGCGATAATATTCATTAGTGCTTTTCTTCACCTGCTTTGGTCGCTTCTACATGCTCAAGCGCCAGGGCAGTGATGACACCAAACGCACAGGCAAGAAGCGTCCCTAAAATCCATGCGAAATACCACATATTCAGCTCCTTACTTAGTACATAGAGTGGGTGTTGCTTTCGATATGTTCTTTAGTGATGCGACCGAACATTTTCCAGTAACACCAGGTGGTGTAGAGCAGGATAATCGGTACGAACACGCAAGCAACATAGGTCATTAAGTTCAGCGTCAACTGACTGGACGTTGCATCCCACATGGTCAGGCTGGCATTCATCATGGTGCTGGATGGCATCACGAACGGGAACATCGCAATCCCCGCCGTCAGGATGATGCACGCCAGCGTCAGTGAAGAGAATACGAACGCCAGAGCGCCTTTCTCCAGACGAGACGTCAGCACGGTCAGCAGCGGCAGCAGCACACCCAGAGCCGGGATAGCCCACAGCGCAGGAGTATTGTTGAAGTTCACCAGCCATGCACCGGCCTGACGCGCCACTTCTTTGGTCAGCGGGTTAGACGGTGCAGTATGGTTGATCGCGGAGGTCACCACGTAACCATCAATACCGTACACCACCCACACGCCAGCCAGCGCGAAGCAGACCAGCGTCACCAGCGCCGCCACCTGAGCGGTAGCGCGGGAACGCAGGTGCAGTTCACCTACGGTACGCATCTGGAGATAGGTTGCGCCCTGGGTGATGATCATCGCCACGCTCACCACGCCCGCCAGCAGACCAAACGGATTCAGCAACTGGAAGAAGTTACCGGTGTAGAACAGACGCATATATTCGTCGACGTGGAACGGTACGCCCTGCAACAGGTTACCGAACGCCACACCAATGACCAGCGGTGGAACGAAGCTACCGATGAAGATGCCCCAGTCCCACATGTTACGCCAGCGGGTGTCTTCAATCTTGGAACGGTAGTCGAAACCCACCGGACGGAAGAATAAAGAGGCCAGCACCAGAATCATCGCCACATAGAAGCCGGAGAACGCAGCCGCGTAGACCATCGGCCAGGCAGCGAACAGCGCGCCGCCTGCGGTGATCAGCCACACCTGGTTACCGTCCCAGTGCGGGGCGATGGAGTTGATCATGATTCGACGCTCGGTGTCATTACGACCGAGGAAACGGGTGAGCATGCCCACGCCCATGTCGAAACCATCGGTGACCGCGAAACCAATCAGCAGAACACCGATCAGCAGCCACCAGATAAAACGCAATACTTCATAATCGATCATTTGATGACTCCTGTCTTAGCGTGCCGGCTGAGTAGTCGCAACAGACTGCTCGTAGTGATAGCGACCGGTTTTCAGGCTGCTTGGGCCAAGGCGCGCGAACTTGAACATCAGGAACAGTTCAGCCACCAGGAACAGGGTGTACAGACCGCAAATGAGCAGCATGGAGAAGATCAGGTCGCCTGCGGTCAGGGAGGAGTTCGCTACCGCTGTTGGCAGCACCTCACCGATCGCCCACGGCTGACGGCCATATTCCGCAACAAACCAGCCGGACTCGATAGCAATCCATGGCAGTGGGATACCGTAAAGCGCGGTGCGCAGCAGCCATTTTTTCTCACCGATACGGTTACGAATGACTGACCAGAACGAGGCCGCGATGATCAGCAGCATGATAATGCCGCAACCCACCATGATGCGGAACGCGAAGTACAGCGGCGCAACGCGTGGAATAGAGTCTTTGGTTGCCATCTGAATCTGCGCTTCCGTCGCGTCAGAGACGTTCGGGGTATAGCGTTTCAGCAGCAGACCGTAACCGAGGTCTTTCTTCACGTCGTTAAATTGATCGCGAACGGCCTGGTCGGTAGAGCCGGCGCGCAGCTGTTCCAGCAGCGAGTAAGCTTTCATCCCGTTACGGATACGCTCTTCATGCTGCACCATCAGATCTTTCAGGCCAGTCACCTGTTTGTCGACGGAGCGCGTGGCGATAATACCCAGAGCGTAAGGAATTTGAATGGCGAAGCGGTTTTCCTGCGCTTCCTGGTCAGGCACGCCGAACAGGGTAAACGCTGCCGGTGCCGGCTGGGTTTCCCATTCAGCTTCAATTGCGGCGAGTTTGGTTTTCTGCACGTCGCCCATTTCGTAACCGGATTCATCACCCAGAACAATAACGGACAGAATCGCGGCCATACCGAAGCTTGCTGCAATAGCAAAAGAACGCTTGGCGAACGCGAAGTCACGGCCGCGCAGCATATAGTAGGAGCTGATGCCCAGCACGAACATCGCGCCGCACACATAGCCAGACGCCACGGTGTGAACGAATTTAACCTGGGCAACCGGGTTCAGGACCAGCTCAGCGAAGCTGACCATCTCCATACGCATGGTTTCGAAGTTGAAATCAGATGCGATTGGGTTTTGCATCCAGCCGTTCGCCACCAGGATCCACAGTGCGGACAAGTTGGAGCCTAATGCCACCAGCCAGGTTACCGCCATATGCTGGACTTTACCCAGACGGTCCCAACCGAAGAAGAACAGACCTACAAAGGTGGATTCGAGGAAGAAGGCCATCAGACCTTCAATGGCCAGCGGCGCACCGAAAATATCCCCCACATAGTGGGAATAGTAAGACCAGTTTGTCCCGAACTGGAACTCCATGGTCAGACCGGTTGCCACGCCCAGCGCAAAGTTGATACCAAACAACTTGCCCCAGAACTTGGTCATATCTTTATAAATCTGTTTGCCGGAGAGGACGTAAACCGTTTCCATGATGGCCAGCAGGAACGCCATACCGAGCGTCAGCGGCACAAACAGGAAGTGGTACATCGCGGTCAAGGCAAACTGTAAGCGCGACAGTTCGACTACGTCTAACATTATGACTCCTTGCTCATCGCATGAAGACTCCGAGAGTGAACCCCGTTAGATAAGGATCCACACGCATGCCCCAATACAAAGTTATCTGCTTCCCTTCTTCGTTGCTTATTCTCTACAAGAGGAAAAAGCAATGATGAAAGGTTACAAATACGTTAAGAAAAAACCAAATTGATCCCGTAAATATAATACGCTGCAAAACCCTTACAATAAACAGGTTTTTATTCGAACAGATTTACGTTTTTCGACGGCGATCAATTTATAGCAAAATTACCACTTTTCGGCCATTTTGATCGGGAACAATTTAACGCCTTTTGGAGCCTTTTTCCAAGGATTAAACATTGATTTAAATCAAAAACGGCCAGAGCTGTTAATGATGTTTCTTTGTGGTGCGGATAGTAAAAACCTTGTTAATGATATGTACATTTAAAGGCGTTGATGGTTATAAAAGCCAGAAGATAATATAAACAGTTGTGATTTTTATTAACGCGCGTGAAAAAACGCATTTTGCCGGAAGATAAACATATAATGTTATCTGCTTCACAGTATTTTTCTTTCGCTTTGCTACCTGCCGAAACGATTACATTTTATTCACTTTTAATAATCTTAAAATTAACACCCTTTCGTGACTATTTGATGAAATAAAGGCCGCAGGAATGCGGCCTTTATTTTATTTTGAGGATTACCTTTCAATTTTCATGCTGAAGGTACGTGACTGGCCTGGCCGGAAAGACCCCATAATGGCTGAGCCCTCTTCCCCTTGCGCCTTGTACACCTCATTCATGTCCGTTTCGCAGCAGGCCTGGACCTCACGGTTCACAGACAAAGCCACGTCACAGGAGCGGGTCTCCGAAGGGTTGTACAGACGAAGAATCATCTCGTCACGATCCTCCGCTTTTTTCAGCACACTGAGTACGCATCCGTTAGGGGGCAGTGTTAGCAGGCTATAGCTACAGGGGGTGGTGAAAGAGGCGCGGTTAAGCTTCATCGCATCCCACGGAATTTTGTTATAACAGTGCACTGGCGTTAACCACGACTTCGCCTGCTGCGCAACGCCAGCACTGACGGGCAAACCATTAAAACTGAACAGGCTAAAGCGACAGGTTAACTGGCCCCGCATCTGCGAATCAGGCACCGGCATTTTGATCCCGGACGGTCTGCCGGGGCGCAGAAGTAAGTCTTCCTTCCCAAGCACCCCCACGCCGCGAAGCAACGTCAGGGCAAACGTTTTTTGACGCTCGCCAGTCACTTCAAATTCGCGTAACCCTTCGGTAAACAGCGCCATCCCGTTACGCCGTTCCTGGAGCACCGCGTAGTTAAGCAGATTCCACACCGGCAGCGGCGCTTCCTTCCAGCCCTCCTCCTGCCAGTTCGCCATCGCTTCATCCTGTACAGGTCGCGTCAGCGAACCGAACTGGGTATCAGCTAACACCGTGTCTGCGGTGAAGGGCGTCGGGATCAACACCCGAACACGGTGGTCATCCGCGTGATTTCCGAGACGCGCCTCAATGTCGATACGTCGGCTGTTATGGCTGAGCGTGACCGTGAGTTCTGCCTCAAGCGTTCCCGTCTGCTGACGCGCAGAACGTTCAGCGAGATCCGCCGGCACCGCCATGCGATGGCGGATCACCGCCCTGCTCTGCCAGACCTCGTGGATCACCTCAACCTCATGCTCGCCCTGCGCGGAAGTGAGTCTCCACTCTTCCCGTGAAGGCGAGTAGTCGTACTCATCGCCATCATCCGAGCTCTCTTCTATTTCCAGCGCGCGGTCATAGATAAGCCCGGACGCTTTATCGAGCAGACGCAGGGTGCCGTCGTCGTTTAACGTTATTTCCCAGAAAGCATTTTCCAGTAATGCCTCCGACGTTGTTTCTGGCGCCAGCAGCTTGCCAGCCACGTGCGGCTCGATATAGAGCGTGCGGTAACCCATTGATGGCAGGATCTGGTTGAGCTGGATATCAAACTCCATAAAGGGATCGTAGTTGCCGTAATGCACAATCTGCCGGTCTATTAAGCCGGGGTCGATTTCACGCGCGCTGCGCAGGCAGTAAGGGATTTCATTCCCCCTATCGTCCAGCAGGCGGAACTGGCTGGCGCGCAGACGTATCGTAGTGTTAATCACTTCCTCACGCGGCCAGGGCGTGAGGTTAAACATCACCAGTTTGTCTTCCTCGCACTGCGGCATGTTGTCGACAATCTTGCGCATATAGAAGCATGTCAGGTTATCGGCCATGTCTTCCGCCAGCTCGAAGCGTGACATCACCTCACGATGCACTTTGTCACTACAGCAGCAGCCGATACTGTCATGGGCGTGATTCTTGAGGATCTCTTTCCACATTTTTTCCAGCAAGCCGTGGTGATACTCAAAGCCCAGCGTCCAGGCAAGCGTGGCCAGCGGCTCAAGGACATTGACGATTTTATGCTCTATCCGGGCGTGGGCGATTTTGATGTCCATTCGCGTGGAGCCTATTGTCCGGTGCACCCGCATATATTTACCGTCAATAAACTCTCCTTTCAGCGTCGCCAGTTCATCGCGGTGCTCGTCAATGTGGTCAAACACCTCCTCGAAGCGGCTCATCACAAACTGACGCTGCGGATAGATTTCGCGCAGCTTATCCATCACCGCAAAGATGTTCTGCTGGAGCGGCATCTGATCATGGCCGTTAGGCAGCAAAATTTCTTTCGTCACGGAGGCTTTTTCCAGCACCTCGAAGTACGTGTCGAGCCGTTTGCGCAGCCCGGCCTCATCCTCCGGTAAGTACTTACCAATCGCGTAGCCCAGCGGTAGCACCTGTGCCGTCACTTCACTGCCGTCCTGACTTTGCCAGAGAAATTCGGTTTTATCGGTACCATGCCGCTCGGAACACCCGCGCCAGAACATGGTGCGCGTGATGCCAAAACCGTTGTAAATGTGTGGCAGCTGGGAAGACATGCCGAAGGAGTCCGGCAGATAGCCAATTTTCATCGGCTCGCCAAAGGCCAGACAGTCGCGAATGCCGTACATCAGATTTCGGACAATCGACTCGCCGGAGACAAGGGTGGTGTCCGTCTGGGTATACCACGGCCCGATAATCAGCTTCCCGGCCGCCACCAGCGCCTTCACGCGTGGCCTGTTTTCCGGTTTCACGGCAAAATAATCTTCCAGCACCGCCGTCTGGCCGTCGAGAACGTAGTATTTATACTCTGCGTCCTGCTCAAGACGGGTAAGGATCTCTTCCATATTATTGACCAGAAGAATACGTGACGCTTCGGTGGTGAAGTACCACTCCCGGTCCCAATGCATATGTGGCGTGATATGAACGCGAGATACAGCTTTCATCTTCGTTTCCTGTCAGTGCGTGTTTAGGATGTTATGTCTTCAGTCACGTAGGTGCCGCTCTTCACGGCCTGGCGTCGCCAGAGGAGTAAAATGAGCGTAGAGATTGCGGCGCCAATCAGCGCGGCGCCAAACCAGCCGGCAGCGGCCAGCACGCCGCCCAGCCCGGCATCATGCAGTAAGAAGAGAGAGAAAATGCCCGCGCCCGGGGTGGATAGCCCAATCCCCATCGCCCCGACAATCGCTCCGGTCGCCATTGACCCCAGAACAAATGAGCCGATGACCCGCAACGGATCCTCGATAGCCATCGGAATTGCTCCTTCGGTGATGCCCGCCAGCCCCAGCAGCCAGGTGGACTTGCCGGTTTCAATTTCGAACTGTTTGAACAGGTTCGGAGCCAGCATCGTTGATGCCGTCACGGTAAAGGCCGATACCATTTTGACGGAGGCAAAAATCGCATAAGGCCCGTATACGCCATTGGCCATCGCCCCCAGACAGAACGCGTAAGAGGCTTTGTTGACCGGACCGCCCAGATCGAACGAGCACATAAAGCCCAGGATCGCCCCCAGCAGCAGCGCGTTCGCGCCGGACAGACCGTTAAGCCAGGCGGTGAGGGCGTTATTGATCCAGGCCACCGGTTCGCCGATCACAAACAGCATCAGGCTGCCTGCGCCCAGCACGCCAATCACCGGATAAAGATAAAAGGTCAGAAAGCCGTTGTAGCGGCTACTCAGCCGGATGTGGTTTTTCACCCAGCGCATCAGGTAGCCCGCAATCAGCCCGCCGACGATGGCCCCCAGAAAGCCGGAGCCGATCATATTGGCGGCAAGACCCGCCGCAAAGCCTGGCGTTAGCGCAGGTTTATCCGCCAGCGAGTAAGCGGTGTAGGCCGCCAGAACAGGCACCATCAGAATACCGAGCATCCCGCCGCCCAGTTTGCGGTACATCCACAGCCACGAATTTTCCTGATCGAACAGATGCTGCAAGCCCAGGATTTGCGCCAGCAGTACCGACACGGCCAGCACCGTGCCGCCAGCGACAATCAGCGGCACCGCAAAGGAGATACCGCTGAGCAGCGCCTGCTTGAGTTCGGTTTTAACGCACTTTTTCGCGTCCGTGTCGACGTGTGCAGGACGCACATCGGATACAGGCTGTAGCGCCAGCGCACGCTCAATGAGCGCTTCCGCATGGCGCAAGGGTTCCGCGACGGGCACGGAAATGGCGGGGATCCCCTGAAAACGCTCGCGCTCTTTAATCGCCACTTCCGCCGCGAAGATACACGCTTTTGCCTCCTGCAACTGCTGCGCGGTGATGCGCCCCTCAATACCGTTTGCCCCCTGCTTTTCGACCACCACATTGACGCCGAGCTTTCGTCCCGCTTTTTCGAGATACTCCGCTGCCATGTAGGTATGGGCGATCCCGGCCGGACAGGCGGTAACGCAGACGATCGTCGGGGCATTCTCCGCAACGGCGGTTTCTTGCGCCTCAGGCGCCGTTTCCAGCGCTGCAAGCACCGCTTCCGCGCTGGTCGCCGTCATCACGCGCGCCCTGAGATCGTCATCCGCCAGGCGAGACGTCAGTTCCGTCAGGACCTGAATATGCGTTGACCCCGCTTGTGCGGGGGGAATGGCGAGCAGAAAAATCAGCTCGACCTCCTCCGGTCCGTCTACGCCTTCCCAGGCCAGCGGCTCGCACAGTGTGGCCACGGCAAAAGCCGCTTCCTTTACCGCCGCTGATTTACCATGAGGTACGGCCAGCCCCTCGCCCAGCGCCGTCGGGCCAAGCGATTCGCGATGGAAAACCTCTGCCAGAAACGTATCGGCGTCGGCTATTTTGCCCAACGCTACCAGCCGCGTCGCAAGCTGACGGATTGCCTCATCACGGCTGGTAAACTGCGCCTGCACGCAGACAGCACGGGGGTCGGTCAGAGTCGTCAGGTTCATAAAGATCCTCACCTATCCAAAGTTATTGTCTGGGGAGGATTGTGGCAGAGCGAATAATACATTTATGTGATCATTTTCACTAACACCGAAATTTGTATCTTATTTGTATTATTTACAAATCCGACGCTGAAGGCATAATTCCCTGAAAAGGTATTAAATAGGCGTGACCCAATGGGCAATAAACCGATGTACCGGCAGATCGCCGATGCGTTCCGCGAGAAAATTAATGCCGGTGAGTTAAAACCTGGCGACGCGCTGCCGACAGAATCCAGCCTTCAGGAGGCGTTTAGCGTCAGCCGTGTCACCGTGCGGCAGGCGTTGAAGCTGCTCGCCGACGAGCAGATCATCGAAAGCATTCAGGGCAGCGGCTCGTATGTAAAAGAGGAGCGGGTGAATTACGATATTTATCAGCTTACCGGCTTTTACGAAAAACTGGCGGATCGCAACGTTGATACGCACAGCGACGTCAGCGTCTTCGAAGTGGTGAAAGCCGATGAGCGGCTCGCGGCAAAACTGGCGCTCAATCCAAATGATAAGGTCTGGCACGTCAAGCGCGTACGCTTCATCAGGGAAAAGCCGGTGAATCTGGAAGAGACATGGATGCCGCTGGCGATGTTCCCCGACCTCACCTGGGAAGTGATGGAACAGTCGAAATACCATTACATTGAGCAGATCAAAAAGATGGTTATCGATCGCAGCGAGCAGGAGCTGGTGCCAGTCATGCCATCGGACGAGGCGATTGCCGCCCTGGCGCTCGATCCGGCAAAACCGATTCTGGAAAAAGTCTCCCGTGGCTTTCTGAAAGACGGCCGGATATTTGAATACAGTCGCAACGTGTTTAACTCCGACGACTATAAATTCACTCTGGTGGCTAAACGCAGACAATAAAAAAAGGCCGCTTTACAGCGGCCAACCATGTCGAAACGGACATTTTTTTATACTTCAACGCGCCCCATACGGGGAGCAGAGAGGACTTACTTAATGATGGATTTCAGTGCTTCACCGATATCCGCCAGGCTGCGAACGGTTTTCACGCCTGCGGCTTCCAGTGCTGCGAATTTCTCATCAGCCGTACCTTTACCGCCTGCGATAATCGCGCCCGCGTGACCCATACGTTTGCCTTTCGGCGCGGTCACACCCGCGATGTAACCCACCACCGGCTTGGTCACATGATCTTTGATGTAAGCAGCCGCTTCTTCTTCCGCGCTACCACCGATCTCACCGATCATCACGATCGCTTCGGTCTGTGGATCTTCCTGGAACAGCTTCAGGATGTCGATGAAGTTAGAGCCCGGGATCGGGTCACCGCCGATGCCCACGCAGGTGGACTGGCCGAAACCGTAGTCGGTGGTCTGCTTAACCGCTTCATAGGTCAGGGTACCGGAACGGGACACAATGCCCACTTTGCCTGGGCGATGAATGTGGCCCGGCATGATGCCGATTTTGCATTCGCCCGGGGTGATAACGCCTGGGCAGTTCGGGCCGATCATGCGCACGCCTGCTTCGTCCAGCTTCACCTTCACGGTCAGCATATCCAGCGTCGGGATACCTTCGGTGATGGTGATGATCAGCTTAATGCCTGCGTCGATCGCTTCCAGAATAGAGTCTTTGCAGAACGGCGCCGGAACGTAGATCACGGTCGCGGTCGCGCCCGTCGCTTCTACCGCTTCACGCACGGTGTTGAACACCGGCAGGCCCAGATGCGTGGTGCCGCCTTTACCTGGCGTTACGCCGCCTACCATCTGCGTACCGTAGGCAATTGCCTGTTCGGAGTGGAAAGTCCCCTGGCTACCGGTGAAGCCCTGGCAGATAACCTTGGTATCTTTATTAATTAAAACGGACATTATTTCCCCTCCACTGCGGCAACAACCTGCTGAGCTGCATCCGTCAGACTTTTCGCTGCAATAATATTCAGGCCGCTGTCAGCCAGTTTTTTCGCGCCGAGTTCAGCGTTGTTCCCTTCCAGACGTACAACAACCGGAACGTTAACGCCCACTTCTTCTACCGCGCCGATGATACCGTCGGCGATCAGGTCGCAACGTACGATACCGCCGAAGATGTTCACCAGAACCGCTTTCACGTTGCTGTCAGAGAGAATGATTTTGAACGCTTCGGTTACGCGCTCTTTGGTTGCGCCACCGCCCACGTCGAGGAAGTTCGCTGGCTCACCGCCGTGCAGCTTAACGATGTCCATGGTGCCCATTGCCAGACCCGCACCGTTAACCATGCAGCCGATGTTACCATCCAGCGCCACGTAGTTCAGTTCCCACTGTGCAGCCTGCGCTTCACGCGGATCTTCCTGAGACTGGTCGCGCATTTCGCGCAGATCGGACTGGCGGAACAGCGCGTTGCCGTCAGCGCCCAGCTTGCCGTCGAGGCAGATCAGGTCGCCCTGGGTGGTGATCACCAGCGGGTTGATCTCGATCAGCGCCAGATCGCGTTCCAGGAAGATGGTCGCCAGACCCATGAAGATCTTGGTGAACTGCTGAACCAGCTTGCCTTCCAGACCCAGTTTGAACGCCAGCTCACGACCCTGGTAAGGCATTGGGCCCGCCAGCGGATCGATAGCCACTTTGTGGATCAGGTGCGGGGTCTCTTCCGCCACTTTTTCGATTTCCACACCGCCTTCGGTAGACGCCATGAACACCACGCGACGGGAGCTACGGTCTACGACTGCGCCGAGGTACAGTTCTTTCGCGATGTCGGTCGCCGCTTCAACCAGGATCTGGTTAACCGGCTGGCCGTTCGCATCTGTCTGGTAGGTTACCAGACGCTTGCCGAGCCAATGTTCAGCAAACGCACGGATCTCTTCTTTGCTCTTAACAACCTTCACACCGCCCGCTTTACCACGGCCACCAGCGTGAACCTGACATTTAACTACCCACGGGCCGGCACCGATTTTAGACGCGGCTTCTTCTGCTTCACGCGGGGTAGTACAGGCATAACCCACCGGAGCCGGTAAGCCATACCGGGCAAACAGCTGTTTGGCCTGATATTCATGTAAGTTCATGTGTTCTATCCATCCTTCAGGTAATCGTTAGGTAGTGCTTTTGTAAGCCCGGCAAGCAACGCGCCGCCGGGCAAGACTGCAAAAACTAGACGTCCAGCAGCAGACGCGTTGGATCTTCCAGCAGCTCTTTAATGGCAACCAGGAAGCCCACGGATTCGCGGCCATCGATCAGACGGTGATCGTAAGAGAGCGCCAGGTACATCATCGGCAGGATCTCCACTTTACCGTCTACCGCCATTGGACGATCTTTAATGGCGTGCATACCCAGGATCGCGCTCTGCGGCGGGTTGATGATCGGGGTAGACATCAGCGAGCCGAACACGCCGCCGTTGGTAATGGTGAAGTTACCGCCGGTCAGGTCCTCAACGGTCAGCTTGCCGTCGCGGCCTTTCACGGCCAGCTCTTTGATTTTCTTCTCAATGTCAGCCATACCCAGGGTATCTACGTCACGCAGAACCGGGGTCACCAGGCCGCGTGGAGTAGAAACCGCCATGCTGACATCGAAGTAGTTGTGGTAAACCACGTCATCGCCATCGATAGACGCGTTCACTTCCGGGTAGCGTTTCAGCGCTTCAACTACCGCTTTCACGTAGAAGGACATGAAGCCCAGACGGATACCGTGACGTTTTTCAAACGCGTCACCGTACTGCTTGCGCAGGTCCATGATTGGTTTCATGTTGACTTCGTTGAAGGTAGTCAGCATCGCGGTGGAATTTTTCGCTTCCAGCAGACGCTCGGCCACGCGCTTACGCAGGCGGGTCATTGGCACGCGTTTTTCGCTACGTGCGCCCAGAGCGGGCTGTGCCGCTGGTGCTGCCGCAGGGGCTTCCGCTTTCGCCTCAGAAGGCGCTTTTGCCAGATGCTTGTCGATGTCTTCGCGCGTCAGACGGCCACCCACGCCGGTGCCTTTGATGGCTGCCGGATCGAGGCTGTGCTCAGCCAGCAGGCGACGGATCGCCGGGCTGAGCGCGTCGTTGGTCTGATCGGACAGAGACGCCTGCTGGCGCTGGGCCGGGGTAGACGCTTTTTCTTCAGATTTGGCGCTGGACTCTTTGCCCGCGCTATTGCCTTCACGCAGGCGACCCAGGATCTGGCGAGAAGTGACGGTCGTACCTTCATCTTCCAGGACTGCATCCAGAATGCCATCCGCTGAAGCCGGTACTTCCAGTACCACTTTGTCAGTTTCGATTTCTACCAGCACTTCGTCACGGGTTACCGCGTCGCCTGGTTTTTTGTGCCAGGTGGCGACGGTTGCATCTGCTACGGACTCAGGCAGGTCGGGAACAAGAATATCTACGCTACTCATTATGTATCCTTTAATTAATCGACGTTCAGCGCGTCATTGACCAGATCTTGTTGCTGCTTCTGGTGAACGGACATATACCCTACCGCCGGAGAGGCGGAGGCCGGGCGACCTGCATAACGCAGGGCAGACCCAAATGGAATCACTTCACGGAAATGATGCTGGCTGCAATACCATGCGCCCTGGTTGAGCGGCTCTTCCTGGCACCAGACAAAATCATGAACGTGAGCGTACTGTTTCAGCACTTCCTGCATCGCCTGATGCGGGAACGGATAAAGCTGCTCGATACGCACGATGGCGACATCTTTTTGATCGTTTTTACGGCGCTGTTCCAGCAGGTCGTAATAAACCTTACCAGAACACATTACGACACGCTTAACGGCCTGCGGATCCAGCTCGTCAATTTCACCGATGGCCGGCAGGAAGGTGCCGTTTGCCAGCTCTTCCAGGCTGGAGACCGCCAGTGGATGGCGCAGCAGGGATTTTGGCGACATGACTACCAGCGGACGGCGCATACCGCGCAGCGCCTGACGACGCAGCATGTGGTAAACCTGAGCCGGAGTGGACGGCACGCAAACCTGCATGTTCTGCTCGGCGCAGAGTTGCAGATAACGCTCCAGACGCGCGGAGGAGTGCTCCGGCCCTTGTCCTTCATAGCCGTGCGGCAGCAGCATCACCAGACCGCACATACGGCCCCACTTCTGCTCACCGGAGGAGATGAACTGGTCGATAACCACCTGCGCACCGTTGGCGAAGTCACCGAACTGCGCTTCCCAGATAGTCAGGGTGCGGGGTTCTGCGGTGGCATAGCCGTATTCGAAGGCCAGAACCGCTTCTTCTGACAGCACGGAGTCCCAGACCTTGAACTGGCCCTGACCGTTATGCACGTGCTGAAGCGGAGTATACGTTGAACCGTTAGACTGGTTATGCACAACCGCGTGACGGTGGAAGAAGGTGCCACGACCCGCATCTTCACCGGACAGACGAACCGGAATACCTTCGTCAACCAGCGTCGCATAGGCCAGCGTTTCCGCCCCGCCCCAGTCGAACAGCTTCTCACCCGCCGCCATGGCCTGGCGATCGCCATAGATCTTGGCCACGCGGGACTGCATCTCGATCGCTTCCGGCACGGTGCTGATGCGTTTAGCCAGCTCCTGCAAACGCTTCATCTCAACCTTGTTCGGGTAGCTCTCGTCCCACTCGTGGTTGAGGTACGGCGACCAGGTAAAGGAGTGCATGTTCATTGGGCGCAGCTCTTTCACTACGCATTCACCCGCGTCCAGCGCGTCGCGGTAGAGGTTGACCATCTCGGTCGCATCTTCCAGCGTCGCCACTTTTTCGCTTTCCAGCTTGTCAGCATAGATTTTACGCGGCGTCGGATGTTTTTTGATTTTCTGGTACATCAGCGGCTGGGTTGCACTTGGCTCATCCGCTTCGTTGTGGCCGTGACGGCGGTAGCAGAAGAGGTCAATGAATACGTCGCGCTTGAAGGTGTTACGGAAGTCCAGCGCCAGACGGGTAACGAAAGCAACGGCTTCAGGATCATCCGCGTTAACGTGGAAAATTGGCGCCTGAACCATTTTACCGATGTCGGTGCAGTACGGGGTGGAACGCGCATCCAGCGGGTTAGAGGTGGTGAAGCCCACCTGGTTGTTGATTACGATGCGAACGGTACCGCCCACTTCATAACCACGCGCTTTCGACATATTCAGGGTTTCCTGAACCACGCCCTGCCCTGTGACCGCCGCATCACCGTGAATGGTGATTGGCAGCACTTTATTGCTGCTCGGCTCGTCCAGACGATCCAGACGCGCACGCACGGAACCGATAACCACCGGGCTAACGATTTCCAGGTGCGACGGGTTAAATGCCAGCGCCAGGTGAACCTGACCGCCCTCGGTTTCGATATCAGACGAGAAGCCCATGTGGTACTTCACGTCACCGGTGCCGAGGTGCTCTTTATGTTTACCCGCAAATTCGTCGAACAGATCCTGCGGCTTTTTACCCAGCACGTTAACCAGCACGTTAAGGCGTCCACGGTGCGCCATGCCCAGCACCACTTCGCGCGTACCGCTCTTACCGGCATGACGAATCAGCTCTTTCAGCATCGGGACTAACGCATCGCCGCCCTCCAGTGAGAAGCGTTTTGCGCCAGGGAATTTCGCGCCCAGATAGCGCTCAAGTCCTTCCGCTGCGGTCAGTTCGCTGAGGAAACGTTTTTTCTCTTCTGCTGAGAAATTCGCGTGGCCTGCCACGGATTCGATACGCTGCTGGATCCAGCGTTTCTCTTCGGTGGAGGTAATGTGCATATATTCCGCGCCGATGGAGCCGCAGTAGGTTTGCTTGAGCGCGTCAATCAGATCGCCCAGCTTCATCGTGTCTTTGCCGATGGCAAAAGAACCTACGTTAAAGCTTTCCTGGAAATCGGCCTCGGTCAGATCGTGATAAGCCGGATCGAGATCCGCTACACGTTCCTGCTGCCACAGTCCCAGCGGATCGAGATTCGCATGCTGGTGACCACGGAAGCGATAAGCGTTGATAAGTTGCAGGACTTTTACCTGCTTCGCATTGGTGTCAGGGTCGGAAATCGCAGAAGAGTAACGTGAGGCATCCTTCGCCAGACGACGGAAATAATCACGTGTTTTTGAATGGAATTGATCCGGTTTGACCCCTGTACCAGGCAACTGCTGGAACATGGAACGCCAGTTTGCGTCCACTGAGTCAGGATCGGTTAAGAAGTCTTCATAGAGCTGTTCTATCCAGCTCTGGTTTGAACCAGAGAGGTAAGAAGAGTCCAGCCAGGCTTTCATTGCGCCGTTCTGCATCGTGATCCCTTAAGCATTTTTATGCTTACTTTCGCCGTAGAAACTACCACGCACACCACGTGTACGTGCCGGGGTTCACCTGCGAGCTCTTTTCATTTGGCCCGCGAAGGAACCTTTAGAAACTGTCTAAACTTCAGGGCAGTTTTTAAAGGTTTCTGCAATCTGTCCCCTCTCCCTTTGGGAGAGGGTTAGGGTGAGGGGAACAGCGCTCCCCTCTCACTACTTACGCACTGCGCTGCAACAACATCGACTTAATATGACCGATGGCGCGCGTTGGGTTCAGCCCCTTAGGACACACACTGACGCAGTTCATGATGCTATGGCAGCGGAATACGCTGAAAGCGTCACTTAGCCCTTCCAGACGATTCTCGGTTTCGGTATCGCGGCTGTCGATCAGGAAGCGATAGGCAGCCAGCAGACCCGCAGGGCCGATAAATTTATCCGGATTCCACCAGAACGACGGGCATGACGTTGAACAGCATGCACAGAGAATACACTCGTACAACCCATCGAGTTTTTCACGCTGCTCAGGAGACTGTAAGTGCTCGCGAGCGGGTGGATTTTGCCCATTATTCAATAAGTAAGGCTTAATCTTCTCATATTGTGCATAGAATTGCCCCATGTCCACCACCAAATCACGCACGACCGGCAGGCCAGGCAGAGGACGGATAACAATTTTCTGGCCAGGGCGGTTTAGCGCAGAAATTGGCGTGATGCAGGCCAGGCCATTTTTGCCGTTCATGTTCACACCGTCAGAACCACACACCCCTTCACGGCAGGAGCGGCGGAACGACAGCGTAGGATCTTTCTCTTTCAGCTGGATTAAGGCATCCAGCAGCATCATGTCGCGACCTTCTTCCGCTTCGAGGGTGTAATCCTGCATACGCGGAGCATCGTCTACATCCGGGTTATAACGATAAACTGAGAATTCGAGTTTCATTATCCTGACTCCGCATTAGTAAGTACGAATCTTCGGCGGGAACGCCGGACGCAGTTTCGGTTCCATATTAACGCTACGACGCGTCATGGTTTCCGACTCTGGCAGATACAGGGAATGGCACAGCCAGTTTTCGTCATCACGATCCGGGAAGTCGAAGCGGCTATGGGCGCCACGGCTTTCGGTACGGAAGTTTGCCGACATCGCAGTGGCGAACGCGGTTTCCATCAGGTTATCCAGCTCAAGGCACTCAACGCGCTGGGTGTTGAACTCGCTGGAGGTATCGTCCAGACGGGCATTCTTCAGACGCTCGCGAATCGCTTTCAGCTGCTCAAGCCCTTTGGCCATCGCGTCACCTTCCCGGAATACCGAGAAGTTGTGCTGCATACACTCTTGCAGCGCTTTACGAATTTCCACCGGATCTTCGCCGTTACGGTTGCCGTTCCAGCGGTTGAGGCGCTCAAGAGAGGCATCGATTTCGTCGTCGGTCGCATCACGCAGCGCGCCCTGCTCGGCAATAGATTCCTGGAGATGCAGCCCCACCGCACGACCAAATACCACCAGGTCCAGCAGGGAGTTGCCGCCCAGACGGTTTGCGCCGTGCACGGATACGCAGGCTATTTCGCCTACCGCGAACAGGCCTGGGATGACCACGTCTTCGCCCTGCTCGTTCACGGTCAGCGCCTGACCGGTCACTTTGGTCGGAATACCGCCCATCATGTAGTGACAGGTTGGGATAACCGGAATTGGCTCTTTCACCGGGTCGACGTGCGCGAAGGTGCGGGACAGCTCCAGAATGCCCGGCAGACGGGATTCCAGCACTTCTTTACCCAGATGGTCGAGTTTCAGCTTCGCGTGTGGACCCCAAGGGCCGTCACAGCCGCGGCCTTCACGAATTTCGATCATGATGGAACGCGCCACCACGTCACGGCCCGCCAGGTCTTTCGCGTTTGGCGCATAACGCTCCATGAAGCGCTCGCCATGTTTGTTCAGCAGGTAGCCACCTTCACCACGGCAGCCTTCTGTCACCAGTACGCCCGCCCCGGCGATACCGGTTGGGTGGAACTGCCACATCTCCATGTCCTGGACCGGCACGCCCGCGCGGATAGCCATACCGACACCATCACCGGTGTTGATGTGGGCGTTGGTGGTGGACTGGTAAATACGGCCTGCACCGCCGGTCGCCAGCACCGTAGCGCGGGCTTTGAAGTAGACCACTTCACCAGTTTCGATGCACAGGGCGGTACAACCCACCACGGCGCCATCGGCGTTTTTCACCAGATCCAGCGCATACCACTCGGAGAAGATGGTGGTGTGGTTTTTCAGGTTCTGCTGATATAACGTGTGCAGCAGCGCGTGGCCGGTACGGTCAGCCGCCGCTGCGGTACGTGCCGCCTGCTCGCCGCCGAAGTTTTTCGACTGGCCGCCAAACGGACGCTGATAGATGGTGCCATTTTCCAGACGGGAGAACGGCAGACCCATGTGGTCCAGCTCCAGAATCGCTTCCGGGCCGGTTTTACACATATATTCGATGGCATCCTGGTCACCGATGTAATCGGAACCTTTTACCGTATCGTACATGTGCCATTCCCAGTTATCTTCATGGGAATTACCCAGCGCAACGGTGATACCGCCCTGCGCAGACACTGTGTGGGAACGGGTCGGGAATACTTTAGAGAGCAGCGCACAGGTCTGGCCGCTCTGGGAAATTTGCAGTGCGGCGCGCATACCTGCGCCACCCGCACCAATCACAACAGCATCAAATTCTCTGACTGGCAGTTTCATTACACACCCCACACCACAACAAATCCATAAATGACGTAAACCAGCAGAGCAACAACAATAATCAGTTGCAGCGGAAGGCGAATCGCCAGCGGTTTAACGTAATCGGTCAACACCTGCCACATGCCAATCCAGGCATGAATAAGGATGGAGAACAGGGCCAGCAGGGTGAACACTTTGGTGAAGGCCGATCCGAAGAAACCACTCCAGATTTCCCACGTCAGCGTCCCGCTGGTCGCGAAGAAACCGATCATATAGATGATGTAAAGGGTGAGAACGATGGCGGTAGCACGGACCAGGATGAAGTCATGTACGCCGTTGCGTCCTAATGCGGAGGCGTTGCTTACCATACGAGAACTCCTGCGAGAAGTGAAAGCACGACAGTGATCACAAATGAAATGTTAGCGGTACGTTTACCGGCCTCGAACGTCTCTTCCAGGTAGCCAAAGTCCATCAGCATATGGCGAACGCCACCAACCACGTGATAGGCCAGCGCGGTCAGAATGCCCCACATGATAAATTTCACGAAGAAGCTGTTCATGATGGCTGAGGCCTGGAGGAATCCTTCAGGGGATGAGAGGCTGGTTCCCAGTAACCACAGCAAGATACCGACCGCCACAAACGTAATCACACCAGAAACACGGTGCAGAATGGACGCTATTGCTGTTACAGGGAATCGGATCGTTTTGAGATCCAGATTGACAGGTCTTTGTTTTTTCACATTTCTTATCATGAATAACGCCCACATGCTGTTCTTATTGTTTCCTTCCTCCGGACTGCGATGCGGGTCAGACAGCGTTCCTTTTCTATAACTGCGCGTCATGCAAAACATTGCTTCCAAATGCTAAAACGACACGTTACAACGCTGGGTGGCTCGGGATTGCAGGGTGTTCCGGAGACCTGGCGGCAGTATAGGCCGTTCACAAAATCATTACAATTAACCTACATACAGTTTGTTGGGTTTTCTCTGGAACAGTGATCGGGGTCACGATAACAACATCTTTTTAAATTTTAATCATCTGATTTGACAAATGTTAAACAATATTGTTACAAACGTCATCAGAAAAGGCATATAATGCGCAAAAGTTATGAGGTCTCTCTTTCACCTGACAAATAGTTATGTAACAGTGTGATGGTATTGACCGAAGTTATCAGGACAGTTATTAGTGATATACAGGTTTGAATAATTCGGACTGCAAAAACGCTGATTTGCTGTTGTTTCACTGATATTTCATTCGTTTACCTGCAAGGCGCCATAGCTCTGTACCCTGGTTTCTCCTCGTGAGCTGAGCGGTAAGCCAAATAACAATCTGGTAACGATGATTAACAGCTGAAAGCAAATCCGGTAAAGCGCAGTCTTAAGCATAAGGCGCTAAGGAGACCGTAAATGGCTGATACAAAGGCAAAACTCACCCTAAATGGTGATGATGCTATTGAACTGGATGTGCTAAAAGGCACGCTCGGTCAGGATGTTATTGATATCCGTACGCTGGGTTCCAAAGGGGTATTCACCTTTGACCCTGGATTCACCTCCACCGCATCTTGCGAATCCAAAATCACCTACATTGACGGTGACGAAGGTATCCTGCTCCATCGCGGCTTCCCCATCGATCAGTTAGCCACCGAATCCAACTATCTGGAAGTGTGCTACATCCTGCTGAACGGCGAAAAACCGACGCAGGCTCAATACGATGAATTTAAAACCACCGTGACCCGTCACACCATGATCCATGAGCAGATTACCCGTCTGTTCCATGCGTTCCGTCGTGACTCTCATCCGATGGCGGTTATGTGCGGTATTACCGGTGCGCTGGCGGCGTTCTACCACGATTCTCTGGACGTGAATAACCCACGTCACCGTGATATCGCGGCGTTCCGTCTGCTCTCCAAAATGCCTACCATGGCGGCGATGTGTTACAAATACTCTATCGGTCAGCCGTTTGTGTATCCACGCAACGACCTCTCCTACGCGGGTAACTTCCTGCGCATGATGTTCTCCACGCCGTGCGAAGAGTATGAAGTGAACCCGGTGCTGGAGCGCGCGATGGACCGTATTCTGATCCTGCACGCTGACCACGAACAGAACGCCTCGACCTCTACCGTCCGTACCGCAGGCTCTTCCGGCGCGAACCCGTTTGCCTGTATCGCTGCGGGTATCGCCTCCCTGTGGGGACCGGCGCACGGCGGCGCGAACGAAGCAGCACTGAAGATGCTGGAAGAGATCAGCTCCGTTGAGCATATTCCTGAGTTCGTGCGCCGCGCGAAAGACAAGAATGACTCCTTCCGTCTGATGGGCTTCGGTCATCGTGTTTACAAAAACTACGACCCTCGCGCGACCGTCATGCGTGAGACCTGCCACGAAGTGCTGAAAGAGCTGGGCACCAAAGATGATCTGCTGGAAGTGGCGATGGAGCTGGAACACATCGCGCTGAACGACCCGTACTTCATCGAGAAGAAACTCTACCCGAACGTCGATTTCTACTCTGGCATTATTCTGAAAGCGATGGGCATTCCGTCTTCCATGTTCACCGTGATCTTCGCCATGGCGCGTACCGTGGGCTGGATTGCGCACTGGAACGAAATGCACAGCGAAGGCATGAAAATCGCCCGTCCTCGTCAGCTGTATACCGGCTACGAGCAGCGTGATTTTAAGTCTGACCTGAAGCGCTAAAAGTTAAGCCCGGTGGCGCTACCGCTTACCGGGCCTACAAATACGAAACGTAGGCCGGGTAAGGCGTAGCCGCCACCCGGCTTTTTTATTTTTGACAATGTGGACACCAGTAAAAGGGTCTCGAAGAGAGCATAATCCTGTCGATAATCCCGCCGCACCGCTCGCACTTCTTCCCCGCCCGATGAAACACCTTGAACCGGAACAGCGCCCCGTGGTGCTTGTTTTCATCTACGATGCCACGCGTGTTGTACGACAGCCGCGGGATGTCCAGCAGCGCGTGGGACAGCGCCTCCAGCTGTTCATCGCTCAGCTGAGAAGCTTTGTGCTGCGGTGCCAGCCCGACTTCCCAGAGGATCTCCACCCGCAGGTAGTTTCCCAGCCCCGCCAGAAATGCCTGATCGAGCAACAGCCCGGAAAACTGCCGGTTGCGGAATGTGGGCGATAGCAGTCGGGCCTTCACATCGCTCGCCGTCAGGCGCATATCCAGCACGTCCGGCCCAACCCGCTGTAAGAACGGGTGCGTGAGCAACTGCTCCGGCGTTAACATTTCGATATCAGAGGCGCTGTAGAGCAGGATCGCCTTATCCGCCGTTTGTAGCCGCACGCGTAGCACGCGGGTCGTTTGCGGCTGTTCACCCGCCTCCACCACCCGCCAGACGCCGTAAAGCTGATTATGGCTGTATAACGTCAGGTTATGGGAAAAGTGGGTGAGTAACGCTTTGCCGCGCGTTTCAATGTGGGTCACCGTCTGCCCCACCAGCTGCGATTCAAACGGCTTGAGTTGAGGAAAGGCAAACCAGACGTGTGTCAGAGGTTTGCCCTTTATCGCCGCCTCCAGGCTATCCGCCGCGCGGCGGATCTCCGGACCTTCTGGCATGTTATTGTCCTTTCATGATTTTTCTGCGCTGACAACAATGCCCTCTTCCGAGAACGCCGCCCGCAGACGTCGCGCAAACTGGAGCGCATGCTCGCCGTCACCGTGTAAGCACACCGTATCAGCCTGAACGTTTGCCGTTGTACCCTCCGTTGAGGTTACTCGCCCGAAGCGCACCATCTCCAGCGTCTGCGCCAACGCTTTACCTTCGTCGGTGATCAGCGCACCGGCCTGCGTGCGCGGAACCAGGCTGCCGTCCGGCAGGTATCCCCGATCGGCAAACACTTCCTGCCGCGTGCTCAGCCCCAGCCGTTCGCCGGCACGGATAAGCTCGCTGCCCGCCAGGCCAACCAGCACCAGACGCGGATTGCAGTCCCGCACCGCGCGGGCAATGGCATCTGCCAGCGCCGGATCTTTCGCCGCCTGGTTATAGAGCATGCCGTGCGGCTTGACGTGGCGCAACACGCCATTCTCAGCGCGCACTATCGCCTCCAGCGCGCCGATCTGGTAGAGCATTTGCGCGTAAACCGTCTCAGGCGGCAGATCCATCGCCGTGCGGCCAAAGTTTTCCCGGTCCGGAAAGCTGGGGTGAGCGCCTATCGCCACGCCGTTTTTCATGGCATTGCGCACGCTCGCCAGCATGGTCTGCGCATCGCCGGCATGAAACCCGCAGGCGATATTCACCGAGGAGACCAGCGTCATCAGCGCCGCATCGGCGCTGCTGCCCTCTCCCAGATCGGCGTTTAAATCAATCTTTACCATCGAGCCTCCACGCCAGCTGTTCGAGATAACGCTGCTGATCCTGCCGGGCTTTCAGTGCCTCCTCCAGCGAACACTGCACAAAATGAATTGGCTGACCGAGAGGAATTTGCGCCAGATGGTAGCGATCGGCATCGATAATGCAGGCAATACGCGGATATCCTCCCGTGGTTTGCGCATCGTTCATCAGTACGATGGGCTGTCCGTTGCCTGGCACTTGAATCACCCCCGGCAACAGACCATGGGAAAGCAGCTCCCGGTCAGTCGTGCGGGTCAGCGGCTGTCCCTGAAGCCGGTAACCCATGCGGTTACTCTGCGGGCTGATCTTCCACGGCGAGCGCCAGAAAGACTCTTTCGCGGCTTCATCAAACTCCTGGTATTCCGGTCCTGGTAAGGCGCGGATCACGTTCCTCCACAGCAGCTGTTTCACGCCCTGCGTGGTGGTGAAATGGCGCGTTGAGGTCTTTATCCGCAGACGATCGCCGTCACGCAGCAGCCGTCCTTCATGGCCGCCCATTCCCGCTTTCTGGTCGGTGCTGGATGAGCCCAGCACCTCCGGCACGTCGATCCCCCCCGCTACCGCAAGATAGCTACGCACGCCGTGCAGAGGACGCTTGAGCGTCAGACGCTGCCCGGCCTTCGCCCGCAGGCGCCAGCCGGTCCACACCGCTTTGCCGTCCAGCGTCGCGTCACAGCCCGCGCCGGTTAAGGCAAACCAGGTTTCCTGACCAAACTCAATCACGCACTGACCCAGCGTAATTTCTAACGCCGCCGTGCTGCCTGCGTTACCTACCAGCAGGTTGGCAATCTCCAGCGAAGGGCGATCGAGCGCACCGCAGTAGCTCACGCCCGACTGACGCAGCCCAAAACGCCCGGCATCCTGTACCGAGGTGTAAAGCCCTGCGCGAATAAGCGTTAACATACTCCCTCCTTCTGTGGGATAAAGCGCAGCGTATCCCCCGGCCGCAGGAGTATGGGCGCGTCCTGGCCTGGTTCAAATAACGGCGTGGACGTGTGCCCAATCAGCTGCCAGCCTCCCGGTGAAGCGAGCGGATAAATTCCAGTTTGCTCGCCACCAATCGCCACGCTGCCCGCCGGTACGCTCAGGCGCGGCTCAGCCCGGCGCGGCGTATGCAGCTGGGGCGATAACCCGCCCAGATAGGGGAAACCCGGCTGAAATCCCAAAAACCAGACAACATAGTCGACTGAGCTATGCAGCTCCACAACCTGCTTCTCCGTTAATCCACAGTGCTCGGCCACCACGCCAAGGTCGGGGCCTCCCTTGCCGCCATAGACAACCGGGATCTCAATCGTCCGCGATTCCGGCTCCAGCGCCTCGCTCTCCTCCCACCAGCGTTGCAGACGCTCAATGGCATCCAGCGCCCCCGTGTGCGGATCACGCAGCACCACGGTGATATTATTCATACCCGGAATAGCTTCAACCACGCCGGGTAGCTCGGGCAGTCGCTGAGCCAGACGCCAGATACGCTTTTGCGTGGCAAGCGTCACCGGAGGCTCAAGTTCCAGAACCACTGCGGTTTCACCCAGAAGATAACAACGCGCTCGCTGCACTTAACTACCTCTCATCAGGCCGGATTAGGGATATCAATAAACGTCACATCCAGATCGGTATTTTCCGTCAGCCACTCGCTGAGGGCGCGGATGCCGCCACGCTCGGTGGCGTGATGGCCCGCCGCGTAAAAATGCAGGCCTTGTTCACGGGCTGAGTGGATAGTCTGCTCGGAGACTTCGCCGGTAATGAAGGCGTCGACACCAAAACGCGCCGCGCTGTCAATAAAGCCCTGGCCGCCGCCGGTGCACCATGCCACGCGCTTCACGGTATCCGGCCCGGTGTCGCCGCACCACAGCGGACGACGCCCCAGGCGCGCTTCGATCCACGAGGCCAGCTCCAAACCCGGAACTGGCATCGACAGTTCGCCCCACGGCACCAGGGGTTCAATTTCACCCATCACGGTAATCCCCAGCAGCTGCGCAAGCTGAACGTTGTTCCCCAGCTCAGGATGCGCATCGAGCGGCAGGTGATAGCCGTACAGGTTGATGTCATTCGCCAGCAGCGTTTTGAGTCGGTTGCGCTTCATGCCGCGAATAATCGGTGATTCGTTTTTCCAGAAATAACCGTGGTGGACAATCACCGCATCGGCTTCCTGACGCACCGCCTCATCCAGCAGCGCCTGGCTTGCCGTCACGCCGGTGATGATTTTTTGCACCGTCTCGCGCCCCTCCACCTGCAAGCCATTCGGGCCGTAGTCGCTAAACGAAGCCGTGTTGAGTTTTTCGTTAATCAGGCGTTCCAGTTCACTGTTTTTCATCATCATTCTCTCAAACTTTTCGGGCGGCTTCGTACGCCGCCAGCGTGGCGACGCGCGCCTGTTTATGGTCGACAATGGGACGGGGATAGTTCAGGGTAACACGCTGTTTATCCGCCCATACCCAGGGTTCATGAATGGCTTTGGCCGGGACATCCTTAAGCTCAGGCAGCCAGCGGCGGATAAACTCGCCGTCGGCGTCAAATCGTTGTCCCTGCGTGGTCGGATTGAAGATCCGAAAATAGGGAGCCGCATCCGTTCCGGTGGAGGCCGCCCACTGCCAGCCGCCGTTATTCGCCGCCAGATCGCCATCGATCAGCTGAGAGATAAAATAACGCTCTCCGGTTCGCCAGTCGATAAGCAGATCCTTCACCAGGAAGCTGGCGGTAATCATACGCAGACGGTTATGCATCCACCCGGTTTCATTGAGCTGCCGCATAGCTGCATCAACAATCGGGAAGCCGGTAAGCCCATGCTGCCATGCCTTAAGCAGCTTCTCATTCGACTGCCACTGTACCTGTTCGGTCCAACGAATAAAGGGCCGATGTTTACACAAATCAGGATGATACGTCATCAGATGGCGATAGAACTCACGCCAGATCAGTTCGTTCAGCCACACTGCGCCCGCCCCCCCGTCTAACGCCTGAGGCTGTTCCGCCAGCAGGCGATGTAAACACTGGCGCGGAGAGAGCGCGCCCAGCGCTAGACAGGCCGACAAGCGGCTGGTGCCTTCAATCGCTGGAAAATCCCGACACGCCTCGTACTCAACCGCCCCCTGCGCGCAGAACTGACGCAACCGGGCGATAGCCGCTTTCTCGCTGGCGGGGAACACTGTTTCATCGAACGACTGCTGGGGATAATTCAGCCTGATCGCCGGCAGATCCGTTATCGTTTCCCCTCTCACGGACGGGGCGGTAACGCACTCAGGTAGTCCCTCTTTCAGGCGTTTGATAAAGGCATTTTTAAACGGCGTGAAAACTTTATACATCTCGTGACTGCCGGTCATTACGCTGCCAGGCGCGAGCATCACGCTGTCATCAAAGCCTTCACAGACCACGCCCGCGAGGGATTTCTCCAGCTGACGATCCCGCTGCTGCTCGTTGAATTCATACTGATAGTTGTAATAAAGATGCGTTACTGCGTACTGCTGGCAGATTGCCTGCACCGTCTGACGCTGAGCGGCAAAATCATGGGCCTCTTTATAGATCAGCGGAATGCCTTTTTCGGCCAGTGAATGTTGCAGGTCATTCAGATACGCGCTGAGCAGTGCCGCTTGCCGGGGCGCCATGTCATGCTGCCGCCACTGTTCAGGCGTGGCGATAAACAGGGCCAGCACATTCGCGTCTTTAGCGCGGCAGGCCGCCGCGAGAGCGAAGTTGTCGTGAATGCGTAAATCCGCGCGAAACCAAACCAGATGGGTGGGCATAAAACTCCTGGCAATTGTCCATTATGTCCGTAAGGGCATGCCGTAAAAGGAAAAAGGCATGCATTGAACTACTTTGCCATGAAGTGTAGACGGGATGAAATAAAAAAGGCCGCCCGAGGCGGCCTTAACGCTACTTGTCCTGCACTATCGGGGTAAAGGCAATAAACACATCCGGTTTATCACTCTTTACAACGAGTGCGCTGGCGACAGTGAACGCAATGCATAAATAGCGTTTCACTATGCGGTCCCTGCTGCTAACCGCTCCACCTATCACCACCGGTGATAAATCGGTGGACACAAGCCCGGGTAGGTGGGCTGCTTTACGGCTATGGATACACCTTTCCCAGGACCGATGCCCATTTGCGAGATGGCGGAAAGGGACGTGGCATCATAATTAACACCAACGCCAAAAGTAAGTTATTTCAGTAAAATTAGGAATTTATAAAGGTGAAGTGGATTGCGAACTTTTTAAAGAAGGGTATGATAAAAATCCCGGGTAGGGGCTGCAAGATTACCCAACGGACCGCGAATCCCGAGGGACAAAAAAACCGCCACTTTGCTGTAGGCGGTTTTTTTATGGCTAAGATGTCACACCGTATCAGTAGAAATCGCAGGTTGCTTTCTCGGCCTGATCCATCCACACCGGCTTCTCGCTGGTTTTCGCCCAGACGCGATGCAGGTAACTGTAGAAACGTGCGCGATCTTTCCAGAACAGCATCACCGGCAGGGCCAGCACGCCAGCCACAACGGCGAAAGTGCGACGCATGAAAATGATATGAGCCGGAAACTCTTTATAAAGATCCATATTTTTCTCCCCTGTAGTTGGCCGGAAACCGTCTCCGGAAAATGTGAAATCTGTGACCTGGTTAAAATAATACCGCTTTGTTTGTAATTTTACTACTCATCCGACCACTTATTTTCATCCATTTCGTGAATATTTACATTCATGCCTGTAATTAAGTTACAAAAAAGTTAACGATTTACTTACCAATAGTTAAATTGTGGCTTTTCCCTTTTTTATACTTTTTTTACACCTGCCCTTCTGATTTTTGCGAAATCTTTGCGCCACAAATCCTACCGTTTGTACAACAACAAAAGTCACCCGGAGGTGGAGTGTGAGTGCAGGTCTGATTGCCGGCATCGTGCTGGTGTTCCTGTTATTGGGTTATCTGATTTATGCCCTGATTAATGCGGAGGCATTCTGATGGCTGCTCAGGCGTTTTTGCTTATTGCCAGCTTTTTACTGGTACTGTTTGTGTTCGCCAGGCCGCTGGGAACAGCGCTGGCGCGGCTGATAAACAACGTGCCATTGCCGGGCACGCGAAATATTGAAAATGTGCTCTGGCGCATTTCAGGTATCAGCGACCGGGAAATGAACTGGCGCCAATACCTGATGGCGATACTGCTTCTGAATATCGTGGGGCTTATTGCTCTCTTTACGCTGCTAATACTCCAGGGCAGTCTGCCGTTGAACCCGCAGCATTTACCGGGGTTATCCTGGCATCTGGCACTGAACACGGCGGTCAGCTTTGTCACCAACACCAACTGGCAGTCTTACGCCGGTGAAACCACGCTCAGCTACTTCAGCCAGATGGCCGGGTTAACCGTGCAGAACTTTCTTTCTGCGGCCAGCGGTATCGCGGTGATCTTCGCCCTGACGCGCGCGTTTGCCCGTCAGAATGTCAGCACTCTCGGCAACGCCTGGGTTGATGTCACACGCATCACCCTTTGGATCCTGGTGCCTGTTGCGCTGATTATTGCCCTGTTCTTTATTCAGCAAGGCACTCTGCAAAACCTGCTGCCTTATACCCCTTTCACCTCGCTTGAAGGGGCCAGGGAACTCCTGCCAATGGGGCCGGTGGCGTCGCAGGAAGCAATCAAGATGCTGGGCACCAATGGGGGCGGCTTCTTCAACGCCAATTCATCGCATCCGTTTGAAAACCCAACGGCGTTAACCAATTTTGTACAGATGCTGACGATCTTCCTGATCCCCACCGCGCTCTGCTTCGCCTTTGGCGATGTAGTTAACGATCGCCGCCAGGGCCGTACGCTGCTGTGGGCCATGTCGTTAATCTTCGTGGTCTGCGTAGCACTGGTGATGTGGGCCGAATGGAACGGCAACAGCCACTTCATGCAGCTGGGGGCTAACAGCAATATCAACCTGGAAGGCAAAGAGAGCCGCTTCGGCATTCTTGCCAGCAGCCTCTATGCGGTGGTCACCACGGCGGCCTCCTGCGGGGCGGTGAACGCCATGCATGACTCTTTCACCGCGCTCGGCGGCATGATCCCGATGTGGCTGATGCAGATTGGCGAGGTAGTTTTCGGTGGGGTCGGTTCGGGGCTGTACGGCATGCTGTTGTTCGTCCTGCTCGCCGTGTTTATCGCCGGGCTGATGATCGGCCGCACGCCGGAATATCTCGGCAAAAAAATCGACGTCCGCGAAATGAAATTAACCGCGCTGGCGATCCTGGTCACCCCCGCCCTTGTGCTGCTCGGTACCGCGCTGGCGCTGATGACCGACGCCGGGCGCAGCGGCATCTTTAACCCGGGCATTCACGGCTTTAGCGAAGTGCTTTACGCCGTTTCGTCTGCCGCAAACAACAACGGCAGCGCCTTTGCAGGGTTAAGCGCCAACTCACCGTTCTGGAACTGTCTGCTGGCGTTCTGCATGTTCGTCGGTCGTTTCGGCGTGATTATTCCCGTCATGGCGATCGCCGGAACACTGGTGAATAAGAAGATCCAGCCGACCACCACCGGTACGTTACCGACTCACGGCGCGCTGTTCGTCGGCCTGCTGATTGGCACCGTTCTGCTGGTAGGTGCCCTGACCTTTATCCCCGCCCTCGCGTTAGGCCCGGTTGCGGAATATCTCTCTTTACGCTGATTTTGCGGAGAATTTTTCATGAGTCGTAAACAACTGGCCCTGCTCGAACCGACCTTAGTTCGTCAGGCCCTCATGGATGCGGTAAAAAAACTGAGCCCGCGCGTCCAGTGGCACAACCCGGTGATGTTTATTGTCTGGACTGGAAGTTTACTCACCACCGTACTGGCGATTGCCATGGGAACGGGACACCTTTTGGGGAATGCAACCTTTACCGGCGCCATCAGCCTGTGGCTGTGGTTTACCGTGCTGTTCGCCAACTTCGCCGAAGCGCTGGCGGAAGGCCGCAGTAAAGCGCAGGCCAACAGTCTGAAAGGGGTCAAAAAAACCGCCTTTGCGCGCAAATTACGCGAACCTAAATACGGCGCGCAGATGGACCACGTACCGGCGGATGAACTGCGTAAAGGTGACGTGGTGCTGGTGGAAGCCGGCGACATCATCCCCTGCGACGGGGAAGTGATTGAGGGCGGCGCGTCGGTAGACGAAAGCGCCATTACCGGGGAATCCGCACCGGTGATCCGTGAGTCGGGCGGAGATTTCGCCTCAGTTACCGGCGGAACGCGCATTCTTTCCGACTGGCTGGTGATCCAGTGCAGCGTTAACCCGGGCGAAACCTTTCTCGACCGGATGATCGCCATGGTGGAAGGCGCACAGCGTCGTAAAACGCCGAACGAGATCGCCCTGACCATTCTGCTGGTGGCGCTCACCATTGTCTTCCTGCTGGCAACGGCGACCCTGTGGCCCTTCTCCGCCTACGGCGGTACAGCGGTCAGCATCACCGTACTGATCGCCCTGCTGGTCTGTCTGATCCCCACCACTATTGGTGGCCTGCTTTCCGCGATTGGCGTGGCGGGGATGAGCCGGATGCTGGGCGCGAACGTCATCGCCACCAGCGGACGCGCCGTTGAAGCGGCGGGGGACGTAGACGTTCTGCTGCTGGATAAAACCGGGACCATCACCCTGGGCAATCGTCAGGCCTCTGACTTTTTACCTGCTCCCGGCGTGGATGAAAAAACGCTGGCTGACGCGGCGCAGCTTTCCTCGCTGGCTGATGAAACGCCGGAAGGCCGCAGTATCGTGATCCTCGCCAAGCAGCGCTTTAACCTGCGTCAGCGCGACGTACAAAGCCTGCACGCCACGTTCGTTCCCTTCACGGCGCAAACCCGCATGAGCGGCATTAACATTCAGGACCGGATGATCCGTAAAGGGTCCGTTGATGCCATTCGCCGTCATATTGAAGCCAATAATGGACACTTCCCCCCGGAAGTCGACCATCTGGTGGAAAGCGTGGCGCGTCAGGGGGCAACCCCGCTGGTGGTGGCGGAAGGTGCAAGCGTTCTGGGGGTGATCGCTCTGAAGGATATCGTTAAAGGCGGTATAAAAGAGCGTTTCGCCCAGATGCGTAAGATGGGCATTAAAACGGTGATGATCACCGGGGATAACCGTCTGACTGCGGCGGCCATTGCCGCCGAAGCGGGCGTGGATGATTTCCTTTCCGAAGCGACGCCGGAAGCGAAGCTGGCGCTCATTCGCCAGTATCAGGCGGAAGGTCGTCTGGTGGCGATGACCGGCGACGGCACCAACGACGCCCCGGCGCTGGCGCAGGCCGACGTGGCGGTGGCAATGAACTCCGGTACCCAGGCGGCAAAAGAGGCGGGCAACATGGTGGATCTCGACTCGAACCCGACCAAGCTGATCGAGGTGGTGCACATCGGGAAGCAGATGCTGATGACGCGCGGCTCGCTGACCACGTTCAGTATCGCCAACGACGTGGCAAAGTATTTCGCCATCATTCCGGCGGCGTTTGCGGCAACCTACCCGCAGCTAAATGCCCTGAACGTGATGCACCTGCACTCTCCGGCCTCGGCCATTCTGAGCGCGGTGATCTTCAACGCGCTGATTATTGTCTTTCTTATTCCGCTGGCGCTGAAAGGGGTGAGCTATAAGCCGCTGACGGCCGCCGCCATGCTGCGCCGTAACCTGTGGATTTACGGTCTGGGTGGGCTGGTGGTGCCCTTTATTGGGATCAAGGTTATCGACATGTTGCTAACGCTGTTCGGGCTGGTTTAAAAGGTGGATCCAATGACGATGTTACGTCCCGCTATACTGTTGTTTATTCTGCTGTCTCTGATTACCGGCGGGCTTTACCCGCTGATGACTACCGCGCTGGGCCAGTGGTGGTTTCAGGATCAGGCCAACGGCTCGCTGATTATCCAGAACGGTGAAAACCGCGGCTCGCGTCTGATTGGGCAGAACTTTACGGACCCACGCTACTTCCAGGGACGCCCTTCCGCCACTGCGGAAAGCCCGTATAATCCAATGGCCTCCGGCGGCAGCAATCTGGCGGGCAGTAACCCTGACCTGGACAAAGCCATTGCTGAACGCGTTGCCGCCCTGCGCGCTGCGAATCCGCAGGCCAGCCGTGAGGTGCCGGTTGAGCTGGTCACCGCCTCCGCGAGCGGGCTGGATTACAGCCTGACGCCGGACGCGGTGGTCTGGCAGATCCCACGCGTGGCCGCCGCCCGTCAGCTGACCGTCGAGCAGGTGAGCCAGCTGGTTGCAGAACATACGCAAAAGCCGCTGGTCAGCTTCATCGGCATGCCGGTAGTGAACATTGTTGAGCTGAATCTGGCGCTGGATGCGCTAAGGAAGAACTAAATGACCGACGAGCCCATGCGCCCGGATCCGGACAGGCTGCTTGAACAGACGGCTGAAGCCCACCGTGGCAAGCTGAAAATTTTTTTCGGCGCCTGCGCGGGTGTCGGGAAAACCTTCGCCATGCTGATGGAAGCCCAGCGGCTTCGGGCGCAGGGGCTTGATATTCTCATCGGCGTGGTGGAAACCCACGGTCGCAAAGAGACGGCTGCGCTGCTGACGGGGCTGGCGACGCAGCCGCCCCAGCGTATCAGCCATCGCGGGCGGCTGGTCACGGAGTTTGATCTTGATGCCGCCCTTGCCCGCCGCCCTGCCCTGATCCTGATGGACGAACTGGCGCACAGCAATGCGCCAGGCTCCCGCCATCCGAAGCGCTGGCAGGATGTTGAGGAGCTGCTTGAGGCAGGCATTGACGTCTTCACCACGGTGAATGTTCAGCATCTGGAAAGCCTGAACGACGTGGTGAGCGGCGTAACCGGTATCCAGGTGCGGGAAACCGTCCCCGATCCGTTTTTTGATTCTGCCGATGAAGTCGTACTGGTTGACCTGCCGCCGGACGATCTGCGCCAGCGCCTGCATGAAGGCAAAGTGTATATTGCCGGCCAGGCCGAACGCGCCATCGAACATTTTTTCCGCAAAGGAAACCTGATTGCCCTGCGCGAGCTGGCCCTGCGCCGCACCGCCGATCGCGTTGATGACCAGATGCGCGCCTGGCGAGACCTACAGGGACAAGAGCGCGTCTGGCACACGCGGGACGCCATTCTGTTATGCATTGGTCACGGCAGCGGCAACGAAAAACTGGTTCGCACCGCCGCCCGGCTTGCAGCGAAGTTTGGCAGCGTCTGGCACGCGGTCTACGTCGAAACGCCGCAGCTGCATGGCCTGCCGGAAAATCAGCGCCGCGCCATTTTGAGCGCGCTGCGGCTGGCGCAGGAGCTGGGCGCCGAAACCGCAACCCTTTCCGATCCGCAGGAAGATAAAGCCATTCTGCGCTACGCGCGGGAGCACAACCTGGGCAAGATTGTCATTGGACGTCGCCAGCACCGCCGCTGGTTTAGCCGCGAATCTTTTGCCGACAGGCTGGCCCGCCGCGCGCCGGATCTTGATTTAGTCATCGTCGCGCTGGATGACAAGCCCGCCCCCCTGCCCAACCGTACGCCGGACGCTCGCACCTTTGGCGATAAATGGCGCATTCAGATCCGGGGCTGCATGGTGGCCGTGGTCCTCTGCGCCCTGATTACGGTGATTGCCAGCCAGTGGCTCATCGCCTTCGACGCCGCCAATCTGGTCATGATTTATCTGCTCGGCGTCGTTGTGGTCGCGCTCTTTTATGGCCGCTGGCCGTCGGTGCTGGCGACGGTGATCAACGTCATCAGCTTCGATCTCTTCTTTATTGCTCCGCGCGGGACGCTTGCTGTCTCGGACGTGCAGTACATTCTGACCTTTGCCGTGATGCTTACCGTCGGGCTGGTGATCGGGAATCTGACGGCAGGCGTGCGCTACCAGGCACGCATTGCCCGCTATCGCGAGCAGCGCACGCGCCATCTGTATGAAATGTCAAAATCGCTGGCGGTTGGCCGCACGCAGCGAGATATCGTGCAGACCAGCGAGCAGTTTATCCGTTCGACCTTTCATGCCAGTAACCTGATTTTGCTCCCCGACGAACAAGGGCGCCTTCGCCCGCTGACCTCCCCTTCGGGGATGACGCCCTGGGATGAAGCGATTGCCCGCTGGAGTTTCGATAAGGGTTTACCTGCCGGCGCCGGCACCGACACGCTGCCCGGCGTGCCTTACCAGATCCTGCCGCTGCGCAGCGCGGATAAAAATCACGGGCTGGTCATCGTCGAGCCGTCTAACCTGCGTCAGCTGATGATCCCCGAGCAGCAGCGCCTGCTTGAAACCTTCACCCTGCTGGTCGCCAGCGCCCTTGAACGGCTGGCGCTCACCGCCAGCGAAGAGCAGGCGCGGCTGGCAAGCGAGCGCGAAAGTATTCGCAACTCGCTGCTGGCAGCGCTGTCTCACGATTTGCGCACGCCGCTTACCGTGCTGTTTGGCCAGTCCGAAATTCTGACGCTGGATCTGGCGGCGGAAGGATCAAAGCACGCGATGCAGGCCAGCGAAATTCGCCAGCACGTGCTGAATACCACGCGCCTGGTGAACAACCTGCTGGACATGGCGCGCATTCAGTCCGGCGGGTTTAACCTCAAAAAAGAGTGGCTCACCCTTGAGGAGGTTGTCGGCAGTGCGCTGAAGATGCTGGAGCCGGGTCTCGGCGGGCGCCATATTGAGCTGGACATGCCGGAACCCCTGACGTTAATCCATGTGGATGGCCCGCTGTTTGAGCGCGTGCTGATTAATCTTCTGGAAAATGCCGCTAAATACGCCGGGGCAAAGGCCCGGCTGGGGATTGCTGCCAGGGTGGATAAACGTGTGCTGCGGCTCGACGTCTGGGATAACGGGCCGGGTATTCCGGCCGGTCAGGAGCGCGCCATATTCGAAAAATTTGCGCGCGGTAATAAGGAATCCGCCATTCCTGGCGTTGGGCTGGGGCTGGCGATCTGCCAGGCGATTGTCGACGTGCATGGCGGCACCATTTCCGCAGAGAACCGCCCGGAAGGTGGGGCACGCTTTTGTGTTACACTTCCTCTGGAAAGCCCACCAGAACTTGATGAATTACCAGAGGATTTGTGATTAACGTTCTGATTGTTGAAGATGAGCTCGCTATCAGCCGATTTCTGCGTACCGCGCTGGAAGGCGACGGTTTGCGCGTTCATGAAGCCGGAACGCTTCAACGAGGGTTGATTGAAGCCGCGACCCGCAAGCCAGATCTGGTGATCCTGGATCTGGGACTTCCGGATGGCGACGGCATCGATTTTATTCGTGAGGTGCGTCAGTGGAGCCAGATGCCTATTCTGGTGCTCTCTGCCCGCACCGAAGAGACGGATAAAATCGCCGCGCTGGATGCCGGAGCGGATGATTATCTGATCAAACCGTTTGGCATTGGCGAGTTACAGGCCCGGCTTCGTGTGGCGCTGCGTCGACACAGTGCCACCTCCCCTTCCGACCCGGTGTACGCCTTTGGCGATATCCGCGTCGATCTTGCTGCACGCCGCATTGTAAGAGGAGAAGAAGAGATCCACCTTACGCCTATTGAGTTTCGTCTGCTGGCCGTGCTGCTCAATAACCATGGTAAAGTGTTAACGCAGCGACAGCTGTTAAGCCAGGTCTGGGGGCCGAATGCTGTCGAGCATAGTCACTATTTACGCATTTATATGGGACACCTTCGCCAGAAGCTTGAAGCCGATCCCGCGCGTCCTCGTCATTTATTAACAGAAACCGGTATCGGATATCGGTTTATGATCTGAATAAGTATTCACTTTAATTTTAAATAAAAACTTACCAGCCTGAATATAGCCATGAAAATAACGATGAGATTATTTTCACGGCTATATTCGCCCTCCTTAAACACAATTAAAACATCCATTTAACACCGAACCAACAAAACAGCATTTTGATCTGCGTTATTCACTCAAAACGACTAATTATTTCTGAAATGATCGGTTATTGGTGATCTGTTTCACAGTTAATCCCTTTTCCCTGGATAAAATGACCATGCTTTCAATTACTGAAAGGAAACTGAACATGGAAAACAATAATCGTTTAATGCCCCATATAAGGCGGACAACACATATCATGATGTTTGCCCACCGAAACTGTTTTGACTTTCATCTCTTTAACGCCCGGTAGTCCTTCGACTTCTGGCGCATCTGCTTACAGGTCATCCTGAAAAACGCTATTTTACAGGCTGTTGCCTGTGAACACCTGCGCTCATTCCTTGTGATTCAGATTCTCCGCAACCGGGCGGACTGAATTCTACTCAGCAAAAAAGCAATTAACTGATTTCGTATCAGCGGACACGCTTTGCTTTTTTTTCCGGAAATAATCGATTTCTTTACCGCAAGAAGTCGAGGGCCCCATATTGCCTGAAATAAAGAGATAAAGATGAAAACGTTAAAAATTGCCGTCAGCCGTGCCTGCCCTGAATGCTTTACCACTTCGCGCGACATTGTGGATATCACCGCATCGGATTATATTGATGTGGCAGCCGTGGTTCTGGCCGTCAGCGATATTTTCAATGGCGCCATAGAAGAAATAGAAGCCACGGGATTCGGTATTCCGGTGTTTATTGCCACGCATAAAGAAGAAAGGGTTCCGGCTGAATTTCTGTCGCGTATTCACGGCGTTTTTGAGTACTCCGACACCAGCAATGCGTACTACGGACGCCAGCTTGAAGCGGCTGCGCAGAAGTACGAAACCCAGCTCCGCCCGCCGTTCTTCCGCGCGCTGGTCGATTACATCCAGCAGGGGAACAGTGCGTTTGACTGCCCCGGACATCAGGGAGGCCAGTTCTTCCGCCGCCATCCGGCCGGAAACCAGTTTGTCGATTTCTTTGGCGAAACGCTTTTCCGCGCCGATCTGTGCAATGCCGACGTGGCAATGGGCGATCTGCTGATCCATGAAGGCGCGCCATGCATCGCCCAACAGCATGCGGCAAAAGTCTTTAATGCGGATAAAACCTACTTCGTGCTGAACGGCACCTCCTCTTCCAACAAAGTGGTGCTCAATGCCCTCCTCACGCCAGGCGATCTGGTGCTGTTCGATCGCAATAACCATAAATCTAATCACCACGGAGCACTGTTACAGGCAGGCGCGACGCCGGTGTATCTGGAAACGGCGCGCAACCCGTACGGGTTTATCGGCGGTATTGACGCACACTGTTTCGACGAGAGTTACCTGCGGGAACTGGTGTCAGAGGTCGCGCCTGGTCGCGCGCGGGATGAACGTCCCTTCCGTCTGGCGGTGATCCAGCTGGGCACCTACGACGGTACCATTTATAACGCCCGTCAGGTGGTGGATAAGATTGGTCACCTGTGCGATTACATTCTGTTTGACTCCGCCTGGGTGGGTTACGAGCAGTTTATCCCGATGATGGCCGACTGCTCACCGCTGCTGCTGGAGCTGAACGAAAACGATCCAGGCATTCTGGTTACCCAGTCGGTGCATAAGCAGCAGGCGGGCTTCTCGCAAACCTCGCAAATCCATAAGAAGGACAGCCATATAAAAGGCCAGGCGCGCTATGTCCCGCATAAGCGCCTCAACAACGCCTTTATGATGCACGCCTCCACCAGCCCGTTCTATCCGCTGTTTGCCGCCCTGGATATCAACGCCCGCATGCACGAGGGGCAAAGTGGGCGCAACATGTGGATGGACTGCGTGGTGACCGGTATCGAAGCGCGAAAACTGATCCTTCAGAACTGTCAGTTTATTCGTCCGTTCGTGCCAGAGACGGTGGATGGCCGTCCATGGGAAAGCTGGGATACGGCAGAGATTGCTACCGATCTGCGCTTCTTCCATTTTGTTCCGGGCGAACGCTGGCACGCCTTTGAGGGATATGCCGAGCATCAGTATTTTATCGATCCCTGCAAACTGCTGCTGACCACGCCAGGCATCAACGCCCGCACCGGCGAGTACGATGATTTCGGCGTGCCCGCCACCATCCTCGCCAACTTCCTGCGTGAAAACGGCATCGTGCCGGAAAAATGCGACCTCAATTCCATTCTGTTCCTGCTCACCCCGGCGGAGGACATGGGCAAATTGCAGCAGCTCGTCGCCCAGCTGGTGCGCTTCGAAAAACTGCTCCAGAGCGATGTGCCGCTGAAAGAGGTTCTGCCCTCTCTTTATAAGCAACATCCGGAACGTTATGCAGATTATACCCTGCGTCAGATTTGTCAGGAGATGCACGACCTCTATGCCCGCCATAACGTGAAGCAGCTGCAAAAAGAGATGTTCCGCAGGTCTCACTTCCCGCGCGTCATGATGAACCCGCAGGAGGCGAACTATGCCTATCTGCGCGGTGAGGTCGAGCTGGTGTCCCTGCGCGACGCGGAAGGCCGTATCGCCGCGGAAGGCGCGCTGCCTTACCCACCGGGGGTGTTGTGCGTGGTTCCGGGGGAAGTCTGGGGCGGTTCCGTGCTGCGCTACTTCGCCGCGCTGGAAGACGGGATCAATCTGCTGCCGGGCTTTGCGCCGGAGTTACAGGGGGTTTACGTCGAGGAGTGTGACGGTCGCAAACAGGTGCGCTGCTACGTCATCAAACAACCTGCCGCTCAGCCATCGCTGCTGAAAGGAGAAAAATTATGAGTAAGGCCAACAAGATGGGCGTGGTGCAACTCACTATTCTCACCATGGTGAATATGATGGGTTCGGGGATCATCATGCTGCCCACCAAGCTCGCTGAAGTGGGGACGATTTCGATTATCTCCTGGCTTGTTACCGCCGTGGGTTCGATGGCGCTGGCATGGGCCTTTGCCAAGTGCGGAATGTTCAGCCGCAAGTCCGGCGGGATGGGTGGCTATGCCGAATATGCGTTCGGTAAGTCCGGTAACTTTATGGCGAACTATACCTACGGCGTGTCGCTGCTGATCGCCAACGTGGCGATTGCCATTTCCGCTGTCGGTTACGGTACGGAGCTGTTTGGGGCGACGCTGACCCCGGTGCAGATTGGGCTGGCAACCATCGGCGTGCTGTGGATCTGTACCGTCGCCAACTTTGGCGGCGCGCGCATCACCGGACAACTTAGCAGCATTACCGTCTGGGGCGTGATCATCCCGGTTGTCGGCCTGTGCATCATCGGCTGGTTCTGGTTCAGCCCGACCCTGTACGCCAACTCCTGGAATCCGCATCACGTACCGTTCTTCACTGCCGTGGGATCGTCCATCGCCATGACGCTGTGGGCCTTCCTCGGGCTGGAGTCAGCCTGTGCGAATGCGGAAGTGGTGGAAAACCCGGAGAAAAATGTGCCGATCGCGGTACTCGGCGGGACGCTGGGGGCGGCGGTGATCTATATCGTCTCGACCAACGTGATTGCGGGAATTGTGCCCAACATGGATCTGGCCAACTCCACGGCGCCGTTCGGGCTGGCGTTTGCGCAGATGTTTACGCCGGAGGTAGGGAAAGTGATCATGGGACTGATGGTGATGTCCTGCTGCGGCTCGCTGCTGGGCTGGCAGTTCACCATCGCTCAGGTGTTTAAATCCTCGGCTGACGAAGGTTATTTCCCGAAAATCTTCTCCCGCGTGACCAAAGCGGATGCGCCAGTGCAAGGGATGCTGGCGATTGTCATCTTCCAGAGCGGATTGTCGCTGATGACCATCAGCCCGTCACTGAACAGCCAGTTTAACGTGCTGGTCAACCTGGCGGTGGTGACGAACATCATTCCGTACATTTTGTCGATGGCGGCGCTGGTGATTATTCAGAAGGTGGCGAAGGTTGATCCGCGCAAAGCCCGTACGGCCAATATTGTGGCGCTGATTGGTGCAATTTACAGCTTCTATGCGCTCTATTCCTCCGGCCAGGAAGCGATGCTGTATGGTGCGATGGTGACCTTTATGGGCTGGACGCTGTACGGTCTGGTGTCGCCGAGATTTGAATTGAAGAACAAGCACAGTTAGGTAAAAGCAAAACGGCAACCCTGAGGTTGCCGTTTTTAGTGTTTTCTCCCTCTCCCCGTGGGAGAGGGCCGGGGTGAGGGCATCAGCCCGCACCAAACACCACTTACGCGTTTTTCAGCACTTCGCTGACAATCTCTACCGCTTCTTTCTCAATCTGCTGACGATGCTCAGCGCCGAGGAAGCTTTCGCAATAGATTTTGTACGCATCTTCCGTACCGGATGGACGCGCGGCGAACCAGCCGTTTTCGGTCATCACCTTCAGGCCGCCGATGGATGCGCCGTTACCCGGTGCCGCCGTCAGACGCGCGGTGATCGGGTCACCTGCCAGGGTGCTGGCGCTGACCATCTCCGGAGAGAGTTTTGACAGAGCTGCTTTTTGCGCAGACGTGGCGCCAGCCTGGATACGGTTATAGCTTGGCGCACCAAAACGTTCCGCCAGCTCGTTGTAATGTTCCTGCGGGTTCTTACCGGTGACCGCGGTGATTTCCGCCGCCAGCAGGCACATGATGATGCCGTCTTTATCGGTTGACCATGGGGTGCCGTCGAAGCGCAGGAAGGATGCCCCCGCGCTCTCTTCACCGCCAAAGCCGAAGCTGCCGTCGTGCAGACCGTCAACAAACCACTTGAAGCCCACCGGCACTTCCACCAGCTTGCGGCCCAGCGCATCGACCACACGGTCAATCATGGCGGAAGAGACCAGCGTTTTACCCACCGCGACCTCTTTGCCCCACTGCGGACGGTGCTGGAAGAGATAATTAATGGCCACAGCCAGGTAGTGGTTCGGGTTCATCAGCCCAGCCGGGGTGACGATACCGTGACGGTCGTAGTCCGGGTCGTTAGCAAACGCCAGATCGAACTTGTCGCGCAGCGCCAGCAGGCCAGCCATTGCGCATTCGGAGGAGCAGTCCATACGGATCGCGCCGTCTTTGTCCAGGTGCATAAAGCGGAAGGTCTGATCGACGTGATCGTTCACGATGGTCAGATCCAGCTTGTAGTGCTCGGCAATGCGTTTCCAGTATTCAATACCGGAGCCGCCCAGTGGATCCACGCCCAGCTTCAGACCGGCTTTCTGGATAGCGGCCATATCGACGATATCCGCCAGCCCTTCCACGAACGGCTGAACCAGATCCTGCTCTTTAACGTGGCCGGAGGCCATGGCTTCATCCAGTGAGATACGCTTCACGCCGTTCAGACCGTTAGCCAGTAACGCGTTGGCGCGATCTTCCACCACTTTCGTGACGTTGGTATCCGCCGGGCCACCGTTTGGTGGGTTGTACTTGATGCCGCCATCTTCCGGTGGGTTGTGGGACGGGGTGATCACAATGCCGTCAGCCTGCGCGCCACCTTTTTTGTTGTGTACCAGAATAGCGTTAGACACCGCAGGCGTTGGCGTGAAACCGTTGTTCTCCTGAACAATCACGTCTACGCCGTTCGCCGCCAGCACTTCCAGCACGGAGATAAAAGCAGGTTCAGACAGGGCGTGGGTATCTTTCCCTACATAGCACGGACCGGTGACGCCATTTTTGGCGCGCTCTTCCGCGATGGCCTGAGCAATGGCCAGAATGTGCGGTTCGTTAAAGCTGTGGCGCGCCGCGCTGCCGCGGTGGCCAGATGTACCAAACTTCACTGCGTGTTCTGCGTTGCCCACCACCGGTTTCAGCACGTAGTACTGCGCGGTCAGTTGAGCGACGTTAATCAAATCGCGTTGTTGCGCAGGTTGTCCTGCACGGCTGTGATTTGCCATTGCCTGGTCCTTCTGATGCAAGGGTTAAATTGTACCGCAAACCTTTTCGATCAATTCCGCCGGGAACTGCATGGACTGCATGATATGTTCGATCATGCTGCACTTGCGGCCCGTATTGGTATTGGTGATCACCCAGTATGGCGTACCGGGAACGTGTTTGGGTTTGGTTTGGTTGCCATTTTGCAGCAAGGTCTGCTCGTCGCCTGCGAAATAAACGCGCGTGCGACCGTGCAGCGACTCTGTCGCTTCTGCAAATGCGTTGTTATCCAGTGAGTAAAGTGTAGACAGCACCAGCATAAAGCGGTTAACGGCCTTTTTCTGCTCGGCATATTCATCGGACAGCAGCAGCTCGCGCATCGCGCGCACTTTGTCCTTTGCCGGCATGACGGCAGGTTTTACTTGTGCAACAACGCTCGGCTGAGACACGACATCTTTAGTGACAGGAGTGGGCTGTGAGGCGGCGGAAATTTTAAGCATGCGCCGTAAAATGTCGGACGCGCTCTCCCCAATATGCCGCGTCTGGCTGGCAATATACTGATAGAGTTCGTCATCAACTTCGATTGTTTTCATCTTAATCCAGTGCGATATCTTATCTGAATACAAGTCGTTGAGATTATAAGGTCAAATCCCAACAGCGGATAGCGTCAAACCAGGTTGGCGGCAAAAGTCAGATTAAACTGGATCCTTGCCCCCGGGCGGCAGAATGGTCAACATGATACCCTAACCTGACAAACCTAAAAAAAGAACTTTGCCATGAAATTGAATACCCGAGCGCAAACTGCACAATCGCCGAACAATAATTCTCCCATCGTACTGGTTCACGGCCTGTTTGGTAGCCTGGATAATCTGGGTGTGCTGGCGCGCGATTTAGTGACCGATCACGAGATCCTCCAGGTTGATATGCGCAATCACGGTCTTTCAGGGCGCTCGGAGGAGATGACGTACGCAGCCATGGCGCAGGATCTGCGGGACACCCTCGATGCGAATAATATTCAGAAAGCGACGCTTATCGGGCATTCAATGGGCGGTAAAGCGGTGATGGCGCTCACTGCGCTGGCACCTGAGCGAATTTCCGGGCTGGTGGTCATCGACGTTGCGCCCGTCAATTACGACGTTCGCCGTCACGATGAGATTTTTGCCGCCATCAATGCGGTCACCGAAGCGGGTGTCGCAACCCGCCAACAGGCGGCTGCCGTTATGCGCGAGCATCTTGATGAAGAAGGCGTGGTCCAGTTCCTGCTGAAATCGTTTGTTGACGGGCAATGGCGCTTTAACGTCCCGGTGCTGTGGGATCAGTATTCGCATATTGTGGGCTGGGAAGCCGTCCCCGCCTGGCCGCACCCTACCCTTTTTATTCGCGGCGGCAACTCCCCTTACGTCACTGACGCGTACCGTGACGCGCTGCTGGCGCAATTCCCGCAGGCTCGCGCTCACGTCATTGCGGGTGCCGGGCACTGGGTACACGCGGAAAAACCGGATGCCGTCCTGCGCGCCATTCGCCGCTATCTTACTGATACAGCGAATTGATTAAAAAGCCAGCGACCGGAAGACGACGGGCTTCCAGTCGTTGGCGTGTGGATTTGGGTGATGTATGATGGCGCGCTTATCGCCCGGGCATTAGCAGGGCGGCGTGTTTCCCCCGAAGTCTCAGAATCATGGCCAAAGAACAAACGGACCGTACGACACTAGATCTGTTCGCGAATGAGCGTCGACCGGGACGACCGAAAACGAATCCGCTTTCGCGCGATGAACAGCTGCGTATCAATAAACGCAACCAGCTTAAACGCGATAAAAATCGTGGGCTTAAGCGTGTCGAACTGAAGCTGAATGCCGATGCCGTCGATGCGCTTAACGAGTTAGCTGACGCGCGCAACATCAGCCGCAGCGAACTGATCGAAGAGATGCTGATCGCCCAGCTTGAGACGTTACGCGGCAAGGCGTGAGTCAGAAAATCCCCAATATTACCTTTTTCATGTAGCACAGAGTGCAGTCCTGCGTGATAGCTGTTTCCGCAGGGTTGCCTGTTCTGCTATTATTGCCCTTATCCGTGGACAATTTGCGCCACCATACCATTAAGTTTCAAGAGGTTATTTTACTCATGGCAATCATCGGCATTTTCTTTGGCAGTGATACCGGCAATACTGAAAATATCGCAAAAAACATTCAAAAACAGCTCGGTAAAGACGTTGCTGATGTGCATGACATCGCCAAGAGCAGCAAAGAAGATCTCGAGGGCTATGACATCCTGCTGCTGGGCATCCCCACCTGGTACTACGGTGAAGCACAGTGTGACTGGGACGATTTCTTCCCGACGCTGGAAGAAGTAGACTTCAACGGCAAGCTGGTTGCCCTGTTTGGCTGTGGCGATCAGGAAGACTATGCTGAGTATTTCTGTGATGCGCTGGGCACTATTCGCGACATCATTGAGCCACGCGGTGCGGCGATCGTCGGTCACTGGCCAACGGCGGGTTACCATTTCGAAGCTTCCAAAGGTCTGGCAGATGACGATCACTTCGTTGGCCTGGCCATTGATGAAGACCGTCAGCCAGAGCTGACCGCTGAGCGTGTAGAAAAATGGGTTAAGCAGGTTCGTGAAGAGCTGAACCTGGACGATATCCTTAACGCCTGATATCCCTGCGGCGCAACTCCGGTTGCGCCCGTTTTCCAGGTAAAACCGATTAAATTAATTGCTACAAACTTTTAACTTTTTCGCCCAGACCTGTACAATATCCCCCTGGTAAAAAGTGGGTGCCATCGAACAAGTTTGTTGGTGATACCACGTTTTTATAAGCATACTTTGCTTGAGACTTGCAGTTTTCATTTAGCCATGGCAGTTCTATAATGAGACGCATTATCCCAAGTGCATTTTCTGTCACTTCTTCTTTTGAAGTGAATCGTTTAGCAACAGGACAGATTCCGCATGACTGACAACAATACCGCATTAAAGAAAGCTGGCCTGAAAGTAACGCTTCCTCGGTTAAAAATCCTTGAAGTGCTTCAGGGGCCAGACAATCACCATGTCAGTGCGGAAGACCTTTATAAGCGTCTTATCGATATGGGTGAAGAGATTGGGCTGGCAACCGTCTATCGTGTGCTGAACCAGTTTGATGACGCGGGCATTGTTACTCGTCATAATTTCGAAGGCGGTAAATCCGTGTTCGAGCTGACTCAGCAGCACCACCACGATCACCTGATCTGCCTCGACTGTGGCAAGGTCATTGAATTTAGCGATGATTCCATTGAATCGCGCCAGCGTGAAATCGCCGCCCGTCATGGCATCCGCCTGACCAACCACAGCCTGTACCTGTACGGTCACTGCGCTGAAGGTGATTGCCGCGAAAATGAACATGCGCACGACGCAAAATAAGTGAGTGTTCATACTCTGAGCCAGCCGTGAGGTTGGCTTTTTTTTGCCTGGAAAAAGCCCAGTGGCGCTGCGCTTACCGGGCCTACGGGCTGTGACACCGTTGTAGGTCCGGTAAGCGCTGCGCCACCGGGTGTAAAGCAACTTATTTATTGTTATTGCGTATCTCGTTCCAGATCTTATCGCAACGCTTCGCCACTTCCTGATCGTTACCGGTTTTACGCGCCTGAATACAGGCCTGGTAATCCATTACGCGAACGTTTTCCTGCGTGGCGAATTGCTCATGGGCTTTGTCTTTTTTCAGCACGTTCAGCACGCTTTGACAGGCCTCAATCTTCTCAGGTGAACCCTGTGCGGTATTGATGCACGCGCTGTAGGCCTCTTTCAGACGGGAGTCCTCTTTCGGCACCTGATCCTGCGCGCATGCCACCAGCCCGAAGGTCAGCAACGCAACGATTACCCTTTTATTCATCATGTTCAGTCTCCATAACGGCGGGACACCGCCCGCCGCAGCATTCATCAGAAGATGGTAAATGGCGCAATGACCATGAATTTCACGTCACGTTCATCCTGGAAGATGTTGCCGTAGCCGCCCGCGTAGCTCGGGATATCGGAGTGGTTGTCATACTGGGTGAAGTGCAGTTTGAACATCGTGCCTTTCGCACGGCCCTCCTGAAGGGTATAAATCGCATCCAGACTGTATGAAGACTCTTTCAGACGGTAGTTCGGATCGTAGTACGCGTCTGGCGTTGCCATATCCCCGGGCTTCGCATCCCAGGCGTACGCGTAGGATGCTCCCACTGCCCAGCCGGGCAGGTTCCAGTTTTTCAGGTCATACATTGCCCCGAAGAAGACCGCCTTTTCGCCGTCGGCGTTAAAGTCAGAGCGGTTATCCCACCAGATATCCAGACGACCGTTAGAGGAGGCGTAGGTAGGCGTCATACGTTGCAGGAAGTAACCCTGCTGCCCTTCTGCCTTGACCCATGTTCCCTCCAGACGCAAATCAACCTGACCTACCTTGTAGCCGAAGGTCAGCGCCTGTAACCACGCGGTGCCGTCATAGATATCATTTACGCTGCCATCACTGACCTTGTCGCGCGTACCGTAGAACTGATAGCTGGTGCTCAGCGGGCTACCCGCGATATCAAATTTGTAGCTGGCTTTAGCAAAGTACTGATCGATATAGCCTTCAGCCTGACCAAATGCAGCTTCCAGCACCAGATCGTTTTTAAAGTCGTACTTCGCTCCCAGCGAGTGGAGATAATCAACTTTGGTTTTTTTATCGTTCTGATAGAACTTGTCCATCTCAATGTGCCACGGCGCTTTGTACTCGTTGGTCCACATATAGGAGAAGCTCAACGCCCCCGCATCGCCGTAGTCAAAATTAGCACCGGCTTCCGCCCCCTGATAGGTGCCTGGCATAAAGCTCCAGTGCGGCGCTAACAGCGTCTGACCGGTTGGCTGGATATAACCTCCGCGCGCCCAGACCGGACCATATTTGAATTTTGCAGCCGCTTTATACAGGCTGATTCCGCTTTTATCGCCGGACCAGTCTTCGTCGTAGGCTTTATTGCTGGAGGAGAACGCAATTTCGTTCGGATGGCCGCTGTCGCCATTTTCGGCCATTTCAATTGCGGTGAACGCTGCAATATCGATCCCGAACATATCGGCGGCATATCCCGACTGGAAATCAAGGTTGGCGTTCCAGGTCGAGTGAGAAAGGTTGGTTTTGTATTTATCTTCAGTGACGTCTTTACGGTCACGCTCACGCTGCCAGTAATAAATACCGCCCGTGAGGGTGGAATCTTCGATGAAACCTGCTGCTTTTGCCTCTGGCGCAACCACCAGGCCCGACATTGCTGTCACACCGGCGATAGCAAGCGCCAGCGCACTACGTTTGCCACTGAACGTACGCATAGATTATTCCTCTTTGACGAATTAAAACGCCTTAAACGGCGAAAAACAGAAAAGACCAAGTGGTCAGGGGTAGTCAGAAATACCCTCGAATTAACTACCGTCTTTAGGTTATTTTTCGCGACGCGAATTATCAATGCTTTTAATCAGGCAAAAGTCAGGATTATGACGAAGAGCACATATTTCGTAGTGCTTTGTAACATTTACCGGGAAGCGAGTACTGGCGGGGGAATGCGCTAATTTTCAGTAAGTAACATTGATATTGTGAATATATTTTTCAGTGTTTCTGTTTTTGGAAAACAACAAACTTTTTTTAAATAAAATAAGTAGCACCACATTGACCTAGAATGTTGGGTTTAAATGATTATCCCGATGCTTAACGACATGATCGTTAAATAAAAAAACGCCGCATTACGCGGCGTTTGTTTCTCATTGACCAGAGCAGCGTTATTATTCGCCGATCTTAGTCCAGGTATCACGCAGACCGACGGTACGGTTAAATACCGGTTTTTCTGCCGTGCTGTAACGGCTGTCCAGGCAGAAGTAACCCTCACGTTCAAACTGGAACGCTTTACCGGCTTCAGCGGCTTTCAGAGACGGCTCGGCATACCCCTGCTTGATAATCAGAGACTCAGGGTTAATGACCGCCAGGAAGTCCTCCGCAGCGCCTGGATTAGGCACACTGAACAGACGATCGTAGAGACGGATCTCAACCGGCAGCGCATGCTGCGCGCTCACCCAGTGGATTACACCTTTTACTTTACGGCCATCCGCCGGATCTTTACTCAGCGTCTCTGCGTCGTACGTACAGAAGATGGTCGTGATGTTACCTTCCGCATCTTTCTCTACTCGCTCTGCTTTGATCACATAGGCGTTACGCAGACGCACTTCTTTGCCCAGCACCAGACGCTTGTACTGCTTGTTCGCTTCTTCGCGGAAGTCGGCGCGATCGATCCAGATTTCACCGCTGAACGGCACGTCGCGGGTGCCCATTTCCGGTTTGTTCGGATGGTTAGGCATCGAGACCTGTTCGCTTCCGCCCTGCGGATAGTTTTCGATAACCAGTTTCACTGGATCGATCACTGCCATCGCGCGCGGCGCGTTTTCGTTCAGGTCTTCACGAATGCAGGATTCCAGAGACGCCATTTCGATGGTGTTGTCCTGCTTGGTGACGCCAATACGTTTGCAGAACTCACGAATGGACGCCGAGGTGTAGCCACGACGACGCAGGCCAGAGATGGTCGGCATACGCGGGTCGTCCCAGCCTTCAACGTGCTTGTCGGTGACCAGCAGGTTCAGCTTACGCTTGGACATCACGGTGTATTCCAGGTTCAGACGAGAGAACTCGTACTGACGCGGATGCACAGGAATGGTGATGTTATCCAGCACCCAGTCGTACAGACGACGGTTGTCCTGGAATTCCAGCGTGCACAGAGAGTGCGTAATGCCTTCCAGCGCATCGCTGATGCAGTGGGTGAAGTCGTACATCGGGTAGATGCACCACTTGTTACCGGTCTGGTGGTGTTCAGCGAACTTAATGCGGTACAGCACCGGATCGCGCATCACGATGAACGGAGACGCCATATCGATTTTGGCACGCAGACACGCTTTACCTTCTTCGAAGCCACCGGCACGCATTTTTTCAAACAGCGCCAGGTTCTCTTCCACGCTACGATCGCGGAACGGGCTGTTTTTACCAGGCTGAGTCAGCGTACCGCGGTATTCACGGATTTCGTCAGCTGACAATTCGTCGACGTATGCCAGACCTTTGTTAATCAGTTCAACCGCGTAGGCATACAGCTGATCGAAATAGTCTGAGGAGTAGCAGATATCGCCAGACCAGTTGAAGCCCAGCCATTGCACGTCGTTTTTTATCGACTCAACGTATTCGATGTCTTCTTTTACTGGGTTGGTGTCATCGAAACGCAGGTTGCACTGCCCCTGGTAATCTTGCGCAATACCAAAGTTCAGGCAGATCGATTTGGCGTGACCAATGTGCAGGTAGCCATTTGGCTCCGGCGGGAAACGCGTGTGGACTGTGGTGTGCTTACCACTGGCCAGATCTTCATCGATGATCTGACGAATAAAGTTACTCGGGCGGGCTTCTGCCTCACTCATCGTGGATTCCTCAAAGCGTAAACAACGTATAACGGCATATGATCTTATAAGCCGGACGTAGTGACAACCCTTAAAACGTCCCGGAAGAAAATAATGGGGGCAATTGCTGCAAAAAAAAGCGGCGGAGGATATCCCCCGCCACTAAAGGCATAACTCTACTCAGGAGCGATTACTTGCCTTTAATCTCATACAGTGGCGTCTGGCCTGCAACTACCTGCCCCTGCGCCTGGATCACCAGACCGCTGAAGTCGTCGATGTTGCTGCACACGACGGGGCTTATCATGGAGCGCGCGTTGGCATTCAGGAAGTCCAGATCCATTTCCAGAATCGGCTGGCCTGCCGCCACTTCAGCACCCTCTTCCACCAGGCGAGTAAAGCCCTGGCCGTTCAGCGCAACGGTATCGATACCCATATGGACAACGATCTCCGCGCCTTTTTCCGTTTCCAGGCAGAACGCATGGTTGGTGTTAAAGATTTTCACGATAGTACCGGCAGCCGGAGAGACCACGGTTTTGTCCGTTGGTTTCACCGCCACGCCGTCACCGACCGCTTTGCTGGCGAACGCTTCGTCAGGCACCTGTTCAAGCGCAACAACGTCACCTGTCACCGGAGAAACCAGCGCAGCGATGGTCACCGCGTTTGGCACAGCCTGCGGTTTTGCAACCGGCGCGTCAGCCACTGGCGCGTTATCCGTTGAGGCGGCAGCGACCGGCCCACGGGCAACCACTTTTTTCATTTCATCGCCGATAGATTCGGCCTTCGCACCCACGATAACCTGGATGGTTTGTTTGTTCAGTTTCACCACACCAGACGCACCCAGGCGTTTGCACATCGCATCGCTCACGCGCGCGGAGTCGCCTACGGTCAGACGCAGACGGGTAATACAGGCATCGATCGCTTTCAGGTTGTCGGTGCCACCCACAGCGGCAATGTAGCTGGTTGCCAGTTGGGTTAAACCCTCTTCGGTATTGCTGTTGGCTTCACTGGTCACAACATCATCTTTCGTATCTTCGCGACCAGGCGTCTTCAGGTTAAACATACGAATAACCGCGCTGAACAGAACGAAGTAGATAACGAAGAAGATCAGGCCCATCACCATCAGGATCCAGACGTTGCTGCTTGCCGCCGGCAGGTTGTACATCAACACATAGTCGATGGCGCCTGCGGAGAAGGAGAAGCCAGCATGGATACCCAGAAGGGTGGCGACGAACAGGCTGATACCGGTCAGGATCGCATGCATCAGATACAGCAGCGGAGCCAGGAACATGAACAGGAATTCCAGTGGCTCGGTCACGCCGGTCAGGAAGGCGGTGATCGCAACGGACAGCAGCATCCCGCCAACCATTGGGCGACGCGCTTTCGGCGCAGCCAGGTACATTGCCAGCGCCGCGCCAGGCAGACCAAACATCATGATTGGGAAGAAGCCAGACATGAACATGCCCGCGGTGCCGTCGCCTGCGTAGAAGCGGTTGATATCACCGTGGAATACCGCGCCGGCCGCGTTGGTGAACTCACCAATCTGGAACCAGGCGATGGTGTTCAGTACCTGATGCAGACCGGTTGGGATCAGCAGACGGTTAATGAAACCGAAGATGCCCGCGCCCATTGCGCCCGCAGACACGATCCACTCGCCACCCGCATGGATAGCATGCTGCACCGGTGGCCAAACGTAGCCAAAGATGGCGGCGAGGATCAGACAGAAAAAGCCCGTCGCAATCGGCACAAAACGTTTACCGCCGAAGAAGCTCAGGAAGTCAGGAAGTTTGATACCTGCCCAACGGTTGTACACGGCGCCACCCACCAGGCCAGTAATGATACCTGCCAGCACACCCATGTTGATTTCAGGATTGATGGTTACCATCGCTTTCGTGAGGATGAAGTAACCGACAGCCCCTGCCAGTGCCGCGGCACCCGCGCTGTCTTTTGACCAGCTTGACGCCACACCGATGGCGAAAATCAGCGCCAGGTTGTCAAAAATTGCGCCGCCTGCCTGGGCAATAAACGGCACGTTAAGAAGATCGGGTTGCCCGAATCGCAGCAGCAATGCTGCAACCGGTAGCACGGCGATAGGGAGCTGCAAAGCCCTACCGAGGCGCTGGAAAAAACCTAAAATATTCATCCTATTCCCCCTACGAGACCCTTTGTTAAGACTCGCGCATAAACTATGTTTTTATTGTGTCACGAACGATAGATACAGTTGATGATTCACTGGCAGTGTGAGTGTGTGAAAAATTAATTCGTATCGCAAATTAAACACCTATTTTTTGTGATTATTGTCACCAAATATCGTATTAAACCCTCCCTGTCACTGGCTAACGACGAAAACTTATTTTATCATTCAAAAAATCAAGACGGATTGATCCGGCCTGAAAGGTTCCAGGTTACGCTTAGTTCAGGTTGCACTAATCATCCGCCCACTTTTACTTAAACTTTAGAGGTGAATAATGAGACTGATTCCCCTGGCAACAGCTGAACAAGTCGGAAAATGGGCTGCTCGTCATATCGTTAATCGTATCAACGCGTTCAAACCAACAGCCGATCGTCCTTTCGTTCTCGGTCTTCCAACCGGCGGCACGCCCCTGACCGCTTATAAAGCTCTGGTTGAAATGCACAAAGCGGGCCAGGTTAGCTTTAAACACGTTGTGACCTTCAACATGGACGAATATGTCGGCCTGCCAAAGGAACATCCGGAAAGTTACCACAGCTTTATGCACCGTAATTTCTTCGATCACGTTGATATTCCGGCTGAAAACATTAACCTGCTGAATGGAAACGCGCCTGATATTGACGCAGAATGCCGTCAGTATGAAGAAAAAATCCGTTCCTACGGTAAAATCCACCTGTTTATGGGCGGCGTAGGCAACGATGGTCATATCGCGTTCAACGAACCGGCATCTTCACTGGCTTCCCGTACCCGTATTAAAACGCTGACCCATGATACGCGCGTGGCTAACTCCCGCTTCTTTGACGGAGACGTCAATCAGGTGCCTAAATACGCGCTGACCGTGGGCGTGGGCACGCTGCTGGATGCCGAAGAAGTGATGATTCTGGTGCTGGGCGCGGTGAAAGCGCAAGCGCTTCAGGCTGCCGTTGAAGGCAACGTGAACCATATGTGGACGATCAGCTGCTTACAGCTGCATCCAAAAGCGGTTGTCGTGTGTGACGAACCGTCCACCATGGAGCTGAAAGTGAAAACGCTGAAATACTTCAACGAGCTGGAAGCTGAGAACATCAAAGGTCTGTAATTGAATAACCGCCTCTTTTATCCGGGGCGGTCGCTTTTTTTAACCGGGGGTCGATATGTACGCTTTAACCCACGGTCGGATTTATACCGGCCATGAAATTCTGGATGACCATGCGATTGTAATCGCCAATGGCCTGATTGAACGTGTTTGCCCGCTGGCGGAACTGCCGCCGGAGATCGAACAGCGTTCACTCAATGGAGCTGTAATCTCCCCCGGTTTCATCGACGTACAGCTTAACGGCTGCGGCGGTGTCCAGTTTAACGATACCCCAGAAGCGGTGACGGTTGAAACGCTGGAAATTATGCAGAAAGCCAACGAGAAATCGGGCTGCACCAGCTATCTGCCAACGCTGATCACCAGCAGCGATGACCTGATGAAACAGGGTATCCGCGTCATGCGCGAATACCTGGCAAAACATCCGAATCAGGCGCTGGGCCTGCACCTGGAAGGGCCCTGGCTGAATATGGTCAAGAAAGGCACCCATAACCCAAACTACGTGCGCAAACCGGATGCCGAGCTGGTGGATTACATGTGCGCCAATGCCGATGTGATCACCAAAGTGACGCTGGCCCCGGAAATGACCGGCACGGACGTTATCAGCAAACTGGCCGCCGCCGGGATTGTGGTATCTGCGGGCCATTCGAACGCGACGCTGAAAGAGGCGAAGGCCGGTTTCCGCGCAGGCATTACATTTGCCACACACCTTTATAACGCGATGCCCTATATTACTGGCCGCGAACCGGGACTGGTTGGCGCAATTCTGGATGAACCAGACGTCTACTGCGGCATTATCGCCGACGGCTTGCATGTCGATTACACCAACATCCGCAACGCCAAACGCCTGAAAGGCGACAAGCTCTGCCTGGTGACGGATGCTACCGCTCCGGCAGGAGCGAATATTGACCAGTTCATTTTTGCTGGTAAAACAATATACTACCGGAATGGACTGTGTGTGGATGAGAACGGCACGCTGAGCGGTTCTTCTCTGACGATGATCGAAGGGGTACGTAATCTCGTTGAACATTGCGGCATCGCGCTTGAGGAAGTGCTGCGCATGGCCACGCTTTATCCGGCGCGCGCCATTGGCGTCGATAAACAGCTCGGTGGTATTGCGCCAGGTATGGTTGCAAACCTGACGGCGTTCACACACGATTATAAAATTATTAAGACCATCGTTAATGGTAACGAGGTCGTCACTGAGTAAGTAAAAGTATGACACCAGGCGGACAAGCTCAAATCGGTAATGTCGATCTCGTTAAACAACTTAACAGCGCGGCAGTTTATCGCCTGATTGACCAGCACGGGCCAATCTCACGCATTCAGATAGCCGAACAAAGCCAGCTTGCTCCCGCCAGCGTGACAAAAATTACACGTCAGCTTATTGAGCGCGGCCTGATCAAAGAAGTCGATCAGCAGGCCTCCACCGGGGGCCGCCGCGCGATTTCCATCGTCACGGAAACCCGCAATTTTCAGGCCATTGGCGTTCGCTTAGGACGTCATGACACCACTCTTACGCTCTACGACCTGAGCAGCAAGGCCATTGCCGAAGAGCATTACCCCCTTCCTGAGCGCACGCAGGAGACGCTTGAACATGCGTTACTGAATACCATTGCGCAGTTTATCGAAAGCTGTCAGCGCAAGATCCGTGAACTCATCGCCATCTCGGTGATTTTGCCCGGCCTGGTTGACCCGGAAAGCGGCGTTATTCGCTACATGCCGCATATTAAGGTAGAGAACTGGGGGCTGGTTGAGGCGCTGGAAAAGCGCTTCAAGCTGACCTGCTTTGTTGGTCACGATATTCGCTCGCTGGCGCTGGCGGAGCACTACTTTGGTGCGAGCCAGGACTGCGAAGACTCTATTCTGGTGCGCGTTCACCGTGGTACAGGTGCGGGCATCATCTCGAATGGCCGCATTTTTATTGGTCGTAACGGTAACGTAGGCGAGATTGGTCATATCCAGGTGGAACCGCTTGGCGAGCGTTGCCACTGCGGTAATTTTGGCTGTCTTGAAACCGTTGCCGCCAACGCCGCCATTGAACATCGCGTTCGCCATCTGCTGGAGCAGGGTTACCAGAGCCGCGTCACGCTGGACGATTGTAAGATCGGCACCATCTGCAAAGCGGCAAACAAAGGCGATGCGCTGGCTTGCGAAGTGATCGAACAGGTAGGACGCCATCTGGGTAAGACCATCGCCATTGCCATCAACCTGTTTAATCCGCAAAAGGTGGTGATTGCCGGCGAGATCGTTGAAGCCGAAAAAGTGTTACTGCCCGCCATTGAAGGCTGCATCAATACCCAGGCGCTGAAGGCATTTCGCCAGAATTTGCCGGTGGTGCGATCTACGCTCGATCACCGCTCGGCAATTGGCGCATTCGCCCTGGTAAAACGTGCCATGCTGAACGGGATCCTGCTGCAACATTTGCTGGAATCCTGATCGGATCTTATAGTAACGCCTTCTTTTTTTGATGTCGGATTGTCCATGACCATTAAGAATGTAATTTGTGATATCGACGGCGTGCTGATGCACGACAACGTTGCCGTGCCGGGTGCTGCGGAGTTTCTTCACCGCATCATCGACAAAGGAATGCCACTGGTTCTTCTCACGAACTACCCTTCACAGACTGGTCAGGATCTGGCAAATCGCTTTGCTACTGCGGGCGTCAACGTCCCGGACAGCGTGTTCTATACCTCTGCGATGGCGACCGCGGATTTCCTGAAGCGTCAGGAAGGCAAAAAAGCCTATGTGGTTGGTGAAGGTGCGCTGATCCACGAGCTGTATAAAGCGGGCTTCACCATCACCGACGTGAACCCGGACTTTGTCATCGTGGGCGAAACGCGCTCCTTTAACTGGGAGATGATGCATAAGGCAGCCTACTTTGTCGCCAACGGTGCGCGTTTTATCGCCACCAACCCGGACACGCACGGTCGCGGTTTTTATCCCGCCTGCGGTGCGCTGTGTGCCGGTATCGAAAAAATCTCGGGCCGTAAGCCGTTTGTTGTCGGTAAACCGAGCCCGTGGATTATCCGCGCCGCACTGAATACGATGCAGGCACACTCAGAAGAAACCGTCATTGTAGGCGACAACCTGCGTACCGATATTCTTGCTGGCTTCCAGGCGGGGCTTGAAACCATCCTGGTGCTTTCTGGCGTTTCACAGCTTGATGACATTGATACGATGCCGTTCCGGCCAAGCTGGATTTACCCCTCTGTCGACGAAATCGACGTTATTTGATTCAGAACCACGCCTCAGGGCGTGGTTTTTCATTTCTGCTGTCTTAAAACATCACTTCATCTAACGAAATCAGCTCTTCATTGAGAAATCATCAATATAATTGCTTAAGGCATACACTTTTTTTAAGATTCGGCAATTGCCATTGCACTTTTTACGTTTTCATCGGTAAAACGCTTGCGCCCCCTCCCCTTTTTGCGGCATTTTCATAAGCAAGCAACATCACAACGCAACAGGGTTAACGGAGAAGGTTATGTGTTCTATTTTTGGCGTACTGGATATTAAAACTGACGCGGGCGAACTGCGTAAAAAAGCACTCGAATTGTCCCGCCTGATGCGCCATCGCGGTCCGGACTGGTCAGGCGTTTACGCCAGCGATAAAGCGATTCTGGCTCACGAACGTCTCTCCATTGTTGATGTCAACGCTGGCGCACAGCCGCTGTATAACGAGAAAAAAACGCACGCGCTGGCTGTTAACGGTGAAATTTACAACCATCAGGCGCTGCGCGCTGAGTACGGCGATCGCTACGCGTTTCAGACCGGCTCAGACTGCGAAGTGATCCTGGCGCTGTATCAGGAGAAAGGCCCGGAGTTCCTCGACGACCTGCAAGGTATGTTCGCCTTCGCCCTGTACGACAGCGAAAAAGACGCTTACCTGATTGGCCGCGACCATATTGGTATTATCCCGCTGTACATGGGACACGATGAACACGGTAACTTCTACGTTGCCTCAGAGATGAAAGCCCTGGTACCGGTATGCCGCACCATCAAAGAGTTCCCGGCAGGTAGCTACCTGTGGAGCCAGGACGGCGAGATCCGCCCGTACTACCAGCGCGACTGGTTTGATTATGAAGCGGTGAAAGACAACGTGACGGACAAAGCGGAACTGCGTCAGGCGCTGGAAGAGTCAGTGAAAAGCCACCTGATGTCAGATGTCCCCTACGGTGTACTGCTCTCCGGCGGTCTGGACTCCTCCGTGATCTCCGCGATCACCAAGAAATTCGCCGCACGTCGCGTGGAAGATCAGGAGCGCTCTGAAGCCTGGTGGCCACAACTGCACTCCTTTGCCGTGGGTCTGGAAGGGGCACCTGACCTGAAAGCCGCCCAGGAAGTGGCGAACCATCTTGGCACGGTGCACCATGAAATTCACTTCACCGTACAGGAAGGTCTGGATGCGATCCGCGATGTGATCTATCACATTGAAACCTATGATGTGACCACCATTCGCGCCTCCACGCCGATGTATTTGATGTCGCGGAAGATCAAAGCGATGGGCATCAAGATGGTGCTCTCCGGCGAGGGTTCTGACGAAGTGTTTGGCGGTTACCTCTATTTCCACAAAGCGCCAAACGCCAAAGAGCTGCATGAAGAAACGGTGCGTAAGCTACAGGCGCTGCACATGTTTGACTGCGCGCGCGCCAACAAAGCGATGTCCGCCTGGGGTGTGGAAGCCCGCGTGCCGTTCCTCGATAAGAAATTCCTCGATGTGGCGATGCGCATCAACCCACAGGACAAAATGTGCGGCAACGGCAAAATGGAGAAACATATCCTGCGTGAATGTTTTGAATCCTACCTGCCGGCGAGCGTGGCGTGGCGTCAGAAAGAGCAGTTCTCCGATGGCGTAGGCTACAGCTGGATCGACACCCTGAAAGAGGTGGCGGCGAAACAGGTTTCTGATCAACAACTGGAAACTGCGAGCTTCCGTTTCCCGTACAACACGCCAGCCTCGAAAGAGGCGTATTTGTACCGTGAGATCTTTGAGGAGCTGTTCCCGGTTCCAAGCGCAGCCGAGTGCGTACCGGGTGGTCCTTCGGTCGCCTGCTCTTCTGCTAAAGCCATTGAATGGGATGAATCCTTCAAAGCGATGAACGATCCGTCAGGACGCGCGGTGGGCGTTCACCAGTCTGCTTATAAATAATGTCCAGACTATAATCAGGCCCTCCGGGGCCTGATTTTTTTGCCTCTCTTTTCCCGGCATAAAATCGATTAATAACCAATAATTGTCGAATATTCGGCCTCGCTGTTCGCAACCTAACCAAACAGTCACATTCCGGCTATTTTCATTGAAAAAGGTGTTGACGCTGCAAGGGTCTATACGCATAATGCGCCCCGCAACGCCGATAAGGTAACGCGAAAAAAAGATGGCTACGTAGCTCAGTTGGTTAGAGCACATCACTCATAATGATGGGGTCACAGGTTCGAATCCCGTCGTAGCCACCATCTTTTTTGCGGGAGTGGCGAAATTGGTAGACGCACCAGATTTAGGTTCTGGCGCCGCAAGGTGTGCGAGTTCAAGTCTCGCCTCCCGCACCATTCCCAGGTAAGCGTTGCACGGATGGGGTATCGCCAAGCGGTAAGGCACCGGTTTTTGATACCGGCATTCCCTGGTTCGAATCCAGGTACCCCAGCCATATTTCTTCGATCATGCGGTTCTCCGCGGTATTGGGGTATCGCCAAGCGGTAAGGCACCGGTTTTTGATACCGGCATTCCCTGGTTCGAATCCAGGTACCCCAGCCATCGAAGATTGCAGTACTGGCTACGTAGCTCAGTTGGTTAGAGCACATCACTCATAATGATGGGGTCACAGGTTCGAATCCCGTCGTAGCCACCATATTTACGTTATCGAATACGATTCGGTAAACTGAACATTGTTGGGGTATCGCCAAGCGGTAAGGCACCGGATTCTGATTCCGGCATTCCGAGGTTCGAATCCTCGTACCCCAGCCACTTTAAAGTCGTTAAGCAGTTTGTTTAACGCAATTGGGGTGTCGCCAAGCGGTAAGGCTCTGGTTTCTGATACCAGCATTCCGGGGTTCGAATCCCTGCACCCCAGCCACTTTAAACAAACAAGCCCGCTCTGCGGGCTTTTTTGTTTTTGTTGTTCAGAATAGTGCGGCCTGATGCCTTCACCCTAACCCTCTCCCACGGGGAGAGGGAATAAAGATCAGAGTCCGAGGGCGTACTTCAGGGCCTGACGCTTCAGACCACCGGCACGTTCCGCTGCCATCAATCCAATATTGCGCACTATACGCACCGGACCAACATCATTGCTGAACCCGGCATAGAACAGATCCATCCCCGACTGCATAATGAAGTTATCCGCCATACGGCGCGTCTGGTAGCGCTTCAGAACCTGATGGCTGGCCCAGGCTTCCGCGTGGGCGCGAGCGTTACCCAGCACATCCAGTAACGCATCGACGTCACGGTATCCCAGATTCACCCCCTGCCCCGCCAGCGGATGAATGGTGTGCGCCGCGTCCCCCACAAGCACCAGTCCTTCACGGGCATACTGCAACGCATGGCGTCGCATCAGCGGGAATGCGCCGGCGGCAACCGGGGTCACGTTGCCCAGACGGCTCGGGAAGTGCTGGCGGATTTCGCGCTGCAACTGATCCATGGACAGCCCCTGCAACTGTCGAATGCGCGCCGGTTTGTCGTACCACACCAGCGAAGCCCAGTTATCAAACAGCGGTAAGAATGCATGCGGGCCGTTCGGCGTAAAATGCTGCCAGGTGCTTTCGCCCGGCGCGTTTGCTGACTGAACGGTGATCAGCATGCAGGACTGCTGGTACTGCCAGGCATGGATCCCAATGCCTGCCATCTGCCTGACCTGCGAGTTCGCGCCATCCGCCCCCACCACCAGCTTCACGGCCAGCTCATCGTCGTTGTCCAGCGTCAGGAGATACCCGCCCTCATGACGATGCAGGCCTTTCAGCGAGTCCGGCACGCGCAGCGTCACCTTCGGGTGCGCCTCCAGCGCCTGCCAGAGTGCCTGCTGGAGCACGTTGTTTTCCACCATATAGCCCAGGCGCGGCAGTTTCAGCTCGGCGGCATCAAACGACACGTGAGCATTTTCCCACTCCCAGGTTTCGAGACGGCTGTAAGGATGCGCGCGCATCGCCAGCACCGCCTCCCAGACGCCCAGCCCGCGAAGCAGATCAACAGAGGCCGCGCTGATGGCGGAAATACGCACGTCCGGTTGGCTGGCAGGATCGAATGCCGGCGGAGCCGCCTGTTCAATAACGGTTACGTCAAATCCCTGCTGCGCCAGCCCCAGCGCCAGTGCGCCGCCGACCATACCGCCGCCAACAACGGCAACTTCGGTGTTCAGGAGTGTCATGGTCACTATTCCTTATTGAAGAATGCCTTAAGTTTACCGGATTTTTGCGGCCCTGAGGTTGACAACCTTCATACTGGTCACAACCGCACCAAAGCATTACAATACGCGGCTTGCAATCCTGAGCTGAGCAAGTCGATGACTAAAAAACTCCATATAAAAACCTGGGGCTGTCAGATGAACGAATACGATTCATCGAAGATGGCCGATCTGCTGGATACCACCCACGGATACCAGCTGACTGAAAATGCGAAAGAAGCCGATGTGCTGCTGCTGAACACCTGTTCAATTCGTGAAAAAGCACAGGAAAAAGTCTTTCATGTGTTAGGCCGCTGGAAGCTTCTCAAACGGAAAAATCCGGACCTGATCATTGGCGTGGGTGGCTGCGTCGCATCGCAGGAAGGTAAGCTGATCCGCCAGAGAGCCCCCTATGTGGATATCGTTTTTGGCCCTCAAACCCTGCACCGCCTGCCAGAGATGATTAACCAGGTTCGCGGCAGCCGTAGCCCGGTGGTTGACGTGAGCTTCCCGGAGATCGAGAAATTTGACCGTCTGCCAGAGCCGCGCGCTGATGGCCCGACCGCCTTCGTCTCCATCATGGAAGGCTGCAACAAATACTGTACTTACTGCGTGGTGCCTTATACCCGCGGTGAAGAAGTGAGCCGCCCGGCAGACGATATCCTGTTTGAAATCGCGCAGCTTGCCGCGCAGGGCGTTCGCGAAGTGAACCTGCTGGGGCAGAACGTGAACGCCTGGCGCGGGGAAAACTACGACGGTACCACCGGCAGCTTTGCTGAACTGCTGCGTCTGGTGGCGGCGATTGACGGCATCGACCGCATTCGCTTTACCACCAGCCATCCGATGGAATTTACCGACGACATTATTGACGTCTATCGCGATACGCCAGAGCTGGTGAGCTTCCTGCACCTGCCGATCCAGTGCGGCTCTGACCGCGTGCTGAACCTGATGGGTCGTCCACATACGGTGCTGGAGTATAAGTCCACCATCCGCAAGCTGCGTGAAGCGCGCCCGGATATCCAGATTAGCTCCGACTTTATCGTCGGCTTCCCTGGCGAAACCGCTGATGACTTCGAGCGCACCATGAAGCTCATCGGCGAGGTGAATTTCGACGTCAGCTACAGCTTTATCTTCTCTGCGCGCCCGGGCACCCCTGCGGCCGATATGGTTGATGATGTACCGGAAGAAGAGAAAAAGCAGCGTCTGTATATTCTACAGGAGCGTATCAACCAGCAGGCCAACGCCTGGAGTCGTCGCATGCTCGGCACTGTCCAGCGTATTCTGGTGGAAGGCACCTCCCGTAAGAGCATCATGGAACTGTCTGGTCGAACCGAAAATAACCGCGTGGTGAATTTTGAAGGCACCCCGGACATGATCGGTAAGTTTGTGGACGTCGAGATTGTCGAAGTGCTCACGAACTCGCTGCGCGGGAAGGTGGTACGCACTGAGGATGAAATGGGTCTGCGAATTGCACAGACTCCGGAATCCGTTATCTCTCGCACCCGCAAGGTCAACGACTCTGGCGTAGGTATTTACCAGCCGTGATCCTCCTGGCCTGCCTGTCCGGCAGGCCTTGTATTTCCTCTCATCACCCCCAATATCTACCGCAACGCTTGCGCCTTTATTCTGTGGCGTGAATAATTTCGGTAATGACCGTTTTATTACGCCGTGTGGCCACAGGTCAGTTAACCAATTAAAGAGGAACAGTTTGAACATAGATACGCGTGAAATTAGCCTTGAGCCCGCAGACAACGCTCGCCTGCTGAGCCTGTGCGGGCCGTTTGATGACAACATCAAACAACTGGAGCGACGTCTGGGTATCGAAATCAATCGTCGCGATAACCATTTCAAACTCACCGGACGCCCAATCTGCGTCAACGCCGCGGCAGATATTCTCCGCAGCCTGTATGTTGATACCGCCCCGATGCGCGGTGAGATCCAGGATATTGAACCTGAACAGATCCACCTGGCCATCAAAGAGGCGCGCGTGCTTGAGCAGAGCGCGGAGAGCGTGCCGGACTATGGCAAAGCCATCAACATCAAAACTAAACGCGGCGTGATTAAGCCTCGTACCCCGAACCAGGCGCAGTACATCGCCAATATTCTCGACCATGACATCACCTTCGGCGTGGGCCCGGCGGGTACGGGTAAAACCTATCTGGCCGTTGCTGCTGCGGTCGATGCGCTTGAGCGTCAGGAGATCCGCCGTATCCTGCTGACCCGCCCTGCTGTTGAAGCCGGTGAAAAACTGGGCTTCCTGCCGGGCGATCTGAGCCAGAAGGTCGACCCGTATCTGCGCCCGCTGTATGACGCGCTGTTCGAAATGCTCGGCTTCGAGAAAGTTGAAAAGCTCATCGAGCGTAACGTGATTGAAGTGGCCCCGCTGGCCTACATGCGTGGCCGTACGCTTAACGACGCGTTCATCATTCTGGATGAGAGCCAGAACACCACTATCGAACAGATGAAGATGTTCCTGACGCGTATTGGCTTTAACTCGAAAGCGGTTATCACCGGTGACGTCACCCAGATTGACCTGCCGCGTAACACCAAATCGGGTCTGCGTCACGCCATCGAAGTCCTGGCCGAGGTAGAGGAAATCAGCTTCAACTTCTTCCACAGTGAAGACGTGGTACGCCATCCGGTGGTCGCGCGTATCGTTAACGCTTATGAGGCCTGGGAAGAGGCAGATCAGAAGCGCAGGGCCGAACTGGCCGCAGAACGTAAGCGCGAAGCGCAGGAGCATGAACAGAAATGAGTCAGGTGATCCTCGATTTACAGCTGGCCTGTGAAGATAATTCCGGCATGCCAGAAGAGGCACAGTTTCAGAAATGGCTGGATGCCGTTATCCCCCAGTTTCAGGAAGAATCAGAGGTCACGATTCGCCTGGTGGATGAAGCAGAAAGCCATGAGCTCAACCTGACCTACCGCGGGAAAGATAAGCCGACCAACGTGCTCTCTTTCCCATTCGAAGCCCCTCCGGGCATTGAGATGCCGCTGCTGGGCGATTTGATCATCTGCCGTCAGGTGGTTGAGCAGGAAGCCAAAGAGCAGCAAAAGCCGCTGGAAGCGCACTGGGCACACATGGTGGTGCACGGTAGCCTGCATCTTCTGGGTTACGACCATATTGAAGATGACGAAGCGGAAGAGATGGAATCCCTCGAGACAGAGATAATGCTTGCTCTGGGCTATGAGGATCCGTACATTGCCGAGAAAGAATAGTCAGTCACTGACTACCATGCCGCCGCGCAGGGACATAGCGCGGCGGTTAACGTTGAACTAACAAGAGAACCCTTAACAAACGCCATGAGCGACGACAATTCACACAGTAGCGACACGACAACCACTAAAAAGGGATTTTTCTCCCTCATTCTGAACCAGCTTTTCCACGGCGAACCGAAAAACCGTGATGAACTGCTGGAGCTGATTCGTGATTCCGGGCAGAACGACCTTATCGACGAAGATACGCGCGAAATGCTCGAAGGGGTGATGGACATCGCCGACCAGCGCGTCCGCGACATCATGATCCCCCGCTCGCAGATGATTACCCTGAAACGCAACCAGACGCTGGACGAGTGCCTCGATGTGATTATCGAATCGGCTCACTCGCGCTTCCCGGTCATCAGCGAAGATAAAGATCACATCGAAGGGATTTTGATGGCGAAAGATCTGCTGCCGTTTATGCGCAGCGATGCCGAAGCCTTCAGTATGGAAAAGGTGTTACGCCCGGCCGTGGTTGTGCCGGAAAGTAAGCGTGTGGATCGGATGCTGAAGGAGTTTCGCTCCCAGCGCTATCACATGGCGATTGTTATTGATGAATTTGGTGGCGTTTCCGGTCTGGTCACAATCGAAGACATCCTTGAGCTGATCGTGGGCGAAATCGAAGACGAGTATGACGAAGAAGAGGATATTGACTTCCGTCAGCTGAGCCGCCACACCTGGACCGTGCGCGCGCTGGCCTCCATTGAAGACTTCAACGATACCTTTGGCACCAGCTTCAGCGATGAAGAAGTGGACACCATTGGTGGTCTGGTGATGCAGGCCTTCGGCCATCTTCCGGCCCGCGGTGAAACCGTTGACATCGATGGTTACCAGTTCAAGGTCGCAATGGCTGACAGCCGACGTATTATTCAGGTTCACGTCAGAATGCCGGACGACTCACCGGTGCCAAAACTGGAAGATTAATGTAAATGGCATTTGCCCCACTCGTTGAACGCCAGCGCGTCCGTTTGCTGCTGGCGCTGTTACTCGGAGCCAGCGGTACGCTGGCTTTTTCTCCTTACGATATCTGGCCAGCCGCTATTCTCTCCCTGATGGGGCTACAGGGGCTTACCCTGAACCGTCGTCCGGTACAGGCCGCGGCCATCGGCTACTTCTGGGGGCTGGGACTGTTTGGCTCTGGTATCAACTGGGTCTACGTCAGTATCGCGCAATTTGGCGGAATGCCGGGGCCGGTTAACGTCTTCCTGGTTGTGCTGCTCGCCGCCTATCTCTCGCTCTACACCGGCCTGTTCGCGGGCATCCTGTCTCGCCTGTGGCCAAAAACGACCTGGCTGCGCGTAGCGATAGCGGCACCCGTTGTCTGGCAAATCACCGAATTTCTGCGCGGCTGGGTACTGACCGGCTTCCCGTGGTTGCAGTTCGGCTATAGCCAGGTAGACGGCCCGCTGAAAGGCCTGGCCCCGGTCATGGGCGTGGAAGCCATCAACTTCCTGTTGATGATCGTCAGCGGCCTGCTGGTGCTGGCCCTGGTGACACGTAACTGGAAGCCGCTGGTTGCCGCGTTAATCCTGTTTGCCCTGCCCTTCCCGCTGCGTTATATCCAGTGGTTTACGCTGGAGCCCGCGCGCGCCACGCAGGTTTCTCTGGTCCAGGGCGATATCCCGCAGTCCCTGAAATGGGATGAGAATCAGCTGCTGAACACGCTGAAAATCTACGCCAACGCCACTGAAAAGGTGATGGGCAAATCGCAGCTCATCATCTGGCCTGAGTCTGCGATCCCAGACCTGGAGATCAATCAGCAGCCCTTCCTGAAGATGATGGACGATCTGCTGCGCGCACGCGGCAGTACGCTGATCACCGGAATTGTGGATGCGCGTCTCAATCAGCAGAACCGCTATGACACGTACAACACGATCATTACGCTCGGTAAGGACAGCGAATACAGCTATACCTCGACCAATCGTTACAACAAAAACCACCTTGTACCGTTTGGCGAATTTGTTCCGCTGGAGTCTATTCTGCGCCCACTGGCACCGTTCTTTGATTTGCCGATGTCCTCATTCAGCCGGGGCCCTTACGTCCAGCCGCAGCTGCATGCGCACGGTTTTGCCCTGACGGCCGCCATTTGCTACGAGATTATCCTCGGCGAGCAGGTGCGCGATAATTTCCGCCCGGACACCGACTATCTGCTGACCATCTCAAACGATGCGTGGTTCGGTAAATCGATTGGTCCGTGGCAGCACTTCCAGATGGCGCGAATGCGTTCTCTGGAGCTGGCGCGTCCGTTGCTGCGCAGCACCAATAACGGCATTACCGCCGTGATTGGTCCGCAGGGTGAAATCCAGGCCATGATCCCGCAATTTACCCGTGAGGTGCTGACTACTAACGTCACGCCAACTACCGGGCTCACCCCTTACGCGCGCACCGGGAACTGGCCGCTGTGGATTTTGACCGTGCTGTTCGGCTTTGGCGCAGTGCTGATGAGCCTGCGTCAGCGTCGTAAATAACCTTACCTTCTGTTGCCGGGTGGCGGCTACGCCTTACCCGGCCTGCTCTCCGGCGCCGGCGCCGCCCGACAATTTCCTCCCAAACTTCAATTCTGGCACGCCTGTTGCTTTGTTTACTTACATCAACGCTGTCTGGCTTAACATGCAACCTTGTCGCACCAGCGTAGATCATCGGTAGCACCGAAACGGTGCAACGAGGGATTATTGCCTCTGAATGGTGCGGCGCGCTTCGCAAAAATAAACAATAACGCAGCAAAATCTTTACATTAAGCCAGACTAAATGTTAACAAGCTTGCATAACACTGCACTCGCATTGCGCGAGATATAACAACATCACAATGGGTATCTATGCGTCACTGGCGCTGATAAGAAAGGAGTTGGGTATGCAATTACGTAAACTGGCCACAGCAATGCTGGTTATGGGAATGTCTGCGGGGGTTGTCCACGCTGAAGACGCTCCGGCAGCAGGAAGCACTCTCGACAAGATTGCCAAAAACGGCGTGATCGTGGTCGGCCACCGTGAATCTTCTGTCCCGTTCTCTTACTACGACAACACGCAAAAAGTCGTGGGCTATTCACAGGATTACTCCAACGCCATCGTTGAAGCCGTGAAGAAAAAGCTGAACAAACCTGACCTGCAAGTGAAGCTGATCCCCATCACTTCACAGAACCGTATTCCTCTGCTGCAAAACGGCACATTTGATTTTGAATGTGGCTCAACCACCAACAACCTTGAGCGTCAGAAACAGGCCGCTTTCTCGGACACCATCTTCGTTGTGGGCACCCGCCTGCTGACGAAGAAAGGCGGCGACATCAAAGATTTTGCTGACCTGAAAGGCAAAGCGGTTGTCGTGACCTCCGGTACCACGTCCGAAGTGCTGCTGCACAAGCTGAACGACGAGAAGAAAATGGACATGCGCATCATCAGCGCGAAAGACCATGGCGACTCCTTCCGTACCCTGGAAAGCGGCCGTGCCGTCGCGTTTATGATGGATGACGCTCTGCTGGCAGGCGAGCGCGCCAAGGCGAAGAAACCAGACAACTGGGAAATCGTCGGTACCGCCCAGTCGAAAGAAGCCTACGGCTGTATGCTGCGTAAAGGTGACGAGGACTTCAAGAAACTGATCGATGACACCATCGCTCAGGCGCAAACCTCCGGCGAAGCGGCAAAATGGTTCGACAAATGGTTCAAGAACCCAATTCCACCAAAAAACCTGAACATGAACTTTGAACTGTCTGACGACATGAAAGCGCTGTTCAAATCACCAAACGACAAAGCTCTTAACTAATTAGAACGACAGGGGCGGGATCTCCTGCCCTCTCGATTGTCGGGAAGCATGGACAGACTATACGTTGAGTGGTCGTTCCCCACTCAGCGCAAAAATTGAGCTTCTCACCAATCTTCGAGGGTAGCGCTGCTACCCTTTTTTTTCTGGAGTTTACTATGTCAATTGACTGGAACTGGGGCATCTTTCTGCAACAAGCCCCGTTCGGCAACACCACCTATCTCGGCTGGCTGTGGAGCGGCTTTCAGGTTACCGTTGCGTTATCGATAACGGCGTGGATTATCGCGTTTCTTGTCGGTTCGCTGTTCGGTATTCTGCGTACCGTCCCTAACCGTTTTCTCTCTTCAATTGGCACGCTCTATGTGGAACTGTTCCGTAACGTTCCGCTGATCGTGCAGTTCTTTACCTGGTATCTGGTGATCCCGGAACTGCTGCCGGAAGATCTCGGCATGTGGTTTAAGGCCGAGCTGGATCCTAACGTACAATTTTTTGTCTCCTCTATGCTGTGTCTGGGGCTGTTCACCGCTGCGCGCGTCTGCGAGCAGGTACGTGCCGCCATACAGTCACTGCCGCGCGGGCAAAAGAATGCGGCACTGGCGATGGGCCTGACTCTGCCTCAGGCCTACCGTTACGTACTGCTGCCGAACGCTTACCGCGTCATCGTTCCGCCGATGACGTCCGAAATGATGAACCTGGTAAAAAACTCGGCTATCGCCTCAACCATTGGTCTGGTAGATATGGCGGCGCAGGCGGGCAAACTGCTGGATTATTCCGCTCACGCATGGGAATCCTTCACGGCGATCACGCTCGCCTATGTTCTGATTAACGCATTCATCATGCTGGTGATGAACCTGGTTGAACGCAAAGTACGCCTGCCGGGCAATCTGGGGGGCAAATAAATGTACGATTTTGACTGGAGTTCCATTGTTCCCTCCATGCCCTATCTGCTGGATGGACTGGCAATCACCTTAAAGATCACCGTTATCGCCATTATCGTCGGTATTGTCTGGGGCACCCTGCTGGCAGTGATGCGCCTGTCGAGCTTTAAGCCGCTCGCCTGGTTTGCCACGGCTTACGTTAACGTGTTCCGCTCCATTCCACTGGTCATGGTGCTGCTGTGGTTTTATCTGATTGTTCCCGGCTTTTTACAGAACGTACTGGGACTGTCGCCAAAGACCGATATCCGCCTGATCTCTGCCATGGTGGCGTTTTCCATGTTTGAAGCCGCCTACTACTCAGAGATCATCCGCGCCGGTATTCAGAGTATCTCGCGCGGGCAGTCCAGCGCTGCGCTGGCGCTCGGTATGACGCACTGGCAGTCTATGAAGCTCATTATTCTGCCGCAGGCGTTTCGCGCCATGGTTCCGCTGCTGCTGACGCAGGGCATCGTCCTGTTCCAGGATACCTCCCTGGTCTACGTGCTGAGCCTGGCAGACTTCTTCCGTACCGCCTCCACCATTGGCGAACGTGACGGAACGCAGGTTGAGATGATCCTCTTCGCGGGCGGGGTCTATTTTGTGATTAGTTTAAGCGCATCGCTGTTGGTCAGCTGGCTGAAGAAAAGGACGGTATAATGATTTCCCTGAAAAATGTTTCTAAATGGTATGGGCACTTTCAGGTGCTGACCGACTGCTCAACAGAAGTGAAAAAAGGCGATGTGGTGGTGGTCTGCGGCCCGTCCGGTTCCGGTAAGTCGACGCTTATCAAAACCGTTAATGGGCTGGAACCTGTCCAGCAGGGCGAGATTGTCGTTAACGGCACCAAAGTGAATGACCGCAAAACCAACCTTGCCCAGCTTCGCTCCCACGTAGGGATGGTGTTCCAGCATTTTGAGCTGTTCCCTCACCTCTCCATCATTGAGAACCTGACGCTGGCGCAGGTGAAAGTGCTGAAGCGCGACAAAAAAGCGGCGCGCGAAAAGGGGCTGAAGTTGCTGGAACGCGTCGGGCTGTCTGCACATGCGGATAAGTTCCCGGCGCAGCTTTCGGGCGGCCAACAGCAGCGTGTGGCAATCGCGCGTGCGCTGTGCATGGATCCGGTGGCTATGCTGTTTGATGAGCCGACGTCCGCGCTCGATCCTGAGATGATCAACGAAGTGCTGGACGTCATGGTGGAGCTGGCGCACGAAGGGATGACCATGATGGTGGTGACGCACGAAATGGGCTTCGCCCGTAAAGTGGCCAACCGCGTGATCTTCATGGATGAAGGGAAAATTGTTGAAGACTCACCAAAAGAAGAGTTCTTCGCAAATCCTAAATCTGAACGTGCAAAAGACTTCCTCGCCAAAATCCTGCATTAATCTTTTTAGTGCGCAATCTGCGGATTGCGCACTGCTTCACGCTTTAGATCTCTTTTTCTATTCGGCGTCACATCGCAGCGTTAACCTTGTCACAAATAATGCTGAGAATGGAGAACGCTATGGCACAGCCAATTATTCTCGACTGCGATCCGGGTCATGATGACGCGATCGCACTCGTCCTTGCTCTTGCCTCCCCTGAACTGGACGTAAAAGCTGTCACCTCCTCCGCCGGAAACCAGACGCCGGATAAAACCTTGCGAAACGTGTTGCGCATGTTGACGCTGCTAAAACGCACCGATATTCCGGTCGCTGGTGGCGCCGTTAAGCCGCTGATGCGCGAGCTGATCATTGCGGATAACGTTCACGGTGAAAGTGGGCTGGATGGTCCGGCGCTGCCGGAGCCGGATTTCGCACCGCAAAACTGCACTGCCGTCGAGCTCATGGCAAAGGTGCTACGTGAAAGCGCCGAGCCCGTAACGCTGGTGGCGACCGGCCCGCAGACCAACGTAGCGCTGCTGCTGAACAGCCATCCTGAACTGCACAGCAACATCGCCCGTATCGTCATCATGGGCGGGGCAATGGGGCTGGGGAACTGGACGCCAGCAGCAGAGTTCAACATCTTCGTTGACCCGGAAGCCGCGGAAATCGTCTTCCAGTCGGGCCTGCCGATTGTGATGGCGGGGCTGGACGTTACCCACCGCGCACAAATTATGGCGCAGGACATTGAACGATTCCGTTCTGTGGGCAACCCGGTTGCAACGACCGTGGCAGAGCTGCTCGACTTCTTTATGGAGTATCACAAAGCCGAGAAGTGGGGCTTCCACGGCGCCCCGCTGCATGACCCATGCACCATCGCCTGGCTGCTGAAGCCGGAAATGTTTACCACGGTCGAGCGTTGGGTTGGTGTGGAAACACAGGGGAAATATACCCAGGGAATGACGGTGGTGGACTATTACTCGCTAACGGGAAACAAGCCGAATACCACGGTGATGGTGGATATCGATCGGGAAGCGTTTGTGGATTTGTTGGCGGAGCGGCTGGCTTATTATTCTGCGGCCTGATGCCCTCACCCCGACCCTCTCCCTGTGGGAGAGGGAATAAACCTGCGCTTTTACTTATGGCTCAAACGGGCGACGCTGGAACTGGTCGTGACCGCACTTCGGACACAGCGACAACACCTCCGGCGTATACACGGCGATATGGTGGTGGCACTTCTCACACACCAGGTTCCCCAGCCCCACTACTTCGCCGCTGTGATAGACACCGTGGTGGTTTAAATCCTGGAACACCTCGCGCCACTCCAGCTGAGTTTTATCGGTAATATCCGCCAGCTCCTGCCACAGGCTCTCTTTAATTACCCGCATAAAAACACTGTCGGCGATCTCGTCCTGGCTCTCTTCATAGCTTCGCGCGAACTCCTCCAGGTCGCGGCGCACGGCGCGCGTTACCTCTTCCACTTCGGTTCGCGTTAACTCACCCGTTTGCGTCACGCGTGCGCGTGCCTGTTCGACCAGCGCGTCGATATCACGCTCGCCGTTACGCAGCCGTTCCGTCAGAGTCGCTACCAGTTCACGGTAAAATTGAGCAACCTTGTTCATCATTTTGCCTCCCGGGTAAGTAACTGTCTCTAATAATAGACCTTATTTCGTCGCCGCTTTGTCAGGTGAAGCACAGACCCGGTAAATTCCTGCAAAGTGCATTTGCGTGAAAGGCTGTTTTGACGCGGGCGTTTGGGCTATGCTATGCGGATCTGAATTACCACATCCATTGGCTACATTTGTAGCTGTATTGAACACAGGACCACTGGCTGCCATGCAAGAGCAATACCGCCCGGAAGAGATAGAATCAAAAGTCCAGCAACACTGGGACGAGAAGCGCACCTTTGAAGTAACCGAAGACGAGAGCAAAGAGAAGTATTACTGCCTGTCGATGCTTCCCTATCCTTCTGGTCGACTACACATGGGCCACGTGCGTAACTACACCATCGGTGACGTGATTGCACGCTACCAGCGCATGCTGGGCAAAAACGTTCTTCAGCCTATCGGCTGGGATGCGTTCGGCCTGCCTGCTGAAGGCGCGGCGGTGAAAAACAACACGGCACCGGCTCCGTGGACGTACGACAACATCGCGTACATGAAAAACCAGCTGAAAATGCTGGGCTTCGGCTATGACTGGAGCCGCGAGCTGGCAACCTGTACCCCGGAATACTACCGCTGGGAGCAGAAGTTCTTCACCGAGCTGTATAAAAAAGGCCTGGTGTACAAGAAGACCTCTGCCGTTAACTGGTGCCCAAATGACCAGACCGTTCTCGCGAACGAACAGGTTATCGATGGCTGCTGCTGGCGCTGCGACACCAAAGTAGAGCGTAAAGAGATCCCGCAGTGGTTTATCAAAATCACCGCCTACGCTGACGAACTGCTGAACGATCTGGACAATCTGGACCACTGGCCAGATACCGTTAAGACCATGCAGCGCAACTGGATCGGCCGTTCCGAAGGTGTGGAAATTACCTTCAACGTTGAGAACTACGATCAGACCCTGACCGTCTACACCACCCGCCCGGACACCTTCATGGGCGCGACCTACCTGGCCGTGGCCGCAGGTCACCCGCTGGCGCAGAAAGCGGCAGAAAACAATCCAGAACTGGCGACCTTTATCGACGAATGCCGCAACACGAAAGTGGCCGAAGCCGACATGGCGACGATGGAGAAAAAAGGCGTTGATACCGGCTTCAAAGCGATCCACCCGCTGACGGGCGAAGCGATCCCTGTCTGGGCCGCCAACTTCGTACTGATGGAATACGGCACAGGCGCCGTGATGGCCGTGCCGGGTCACGACCAGCGCGACTACGAATTTGCCACCAAATACGGCCTGACCATCAAGCCTGTTATTCTTGCTGCTGACGGCTCTGAACCCGATCTCTCTGAGCAAGCGCTGACTGAAAAAGGCACCCTGTTTAACTCCGGTGAGTTCAGCGGCCTGAGCTTTGAAGAGGGCTTCAACGCCATCGCCGACAAGCTGGCCTCCCTGGGCGTGGGCGAGCGTAAAGTGAACTACCGTCTGCGCGACTGGGGCGTTTCCCGTCAGCGTTACTGGGGTGCGCCAATCCCAATGGTGACGCTGGAAGATGGTACCGTGATGCCAACGCCAGAAGATCAGCTGCCGGTGATCCTGCCGGAAGACGTGGTCATGGACGGCATCACCAGCCCGATCAAAGCCGATCCTGAGTGGGCGAAAACCACCGTCAACGGTCAGCCAGCGCTGCGTGAAACCGACACCTTTGACACCTTTATGGAATCCTCCTGGTACTATGCGCGCTACACCTGCCCGCAGTACAAAGAAGGCATGCTGGATTCTGATGCAGCAAACTACTGGCTGCCGGTAGACATTTACATCGGTGGCATTGAACACGCCATCATGCACCTGCTCTACTTCCGCTTCTTCCACAAACTGATGCGTGACGCAGGCCTGGTCAACTCCGACGAGCCGGCAAAACAACTGCTGTGTCAGGGTATGGTGCTGGCAGATGCGTTCTACTACGTTGGCGCGAACGGCGAGCGTAACTGGGTTTCTCCGGTTGATGCGATTGTCGAGCGCGACGAGAAAGGCCGTATCGTGAAGGCGAAAGACGCTGAAGGTCATGAACTGGTTTATACCGGCATGAGCAAGATGTCCAAGTCTAAAAATAACGGCATCGACCCGCAGGTGATGGTTGAGCGTTATGGTGCGGATACCGTGCGTCTGTTCATGATGTTCGCCTCCCCGGCAGATATGACCCTTGAGTGGCAGGAATCCGGCGTTGAAGGGGCCAACCGCTTCCTGAAGCGCGTCTGGAAACTGGTTTACGAGCACACCTCTCAGGGCGATGCGCCAGCGCTGAACGTAGCTGCACTGACTGAAGATCAACAGGCGCTGCGTCGTGATGTTCATAAAACTATTGCGAAAGTCACCGATGATATTGGTCGTCGTCAGACCTTCAATACCGCAATTGCGGCTATTATGGAACTGATGAACAAGCTGGCGAAAGCCCCGCAGGATGGCGAGCAGGATCGCGCGTTAATGCGTGAAGCGCTGCTGGCGGTCGTTCGCATGCTGAACCCGTTCACGCCGCACGTTAGCTTTACCCTGTGGCAGGAACTGAAAGGCGAAGGCGATATCGACAATGCGCCGTGGCCAGTGGCGGATGAATCCGCTATGGTGGAAAACACCACGCTGGTGGTGGTGCAGGTTAACGGTAAAGTGCGCGGTAAAATTACCGTCGCGGTCGACGCAACCGAAGAACAGGTTCGCGAGCGCGCAGGCCAGGAGCATCTGGTCGCTAAATACCTTGAGGGCGTTACCGTACGTAAAGTGATCTACGTACCTGGTAAACTGCTGAATCTGGTCGTTGGCTAAGCGCGGGAGGAAACGTGCGACAACTGGCAACAATACTCTTATCTCTGGCGGTGCTTGTCACCGCTGGCTGCGGCTGGCACCTGCGCAACACCACGGCAGTGCCTGCGCAGATGAAAACGATGATCTTCGACTCATCCGATCCGAACGGACCGCTGAGCCGGGCCATTCGTAACCAGCTGCGTTTGAACGATGTTAAGCTGATCGAGAAGGGAACCCTACGTCAGGATGTTCCTTCGCTCCGTGTCCTGAAATCAACGCTGTCACAAGATACGGCCTCGATCTTCCAGGATGGGCGGACGGCGGAATATCAGATGGTGCTTACCGTTGATGCGGCCGTCTTGATGCCAGGTAAAGATATTTACCCTATCAATACCAAAGTCTACCGCTCGTTCTTCGATAACCCGCAGACGGCGCTGGCAAAAGACGCCGAACAGCAGATTATCATCAAGGAAATGTATGATAAGGCCGCGGAACAGCTGATCCGCAGGCTGCCTGCCATTGCCGCGTCGACGAAAAAAGGCGCTGACGTTATCGAAACACCGGATGCCAGCACGCCGGATATGCCAACGTCTCTGGGTAACTGATGATCAGGTTGTATCCTGAACAACTCCGCGCGCAGCTCAACGAAGGGCTGCGCGCGGCCTATCTGCTACTCGGCAACGACCCCCTGTTACTACAGGAAAGCCTTGATGCGGTTCGCCATGCGGCAGCCGCGCAGGGTTTCGATGAGCATCATACGTTCCAGATCGATAACAGTACCGACTGGAACGCTATCTTCTCGCTTTGTCAGGCCATGAGCCTGTTTGCCTCTCGTCAGACAATCCAGATCCTGCTGCCTGAGAATGGTCCTAACGCTGCCATCAATGAACAGCTGGCTATGCTGGTGAGTTTGTTACACGGCGATCTGCTGCTTATCGTACGCGGCAACAAACTCACAAAAGCGCAGGAAAACGCTGCCTGGTTTACCCGGCTAACCCCCAGTGCGGTGCTTGTCTCCTGCCAGACTCCAGAGCAGGCGCATCTGCCAAAATGGGTTGCCGCGCGAGCAAAGCAGCACAATTTGCAGCTGGATGAGGCCGCCAGTCAGCTCCTGTGCTACTGCTACGAAGGCAACCTTCTGGCACTGGCGCAGGCGCTGGACAGGCTCGCCCTGCTGTGGCCCGATGGCAAGCTGACGCTGCCGCGCGTGGAACAGGCGGTGAATGATGCCGCGCACTTTACCCCCTTCCACTGGGTTGATGCGCTGCTGTCGGCGAAAAGTAAACGTGCTCTGCACATCCTGCAACAGCTGCGCCTGGAAGGGAGTGAGCCGGTCATCCTTCTCCGTACGCTCCAGCGCGAATTACTGCTGCTGAACAACCTTAAACGCCAGTCAGCACACACGCCCCTGCGCGCCTTATTCGACAAACATCGCGTCTGGCAAAACCGTCGGGCGATGACCACGGAGGCGATAAACCGCCTGAGCCAGGAGCAGTTGCGTCAGGCAGTGCAACTTCTGATGCGCGCCGAACTGACGTTAAAACAGGATTACGGTCAGTCTGTCTGGGCGGAGCTGGAGAGTCTCTCTTTGCTGCTCTGCCATAAGGCTCTGGCAGACGTATTTATCGATGGGTGATATGCATTCTTTACAGGCAATGTATGGCGGGACCTTCGACCCGGTGCACTATGGGCATCTTAAGCCGGTAGAAATCCTCGCGAATTTGATTGGCTTGCAGCGGGTGATCATCATGCCCAACAATGTTCCGCCGCACCGTCCTCAGCCAGAAGCAACCAGCGAGCAGCGTAAAGCGATGCTCGCGCTGGCTATCGCCGATAAGCCTCTCTTCACGCTGGATGAGCGTGAACTGCGCAGGGATACCCCTTCCTGGACATCGCAAACGCTGCGGGAGTGGCGCGCTGAGCAGGGGCCCATGAAACCGCTGGCGTTTATCATCGGCCAGGATTCCTTGCTCAACTTTCCCAGCTGGTACCAGTACGAAACCATTCTGGAAAACAGTCATCTGCTGGTCTGCCGCCGTCCGGGCTACCCGCTGACCATGCGCGACGCGCAGCATCAGCAGTGGCTTGACGCACATCTGACGGACAATATAGAAGACCTGCACAGTCTCCCCGCCGGGAAAATTTACCTCGCTGAAACGCCGTGGTTTGATATTTCCGCGACCCTCATCCGCGAGCGTCTCCAGCAGGGTTTAGACTGTGACGATCTCCTCCCCTCGCCCGTGCTGGCCTATATCCATGCGCACGGTCTGTATCAGAAAAGTACAGATGTCTGAGCATCGCCGGCGAAATTGTCCGTTAATGATTATCCTGCCTTGACAGGCTAAGCCATACTGATATCCTCCGCTGCCAGACTTTCCCGCCGATCGCTGCTTTACAGAAATTGTTTTACAAAAATGGCGATGCAATCTCAGGCGGAGGGTGGGATGATACCCGCCTTCAAAAGCCGGGCGGTGACATTTGTCCCGCGACTGGCGTCAGTTCAGGTATACTGACTGGCCACGAATTCATAGTTGTACAATCTCATTCACCCAGGGGGAAAACTTGCAGGGTAAAGCACTCCAGGATTTTGTTATCGACAAAATTGATGACCTGAAAGGTCAGGACATCATCGCTATCGACGTTAAGGGTAAATCCAGCATCACCGACTGCATGATCATCTGCACCGGCACCTCAACTCGTCACGTTGTTTCGATTGCTGACCATGTTGTTCAGGAATCGCGCGCGGCAGGGCTGCTTCCGCTGGGCGTTGAAGGTGAAGCGACCGCTGACTGGGTGGTTGTCGATCTCGGCGATGTGATTGTCCACGTCATGCAGGAAGAGAGCCGTCGCCTGTATGAGCTGGAAAAACTCTGGGGTTAATGCGTGAAGTTGCAACTGGTCGCCGTCGGCACCAAAATGCCGGACTGGGTACAAACCGGTTTTACTGAGTATCTGCGTCGTTTCCCAAAAGATATGCCGTTCGAACTGGTGGAGATCCCAGCAGGAAAGCGCGGCAAGAACGCAGATATCAAACGTATTCTCGATAAAGAGGGAGAGCTGATGCTGGCTGCCGCAGGCAAAAACCGCATCGTGACCCTCGATATCCCGGGCAAACCCTGGGATACGCCGCAGCTGGCGCACGAACTGGAGCGCTGGAAGCAGGATGGTCGGGACGTCAGTCTGTTGATTGGCGGACCAGAGGGGTTATCTCCCGCCTGCAAAGCGGCAGCAGAACAAAGTTGGTCACTCTCGGCGCTGACGCTGCCCCACCCGCTTGTACGGGTTCTCGTGGCAGAAAGTTTGTATCGCGCATGGAGCATCACTACCAACCACCCTTATCACCGCGAGTAATGACTGACCAGGGTAATTTAAGCAGCGGATGAAACTACAGAATTCTTTTCGCGACTATACGGCTGAGTCCGCGCTGTTTGTGCGCCGGGCGCTGGTCGCCTTTACGGGGATTTTGCTGCTTACCGGCGTGCTGATCGCCAACCTCTATAATCTGCAAATTGTCCGCTATACCGATTACCAGACCCGCTCAAACGAAAACCGTATCAAGCTGGTGCCCATCGCGCCCAGCCGCGGCATTATCTACGATCGTAACGGCACGCCGCTGGCGCTTAATCGCACCATCTACCAGATAGAGATGATGCCCGAGAAAGTGGATAACGTGCAGGATACCCTGAACGCGCTGAGAAGCGTTGTCGACCTGACTGATGACGATATCGCTGCGTTCAAAAAAGAGCGCGCACGTTCTCACCGCTTCACCTCCATTCCGGTAAAAACCAACCTGACAGAAGTGCAGGTCGCCCGTTTTGCCGTTAACCAGTACCGTTTCCCCGGAGTGGAAGTCAAAGGCTATAAACGCCGCTACTATCCTTACGGCTCCGCGCTGACGCACGTCATTGGTTACGTCTCCAAAATCAACGATAAAGACGTCGAACGCCTTGATAAAGATGGCAAGCTGGCTAACTACGCCGCAACCCATGATATTGGCAAGCTGGGGATCGAACGTTATTACGAAGATGTGCTGCACGGTCAGACCGGGTATGAAGAGGTTGAAGTTAACAACCGTGGCCGTGTGATCCGACAACTGAAAGAGGTGCCCCCGCAGGCGGGGCATGACGTCTATCTGACGCTCGACCTGAAGCTACAGCAGTATATCGAGACGCTGCTGGCGGGTAGCCGTGCTGCGGTTATTGTGACCGACCCGCGTACCGGCGGCATTCTGGCGATGGTTTCGATGCCAAGCTACGATCCGAACCTCTTCGTGGATGGCATCTCCAGCAAGGATTACTCCGGCCTGCTCAACGATCCAAACACGCCGCTGGTAAACCGCGCGACGCAGGGGGTTTATCCTCCAGCTTCAACGGTTAAACCGTATGTGGCCGTGTCTGCGCTGAGCGCGGGCGTCATCACCCGTAATACCAGTCTGTTTGACCCCGGCTGGTGGCAGTTGCCTGGCTCTGAGAAACGCTACCGCGACTGGAAAAAATGGGGCCACGGCCATCTGAACGTGACCAAATCACTGGAGGAGTCGGCGGATACCTTCTTCTATCAGGTCGCCTACGACATGGGTATTGACCGTCTGTCTGAATGGATGAGCAAGTTCGGCTACGGGCATTACACCGGTATAGATTTGGCGGAAGAGCGTTCCGGCAACATGCCAACCCGCGAATGGAAGCTGAAGCGCTTTAAAAAACCCTGGTATCAGGGTGACACCATTCCGGTGGGGATCGGCCAGGGCTACTGGACGGCAACGCCGCTGCAAATGAACAAGGCGATGATGATCCTCATCAACGATGGCGTCGTGAAAGTGCCGCACCTGCTGCAAAGCACCGTTGAAGACGGCAAAAAAGTGCCATGGATACAGCCGCACGAGCCGCCGGTGGGTGACATTCATTCCGGATACTGGGAAATCGCGAAAGACGGGATGTACGGTGTAGCCAACCGCCCTAACGGGACGGCGCACAAATATTTCGCTGGCGCACCGTATAAGGTAGCCGCGAAATCAGGTACGGCTCAGGTCTTCGGTCTTAAAGCGAATGAAACTTACAACGCACATAAAATTGCCGAACGTCTGCGTGACCACAAGCTCATGACGGCGTTTGCCCCTTATGATAACCCGCAGGTTGCGGTGGCGATGATTCTGGAGAACGGCGGCGCAGGCCCGGCGGTGGGTACCATCATGCGTCAAATCCTCGACCACATCATGCTGGGTGACAACAACACCGAACTGCCAGCTGAAAACCCGGCAGCCGCTGCGGCGGAGGACCAATAATCATGACGGATAATCCGAATAAAAAATCGCTGTGGGACAAGATCCACATCGACCCAGCCATGCTGCTGATTCTGCTGGCTCTGCTGGTCTATAGCGCCCTCGTTATCTGGAGCGCCAGCGGCCAGGATATCGGCATGATGGAGCGTAAAATCGGCCAGATCGCCATGGGTCTGGTTATTATGGTGGTGATGGCGCAAATACCGCCGCGCGTGTACGAGGGTTGGGCGCCCTATCTCTATATTTTCTGTATCATTTTGTTGGTGGCAGTAGATGCTTTCGGCGCCATCTCGAAGGGGGCACAACGCTGGCTGGATCTGGGGATTGTCCGCTTCCAGCCGTCGGAAATCGCCAAAATCGCCGTCCCGCTGATGGTGGCGCGCTTTATTAACCGCGACGTCTGCCCGCCGTCGTTGAAAAATACCGCCATTGCGCTGGTGCTGATTTTCCTGCCGACGCTGCTCGTGGCCGCACAGCCGGACCTCGGCACCTCGATTCTTATCGCCCTCTCCGGCCTGTTCGTCCTGTTCCTGTCCGGCCTGAGCTGGCGTCTGATTGGTATCGCCGTGGTGCTGGTTGCCGCGTTTATTCCTATCCTCTGGTTCTTCCTGATGCATGATTACCAGCGTCAGCGCGTTATGATGCTGCTCGATCCCGAGACCGATCCGCTGGGCGCAGGCTATCATATTATTCAGTCGAAGATTGCGATTGGCTCCGGCGGCCTGCGCGGCAAAGGCTGGCTGCACGGTACGCAGTCGCAGCTCGAATTTTTACCGGAACGCCACACCGACTTTATCTTTGCCGTTCTGGCTGAGGAGTTAGGGCTGGTTGGCATCCTGGTTCTGCTTGCACTCTACGTGCTGCTGATCATGCGAGGTTTGTGGATTGCCGCACGCGCCCAAACCACCTTTGGTCGCGTGATGGCAGGCGGATTAATGTTGATTTTGTTCGTTTATGTCTTCGTAAATATTGGTATGGTGAGTGGGATTCTGCCGGTTGTCGGCGTACCGCTGCCGCTGGTGAGTTACGGGGGCTCGGCACTGATCGTGTTGATGGCCGGGTTTGGTATCGTCATGTCGATCCATACCCACAGGAAAATGTTGTCCAAAAGCGTATAAAAATAAGGGGATCGCAATGCGTAAGCAGTGGCTGGGGATCTGCATCGCAGCAAGTTTACTTGCCGCCTGTACAAGTGATGATGGTCAGCAACAGGCAACCGTCGCGCCGCCGCAGCCTGCGGTCTGTAATGGCCCGATTGTCGAGATTAGCGGTGCCGATCCCGTTTATGAACCGCTGAACGCCAGCGTGAATCAGGATTATCAGCGCGACGGTAAAAGCTATAAAATCGTTCAGGATCCTTCCCGTTTCAGCCAGGCTGGCTTTGCTGCCATCTATGACGCTGAGCCCGGCAGCAACCTGACCGCGTCGGGTGAAACCTTCGATCCGATGCAGATCACGGCTGCACACCCGACGCTGCCTGTTCCGAGCTATGCACGCATCACTAACCTGGCGAATGGCCGAATGATCGTGGTGCGTATCAACGATCGCGGTCCTTACGGCACCGATCGCGTCATCTCCCTGTCCCGCGCGGCGGCCGACCGTCTGAACACCTCAAACAATACTAAAGTGCGTATCGACCCAATTATCGTGGCGCAGGATGGTTCGCTGTCTGGCCCGGGCACGGCCTGTACCACGGTAGCGAAACAGACCTATGCCCTGCCCGCTCGCCCGGATCTGAGCGGTGGTATGGGGGGGGCTTCAACGCCGGCAGAGCCCGCGCAGCCTCAGGGTGAAGTGCGCGCCATCAGCAACGATACGCTGCAAAGTGAAGACGCGACAGGCGCCCCGGTGAAAAGCAGTGGTTTCCTTGGCGCACCCACCACGTTAGCGCCGGGCGTGATTGAATCAAATGAACCTGCCCCAGCGCCTGCGCCCGTCGTTGCTGCACCCGCTGCACAACCCGCCCCGGTGACCGCGCCTGCTGCTACGCAGACTGCGGCGCCTGCGACGGCGAGCGGCAGCTACGTGGTTCAGGTTGGCGCTGTCAGCGATCGGACCCGTGCAGAGCAATATCAGCAGCGTTTAAGCAAACAGTTTGGCGTGCCAGGCCGCGTTGAGCAAAACGGTGCGGTATGGCGTATCCAGATGGGTCCGTTTGCCAGCAAATCGCAGGCAGCATCCCTGCAACAGCGTTTGCAGAGCGAGGCGCAGCTCCAGTCGTTTATCGCTGTTGCAAAATAATTATTCGGTGGCATCCGAAATGTCAGTTTGTGTAAACCACGTTAACACTCTCATGATGAAAGTCGGATGCCTGCCTGTATAGCATTTGCTATAGTAAGGCACTTTTTTAATTCCATCACGGATGTCGTAGTTCTGACCATGAAGACCACTTTTTCTGCTCGTTTTGTGCAGCGCATGGCGCTGACCACGGCCCTTTGCGCTGCTGCGTTCTCCGCAGCTCACGCGGATGACCTGAACATCAAGACCATGATCCCTGGCGTTCCGCAGATCGACGCGGAATCCTACATCCTGATTGATTACAACTCCGGCAAAGTTCTGGCAGAACAGAACGCCGATGCCCGCCGCGATCCGGCCAGCCTGACCAAAATGATGACCAGCTATGTTATCGGTCAGGCTATGAAAGCAGGTAAATTCAAAGAAACCGACCTGGTGACTATCGGTAACGATGCGTGGGCAACCGGCAACCCCGTGTTCAAAGGTTCATCGCTGATGTTCCTGAAACCTGGCATGCAGGTTCCGGTCTCTCAGCTTATCCGTGGCATCAACTTGCAGTCCGGTAACGACGCCTGCGTGGCCATGGCTGATTTTGCCGCGGGCAGCCAGGACGCGTTTGTGGGCCTGATGAACAGCTACGTCTCCGCGCTGGGTCTGAAAAACAGCCACTTCCAGACCGTTCACGGCCTGGACGCCGAGGGTCAGTACAGCTCCGCGCGTGACATGGCGCTGATCGGTCAGGCGCTGATCCGCGACGTGCCAAACGAGTACTCTATCTACAAAGAGAAAGAGTTCACCTTCAACGGCATTCGTCAGACCAACCGTAACGGCCTGCTGTGGGACAACAGCCTGAACGTCGACGGTATCAAAACCGGCCACACCGATAAAGCTGGCTATAACCTGGTGGCCTCCGCCACTGAAGGCCAGATGCGTCTGATCTCTGCCGTGATGGGGGGGCGTACGTTTAAAGGACGCGAAACGGAAAGCAAAAAACTGCTGACCTGGGGCTTCCGCTTCTTCGAAACCGTGAACCCGCTGAAAGCCGGTAAAGAATTTGCCTCTGAACCTGTCTGGTTTGGCGATAACGACCGCGCTTCCCTGGGCGTGGACAAAGATCTCTATCTGACTATCCCACGCGGTCGTATGAAAGATCTGAAAGCCAGCTATGTGCTGAATACCACCGAGCTGCACGCCCCGCTGCAAAAGAATCAGGTCGTGGGTACTATCAACTTCCAGCTGGATGGCAAAACCATCGATCAACGCCCGCTGGTGGTGCTGGAGGAGATTCCTGAAGGCAATTTCTTCGGCAAAATCATTGATTACATTAAGCTGATGTTCCATCACTGGTTTGGTTAAAAATTGAACACTTGAAAGTGTGATTTTGATCCCCATATACTACGTATCAGTAAAACTCCCGCCCCGTGGCGGGAGTTATTATTTTTTACACACACGCCGGAGCTGACATGAAAACCAAACTTAACGAACTGCTTGAATTCCCTACCCCTTTTACTTACAAAGTAATGGGTCTGGCGAAACCTGAGCTGGTTGATCAGGTGGTTGAAGTGGTACAGCGCCATGCGCCGGGCGACTACTCTCCATCAGTCAAACCGAGCAGCAAAGGTAATTACCACTCGGTCTCAATCACCATCACTGCGACACACATTGAGCAGGTTGAGACGCTGTACGAAGAGCTCGGCAATATCGAAATTGTTCGTATGGTGCTGTAGTCCCTCTGCGGTTACCCGGTTTGCCGGGTAACCCACTTCCCCGCTGTGATATACTCCGCGTTACCTATTCTCCCTTGTCTTCGGAGACGTCCTTTTGTACCAGGATAAAATTCTTGTTCGCCATCTTGGGATACAGCCTTACGAGCCAGTCTCTCAGGCTATGCATGACTTTACCGATATGCGCGATGACACCACCCCTGATGAAATCTGGCTGGTTGAACACATGCCGGTGTTTACTCAGGGCCAGGCAGGAAAAGCCGAACATTTATTGATGACGGGTGATATCCCGGTGATCCAGAGCGATCGCGGTGGACAGGTAACCTACCACGGCCCGGGCCAGCAGGTAATGTATGTCCTGCTCAACCTGAAACGCAGAAAGCTGGGCGTACGTGAGCTCGTGACCTTACTGGAACAGACCGTGGTGAACACGCTCGCTGAGTACGGTATCGACGCTCATCCTCGCGCCGATGCCCCGGGCGTCTACGTGGGAGAGAAGAAAATCTGTTCGCTGGGGCTGCGTATCCGTAAAGGCTGCTCGTTCCACGGGCTGGCGCTGAATATCAATATGGATCTGACCCCTTTCCAGCGCATCAACCCATGCGGGTATGCGGGTATGGAAATGACGCAAATGCGCCAGTGGGTCGCTACCGCCACGCCTGAGAATATCCGCCCCGTGCTTTTGAAGAAGTTTTTAGCGCTGCTTAACAATCCTGACTACGAATATATTGCTGCTTAACACACTTCCGGCAGTGGTTCGGTTATTTGACCAGCCACTGCTTAATTGCCGCATTTACGCTTTACAATAAACCGCATATTCTATATTTTCGAGTCGCCCATATATTAGCGTCCCATATTAATTAGAACCTTAATAGTACCATCACCGGGTATCGTGTAACGTGCGTGATAATCACCCAACTGCTTGTTTTCGATAAACAAGGGAAACTTACGAAACACTTTACTAATCTCTGCAAGCATAATAAATAAATTCAACTATCATTCATATTGTGAATGGATACGGAGTAAGAGCGTGGAGCCTACTAATTTACCAGCCAAACGCCTGAATGAAACCAGCGGCGAAGATAAGCCGCAAATTTTCCGGACTTTACGTAATATTGATCTCAATTTATTGACTATTTTTGAGGCGGTATATGTCCACAAAGGTATCGTTAATGCTGCGAAAATTCTTAATCTCACACCCTCTGCTATTAGCCAGTCAATTCAAAAATTGCGCGCGATATTTCCCGATCCCTTATTTATTCGTAAAGGCCAGGGCGTAACCCCCACCGCGTACGCAACCCATCTGCATGAGTACATCAGCCAGGGTCTGGAATCGATTCTGGGCGCGCTGGATCTCACCGGCAGTTACGATAAGCAACGAACCATCACCATAGGCACCTCTCCCTCTGTGGGCGTTCTGGTCATGCCCGCTATTTACCAGGCTGTTAAACAGCATGCGCCACAGCTGCTGATCCGCAATGTGCCCGTTAACGATCCGGAAACTCAGCTGGCGCAATTCCAGACGGACCTGATCATCGACAGCAACAGCTTCGCGGCCAGAGCATTAGGGCATAACGTTCTCTATACCGACTCTCTGGCGCTCGTTTGTCGTCAGAATCATCCTGTATTGAGCGCACCTTTGACGCCTGAAAATTTGCGTCATTACGAACATGCAACCTTTATGTCCGAGGGGCAGGGCCCGGATCCGCTGCGCCAGCGTATTGACGAACTGTTCCCGGACCGTCTGATCAGCTTCAGCAGTTACAATATGTTTACCCTCGCGGCCCTGATTGGCAGCAGCGATTTGCTCTGTATTATGCCTGTGCGTCTCTTCGCTTTACTTCAAAAATGCTGGCCGCTGGAGAGCATTCCATTGAGTCAACTTACGACGGAATCTGTTGAAATCTCACTGCATTACAACAAGCTAAGCCTGCGCGATCCGGTGCTGGAAAACGTCATTAACGTGATCCGCCAGGCTTTCTGATCCCGCCTTTCAGCGCAAGCCCCTGCCGCAAGCGGGGCAAAAGGCACAAAACAACAACTATTTTACAAATTGGCGACCTGGCAGGCTGCTTTATCGCCCCTTTAAATGATATACTGCCTGTCGTTCGTTCAAAAATAGTTGATAATTACAACATTCCCTTGAATTGAAACGCTTTCCTTCGATATTCGCAACTGGAACACGCACGCTATGAGTAAACCCATTGTGATGGAACGCGGTGTTAAATACCGCGATGCCGATAAAATGGCCCTTATCCCGGTTAAAAACGTGGCTACAGAGCGCGAGGCGCTGTTAAGAAAACCGGAATGGATGAAAATCAAACTTCCGGCCGACTCTTCGCGTATCCAGGGGATCAAAGCGGCGATGCGCAAAAATGGTCTTCACTCTGTCTGTGAAGAGGCCTCGTGCCCTAACCTTGCTGAATGTTTCAATCACGGTACCGCGACATTTATGATTCTGGGTGCCATCTGCACCCGCCGCTGTCCGTTCTGTGACGTTGCCCATGGCCGTCCCGTTGCGCCAGACGCTAACGAACCGCAAAAACTGGCGCAGACGATTGCCGATATGGCGCTGCGTTATGTTGTTATTACCTCCGTTGACCGTGACGATCTGCGCGATGGCGGTGCTCAGCATTTTGCTGACTGTATTACCGCCATCCGCGAAAAAAGCCCGAACATTAAGATTGAGACGCTGGTGCCGGATTTCCGTGGCCGTATGGATCGCGCGCTCGATATCCTGACCGCGACGCCACCAGACGTGTTCAACCACAACCTGGAGAACGTACCGCGTATCTACCGTCAGGTACGTCCCGGTGCAGACTACAACTGGTCGCTGAAGCTGCTGGAACGCTTTAAAGAAGCCCATCCGCATATTCCAACCAAGTCTGGTCTGATGGTCGGCCTGGGTGAAACCAACGCTGAGATCATTGAAGTGATGCGCGATCTGCGCCGCCACGGCGTCACCATGCTGACGCTGGGCCAGTACCTCCAGCCAAGCCGTCACCACCTGCCTGTACAGCGTTACGTAAGCCCGGATGAGTTCGATGAAATGAAAGCCGAAGCGATGGCGATGGGCTTTACCCATGCCGCGTGCGGTCCGTTTGTTCGCTCCTCTTATCACGCCGATATGCAGGCGAAGGGCGAAGAAGTGAAATAAAGCTGTAAAATTTATTTACAGTAAAACAAAAAACCGGCCTCGTGAGCCGGTTTTTTTATGCAAGCCTTGCAGCATTGCCATTACTCTTTGTGTGAAAGCTTCTGTGCAGTGATGTCATCTTCGGCACTTTTCTTCGCTGCCGCGTCGTCATCGTTCATTGCTTTCTTAAAGCCCTTAATGGCAGCACCCAGGTCTCCACCCAGCGTGCGTAACTTCTTGGTACCGAACAGCAGGACGACCAGTGCGGCAACCACCAGCAGTTTGGTAATACTAATCTCACCCATAAATACCTTCTTTACATGAAACAGGCTGCATTCCGCCAAAAAACCTGAACGTATTAACGGTCATTTGGCGCGTGCACACAATAGCAATCTGTAACAAGGTGAATCAAGCATTGTTGAAAAAAACATCACATTAATTGCGGTGGCGCAAACCTGCGGTTGCGCAGAACAGGTAATTGCTGCCGCGCAAGCGCTATTCGGGCTGAAATTATCTCCGTCAGCAATAACGCAGGCCTCTCCGCTGCCGCAACAACCGTCACCCCCAGCGGATCGACAACCCTGCTCTGCCCAATATTTTTGTTACCACATTCACCCGCGGCTACCACGTAACAGGTGGTATCCAGCGCGCGTGCTGCCAGCAGCGTCGCCCAGTGATGCTCCTTAAGCGGTCCTTTGACCCACGCGGCGGGCAGAACCAGCACCTCCGCCCCCTGCAATGCCAGGTTCAGCGCCAGCTCGGGAAAACGGATATCGTAGCAGGTCATCAGGCCAACCTTAAAACCCTCCACCTCAATCAGCGGCGGAATTACACTCCCCGGATCGACCAGGCGCGACTCCTGAACGCTGAACGCATCATACAGATGAAGTTTGGCGTAGCTCGCGACAATGGCACCCTCACGTATCGCCACCAGCGTGTTCACCGCGCGCCCCGGCGAGGACGGAATATGGACCGTCAATATGGTGGTGAGCGTGTTGCCAACGCTTTCGGCCAGCAGTCGTTTCAGAAACGCCCCTTCCAGCGTTTGCGCAGACTTTACCGACAGGTCCGGATCGCCATCATCACGGGCCAGTAACGCCTCGGGAAGTACCAGCAACGACGCCCCCTTTTGCTTCGCCGCATGCATCAGGGAGACGCATTTTTCCGCGTTTTCATTCCAGTCCGGCGTCACCGCGAACTGCCCTACTGCAACATACATAATTGTCTCCCGGTCAAAAACAGCGTTACACTCGACGCACTTACACAGCAAATAGCAGGTATTGACAGTGTTACAACTACTTATAGCCGTTTTTATTGGTGGAGGCACGGGTAGCGTTGCGCGGTGGCTCTTAAGCATGCGGTTTAACCCTCTGCATCAGGCCATTCCGATGGGGACACTTGCGGCAAATCTGATCGGGGCGTTTATTATTGGGATGGGGCTGGCCTGGTTTAATCGCATGACCAACATCGACCCTATGTGGAAGGTTCTGATTACAACCGGTTTCTGCGGCGGCTTAACAACGTTTTCTACCTTCTCTGCGGAGGTAGTGTTTCTGTTTCAGGAAGGCCGGATGGGCTGGGCGCTGACGAACATTGCCGTTAACATGCTTGGCTCGTTTGCGATGACTGCGATCGCATTCTGGTTATTTTCCTCCGCCAGCGGACATTAAGCACGGCAACCTTAATGTTGGCTTAATTTTTCTCTGTCACTCTTGGCTCAATATTGAACGAGGGTGATAGCATGAAAGAAAATCTCTTAGGCGTGGGTATGATATTGCTAAGCGTCGCGATCGTCGCCAGCTTCCTGAAGATCTATCTTATCGGTTGATCCAGAACGAAAAAAACCCGCTCATTGAGCGGGTTTTGAAATTCTTGCTGACGCGTCTGAATTACAGAGCGATTACGTTAGCAGCAGAAGGGCCTTTGGCACCGTTAGTGATTTCGAACTCTACGCGCTGACCTTCAGCCAGAGTTTTGAAACCATTAGACTGGATTGCAGAGAAGTGTACGAACACGTCTTTGCTGCCATCTTCAGGAGTAATGAAACCGAATCCTTTGGACTCATTAAACCACTTAACGTTACCTTTAATCTTAGACATCAAAATTACCTTTACATTAAAAAACGACACAAATGCTGTGTCGGGTATCAGTACAACAATTGTGAGGCGTTTTGTCCAGCGGATCTTTGATAAAAAGTGACAAAAGTCGCGTTAATTTTCGCTGTCCGATTTTTATCCTTTACATTTCAATGCCTGTGCATTTTTTGGCCGATTTAGCAGAAAAATTCAGTTAAAACTGAAACCGCATCCAGGCAAAGTAAACGTTACCGTTGTTATAGGTACCCGGTATGTAGGTCATCTGAAACGTCGCCGGACCGTAACCAATGGAGGCAAGCGGCAGCAGTACCGGAACAGGAATGTATTTCCAGTTATCACGCGCCGTAAACCCTGCCGTATAGCCCAGCCCGAGACGGAAGTTGTCGTCTGATAACGGACGCCAGGTTTTTTCCCAGCCGTAACCGCCAATAGGCTCCCATTTATTGTAGGAGTCCTTAAACGCCATCAGGTACAGGCCATGCCAGTTACCTTTTTCATCCCAGCGAGACTGACCGAAGCCGGCCCCCCACGGACGTTCGTTATAACGGTCTGTTTTTTCTTTATCGTAGGCGAAACGTGCATGCCACGTAATGGCCGGAATATAGAGATCGTAATGCTCAGGTTCATTCCATGTTTGCGCGACGTTATCCGTGAAGGTGGTGAACCAGCCTTTATCCGCTGTATTGCTGTCTGCATTAACAGCAGACGCAAACGATAACTGCCCAATAATAAACAACAAAATCAGGGGAAATTTAATTCGTACAATCACAATGCCATTACCATATTTAGTATTCGGTGCAGACCTTAACACAGAATACTTGAATGAACGCTTAACAGCATGGGTGTTATTCCTAATTACCATCCCGTTCCTGGGAATAATCTGAGGATACATAAACTGCATGCCTGAATAAGCACATGCAGTTGACATATTTAACGTTGATGTAACAATTTGTAGAGTGCGGGAATAACTAACATCGACAATAACGGTGCCGTTACCATGCCGCCAATCATCGGCGCGGCAATACGTTGCATCACCTCCGAGCCACTCCCACTCCCCCACATGATGGGCAGCAGTCCTGCCATAATAGTGGCGACCGTCATCACCTTCGGACGCACGCGCAGCACGGCACCTTCGTGGATCGCCCGCATCAGCACCGTATTTCCCCCTTCTGGCTCCAGCCTGTGATATTTATCAAGCGCATGATTCAAATAAAGAACCATAATTACGCCGAATTCTGCCGCCACTCCGGAAAGGGCGATAAAGCCAACGGCCCCCGCCACTGACAAATTATATTCAAGCAGCCACAGTAACCACACGCCCCCAATAAGCGCGAACGGCAATGTCCCCATTATTATCAGGACATTTGATATCCGCCTGAAGGTTAACCATAAAAGGACGAATATAATCATCAGCGTCACAGGTAAAACTATTTTGAGCGTCGCGGTCGCCCGTTCCAGATATTCAAACTGCCCGGACCAGGAGAGAGACACGCCCTGCGGCAATACCACCTTCTCCTCCACCCGTTTTTGCATTTCATCCACGGCGGACTTCAGATCGCGCCCGCGCAAGTCCACGTAGATCCAGCTGGAAAGGCGCGCGTTTTCACTTTTTAGCATCGGTGGGCCTTCCGTCACGACGATATCGGCCAATTCCCCCAGCGCCACCTGGCTACCGCTGGCGGTCAGTACCGGCAACACCCGCAACGTGTCGACGTTATCACGCAAATCGCGGGGATAACGCAGGTTGATAGGATACCGCTCGCGTCCCTGGATCACCTCGCCAATGTTATCACCCCCGACCAGCGTGGAGACCAGGCTTTGCAGTTCATCGACGGAAACGCCGTAGCGCGCGGCTTTTTGCCGGTCGATACGAATATCCACGTAGCGTCCGCCTTCCAGACGCTCCGCCAGCGCAGAGGAGACGCCAGGAACGTCCTTCACCACCTGCTCAATCTGCCGGGACACGCGCTCAATGTCGGCAATATTATTGCCGTTCACCTTAATGCCGACCGGGCTTTTGATCCCGGTTGCCAGCATGTCCAGGCGGTTACGGACAGGCGGCACCCACACATTGGCAATACCCGGCAGCGACACGGTTTTATCAAGCTCCTCCACCAGCTTTTGCGGCGTCATTCCTGGCCGCCACTGCTCGCGGGGCTTAAAGTGAATGGTTGTTTCCAGCATGGTTAATGGCGCGGGATCGGTTGCCGACTCCGCGCGACCGGCTTTGCCAAACACGCTCGCGACCTCCGGTACGCTTTTGATCAAGCGGTCCGTCTGCTGAAGCAGCCGCGATGCCTCGCGAGCAGAGATCCCCGGCAGCGTGGAGGGCATATAGAGTAAATCCCCTTCATCCAGCGGCGGCATAAATTCGCTTCCCAGGCGGCTCAGCGGCCACAGTGTGGCGATCAGCAGCAGACATGCCAGTGCCAGCGTCATTTTCGGGAAGGTCAGTACCTTGTCCAGCAGCGGCTCATACAGGCGGATCAGGAGGCGGTTGATCGGGTTTGCCTTCTCATCAGGGATTTTCCCGCGAATGAAAAAGCCCATTAGCACCGGCACCAGGGTGATCCCAAGCCCGGCGGCCACGGCCATCGACCAGGTTTTGGTGAACGCCAGCGGCGAGAACATTCGCCCCTCCTGCGCTTCCAGCGAAAAAACCGGTATAAATGACAGCGTGATGATTAACAGGCTGCAAAACAGCGCCGGTCCCACTTCAACCGCCGCCTTTTCCGCCAGACGCCAGTATTCCCCCGGCGCGGGCTCCTTGCCCGGATTATCATGCCGCCACTGCTCCAGCACCTTGTGCATGTTTTCAATCATCACAATTGCCGCATCCACCATCGCCCCGATGGCAATGGCGATCCCGCCGAGCGACATCATATTCGCGTTAATGCCCTGATAGTGCATCACCACAAAAGCCCCGAGGATCCCCAGCGGCAGAGAGACCATCGCCACCAGCGCGGAGCGCAGGTGGAAAAGGAACAGCGCGCACACCAGTACCACCACGGCAAACTCTTCGAGCAGCTTGTGCGTCAGCGTTTTGACCGATTCCTCAATCAGCGTGGAACGATCGTAGACCGGAACAATCTCGACGCCCTGCGGCAGCGTTTTTTGCAGCTTGCTCAGTTTCGCTTTTACCGCACGAAGCGTTTCCAGCGCATTCTGCCCGTAGCGCATCACGATCACGCCGCCAGTGACCTCCCCTTCACCGTTAAGCTCCGCCACGCCCCGGCGGATCTCCGGGCCAATGCCAATGGTGGCGACATCTTTCAGCAGGACAGGTACGCCATCGCGGTTGGCGATCACCACATTGCGAAAATCCTCCAGCGAGCGCAAATAGCCCGTTGTCCGCACCATATACTCCGCTTCGCCCATCTCCAGCAGGGCGCCGCCGCTCTCTTTATTGGCGGCCTGCACCGCGCCGGATAGCTGGCTGTGGGTAATATTCAGCGCGCGCATCTTCGCCGGGTCCGCCACGATCTGATACTGACGCACCATTCCGCCAATGCTTGCCACTTCAGATACATTCGGTACCGTCTTAAGCTCGAACTTAAGCGTCCAGTCCTGAAGGGCCCGCAGATCTGCCAGGCTGTGTTTTCCACTACGGTCGATCAGCGCATATTCGTAGATCCAGCCCACGCCCGTCGCATCCGGCCCCAGCGACACCTTCACGCCCGGCGGAAACTGCGCCTGTACCTGGCTTAAATATTCCAGCACCCGGGATCGCGCCCAGTAGAGATCGGTGCCATCCTCAAACAGCACATACACATAAGCGTCACCAAACATTGAAAAACCGCGCACGGTTTTGGCGCCCGGCACAGACAACATGGAGGTTGTCAGCGGCCAGGTCACCTGATCTTCAATCACCTGCGGCGCTTTCCCGGGGTAACTCGCTTTGATAATGACCTGCACATCAGACAGATCGGGCAACGCGTCCAGCGGCGCGCGCTGCACCGCCCACCAGCCCCAGCTGGCCATCATCAGTGCGGCCAGGATCACCAGCAGGCGGTTACGCAACGAGGCGCGAATCACAGCGGCAATCATGGCGTCACCTCCGGCATCACGCTACGCAGGCTGGCTTCGGAATCAATGAGGAATTGCCCGGACGTCACCACCTTATCGCCCTCTTTGACCCCGGACAGGATCGCCGTCCAGCCCTGCGCCGTCAGGCCGGTTGTCACCGTCACAGGCCGGAAATAACCGTCCCCGGTGGCCAGCAGCAGACGCGCAGACTCTCCGCTGTTAATCACCGCCTCTTCCGGCACCGCCAGCACCGGCGGGCCTTTCATCTCTTCCGCACGCCTGACGGAGAGGTACATGCCTGGCTTCAGCTTATGTGCGGTATTTTCCAGCACGATACGGGCTTTCAGGGTTCGCGTGGTCGCCTCCATCTGCGGCAGCAATTCGCTGACCGTGCCGTGGAATTGCTCCCCCGGCCAGCTTTCTGACGTTGCTACCACGTTGCTGCCCACTGCCAGAGACTGCGCCTGCGTTTGCGGGTAATCGACCACCAGCCAGACCGGATCGAGGCTGGCGATCTCAAACAGCGGCGCCGTTGCGGTGATTTGCGCCCCTTCCCGCGCGTCCAGCTTCACCACATAGCCCGCCCGGTCAGCGCGCAGGGTGAGCGTGGTCTGCGGCTTACCGCTACGCTCCAGCAAACGAATGACCTCTTCCGGCATAAACTGCAACGCCAGCCGCTCGCGTGCGGCGCGGGTCAATGCGGCATCGCCAAGCTGACGAACCGCAAGATACTCCTGCTGGGCGGTGGTCCACTGCGGGATCCACAGTTGCGCCAGCGCCTCTCCGGCTTTCACCTGCTGCTGCGGCGCATTAACAAACAATTTTGACACCACGCCATTGGCCGGGGCTGACACCACCGAGACGTTACGTTCATCCGTTGCAACCGTGGCAAAGGCCGAGAACGGCGAAACCAGCTGGCGCATCTCAACGTTGGCGGTTTTCATCCCCAGGTTTTGCTGCTGTTGAGTGCTGATGGCCACGCCTGACGCCGCCTGCGCTTCATCGGCGTAGCGCGGGACCAGATCCATATCCATAAAGGGGGATTTACCCGGCTTATCGAAGCGCTGACCGGGCACCATAGGGTCGTACCAGTAAAGCACCTTACGTTCAGAGGGTTGTGCAGCCGCAGCCGGCTGATGCGTCTGCTTCTGTCCGACAAAATAGCCGCCAGCGGCAGCTATCGCGATGGTAATCGCCATTAACGTTATTTTTTTCATTGTGCCAGCTCCTGCGGGATCAGCCAGTTCACGGCAGCCCAGGTTCGCGCCATTTCGCGCTCCGCCTGGTTCACCGCCAGTTCCGTATCCAGTACGCCACGACGCGCCTCCAGCAGGGCCGGAAGCGCCGACTGTCCAGAGCGATATTGCGCCGTCAGCACCGCCAGCCGTTGACGTTGCAACGGCAGTACCTCATCCCGCTGACGCTGCCACACCGTTTGCGCAGCCTGATACTGCGACACCAGCGTTTGCACCTGGGCAATGTGTTCGCGTTTGAGCAGCGTGAGTTGATCCACCGCCTGCATAGAGCGGGAAACATCGGCGGCGTAATCCTTGTCCTGACGTTTTGACTGGAACAGAGGCAGATCCACGCTGAACATCACGCCAGCCATATCGTCGTAGCCTTCGGCGCGGTGGGCGTAATAGACCTCCACATCCACATCGGGTATCGCCGCCACGGCAGATTGCGCTGAACGCGCTTTCGCGGTCTCGGCTTCACGTCGCGCGGCCTCCACTTCCGGGTGCCTGACAATCCCCTCTTGCAACGTTTTTTCATCGGCAGGAAGACGCTGATAGCGCGGCAGCGGACCGCGAACCTCCGTAATCGCGTGCCCCGTAAGCTCCAGCAGGCGGCTTTGCGCGAGCTGCACATCCCGCTGCGCCAGCGTCTCTTTGTCACGCATGGCGCTGAGGATCATTTGCAGGGCCAGTACGCTGTCCGGCGTTGCGCTTCCCGCCCCGACGCTCGCCTTCTGCACGCCGCGCTGGCGTTCTGTTTCGCGTACCAGCGTTCTGGCCGTATTCAGCGCCTGCCGGGCCAGCGCCAGATCCAGCCAGGCCTGGGCGGTATCACGCTGAAGCGCGGCGCGGACGGCTTCGGATTTTGCCAGCACGCTTCGCGCCTGCGCCTGAAAGGTCTGCGCTTTACGTTCCCGCTTCTCTGAGCTGACGTAGCTTTGCATGATGCCAACCTTCTGCATGGTCATCCCTTCGCGCGTCAGCCGCCGATCGTTGCTGCCCTGTACCGGCACGTTTTCGATACCGAATTTCAGTTTTGGGTCAGGTAATTGCCTGGCGGAATCCGCCATCGCATCCAGCGCCTGCGCTTCGTTACGGCTGGCGGAGAGTTCTGCTGAGTAGCGCTGGGCTTCGGTGAGGGTGTGTTCGAGCGTCCACGGCTCCGCCTGCGCGGCGGAGGTTAACAGGCCGAACAACACCCCACCGAGCCACAGGCTCAGTGTGTGTTGTTTCATGGTGACCTCGCTTAGCGCGCTGGCGTCAGCGAGATAATCTGGAAACCGTCACCCGCACGCTCAAGCGTGAAGGTCACTTCATCCCCTGGTTTGGCGTCATTCAGCGTGGCGCCGGCAGATAAAGTAAACGGCATGGTCATTGCTGGCCATTTTAGTTCCGGTATGGCCTCGTGCCGGAGCATGACGGCGCTGTCAGAGATCGACTGAACCACGCCGTGGCCCTGCCAGGTCTGGTTTGCCTGAACGGTATAAGAAGCGAAAGAGACGGACGCGCCAACCAGCGCGGAAAGGAATACGGTACGCATGATAAAACTCCTGTTAAACGTTAAGTAAATAAAATCAACGAATTAACAGGTTTTTACTCCCGAAACCGGCAGTAGCGGATCGTTGCCGGCGGCCCCACAGCAGGAGGGGTAACGGACCACGTAGAATGGCTTGCAGACGAGCACTCTGAGGTCGTTAAGGTCAGGGTCATGGCGGCAGGCAGCGCCACCAGATGCGGCTGGGCAGGATCTTTTTGTACCTGATCCGGCACACAATGTTTTTCACACAGCGGTGAAGCACCGGCAGCATAATGCGGCCCCGGTTGCGCCATCATCTCCATATGCTGGATGGTGGCCACCTCGCCGCGCAAATCCATTGAACATTGATGGGAGGCGACGGCCACCTGACTCTGGATCAACAGCCAGCCAAACGCCAGCAAAAACATCAGCAGATGTTTTTTGATAAAGCGCAGGCGATATGTCCAGCTGGCGTGCATATTCAGATCGTCGGATAGGGTAAAAGTGAACCGAGTATAAGCAGGCAAAAGAATGAAAGAGAAGTGGTTTTAAAGAGATTTACGTTTTAAATCGATTCTCGGCAAGTAATACTCAAAACCTTAACACTTCACCATCAATTTAATGACATATAATATCTATTCATCAGGTCAATAACGTCTTAATATAAATGACGCAGGGTTAGCAAAAATATCGTCATCAGTGCCTTTAGTAGTCTCTTTCTTGATTTTAATCAGCAAGGACTGGACATTTATTCGGCACATTTCAGCTTCTTTTTTATTGATTATTTGTCTCTCGGGCAGCAAGGATACAGGGGAAATCATGCTTACTTTTCTCGAACTCCTCATTGGAGTCGTGGTCATTGTCGGTGTAGCACGCTACATCATTAAAGGTTACTCAGCCACCGGCGTGCTATTTGTCGGCGGCCTGACGCTGCTGATCATTAGCGCGCTAATGGGTCATCAGGTTTTACCCGCCAGCGAAGCCAGTACCGGATATACCGCTACCGATATTGTGGAATATATAAAAATTCTGCTGATGAGCCGCGGCGGCGATCTGGGCATGATGATCATGATGCTCTGCGGATTTGCTGCCTATATGACCCATATCGGCGCGAATGATATGGTGGTAAAGCTGGCTTCTAAGCCGCTGCAATATATTAACTCCCCCTATCTGCTGATGGTCGCGGCCTATTTCCTGGCCTGTCTGATGTCATTAGCCGTTTCCTCAGCAACGGGCCTTGGCGTGCTGTTAATGGCAACTTTATTCCCGGTAATGGTTAACGTCGGGATCAGCCGTGGTGCAGCGGCGGCTATTTGCGCCTCTCCGGCGGCGATTATTCTCTCCCCTACTTCCGGTGACGTAGTGCTGGCCGCGAAAGCCGCGGAAATGTCGCTAATTGACTTCGCCTTCAAAACCACACTGCCGATCTCCATCACCGCTATTCTCGGCATGGGCGTGGCGCATTTCTTCTGGCAGCGCTATCTCGATAAGAAAGAGAACGTCAGCCACGAAATGATGGACGTCAGCGAAATCACCACTACCGCCCCGGCGTTTTATTCCATCCTGCCCTTCACGCCGATTATTGGCGTGCTTATTTTCGACGGCAAATGGGGCCCGCAGCTGCACATCATCACTATCCTGGTGATCTGTATGCTGCTGGCGGCCATCCTGGAGTTCGTTCGTGGTTTTAACACCCAGAAAGTGTTCACGGGTCTGGAAGTTGCCTTCCGCGGTATGGCGGATGCCTTCGCGGGCGTGGTGATGCTGCTGGTTGCCGCGGGGGTGTTTGCCCAGGGGCTGAGCACCATCGGCTTTATTCAGAGCCTGATCTCTATCGCCACCTCGTTCGGCTCGGCCAGCATTATCCTGATGCTGGTGCTGGTGGTGCTGACCATGCTGGCGGCGATGACCACCGGCTCCGGTAACGCGCCGTTCTACGCCTTTGTTGAGATGATCCCTAAGCTGGCACACTCCTCCGGCATCAACCCGGCTTACCTGTCCATTCCAATGCTTCAGGCCTCCAACCTGGGTCGTACCATTTCTCCGGTATCGGGCGTGGTGGTTGCGGTTGCGGGGATGGCGAAAATCTCTCCGTTTGAAGTGGTAAAACGCACGTCAGTGCCGGTGCTGGTTGGCCTGATTATCGTTATTATCGCCACCGAAGTACTGGTTCCCGGCGCTGCCTAAGCGAAATTCCTGATTTCCAAAAAGCGCCTGCGGGCGCTTTTTGTGCTTTAATAACCCCCAGAAATTAATCGCGCCCAACCAATCAGGAAAGCAAATGTTCAGGAAGGATATCGTTATCCCGTCTGGCGCAGTAGCGCTTGCACTCTGTGTCTTCTCAATTCAGGCAGATCCGCTTAAGCCAACCCAGTACGGCGATTTCGATCGCTACGTTCTGGCCCTTTCCTGGCAAACCGGATTTTGCCAGAGCATGGTCGAACGTAACCGTGACGAACCGGAAGAGTGTCGCCTGCAAAAAGAGAGCAGCAACAAAACCGATTTTCTGACCGTCCACGGCTTATGGCCAGCATTGCCGAAATCGATTGCCGCTCGCGGAGTGGATGAACGCCGCTGGATGCGCTTCGGCTGCGCCACTCGTCCGGTTCCGAATATGCCGGAAGCAAAAGCCAGCCGCAAATGTGACGCCGCAGAGACCGGACTATCGCTAACGGGCGCGGCGAAGCTGAACAGCGTGATGCCCGGCGCGGGCGGCAACTCCTGCCTTGAACGTTATGAATACGCGAAACACGGCGTCTGCTTTGGTTTTGATCCCGACGCTTACTTCGGCACCATGGTGCGCATGAACCAGGAAGTGAAGCACAGCGCGGCAGGAAAATTTCTGGCGGAAAACTATGGCAAAAGCGTCCGCCGCAGCGACTTCGATGCAGCCGTGGCCAAAAGCTGGGGAAAACAGAGCGTAAAAGCGTTCAAGCTTACCTGCCACGGCAATCCGGCTTATCTGACCGAAATGCAGATCTCGCTGAACGCCAGCACCATCAACAACCCACTCTCTGCCGGCTCCTTTGCGCCACAGCCGCATCCGGGCAACTGCGGCAAACAGTTTGTCATTGATAAAGCCGGTTACTGATGCTGCGCCGGGCAACTTTTTGCCCGGTTTTCATTGGTTTCGTGATATGACGATTAACCTCACACTTCCGCTCACACGCATCATTTTTCCAGCAAAAGCATTATTAATCCGGTAAACATCACTGAAACCTCCCCGTCATAATCGTGGCGTTATCTACAGGAGGAATTTCACATGGCTAAAAAACTGATTGCACTGTGCGCCTGCCCGATGGGCCTGGCACATACCTTCATGGCAGCCCAGGCGCTGGAAGACGCGGCGACGGAAGCCGGTTATGAGGTAAAAATTGAAACCCAGGGCGCGGACGGGATCCAGAATCGCCTGACCCCGCAGGATATTGCCGACGCTGACATTATCATCCACGCCATCGCGATCACCCCGGAAGACAATGAACGCTTCGAAACGCGCGACGTGTATGAGATTACGCTTCAGGACGCCATTAAAAACGCGGCAGGCACCCTGAAAGAGATCGAAGAGATGATTGCAGCAGAACAATAATAATCTTCACATCCAGGGGTTTTCGTCATGGCTATTAAAAAACGCAGCGCGGTTCGCCCGGACAGTCACGAGGGTGACACACTTGCCATCAAATCCGCACCGGTTGCCGCCGGTGCGTCTTTCTGGAAAGAGCTTCCACAGCACATTATGTCGGGGATATCCCGCATGGTGCCAACACTTATCATGGGCGGGGTTATCCTCGCCATTTCACAGCTTATCGCCTACGTCTGGCTGGAGATCCCGCCTGACACCGGTATTCTCGACGCGCTTAACTCAGGCAAATTCACCGGTTTCAATCTCTCGCTATTGAAATTTGGCTATCTGACTGAATCGTTCGGCGGGCTGCTGTTCAGCTTCGCCATCCCAATGTTTGCCGCCTTTGTCGCCAACTCTATCGGCGGAAAACTGGCCTTCCCGGCCGGGTTTATCGGTGGCCTTGTCGCCACGCAGCCGACGCTGGTGCTGAACTTTGATGCGGAAAAACTGACCTGGCTTGCCACCAAACCCGTGCCCTCCACGTTTATTGGCGCGCTGATTATCGCCATAGCCGCAGGCTATCTGGTCAAATGGCTGAATAGCCGCATTAACGTTCCACAGTATCTGCTGGCCTTTAAAAGCACCTTTCTGATCCCAATCCTCTCGGCGCTGTTTGTAATGCTGGCGATGTATTACATCATCACGCCGATTGGCGGCTGGCTGAATGCAGGTATGCGGACCGTACTGCTGGCGGCGGGTCAGGCGGGCTCCATGATGTACGCCATCGGGATGGCGGCGGCCACGGCGATTGATCTTGGCGGCCCCATTAACAAAGCGGCGGGATTTGTTGGCCTGGGGCTGACAACCGATCATGTCCTGCCCATCACCTCCCGCGCCGTGGCGATTGTTATTCCGCCCATTGGTCTGGGGCTGGCCACGCTGATTGACCATCGTCTGACCGGCAAACGCCTGTTTAGTCCGCAGCTTTATCCGCAAGGCAAAACGGCCATGTTCCTCGCCTTTATGGGCATCAGTGAAGGGGCCATCCCGTTCCTGCTGGAAAATCCGCTTGCGACGCTGCCGGCGTATATGGCGGGCGCGATCGCCGGTGCAATGACTGCCACCGCGCTCGGTGCCGTGCAGTGGTTCCCTGAATCGGCGATCTGGGCGTGGCCACTGGTCACCAATCTGGGAGCGTACATGCTCAGTATTGTGGTCGGGGCGGCGATCACCGCGCTGTTGGTAGTGATTATTCGTAACAGTCTGCACAAGCGCGGGAAACTCGCTATCGACACGCTGTAACGGGGTGAACCATGGAATTACTGAGAAGGCTTCGTGCCTGGCTGGCTGCGGAAAAACTGGACGGCGTGCTCATCTCTTCGCGCCAGAATAAACAGCCGCACCTGGGCATTTCAACCGGTTCGGGATATGTGCTGGTGACACAAACCGCGGCACATATCCTGGTGGATTTCCGTTACTACAGCGATATCGCTTCACGAGCGGCGGGCTATGAGATGCATCTGCTTAACACGGAGAACCCGTTTGCGCAGGCGGTGAACCAGATTATTGCGAAGGAAGCTCTCAACCGTCTTGGCTTTGAGGGTGAATACGTGAGCTGGCAAACAGGCGTGCTGTGGCGCGATACGCTGAATACCGCCCTTTGCAGCACCTCGCTTGACGCGCTGCGGCAGATAAAAACCGCTGACGAAATCGACCGTATCCGTGCAGCATGCGGCATTGCCGACCGCGCCGCACAGCACATCCGGCGTTTCATTCAGCCCGGTATGCGCGAACGTGAAGTCGCTGCCGAGCTGGAGTGGTTTATGAAGCAGGAGGGCGCGGACAAGCCCTCTTTCGACACCATTGTCGCCAGCGGGCCGCGCGGTGCGCTGCCCCACGGCAAAGCCTCTGACAAAGTGATTATGCCTGGCGAGATGATCACCCTTGATTTCGGCGCCCAACACCAGGGGTATTGCTCGGATATGACAAGGACCTTTCTTGTCGCCGGGCAAAACACGCCGCCGGAGGAACACCCTCTCTATGCGGTGTACCAGATCGTTCTGGCGGCACAACAGGCAGCTATTGATGCCATCCGCCCCGGCGTTTCCTGTCATCAGATCGATAGCGCCGCACGTTCCGTGATTGAACGTGCAGGTTACGGTCCGCAGTTCGGGCATAACACCGGCCATGCCATTGGTATTGATGTTCATGAAAATCCACGTTTTTCCCCTACCGACCGCACCCCGTTGCAGCCCGGCATGGTGCTGACCGTTGAGCCGGGGATCTACCTTGAACACCTGGGCGGGGTACGAATTGAAGATGTGGTGCTGGTGACGGAAACGGGCGCCGAGGTGCTTTATACCTTCGACAAACGGCTATTGCTGACGGGAGAATAAGAGTGGACAGAGATTTACTGCGCGCCCTGAGCGAAGCAGACGCCATTGCGGCCTCAGAGCAAGAGGTGCGCGACATCCTGCTCAGTGAGGCGCAAAAGTACCATAAAGAGGTTCAGTTTGATGGGCTGGGTTCCGTGCTTATCCGCGTCAACCAGAGCCGGGGCCCGAAGGTGATGGTCTGCGCCCATATGGATGAAGTCGGTTTTATGGTGCGCAGCGTCTCGCGCGAAGGGGCCATTGATGTCCTGCCCATCGGCAACGTGCGCATGATGGCCCGTACCCTTCAGCCGGTGCGCATCACCACGCGTAACGGGAAAAAAATACCGGGACTGCTGGATGGGGATCTGAAAGGAGAAAACGTTGACAATTTGCGTGTCGACATTGGCGCGACGTCGGCGGAGGAGGTGTTCGCCGCCGGTATCGACGCAGGCGACCGCGTGACGTTCGATACACCCTTTCAAATCCTTCCCCACAATCGGGTGATGGGTAAAGCCTTCGACGATCGTCTCGGCTGTTACCTGCTGATTGCGCTGCTGCGCGAGCTGCACCAGACGCCGCTCGACTGCGAGCTTTGGCTGGTGGCCAGCTCAAGTGAAGAGGTCGGCCTGCGCGGCGGCCAGACCGCCACGCGCGCCATTCATCCTGATATCGCGCTGGTGCTGGATACCGCCTGCTGGTCAAAAAATTTCGATTATGGCAGCGCCAACCATCGCCAGATCGGTGCGGGCCCGATGCTGGTGCTGTACGACAAAACGCTCATCGCCCCAGCCAAACTGATTGCGCTGGCTGAGACGATCGCGCGATCTCAGGGGATCCCGCTGCAAAAAGACATGTTCAGCAACGGCGGAACGGACGGTGGGGCGATCCATCTCTCCGGCACTGGCGTGCCGACTCTTGTGCTTGGTCCCCCTACCCGACACGGGCACTGCGCGGCATCCATTGCCGACGAAAAAGACATTCATCACACCCAACAACTGCTTGTCGCGCTTGTGGCAGGCATGAACCGTGAGACCGTGGATCATCTGACGGACTTCAGATGCTGATCTCACGCGGCCAGGAGGAAGTATGCTTTCAATTGAATTTTTCTGCCCACTGCCCAACGGCCTGCATGCGCGTCCGGCCTGGGCGTTAAAAGAGCAGTGCAGCGCATGGCGCAGCGATATCCGCTTTATCAACAGACGGCTTAACACTCACGCGGATGCCAAAAGCTCGCTGGCGCTGATCAGTACCGGTACGCTGTTTAATGACAGCTGCGTGCTGGAAATTAACGGCGGCGACGAGGAGCAGGCCCGACGCGTGCTGGAGGCATATCTCACCGGCGCGTTTATCGACAGCGACAGTATTCCCTCCGGCGACGCGCCGCACGTTGCGCATCCCCTGCCCCGCTCGCTCGTAAGGCTTGCTCCCCATCTTCAGCACGGCATTACGCTCGCCAGTGGCATCGGGGCTGGCACTCTGCGAGGCTGGCAGAGCGATAACCTCAAACGTTATTGTCAGATCCCCGCCTCGCCGGAAGATATTACCCGCCTGGAACACAGCCTGGCGACGCTGGCTGAACAGCTCAACCACCGCCTGCGCGGGCTGGACGGCGAGAGTAAAACCATTCTCAGCGCGCATCTTTCACTGATCCAGGATGAGGAGTTTGGCGGCACCATACGCCGACTGATCGCCGAGGAGCGGCTAAGCCTTGCGGAGGCGATCATTCGTAATATGGAGCTGATCTGCGAAAAGCTGTCACTCTCCGCCAGCGACTACCTGCGTGAACGCGTCAGCGATATTCGCGACATCAGCGAGCAGCTTCTTAACATTACCTGGCCGGAGTTGCAGCAAACCTCCGCATTCACCCTCAGCGCCCCCACTATTCTGGTGGCGGAAGATCTGACGCCCAGCCAGTTTCTCAGCCTCGACACGCAGTACCTGAAAGGCATGGTGCTTGAAAAAACAGGCCGGACGTCGCATACGCTGATCCTGGCACGCGCGGCCTCCGTGCCTGTGCTGAGTGGTTTAACGGTCGCCTCACTGGCGCCGTTGATGGGAAAAGAGGTCATTCTGGACGGCATCTGTAGCGTGCTGGTCGTTGAACCCAACGACGCGGTGAATGATTACTACAGCGTGGCGCAGCGCCTTGCCGACCGACGCCACCAGCAGCAGATCAAAGATGCGGGTCTTCCAGCGCTCACCCGCGACAACGTACCGGTAGAGATTGCCGCCAACATCGGCAGCGCGCTGGAAGCGCCCGGGGCGTTTACCTGCGGCGCGCAGGGTATCGGGCTGTTTCGCACTGAAATGCTGTATATGGACAGAGACACCGCGCCGGACGAGCAGGAACAATTCGAAGCCTATCAGCAGGTGCTGCTCTCCGCGCAGGGCAAGCCGGTCATCTTTCGCACAATGGACATCGGCGGCGATAAGCAGATCCCTTACCTGAACATTCCCCAGGAAGAAAACCCGTTCCTCGGCTATCGCGCCGTTCGCATTTATCCCGAATTTGCCGATCTCTTCCGCACCCAACTGCGCGCGATCTTACGCGCAGGCGCAAGCGGCAATGCGCTGTTGATGATCCCGATGGTGCACAGCCTCGATCAGATTTTATGGATCAAACAGGAGCTGCAAAACGTTCGTGACGCCCTGGCCTCACAGGGGTTACGTCACACCGCGCGCCTGCCGCTGGGGATCATGGTTGAAGTGCCTTCAGTCTGCTTTATCATCGATCACTTCTGCGAAGAGGTGGATTTCTTCAGTATCGGCTCGAACGATATGACTCAGTATCTCTACGCTGTTGATCGCAACAACCCGCGCGTGTCGGGGCTGTATAACCCCATCACACCGTCTTTTTTACGCATGGTTCGCCAGATCGTCACCGCAGCGCATCGTCACGGGAAATGGGTCGGCATTTGCGGTGAACTTGGCGGAGAGCAGCGCTACCTCCCTCTTCTGCTTGGGCTGGGCTTAGATGAGTTCAGCATGAGCGGGCCGCGCATCCCTGCGGTAAAAACCCAGTTGCGTCAGCTGGACATGGCGACCTGCCGGGCGCTGGCAGATAAGGCCTGCGACAGCCGCAGCGCAGAGGGGATTGAAGCCCTGCTGGCGGATTTCACACCGGAAGCGCCGCCGCGTCCATTGCTGGCGCTGGAGACTATCGTGGTCAATGAGCCGCTGACCTCAAAAGAGCAGGTGCTTCAGTTCTTATGCGGAAATCTTGCGATTCATGGCAGGACCGAAAACCCGCTCGAGCTTGAAGAAGATCTCTGGCAGCGCGAAGAGATTGTCACCACCGCCGTCGGGTTTGGCGTGGCGATCCCTCACACCAAATCGCAATGGATACGCCACTCCAGCATCAGCATTGCCCGTCTGGACAAGGCGATTGACTGGGAGTCGGATTTGGGCGACGTCGAGCTGGTGATCATGCTGACGCTCGGCGCTCAGGAAGGGATTAATCACGTGAAGGTCTTTTCCCAGCTGGCGCGGAAGCTGGTCAATAAAACGTTTCGCGAGTCGCTGTTTGCAGCAACGACGCCGCAAAGTATCCTGGATCTGTTGAACGCAGAAATCACGTTCTGACTGTCACTGAAAGCGTGCGCGATACTCCCCCGGCGTCAGGCCAAACTGGCGCCGGAACAGACGGCTAAAATAGTCGCTATCGGCATAGCCGCAGCGCTTCGCCACTTCCCCCACCGGCAGGTGGTATTTTTGCAGGATGGTTCTCGCCTTCGCCATACGCACCCAACGAACGTAATCCACAAAACTCATCGTCCCCTGTTGAGAGAACAGGCGTGACAGATGGTTAGCCGAAATATTAAACAGCAAAGCGACGCTGTCCCGCGACAGGGGTTCAGCATAGTTTTCCTGCACCCAGTTACAAATGCTCTGATAGAGGAAATCCCCGCGCGACACTCCCGGTTCAGGCAGCGACGACACCACTTTACGGCACCAGTGCAGCAGACTCAGCACCAGTGGTTGAATAATAGCCTGGTCCTGCGGGGAAGCGCTCAGGTGCGTCAGGGCCATCAGCATCGCGGCACATTCACCTCGTTCAGGGTGAGGAAGCTCCACGTGTCGCTGCGCAGGCACGGATCGCCCGTGCCGGGTATCATGAAACACCAGCCCTAGCCACGACGGCGCGAAAAGAATGCTCAGCAGCATGACCGGTCGTTCAAACACCGGGACGCTGGCGGCCTGGGCGGGAAGAAACAGCATTTCCCCCTGGTGGAGGGGCTGCTGCCCGGCAACCAGTCTGTTGCCATATTCCCCGCGAAGAACGACGTCAAGCCGTGGCCAGTCGCGGCTCACGCTTCCGACAGCGTCAGACGCGCCACGATGAGCAAACCAGACTCGCCCCAACTGCTGTGGGTTGAGCACCAGGCCGCTCAACAGATCGGCAAAAAACTGCTGATCGGCGGGCAACAGGGTTGCGCGCATATTACCCCCTGCGCGCATCCGGGCGTACCAGGTCGAAGCGATGGCTATCACTGATGGCATAGTAGGCCGTCGGTCCACCCGCACGCAGAATGGGCTGCGCTTTCGCGGTCTGGTAAATCCCCTCTTCCAGCAAACTCTCGGCGATATGGACGCCCACGACTTCGCCGAGCACCAGCCAGGTATCAATCGGTGTCCCATCCGCGCCGGTAAGCTGAATGCACTGTGACAATCGACACTCGAAATTCACCGGGCTTTCCGCCACGCGCGGCGAGCTCACAAGCTGGCTGGCTACGGGCGTCAGGCTGGCAAAGGTAAATTCATCCTCGCCATGAGGGAGCGCGGCGGAGGTTTCATTCATCGCCTCGGCCAGATCGCGCGTTGCGAGGTTCCAGACAAACTCCCCCGTTTCGGTAATATTCCGCACGCTATCCTTCCAGCCATTGCTGGAAAAACCAATGATCGGTGGGCGATAGTTAAAACAGTTAAAGAAGCTGTACGGGGCAAGGTTCAGTTGACCGGCCCTATCACAGGATGAGATCCAGCCAATCGGACGTGGACCGATAATGGCGTTCAGCGGGTCGTGCGGCAGGCCGTGCCCCTGAGAAGGTTGGTAAAAGTACATATCGCTCTCTCTACGCTGGGGCTGCAACGCGCATTGCCCGGGTTCAGTCTTTCCAGCGTAACGAAATTTCCGTTCAGCGTGAATCGGGACGCCGGGTTTATTGCCAAAAATTCATATGGCGCATGATTGTGACCTTCATCACTTCAAACTTACGGTTTCAAACAGTATCATCAGCTAAGTTAAACCCTCGCTGCCAGACGGCGAGGGTTTTCTTTTGGATTGGTTTCTGCGTTACACGCAGCATTAACGACATGGAGTAAAAATGTCCAGACCTACGATTATCATCAATGAACTCGACGCAGAACGTATTGACCGACTGTTGGAGAAACCAGAATTCGCCTCGCTGCCGGTAGCCGATGCGCTGAACGAAGAGCTAGACCGGGCGCAGATGTGTACGCCTGAGACCATGCCGCATGATGTGGTCACCATGAACAGCCAGGTGAAGTTCCGCAACCTGACCACCGGCGAGGAGCTCACCCGTACGCTGGTCTATCCGGCGCAGATGACCGACAGCAGCACGCAACTGTCGGTGCTGGCACCCGTGGGCGCGGCGCTGCTTGGACTGCGCACAGGCGATACTATCCACTGGGAACTCCCGGGCGGTGCCTCAGCTCACCTGGAAGTGCTTGAGCTGTTCTACCAGCCCGAAGCCGCTGGCGATTACCTGCGTTAATCCCTTCTGAACAAGCGACCCCGCTTTGCACAGAGGATGCACCCGCATCCTCTTTCCGCAAATTCACCCGATTGTGTTATATCGGACAAAAACCGCTTAATCCACGCTTACTCTGTTGTGGTGCCGTGGGGACGGTCATGGGTGAGATACTTGTTATCACACTGGTTTTTCTCATCATCCTGGCGATCCTCGTCGTGGCCGTGCTATACCTTGAGCGCCACTGGTGAGTGAGGAACCTCACACAACGCCGCCGGGGAAGGCATTCACCAGTCCCTTCACTTTCTGCTGCGCTGCCTCCGGGGTGTCTGCACCAGGCACCAGGATCACCTTGCGGCACTCCTCCTCCCGTTTTTCGAAGATTTTATAGGCGCGCTCCGCATCAGCCAGCGGAAGATAGTGGGTGACAATATCTTCCGGTGTAAGCAGCCCTTTTTCGATAAGCGGCAGCAGCTCTCCCAGCCAGGCATGGACGTGGGTCTGCCCCATCTTAAAGCTCAGCCCTTTATCGAAGGCATCGCCAAACAGGAAGCCGTGTATAAAACCGGCATACACGCCCGGCACGCTGACCACGCCTCCGCGCCGCACCGCAGCAATGCACTGGCGCAGGGCTTTGCCGCTGCTGCCTTCAATTTTCAGGTTACTGAGGATCGTTTCCGTGGTGCTGCCTTTGGCCTCAAACCCGACGGCATCAATCACCGCATCCACTCCGCGCTGTCCGGCCGTTTGCTCAATGATTTTCTCCGCCGCGTCGTTATCGTCATCAAAGTTAATCGGGATCGCGCCGTAGCGCTCCTGGGCAAACCGCAGTCGATAAGGATGATGATCAACCACAAAAATCTGCTCTGCGCCGAGAAGCCGCGCGCAGGCAATGGTCAGTAACCCCACCGGCCCGGCCCCGAATACGGCGACGCTGGAGCCTTTCTGAATCTGCGCATTTTTCGCCGCCTGCCAGGCGGTAGGCAGAATATCTGACAGGAAAAGCGCTTTGTCGTCAGACAGCAGCTGAGGCACTTTAAACGGCCCCACGTTGCCTTTCGGGACGCGCACATACTCCGCCTGTCCGCCCGGCACGCCGCCGTAAAGATGGCTGTAGCCAAACAGCGCGGCAGGGGCGGGAATTTGCTTTTTGTTCAGCGCCGCGCCCTGCCCGCGATTCGTGTTTTCGCAGGCCGCGTACTGTTGCATCTGGCAAAAGAAGCAGTCACCGCAGGCAATTACAAACGGGATCACCACCCGGTCACCTTTCTGCACGTTCTTCACTTCGCTCCCGCACTCCACCACCTCGCCCATAAATTCATGACCAAAGATATCGCCATGCTGGACCTTGGGAATTTTTCCGCGATAAAGATGCAAATCAGAACCACAGATCGCCGTGGCCGTTACGCGCAGGATGATATCGTCAGGCTGTTCGATGCCCGGATCGGGGACATTATCGACCCGAACATGATGTGGACCGTGATAGGTGAGAGCTTTCATGCAACCTCCGATAGGGTGTGGGTAAGCTTATAAAAGGGTAGCTACCTCTCGGGATCTGCCCCGGAATCCGGCTGTTTTGAGATTTATCCTGGCGAGATAAAAAAGTGCTGTCGGGATTACAGAAACCATTTATATTTTGTGGTTGAATGATTTCAGCGTTTATTAACAAGGAGAAACGGTTATGTATCAAACAATCATTATGCCGGTTGATGTTTTTGAAATGGAACTGAGTGATAAGGCTATACGTCACGCGGAATTTCTCGCGCAGCAGGACGGAATTATTCATCTTCTGCATGTTTTGCCGGGCTCTGCCAGCCTGAGCCTGCATCGTTTCGCTGCTGATGTGCGTCGTTTTGAAGAGCATTTACAGCACGAAGCCGAGACGCGCCTGCAAACCATGGTCGGGCACTTCAGCATCGTTCCTTCCCGCATCAAAACCCACGTCCGGTTCGGTAGCGTGCGCGACGCCGTTAATGAGCTTGCCGGGGAATTAAATGCCGACGTGGTAGTGATTGGTTCACGTAACCCTTCCATCACCACTCACCTGCTGGGGTCGAACGCCTCCAGCGTGATCCGCCACACCCACATTCCGGTGATGGTCGTCAGATAAAAAAAGAGGCCACCTTTAGGTGGCCTCTGGCATTGCAGGTGTCGTCTTGCTTTCTTTTATTATGCAGTTTTGGTGCGGATCAGGTAATCAAACGAGCTCAGCGACGCTTTCGCACCTTCACCGGTGGCGATGATGATCTGTTTGTACGGCACGGTGGTGCAGTCGCCCGCCGCAAATACGCCCTTCACGCTGGTTTCGCATTTCGCATCGATGATGATCTCGCCCATGCGGTTACGCTCAATAGCGCCTTCCAGCCAGGTGGTGTTTGGCAGCAGGCCAATCTGAACAAAGATCCCTGCCAGCGCTACGCTGTGGATATCGCCGCTCACGCGGTCACGGTATTCCAGACCAGTCACTTTGCTGCCGTCGCCTTTCACTTCTGTCGTCTGGGCATTGAGCACAATGTCGACGTTATTCAGGCTACGCACCTTATCCTGCAACACCTGGTCCGCTTTCATCTCCGGAGCGAACTCCAGCAGGGTAACGTGTTCCACAATTCCCGCCAGATCGATAGCCGCTTCCACGCCGGAGTTACCGCCGCCGATCACCGCGACGCGTTTACCTTTGAACAGCGGGCCGTCACAGTGGGGGCAATAGGTCACGCCTTTGGTGCGATACTGATCTTCGCCCGGGACGTTCATGTTGCGCCATTTCGCGCCGGTGGCAATGATCACGCTGCGCGCTTTCAGCACCGCGCCGGACGCCGTTTCAATCTGGTGCAAACCACCCTCGACCGCCGCCGGAACCAGTTTGCTGGCGCTCTGGCTGTCAATGACATCCACGTCGTAGTCGCTGACGTGCGCTTTCAACGCACCGGCCAGCTTCTGGCCTTCGGTTTTCGGCACGGAAATGTAGTTTTCAATGTCTACGGTATCCAGAACCTGACCACCGAAACGCTCGCCCATCAGACCGGTACGGATCCCTTTACGTGCGGAGTAGACCGCTGCCGCCGCGCCCGCCGGGCCTGAGCCAACAATCAGCACGTCATAAGCATCGCGTTGGTTCAGCTCTTCCGCCGCGCGTTTTTCTGCGCCGGTATCCACTTTGGCGACGATTTCGGTCAGCGTCATGCGCCCCTGGCCGAACTCCTGGCCATTCAGGTAAACCGCCGGAACGCCCATCACGTTGCGCTCGGTGATTTCGTTCTGGAACGTACCGCCGTCAATCGCCGTGTGCTTAATGCGTGGGTTGAGGACTGACATCAGGTTCAGCGCCTGCACCACGTCCGGGCAGTTGTGGCAGGAGAGCGAGTAATAGGTTTCAAACTCAAAATCACCGTCGATATCGCGGATCTGCTCCAGCAGCGCCTGCGCTTCTTTTGACGGATGACCACCGGTCCACAGCAGCGCCAGCACCAGGGACGTAAATTCGTGCCCCAGCGGAGAGCCCGCGAAACGCGGCCCCTGGTCAGACCCTGGGTTGGCGATCAGGAAAGAAGGCTTACGGACTGCCAGCGTGTTGTCTTCTTTGAAGGTCACTTTCGGCGACAGCTCAGCAATCTCTGTCAGCAGTGCTTTGATTTCTGCCGATTTCGCGCTGTCGTCCAGCGTGGCAATCAGCTCAACAGGTTTGGTCAGTTTCTCAAGGTAGGCCTTGAGCTGGGTTTTCATGTTAGTGTCGAGCATTATTCTTCCCTCTCTTAAAACGTCATCATGCAAGCCGCCTTATACGGGCTGCCTGAATGCAACTTGCATCATGGTGCTGGAATGAAATGGGCGCGGGGAGCGCCCATGACTGAAACAATTTCCAAAGTATTTCGCGTCAGAGCAAGGCGGCTAGCCTGAGAATCCCCGGGAGCTTACTAAAGTAAGTGACCGGGGTGAGCAGGCGACGCCAACGCAGCTATGGCGTGAAAAACGACGAAAATTTAGATCTTGCCGACCAGGTCCAGAGATGGCGCCAGCGTCGCTTCGCCTTCTTTCCATTTCGCCGGGCACACTTCGCCTGGGTGAGAAGCAACGTACTGAGCCGCTTTCACTTTGCGCAGCAGGTCAGATGCATCACGGCCGATACCTTCAGCGGTAACTTCGATAGCCTGGATAATGCCCTGCGGGTCAACAACGAAGGTCGCGCGGTCTGCCAGGCCTTCATCTTCACGCATGTTGTCGAAGTTACGGGTCAGGGCGCCAGTCGGGTCGCCGATCATCGCGTATTTGATTTTCGCGATAGTTTCAGAGCTGCTGTGCCACGCTTTGTGGGTGAAGTGGGTATCGGTAGAAACAGAGTAAACGTCTACGCCCAGCTTTTGCAGTTCTTCGTAGTGGTCTGCCACGTCGCCCAGTTCGGTCGGGCAAACGAAGGTGAAGTCAGCCGGATAGAAGAAGAACACGCTCCAGCGGCCTTCGATATCTTTCTCGGTTACTTCGATGAACTCACCGTTTTTGAACGCCTGGTTTTTGAAAGGTTTAATTTTAGTGTTAATCAAAGACATCTGTACTTCCTCCGTGTTTTCGTTGAGATGTAAGGTAACCAACTTTATCCATCGGGGCTAATGCGTATGCTTTATCAAATCAATCAGCCAAACCTTACAACAGCAACAAGACAGCAAGGTGAACCTTTTACAGGAAAGCCTAAAAGTAAAAAGGCCGCCTCAACGGGCGGCCCTGATACCTGAATTCCCCGCAGGTACATTCAGTGCCAGCCGAAGCTGGCGTTGCGTTGCGCTCTACATACCTTGTATCAAGGCCGTAACAGCGCTTTGATTACAGCACCCCTGCGCGCATTGAGCAATGCATAAGAGGGATAGTCCTGCCTATGGCTGTGATAGGCAGTATCGAAGAGTTCTCTGAAAGATTATAAATTTAATTTCATTATGGGTTTCACGCTATATATAAACACCACTTTTCATTCAAATAATTCAATCAAACTTTAAAGATAAAATTATCTTAATTAGTCTTGAAGTTATGTTTCAATAATCCAAAGCCGTGATATATTAAGATCACTTAAATTTTAAATTAAGCGAGTTATTCACACGGATTGTAAAGGGTAACTTCCCTCTGTCGTACTCCAGGATGTGATAACGACAGCAAACTCAACTCACTCAGGACGAAACATGGCAAACCTCTACGACCTAAAAAAATTCGATCTCAATCTGTTAGTCATCTTCGAATGCATTTACCAACACCTCAGTATCAGTAGGGCTGCCGAGACGCTTTATATCACGCCATCCGCCGTCAGCCAGTCGCTGCAACGCCTGCGCGGTCAGCTTAATGACCCCCTGTTTATCCGTTCAGGGAAGGGAATTACGCCAACCACGGTAGGTACCAACCTGCATCATCATCTGGAAAAAAATCTCAATCAGCTTGAGCAGACGATCAACATGATGCATCACTCGGACATCAAAAAAAAGTTCGTTATCTATTGCTCTCAAATGGTGTCTCCTGGTTCGATGCTCGAACCGTTGAAGCTGTTAATATCTGAAGAGAATTATGAGATAGAGCAAAGAGACATGCTCATTTCCTCCGAATCAGCGGAAGATTTGTTGGCCTATCGTAAGGCCGATCTCATCTTCTCTATCGCACCTATCCACAATCGCTCTGTGGTCTGCACCCACTTCACCACGGTGCCGATAGCCTTAATCTGTAGAGCAGACCACCCAAGGCTCGCTGATGCAGTCACGCTGGAAGTGCTATACCAGGAGAAATTCACTTTTTACCAGAGTGCTCATCCGGGTGTAAAAGAGTTTCAGAGTCGCGCAAATGACGCGTTTCCGGAAAGAAATATTGCTTTTCGTACGGACTCCCTTAGCTCTCTCATCTCCATGGTCTGTTCATCTGATCTGTTAGGCTTCATCCCCGTGTCGATCTATGAAACATATAAAGAACCGTTGAAATTAAAAAGGCTTGAGCCACCGTTTGAGCTGCCTGAATTAAAGATCTATATGCTCTACAGCCGTTCATCACTGAATAGCACTGTTTTTTCAACATTCATTGAAAAAATGCATAAGCTCTGCGTTTCTCCGCCGTCGGCGTAAAATACATTTGCATGGTGAATGCAAATAAGGCAACCCGAAGAAAATGCCCCCGTGAAATTAAGGACAAATAATTCCATAATATCGTTTTGTTTTTTTCCAGACATTTAACACGCAGGACGCGATTAATCATGTCGATCTATAAAATCCCTTTACAGGAAAATGTTTTAGACGCTTCTGCGGAACGCATAGACTGGACGCTTAACAATTTCTCCAGGGTCTGCGTTTCCTTTTCCGGTGGAAAAGATTCTACCGTGATGCTGCATCTCGTTGCCCAGAAAGCACGGCAATTAAAGCGAAAAATAGATGTCATCTTTCTGGACTGGGAAGCGCAATTCTCCTCAACCATTCAGCATGTTGACACGATGAGAACGCTGTATCGGGATGTTATCCATCAGTTCTGGTGGGTAGCGCTTCCGCTCACGACCCAGAACGCCCTGTCACAGTTTCAACCTGAATGGCAGTGCTGGGAACCCGGGACAAACTGGGTTCGCCAGCCACCGGAAGATGCCATTACCGATTACCACTATTTCGATTTTTATCAGCAGGGAATGACGTTTGAAGCCTTCGTGCGCGAGTTTGCCGAATGGTATGCACAAAAACGTCCTGCCGCCGTCATGGTGGGGATCCGCGCCGAAGAATCTTACAACCGCTTTCTGGCTATCGCGTCGGCGCGTAAGCAGCGCTTTTCTGACGATAAACCCTGGACGACCGTCGCCCCGGGTGGGCACGCCTGGTATATCTACCCCTTGTACGACTGGAAAACCGCCGACATCTGGACGTGGTTCGCGAAATCAAAATGTTGCTATAACCCGTTATACGACCTGATGTACAAGGCGGGGGTGCCGCCGCGTTATATGCGCATCTGCGAACCGTTTGGCCCGGAACAGCGTCAGGGCTTGTGGCTCTATCATGTCATTGAACCCGAACGCTGGGCGGCGATGTGTGAACGCGCCTGCGGCGTGCGAAGCGGAGGTATTTATGCCGGGCACGATAACCATTTTTATGGCCACCGGAAGATCCTGAAACCAGACCATCTCGGCTGGCGCGAATACGCCATGCTGTTACTCGACAGCATGCCGCAAAATACGGCGGAACATTACCGCAACAAAATCGCGGTTTATCTCCACTGGTATCAAAAGCGAGGCATGAACGATATTCCCGACACGCAGGAGGGTGACATTGGTGCAAAAGATATCCCTTCCTGGCGACGCATTTGTAAGGTTTTACTCAACAATGACTATTGGTGCCGGGCACTTTCGTTTAGCCCAAATAAGCCTAAACACTATCAGCGCTACAGCGACAGAGTGAAAGCAAAACGCAAGGAATGGGGGATTTTATGCAACAACGAATAATCACCGAAATGGAAACGTACCTTCAGGCACTTTCAGAAGAAGAGCGAATAGCCGCTATTAATGCGTTTCGTCAGGCATTACATGAAATCAGCCCTTTTCGCGATCAGCCCGTCGATTGCGTATTGTGGATAAAAAAGACAAACATCACCGCTAACGATTACAACCCAAATAACGTCGCGCCGCCGGAAAAGCGGCTGCTCAGCAAGTCACTGGAGCTGGATGGATTCACACAACCTATCGTTGTGACGGAAAATGCGCCACAGCACTACGAAATTGTCGATGGTTTTCACCGTCATGATATCGGCAGTAACCGGGCGATCCTGAAGCGCCAGCTTAAAGGTTACCTCCCTGTTACCTGCCTGCGTAAAGCGCGCCAGGAAAAGTTCGATCGCATGGCGGCAACTATTCGTCACAACCGCGCGCGTGGACGCCACCAGATCAACGCCATGTCAGAAATCGTGCGAGAACTGGTGCTTATGGGCTGGAGTGAGCAGAAAATTGGCCAGGAGTTAGGTATGGACAGCGATGAAGTGCTGCGTCTGAAGCAGATCAACGGTCTGCTCGAACTCTTCGCAGACCGTCGTTTTTCAGAAGCCTGGACGGTGAAATAGTCAGAGCGTCGCCAGACGCTCTGCCGCAGCGAGCAGCGTCGATTCCTGCTTCGCAAAGCAAAGACGAATCAGCTTATGCGGGAAGGGATCGGCGCAGAACACCGACAGCGGAATGGCCGCCACTCCCACCTCTTTCGTCAACAACTGGCAGAAACTCACGTCGTCCAGATCGGAAATCGCGCTGTAGTCGGCCAGCAGGAAATAGGTTCCTTCAGACGGCAAAATTTCCAGGCGGCTTTTGCTCAGCGCCGCCACAAACAGATCCCGACGTTCACGATAGAAGTGCGGCAGCTCGCGGTAATGCCCGGGTTCCGCACGCAGCATATCCGCCAGCGCCAGCTGAGCCGGTGTGTTCACGGCAAACGTCAGGTACTGATGCACTTTGCGCAGCTCAGCGCTAATGGCCGCCGGGGCCACGCAGTACCCTACCTTCCAGCCGGTCATATGGTAGGTTTTGCCAAATGACGATACCGCGATTGCACGCTCGCGAAGTTGCGGATGCGCCAGCACGCTGGCATGCCCCTCTTCGGCGAAGCAGATATGCTCATACACCTCGTCGCTCAGAACATATATTTCACGTTCGGCGATGGCCTGCCACAGCGCAGCAAAATCGGCTTTTTGCCACACCGTCGCCGACGGATTATGCGGAGTATTCAGGATCACCAGACGGGTTTTGTCACTCAGCAGCGCAGCAAATGCCTGCCAGTCAGGGCGAAAATGCGGTGGCTGGAGCGCCACGCGCTTCACCACGCCGCCGGCCAGTTCAATCGCCGGGGCGTAGCTATCGTAGCTCGGGTCAAAACAAATCACCTCATCACCCGTACGCACCAGGGCGGTTATCGCCGCATACAGCGCTTCGGTCGCCCCTGCCGTCACCGTGATATCGCTGTTCGCGTCAGGCTTATGGCCGTATAACTCCGCCGTTTTATCCGCAATGGCTTCACGCAACGTCTGCACGCCGGTCATCGGCGCATACTGGTTGGCTCCCTGCGCAACGTGGTACGCCAGACGCTCCTGCAAATATTTCGGCCCATCAAAATCCGGGAAACCTTGTGAGAGGTTAATGGCGTTGTGCTGCTGCGCCAGGGCGCTCATCTGCGTAAAAATCGTCGTGCCGAGATTGGGAAGTTTACTCTGCGGGATCAACGGGTTATTGCTCATTGTAGTGTGCCTGCCTGTAATACTTATGTTGCTGACACTATAACACGATGTTAGTCTTTGGCAATCAAGACGCTTAGACGTCTAAACGATATAAATATTCCTGGCCGAGAGGGTAAAAGGAAATGACAGACAACCTGCAACTCACACACCTGGTCGAGGCCTGCCGCTGGATTGGCGCTAAAGGCTGGGCGCCCGCTACCGGCGGCAATATGTCCATGCGTCAGGATGAACACCTGTGCTGGCTGAGCGAATCCGGAAAAGATAAAGGTAGCCTGACCACCGCCGATTTTCTACAGGTTGAAATCGCCACCAACCGTGCGCCGTCTGGCCGTAAACCGTCGGCAGAGACCGGGCTGCATACCCTCATCTATCGCCTGTTCCCCGAAGCTAACGCCGTCCTGCACGTTCACACCGTCAATGCCACGGTGCTGTCGCGGCTGGTGAACGAGGCCGAGCTGAAGATCACCGGTTTCGAGATGCAAAAATCCCTTACCGGGCAGACCACGCATCGGGATACGGTGGCCATCCCGGTGTTTGATAACGACCAGGACATCGACGCCCTCGCCTCGCGCATCGCCCATTACGCGCAGGAACGCCCGCTTAATTATGGTTTTCTTCTGCGCGGCCATGGCTTAACCTGCTGGGGACGCGACGTGGCCGAAGCCCGCCGTCATCTGGAAGGTTTAGAATTCTTATTTGAATGCGAAATGCGTTTACGACAATGGGAGAGAGTATGATTCGCGCGATTGTGACGGATATTGAAGGGACCACCAGCGATATCCGTTTTGTCCATGATGTTTTGTTCCCCTACGCGCGTGAGCGGCTGGCGGCCTTCGTGACCGCGCAGCAGTACGCCGAGCCGGTCAAATCGATTCTGGACAACCTGCGCGATGAAATCAGCGCTCCGCATGCCAGCGTCAGCGATCTCATCAACGTGCTGTTTACCTTTATGGATGAAGACCGCAAATCGACGGCGCTCAAAGCCCTGCAAGGCATCATCTGGCAGGACGGTTACGTCAATGGTGACTTTACCGGACACCTCTATCCTGACGTACTGCCCGCGCTGGAAAAGTGGAAAGCGCAAGGGATTGATCTCTATGTTTATTCCTCTGGCTCCGTCGCCGCGCAGAAACTGTTATTTGGCTACAGCGACGAAGGTGATATTACTCATCTGTTCAGCGGCTATTTTGATACCCACATTGGCGCCAAGCGCGAGGTGCAGTCTTATCAAAACATTGCGGCGCAAACGGGCATCGCCCCGTCGCAGATCCTGTTTCTGTCAGATATTCATCAGGAGCTGGACGCGGCTGAACAGGCGGGTTTTCGCACCCTGCAACTGATTCGCGGTGAAGATGACGGCGCAAGCCATCACCATCAGATCCACCAGTTTGACGAGATTAATCCGGAGCAGATCCCTTCATGAGCGCATTGACCATTTATTCCGATAAAGACGCCAGTCAGCACCAGTGGCACAGCACCGACGCCGCCGAGATTGCCCAACTGCTCAACGCAAAAGGCGTGCGGTTTGAACGCTGGGCTGCGGATCGCGATTTAGGACACGATCCCGCGCCTGAAGCCGTGATCGCGGCGTATCAACATGCGATCGACAAGCTGGTGGCAGAGAAGGGCTATCAGAGCTGGGACGTGATCAGCCTGCGCGCCGACAATCCGCAGAAAGACGCGCTGCGCGCGAAGTTCCTGAACGAACACACCCACGGCGAAGACGAAGTACGTTTTTTCGTTGAAGGCGCGGGCTTGTTCTGCCTGCACATCGGCGATGAGGTATATCAGGTCTTGTGCGAGAAAAACGACCTGATCTCCGTGCCCGCGGGCACGCCGCACTGGTTTGATATGGGCTCAGAGCCGAACTTTACGGCGATTCGTATTTTCGACAATCCGGAGGGATGGGTGGCCCAGTTTACCGGTGACGCAATTGCGGATGCGTATCCACGCCTGGCCTGATCTTGTCTCCCTCTCCCTGTGGGAGAGGGTCGGGGTGAGGGCACCAGCGCGCACTAAGCGTTAAGCCCTTTCACATACCCCACCAGCTGATCCAGCACAATCCCCCACCCTTCGTGAAATCCCATCTGTTCATGCTGCTCGCGGATTTCCTTCGTGGGGTGGCGCGCAATCGCCGTATAGCGGGTGTTGCCCTCCCCGGCGTCTTCCAGGAGCAAAATTGCCGTCATAAACGGCTTCTCGGCCGGTTTCCAGCCTTCGGTATAGCCGTCGGTAAAGACCAGCTTTTCCCCGGATCGATTTCAAGGAATACGCCCCGGTTATCCATCCGCTGCCCGTCCACCTCAAACACGGTATTGAACCGCCCGCCCACGCGCAGGTCGAGGTCGCATTCGGTCACCTTATGGGGAGCAGGAATGAAGAAGTTTTTGATGTGCTCTGGCGTAGTCCAGCAGAGCCACAGCAGATCGCGCGGTGCGTCCACCACGCGCTCCAGTTTTAAGTCTGTTTCAGGATCGAGCGTCACGATGTTGTCCTCTTAAGGGAGCCCCTTAAAGGATAGCCGGACTCAGGCAAATTTCCCTTCCGCCACCTCGTCCGGAGTGACCACGCCTGTATCCAGTACCCAGCCGCTAATCAGCGAGGCGGGGGTGACGTCAAACGCCGGGTTAAAGACCTGGGCGTTTTGCGGTGCCCACTGCACCGCGCCAAAGCTTCCGGCGACGCCCGTCACCTCGCTGGCGGCGCGCTGCTCAATCGGGATCGCGTCGCCGTTCGGGCAGTCCGGGTCGAGGGTCGTTTGCGGCGCGGCGACATAGAACGGAATGCCGTGGAATTTCGCCAGCACCGCCAGAGAGTAGGTGCCGATTTTGTTCGCCACGTCGCCGTTGGCCGCAATGCGGTCTGCCCCCACCCACACGGCGTCCACCTGCCCTTTTGCCATCAGGCTGGCGGCCATGGAGTCGGTAATTAGCTGATACGGCACGCCCAGCTCGCCGAGTTCCCACGCGGTCAGCCTGCCGCCCTGCAATAGCGGACGGGTTTCATCCACCCAGACGTTGCTTACATTGCCTTCCTTATGCGCGCGAGCAATCACCCCCAGCGCGGTACCGACGCCCGCCGTCGCCAGCCCGCCGGTGTTGCAGTGGGTCAGCAGACGGCTGCCGGATTTCACCAGCGCGCTGCCCGCTTTGGCAATCGCGTCGCAAAGCCGTTTGTCTTCGTCAATCAGGCGCAGCGCCTCCGCCACCAGCGCCGGAACATACTCTTCCTGCCACAGCGCCAGCTTCATGCGGTCGAGGTTGCTCATCAGGTTTACCGCCGTCGGGCGGGATGCGCGCAGGGTTTCCAGCGCCACCGCCAGCTCGTCGCGGCTTTTGCCGCTTTCCGCTAACAGCGCCAGCAGCAGGCTTGCAGAGAGACCAATCAGCGGCGCGCCGCGTACGCGCAAAGCGTGGATATGACCGACCAGCGCCTCGACCGTCGAGGCATCCAGCCAGCGTTTCTCCTGCGGAAGCGCCTGCTGGTCGAGAATAAAGAGCTGATTATTCGCCACCCGCAGGCTGGTCGTCTGTAATGTCTGCATGTCGTTAATTCCCTGTTGCGTTGTTGTAGCACATTGTGTCAGGATGAAATCCAGATGTATAGACGTCTACATGTCTTAATTAGCAAAACTGAGGAGCAGGCCATGTCGCAATACCGTACCTTTACCGCTCAGGACGCCGTGGAGTATGCCAGGCAGTTTGGCGGACTTGACGATCCGTCATCGCTGGTAGAGGCGCAGGAAGTGGGCGACGGCAACCTCAATCTGGTTTTTAAAATTTTCGACAGCGCGGGCGTCAGCCGCATCGTCGTTAAGCAGGCGCTGCCCTACGTACGCTGCGTCGGCGAATCCTGGCCGCTGACGCTGGATCGTGCCCGTCTTGAAGCGCAAACCCTGGTCGAGCATTACCAGCACAGCCCGCAGCACACCGTGAAAATCCACCACTTTGATCCGGAACTGGCGGTGATGGTGATGGAAGATCTCTCCAGCCATCGCATCTGGCGCGGCGAGCTGATTAACAACATTTACTACCCACAGGCAGCGCGTCAGCTGGGGGAATATCTGGCTCACACCCTTTTCCACACCAGCGATTTTTATCTGCATCCGCACGAGAAAAAAGCGCAGGTGGCAAAATTCATCAACCCGGAGATGTGCGAGATCACCGAAGATCTGTTCTTCAACGATCCGTACCAGATCCACGCGCGCAACAGCTACCCGGCCGAGCTGGAAAACGATGTTGCCGCCCTGCGCGACGACGCCCAGCTTAAAATCGCCGTGGCCTCCCTCAAGCACCGCTTTTTCTCGCACGCCGAAGCCCTGCTGCACGGAGACATTCACAGCGGTTCGATTTTTGTGGCCGACGGCAGCCTGAAGGCCATCGACGCTGAGTTCGGCTATTTCGGGCCGATTGGCTTTGACGTTGGCACCGCCATCGGCAACCTGCTGCTGAACTTCTGCGGCCTGCCGGGGCACCTCGGCATTCGCGATGCCGCCGCCGCGCGCGAGCAGCGCCTGACCGATATTCAGGAACTGTGGAACACCTTTGCGGAGCGCTTCCAGGTGCTGGCAAACGAGAAAGCCCGCGACGCCGCACTCAGCGCACCGGGCTATGCCTCCGCATTCCTGAAAAAGGTCTGGCACGATGCCATCGGATTCTGCGGCACCGAGCTGATTCGCCGCAGCGTCGGGCTTTCCCATGTGGCGGATATCGACACCATTCAGGATGAAGCGATGCGTCACGAATGCCTGCGCCACGCGATATCCCTCGGTAAAGCGCTGATTGTGATTGCCGACCGCATCGACAGCGCGGAAGAGCTGGTGGCACGGGTGCGGCAGTACAGTTGATTTTCTCCCTCTCCCTGTGGGAGAGGGCCGGGGTGAGGGCATCAAACCGCACTCACCCCAGATACTCAATCACCGACAGCCCGCCGTTATAGTCCGTGCTGTAAATAATCCCCTGCGCGTCCACAAACACGTCACACGACTGGATCACCTGCGGGCGATTCGGCCGCGTATCCATCATCCTCTCCGGCGCCGCGGGCACCAGCGCTCCCGTTTCCACCGGGCGATACGGATTGGAAATGTCATACGCGCGCACGCCCGCGTTCTGATACGTCGCGAAGATCAGCGTGGAGCTGACAAAGCTCCCCGGCCGGTTCTCGTGCAGGTTGTGCGGGCCAAAATGCGCCCCTTTCGCCACGTAGTCGATTTCATCCGGCTGCGGGAAGGTAGAGATACTCACCGGGTTCGACGGCTCGCGAATATCAAACAGCCAGATCAGCTTCTCGCCGTCTTCCTGGTTATCGAGCACCGCTTCGTCCAGCACCACCAGCAGATCGCGGTCCGGCAGCGGCAGCGCGGTGTGCGTCCCACCGCCAAACGGCGGGCTCCAGTTACGGTGGCTAATGAGCTTAGGCTGGGTGCGATCCTTCACGTCCAGCAGCGTCAGGCCGCCGTCGCGCCAGCTGCCGTACGCGGTATCCCCCGCAATAATCGCGTGGTGGAGGGCGTAACGTTTCCCTTCCTGCCAGTCCGGCTGTTCGCCTGCGGCCTGGTTCATCCCCGGCAGCCACCAGCGCCCCGCCACTTCAGGCTTGCACGGGTCCGCCAGGTCAATGGTCAGGAAAATGTAGTCGGTAAAACCGTCGATCAGCGCCGACACGTACGCCCAGCGGCCACCGACGTACCAGATGCGGTGAATGCCGATGCCGCTCAGCGACAGAAAGCCGATTTCGCGCGGCGCGTCCGGCGTGGAGATATCAAAAACGCGAAGCCCGGCGCTCCAGCCCCTGTCCTGAACGTCGCTGACGGTCTCTCCTACCTGACGGGTGTAGTAGACCTTCTCGTCGGCGAAGCGGGCATCGGCAAACAGATCCCGGGCGTTGATCACCAGCAGCAGGTCGTCATGCGCCTGGAGGTGCACGTTCCAGGTGCCCGGCGGCGCAGGAAAATAGCCCGCGGGTTTCGGATTTTTTGGATCGCGCACGTCGACAATCGAAAAGCCCTGCGACACCATATGGCCGATATACGCAAAGCCGCGGTGCACCATCAGCTGCACGCCGTCCGGGCGACCGCCCTGGTCGCTATGGCCAATCAGCCGCATATTGCGGCTGTATTCTGGCGTAGGAAGCATGCTCATTTATTTTTCGCTTCCAGCGTCGCAAACCACGGCGCGATAAAATCTTCCGTCTGGCCCCAGCCCGGAATGATTTTGCCCAGCGACGCCACGTTCACCGCCCCCGGCTGCGCGGTCAGCAGCGCCTGCGGGATCGCAGCGGCTTTGAAGTCGTAGGTGGCAGGCGTGGCTTCACCGGCAATCTTGTTGGCGATCAGGCGTACGTTGGTCGCGCCAATCAGCTTCGGATCTACCGCCACGCTCACCTTCCACGGGCTACCCGGCTCGCGCATCAGCTGTAAATCCTGGTTGGAGATGTCGATGCTGTAGAGTTTGATCTCGGTGCGGCCGTTCTCTTTCAGCGCCTTATACGCGCCCTGGCTGAAGGCATCCCAGGTCCCCCAGATGGCGTCGATTTTGCCTTTCGGGTATTTCGCCAGGATCGCACCCACCTTGTTGGCGGTGTCGCCCTGCACGTCAGAGGAGACCGCGCCGATGGACTCCAGCTCTTTAATCTCCGGGTACTGCTTTTGCAACTCTTTATACGCCGCCTGACGACGCTCCATCGGCGGGAAGCCCGCTACCCACAGCTTGACGATGTTGGCCTTGCCGTTGAAATCTTTCGCCAGCTGGCCGAAGGAGAGGTTAGTCAGAGAGGCATCGTCCTGTTGGGTAACGGTCACGCCCGGGATCTCACCGTTGACGGCGGTATCAAATACGGCGACCTTGATCCCGGCATCCACCGCCTTCTTCACCAGCGCGGTGGAGTACGGATCGCGGCCCTGCGACAGGATGATCCCGTCATATTTCTGGCTGATGGCCTGGTTCACGAAGTCCTGGAATTTAGCGTCATCCCCGTTGCTCAAAAAGGTGCTGACCTTAAAGCCGAGCTTTTTCCCTTCCTGAATGGCCCCGGCAACAAACTGCGTGGTGTTGTCGTCTGAGCCGAGGTTGCGGATCACCGCAATGCGAATGGGGCCGTCATGGTTGGCAATGGCCGCCGGGAGCGGTGCGGGCGTGGCCGCGAAGCCAGGCAGAGCGGTGAATAACCCTAATGCCACCAAAGAGAGTGCAATCTTTTTCATTTTTTATCCCGTTGTGTTGTCAGCGTTTTTGTATGTAGGTAATCGCCAGCGCTACCGCGAGCACCAGCCCTTTTATAATGTCCATGGCGTAATACGGCACGGAGAGCATCACCAGCCCGTTCGACAGCACGCCGAGGATCACCGCCCCCACCAGGGTCCCCAGGGCATTCGGCTTGCCGGACCCGGCCAGCGAGAAGCCGATCCACGCCGCCGCCACCGCATCCATCAGGTAACCGCCACCCGCATTCACCTGCGACGACCCAATGCGCGAGGCCAGCAAAATCCCGCCCAGGCCCGCCAGCAGGGAGGCAATCACGTAGGCCGCCACCTTGTAGCGCGTGGTGCGAATGCCCGAGAGGCGCGCGGCTTCGGGGTTGCCGCCAATGGCGTACATCCGGCGGCCGTGCGTGGTCAATGAGAGGCCCAGCTGCGCCAGCACGGTCACCACCAGCATGACGATCACGATAGTCGGTACCTGTCCCAGCAGGCTGAACGTCGCAGGGATGGTGCCTTCCGCCATGTCGCCGCTCGGCAGCACCATGTTCTCAGTAATCGACCCGCCGTAGCTGTAGGTCATCGCCACGCCCTGGATGACAAACAGGCTGGCGAGTGTGGCGAGCATGTCCGGAATACGCAGGATGACGATCAGAAAGGCGTTAAACAGGCCGACCAGCGTGCAGAGCGCGAGAGTGATTACAATCGACTCGGTGGTGCCGAAGCCGTGCCAGACGAAGAGCGAAATCACCAGCGCGTTCGCCAGCGACGCGGTGGATCCCACCGAGAGATCGAACCCGCCGACGGTCAGGGAGATCGACACGCCGATGGCAATCACCGTCACGATGGCAATCGAGCGCAGAATGTTAATGATGTTGTTCGGATCGAGGAAGCTGTCCGACGCCAGGCCAAAAACGGCCACCAGCGCGACGACGGTCAGCAACATGCCCCACTTGTAGAGAAAATCGAAAATCTGCTGACGGCCAGACGCCGCCGCGCTCACTGAAAGGGCCTTGCTCACGACGCCGTTCCTCCGGTTGAATAATAAAGTAGTGTCTCTTCACGGGCCTCGGCCCCGGCGATTTCCGCCACGATGCGCCCGTCCCACAGCACGCAGATGCGGTCGCAGAGCCCCACCAGCTCGGCGAACTCGCCGGAGGCGTAAATCACCCCTTTGCCCTCGCGCGCCAGGCCGTCGATAAGCTGAAACAGATCGGTTTTGGCCTTCACGTCCACGCCTTTGGTCGGCTCGTCGAATATCAGCACGCTGGCGTCATTACGCAACCATTTACCGATGGCGACCTTCTGCTGGTTGCCGCCGGAGAGACGTCGCAAAACCTGCCCGGGACCGCGGGCGCGAACGCCGACGCGGGCGATCACCTCCTCCGCCCAGCGCCACGCCTGACGATGGCCGAACAGGCTCCAGCGCGAGAAGCTGTTATCGGCGCACACGGCAAGATTCATGCTCACCGGCTCGTCGATAAAAATGCCCTCTTTGCGCCGCTCTTCCGGCACCAGCGCCAGGCCGCGCAGCACCGAGTCCGCCGGGTCGCGCGGTTTCCAGTCCTGATGGTTCAGCTCGCCGTTCGCGACGCGGCTTTTACTGGCGCCAAACAGCGCCTTACAGAGTTCTGTTTTGCCCGCGCCCGCCAGCCCGGCAATGCCGAGAATTTCGCCCTTGCGCAGGTGCAGCGAGATATCTTTCAGCAGCGCGTCGTCGTGCAGCCCTTCTACCCGCAGCAGCGTTTCGTCGCCGTGCGGCGGGCGCGGGGGCGGATAGATATCGCTCAGCTCGTGGCCGAGCATCTTCTCAACAATCTCTTCACCGCTGAGATCGGCCATCGGGCCAGACTCAATCAGCCTGCCGTCGCGCAGCACCGTGAGGGTGTCGCAGATAGCTTTTAGCTCGTGAATGCGGTGTGAGATAAACACCACGCCGATGCCCTGCTGTTGCAGACGTCTTACTACCGCAAACAGACGCTCGCTCTCGTGCGCGTCAAGCGGCGCGGTGGGTTCATCAAGAATCAAAAAACGGCAGTGATGAGATAACGCCCGCGCCAGCAAAATCTGCTGTTTTTCAGCCAGCGTGCAGCCGTCGATGGAGCGGCGAACGTCGAGCGAAACATCCAGCTGCGCCAGCGCCTGCCGCGCCTGCTGGCGGATGTCGCGCCAGCGGTAGCGGTGCCCTGGCTGCGCCAGCTGGTCGAGCATGATGTTTTCAGCAATGCTTAACCCCGGGATCAGCGCCACGTCCACCTCCTGCTGCACGAGGTGGATGCCCAGCCGTTTGGCGTCCAGCGGCTCGCGGATGCTTACCGGCTGGTTGTTAATGCAGATTTCGCCTTCATAGTGGTCGTGCGTCCCGCACAGCACCGCCATCAGCGTCGATTTCCCCGCGCCGTTGGCGCCGGTCAGCGCATGCACCGACCCGCCGTTCAGGGTGAAATCCACGCGCGACAGGGCCTGAAAGCCGGAAAAGGCCAGGCTGATACCGCGCATCTCAAGGCGACTGGAAACCATCCGCGTAAATCCTTCATTACTCTTCTGATTTAGCGAATTTTTCACAGCTCCGGTTGACTGACAACGACGGAAAAGGCATAAGATAAAGCGAAATATTATTAGCCATCCGGATGTCCAGACATAACATCGGGTTAGCGCTTGCTAAAAAAGGACAACTTCATGAGCAACACCGATATCCGCGTCGTACCCGGCCCGGCGAACTACTTCTCTCATCCGGGAAGCCTTGCACACCTGGATAATTTCTTTACTCCGGAACAACTTTCCCGCGCGGTGTGGATCTACGGCGAGCGGGCAATCGATGGCGCACGCCCTTATCTGCCGCAGAGTTTTACCGCGCCGGGGGCAAAACAGCTGCTGTTTAAGGGCCATTGCAGCGAGCGTGACGTCACCCGTCTGGTGAACGAAGCGGGAAGCGAAGCCAGCGTGGTGATTGGCGTGGGCGGCGGCGCGGTGATGGATACCGTCAAGGCCGTGGCGCGTCGTCTGGGCGTGCCGTTCGTGGGCATTCCCACTATCGCCGCCACCTGCGCGGCGTGGACCCCGCTCTCCGTGTGGTACAACGATGCCGGTCAGGCGCTACAGTTTGAGATTTTTGACGACGCCAACTTTCTGGTGCTGGTGGAGCCGCAGATCATCCTTAACGCCCCGGCGGAATACCTGCTGGCGGGCATCGGCGATACGCTGGCGAAGTGGTACGAAGCGGCGGTACTCGCCCCTCAACCTGAGAGTCTGCCGCTGACCGTGCGTCTTGGCCTGAACGGTGCGCTGGCGATCCGCGACGTGCTGCTGGAACGCAGCGAAGAGGCGCTTGCAGATCAGCAGCGCGGCGAACAGACGCAGGCGTTCCGGGACGTGGTGGATGCGATTATTGCCGGAGGCGGAATGGTCGGCGGTCTGGGTGAGCGCTATACCCGCGTGGCGGCGGCGCACGCGGTGCACAACGGCTTAACCGTGCTGCCGCAGACGGAAAAATACCTGCACGGCACCAAGGTGGCCTACGGCATTCTGGTCCAGAGCGCCCTGCTCGGCCAGGACGACGTGCTGGCGCAGCTGGTGGCGGCGTACCGGCGCTTTAACCTGCCAATCACGCTTCGCGAGCTGGACGTCGATATTCACAACCGCGACGAGCTGGATAAGGTCATTGCCCACACCCTGCGCCCGGTGGAGTCGATTCACTATCTGCCGGTGACGTTAACGCCTGAGGTGCTGCGCGCCGCGTTTGCGAAGGTGGAATCCTTCAGCCGTTAATTGCGCCGACGGACTATACCTAATGATGATTCTCTCCACTCTTGCAACGAGGTCATCATGCAGATCGATTTAACAGGTAAAAAGGCGCTGGTTACCGGCGCCAGTCGTGGGCTGGGTCGGGCGATTGCGCTGTCGCTGGCGCGAGCCGGTGCCGATGTGGTTATCACCTACGAAAAATCCGTCGATAAAGCCCAGCAGGTCGTCGATGAGATCAACGCGCTGGGGCGACACGGCGAGGCGATTCAGGCCGACAGCGCCAGCGCGCAGGCGATTCAGGATGCGGTCACGCAGGCGGCGCGCTCCCTCGGCGGGCTGGATATTCTGGTCAATAACGCCGGGATTGCGCGCGGCGGCCCGCTGGAGTCCATGACCCTGGCGGACATCGACGCTCTGATCAACGTCAACATCCGCGGCGTGGTGATCGCCATTCAGGAAGCGCTGGTGCATATGTCGGACGGCGGACGCATCATCAACATTGGCAGCTGTCTGGCGAACCGCGTGGCGCAGCCGGGGATCGCCGTCTACTCGATGACCAAGTCTGCCCTTAACTCTCTCACCCGAGGTCTGGCCCGTGATTTAGGCCCGCGCGGCATTACCGTCAACCTGGTCCACCCCGGCCCGACCAACAGCGATATGAACCCGGAAGACGGTGAGCAGGCTGACTCTCAGCGTCAGCTTATTGCCCTGGGCCATTACGGCCAGCCGGAGGATATCGCAGCGGCAGTCACCTTCCTCGCCAGCCCGGCTGCGGGGCAAATTTCCGGCACCGGTCTGGATGTCGACGGCGGTCTGAACGCCTGATCGCAAATTTACTGTATGCCTCTGTCGCCCGGCAGAGGCCTGTTCGAGCCGCCTCGATGATTCGCGTTTTGCCGCTTTCTCGCGGTTATTCTCCGCTCTACAGTACCTCATTAGAAATTCGGAATTTATCTAATAGTCTTATTATTTCCTTATATTTTGTGTGGGCGTACAGTGGAGGTACGGATGAAGATTGTGTGGTCTAAAACAGCAGAGAAGCAGTTTTCTAAAATCGATCCTCGATATCAGAACCGCATTAAATTCAGGCTGGAGAAGATGGACGATAAAACATCACCTGTCGCGGATATCAAGAAATTATCTTCTCCCGAAAACCACTACAGGTTGCGATTAGGTGATTACAGGGTCATTTACACCTTCGGAGACCCGCCGGGTGATATCTGCTACGTAGTGGCAGTAAAACGCCGGACAACCACTACCTACCTTCATGAGGAGCATACGGAATATGACTATTCAGTTCATCAAGGATGAAGAAGGAAAAAAACAGTATGTTGTCATACCCTACGGTGAATATTTTCGCATGCGTTTAGCCATGCTTGAGTACGATGACGATGATGAAAACGACTGGGAAGACATCCCTTACGAATCAGACATCTACGATAACGTAGGTTTACCGGGTGAAGTGTGCGACATCATGCATAACGAGAACGTCAGCCTACAGGCCGCCTGGCGCATTTTACGCGGCATGTCCCAGCAGGAGGTGGCGGAGAAGCTTGGCATCAGCCAGTCCGCCGTGTCACAGCTGGAAGCGCTGGACTCCCGACCGCAAAAGCGCACCCGCGAAAAGCTGGCGGCACTTTACGGCTGTAAACAGGAGCAGATCAGCCTCTATTTACCGAAAGAGGGTTAACAGCACTTCGCCCCGCCCTTGCCGCCGTAGCGGGCGTCCTGACGGTCGCGGAAAAATTCTTCGTAGGTCATGGGCGTCTGGTCCGGGTGGTTGACGCGCATATGCTCGACGTAGTTGTCGTAATCCGGCACGCCAATCATCATTTTAGCGGCCTGGCCCAGGTATTTACCTGCTTTGGAAAGGGTGTCGAACATAATCAGTTTCTCGTTTGTATTCCCCTCACCCTGACCCTCTCCCCAAAGGGGAGAGGGAACTTTAACACCCTCTCCCCTTTGGGGAGAGGGCTAGGGTGAGGGGGTTTGGTAATGTTAATGCGCCCCTTTCGCCTGGGTGACAATCTCGTCCAGGTTCTCAGGCATTGGCTCATACGGCGTCTCTTTCGCCGTCGGTTTGTCGACTTTCAACGCCGCCAGCGCGGTTTTCAGAGAATACAACGCCAGCACCACAACCACCACCATAAAGAAGATGGTCAGCCCGGCGTCCAGACGGTTGTTAAACACCAGCTGCGACAGCTGAGATTCGGTGTACTGTGCCGGGATCTTACCGCTGTCGATCATCGCCTGGAACTTATTGGCGATCGCCAGGAAGCCCACCTTGTTGTCCGGGCTGAAGGCTTTCTGCCAGCCCGCGGTCAGGGTACAGATCAGCAGCCACGCCGTTGGCACCAGCGCCACCCATGCGTAACGCTGGCGCTTCATCTTGAACAGCACTACCGCGCAGAGCATCAGGGCCATGCCCGCCAGCATCTGGTTGGCGATACCGAACAGCGGCCACAGGGTGTTGATCCCGCCCAGCGGATCGACCACGCCCTGATGCAGGAAGTAGCCCCACGCCAGCACGCACAGCGCCGTCGCCAGCAGGTTAGCCGGGAGCGAATCGGTCCGCTTCAGGTTCGGGGAGATCACCCCCAGCAGATCCTGTAGCATAAAGCGCGCCGCACGCGTACCCGCATCCACCGCCGTCAGAATAAACAGCGCCTCGAACAGAATGGCGAAGTGATACCAGAACGAGACATCCATCAGCCCGCCCAGCGCGCCGTGCAGGATGTAGGCCATGCCCACCGCCAGCGTTGGCGCCCCGCCCGCACGGGAGATAATCGACTGCTCGCCGACCTCATTAGCGATATGCGTCAACGTTTCAGGGGTAATCGCAAAGCCCCAGCCGCTCACCACCTGCGCGGCAGAGGCGACCACGTCAACGGTGCCGGCCGGGGCCAGCACCGCCATCGGGCTGTTCATCGCAAAGTAAACGCCCGGGTCAATAATACAGGCCGAAACCAGCGCCATAATCGCCACGAAGGACTCCATCAGCATGCCGCCGTAGCCAATCAGGCAGGCCTGATTTTCATTCGCCAGCATCTTCGGCGTGGTCCCGGAGGCAATCAGCGCGTGGAAGCCCGACACCGCCCCACAGGCGATGGTGATAAACAGGAACGGGAACAGATTGCCGGTCCAGACCGGGCCGGTGCCGTCAATAAATTTGGTCAGCGCAGGCATGGTCAGGGTCGGGCGCATAATCAGAATGCCGATCGCCAGCCCGACGATGGTGCCGATTTTCAGGAAGGTAGAGAGGTAGTCACGCGGGGCCAGCAGCAGCCATACCGGCAGCACCGCCGCCACGAAGCCGTAGCCTACCAGCATCCAGGTCAGCTGCACGCCGGTGAAGTCGAAGAACGGTGCCCAGGTCGGGCTTTCCGCCACCCAGCCGCCGGAGATAATGGCAAACACCAGGAACACCAGGCCAATGACTGACACTTCACCAATGCGCCCCGGACGCAGGTAGCGAATGTAGATCCCCATGAACAGCGCCAGCGGTATGGTGAAGGCGACGGTATAGGTTCCCCACGGGCTGTGGGTCAAGGCTTTCACCACAATCATCGCCAGCACCGCGAGGATGATCACCATGATCATAAAGGTCGCCACCAGCGCAATCACCCCGGCGGTTGCCCCCATCTCTTCTTTCACCAGCTCACCCAGCGAACGACCGTCGCGACGGGTGGAGACGAACAGCACCATGAAGTCCTGCACCGCGCCCGCCAGCACCACCCCAGCGAGGATCCAGATCATCCCCGGCAGGTAGCCCATCTGCGCGGCCAGTACCGGCCCCACCAGCGGGCCTGCCCCGGCAATCGCCGCGAAATGGTGACCGAACAGCACTTTTTTATCGGTCGGCACGTAGTCCAGACCGTCGTTATGACGCACGGCCGGCGTCATGCGCGTGCCGTCTACGCCCAGCACCGTCTTTGCGATATAGCGGCCATAAAAACGGTATGCGATCAGATAAATGCAGACGGAGGCGACGACGATCCACAGCGCGTTGATCTGCTCCCCCCGGTTGAGGGCGATATAGCCCAGGGCAAAGGCTCCCACCACGGAGAGCACCGCCCACGTAAGGTATTTCCCTGAGTTGTTCATAGTTGTTGTCCGTTGTTGTGAAACAGTGAGATGTTACATTTTGTTTCTAGAACAACGGATAAAATTTAACAACTTTGAAACGCAATAATGCGTGGTCAAACCAGAGATTTACACCACAGTGTTAAGCCGATCACTTTCAGCTGAATGACTTACCCCAACACCATCGTACTCAACCGACAGGTACAGCACCGCCGCCCCTGCTCGTCGAACACCACGATCTCCCAGCTCTGGCTGGAACGGCCCAGATGCAGCGGCTGACACACGCCGCGTACCTTACCGTGTGAGACTGCGCGGTGGTGCGTGGCATTCAGTTCCGTACCCACCACGTTCTGCCCGTCACGGGTCATCAGAAAACCGGCCATCGAGCCCAGCGTTTCCGCCAGCGCCGCCGAGGCGCCGCCGTGCAGCAGGCCAAACGGCTGATGGGTGCGCGCATCCACCGGCATCTCCGCTTCCAGCGTATCGTCCCCGAGGCGGGTATAGACGATGCCAAGGTGCCCCACCATCGTATTCAGGCTGGTGGCGTTCAGCTCCTCGAGCGTTAAATGACGTTTCCAGATCATTACGCCCCCAGCGTGGAGCCGCCGTCCACCACGATATCCTGCAAGGTGATATGGCTGGCGGCATCGGATGCCAGGAACAGCACGGTCGCAGCAATCTCCTGCGGACGGGCAATTTTACCGAGCGGAATGCCAAGCTTGAACTGCTCGCCAAAGCCGCGAATGCGCCGCTGTTCCGCATCGTCGCTGGTCCACAGGGTGCGCTGCATGTCGGTATCCGTTGAACCCGGCGACACCAGGTTACAGCGTACGCCGCTGCCCGCCAGTTCCAGCCCGACTGTCAGCGCCAGGCTTTTCAGCGCCGCTTTCGACGCGCCGTAGGCGCTCATGCCGATGCGCGGCGTGTGCGCCGCGTCAGAGGCCACGGTCACAATCGCCCCGCCCTGCTGACGACGGAACTGGCCCATCGTCTGCTGGAACAGGTTGAACGCGCCGCCGACGTTGACCGCAAAGGTCTGCTGCCAGTCCTCCTGCGAAAGCTGATCCGTCGCGCCCATACGCAGAATGCCCGCTGCGTTAACCAGCACGTCGAGCCGCTCAAGGCTGCTGAGCAAACGCCCGCAGACGTCACTCGCCTGCGCCGTATCCGCCACGTCCAGCGTTTCGGTGGCAAACGGATATTCGCCGTGAGGGAAAGCCAGATCGAACCCGGTCACCTGCGCCCCGGCCTCCACAAATGCCAGCGCGGTCGCATAGCCAATGCCCTTACCCGCGCCCGTCACCCAGACGGTTTTACCGGTAAAATCAAAAGCCATCACTTCACCTCGCGGGAGAGCAGCGCCCACCAGGCATCGAGGGTCGGATTTTTTGCCAGCATCACGAAATCAATGTCGCCGTGCACTTTGCGCCAGCGGGCGGCGAGCGCCATCATCCGTACTGAATCCAGACCGTAGTCGATCAGGTTTTCGTCATCCATCGGCTCGTCGGACTCGTCCAGCAGCGGCAGGATCAGCTCACGCAGCGCGGCTTTCGTTGCCGGAACGGACGGCAGCAGCTCGTCGGTCATCACCACGCGGCCCGAACGTCCGGCCACGTATTTCAGCGACATCAGGTGCTCGTCGCGGGTGAAATCCGCCAGCGCGTCGGCGATAAAGAACGGTTTAATGTCGCGCATAAAGGCGTCGGTGGCGGTGGTCATGCAGCCGATGTGGGCGTATACGCCGGTGATCAAAAGCTGGTTGCGCCCGGTCTCTTTCAGCATCTGCTCCAGCGGCGAGCGGTGAAACGCGCTGTAGCGCCACTTCACCAGCACGGTGTCCGCTTCATCCGGGGTCAGCTCAGCGACGATGCGCTGCTGCTCCGGCGAACGGGTCAGGCCCGGCCCCCACATGTCGTTCAGCAGGGCACGGTCTTCATCGCTCTGATCTTTCGGCTGCGCGGTGTAGTACACCGGAATATTGTGCTCTTTGCAGTACGCGCGCAGTTTAGCGATGTTCGCCACTACCTGCTGCATCATGTCGCTATTTTCGCCCCAGAAGTTCAGGAAGTACTCCTGCATATCGTGGATCAGCAGCGCGGCGCGCTCCGGTTCAAATGCCCAGTTCACCTTGTTGGTCGGCAGCTCTGCGGCGGTTGGCAACGCGTAAGCGGTTAATTTTGGAATGGCCATTCTCTGTTCCTCAGCCCCGGGCGCGTTCAGCAAGCCACAGGCGCAACTGTTTCTTATCAACTTTGCCTACCGGCGTGAGCGGAAGCGCATCCACGCTCTCCACGCGGTCCGGCAGCTTAAATTCGGCAACGCCCTGCTCGCGCAGGAAGCGGCGCACCTCCACCGCGCGCAGGGGCTGTTTCACCACCAGGTACGCGCAGCTTTTTTCGCCCAGCAGGCTGTCCTCCATGCTCACCAGCGCGGCGTGGATCACCGCGTCGTGGCGCAGCAGCAGGTTTTCGATCTCTTCGGCGGCGATCTTCTCGCCACCGCGGTTGATCTGATCTTTCTCGCGCCCCTGCACGGTGATGTAACCCTGCTCGTCGATGGCGATCAGATCGCCCGAGCAGTAGAAACCGTTGGCATCAAAGGCGCTGGCGTTGTGTTCCGGGCTGTTGAAATAGCCGCGGAAGGTATACGGGCCGCGCGTCATCAGACGCCCGACTTCCCCGCGCGGCAGCGGGTTGCCGTCCTCATCCGCCACCCACACTTCATCGTCCGGGCACATCGGGCGGCCCTGGGTATTGATGATGCGCTCCGGCGCATCGTCGAGGGCGGTGTAGTTCACCAGCCCTTCCGCCATGCCAAACACCTGCTGAAGCTGGCAGCCAATTTCCGCCGGAATGCGCGCCGCAAGCGTGGCGGAGAGACGTGCGCCGCCTACCTGGAGCAGTTCGAGGGATTTCAGCTGGGCGTTCCCCGCGCCGTCGGCAATCGCCTGCAACCACAGGCTGACCGCGGGCGGCACCAGCGAGGTGACGTTGATCTGATGCTGCTCAATCAGCGGGAAGCAGAGCGTGGCGCTCGGATCGTTCGCCAGCACCACGCAGCCGCCCGCCGTGAAAACGCCTAACGATCCCGGCGAACTCATGGCGTAGTTGTGCGCCGCGGGAAGCGCGTTCAGATAGCGGGTGTGCGCAGTGATACCGCAGATTTCGTTGCTGCGGCGAATGCTGTAGTCGTAGTCGTTGTGCGTACGCGGGATCAGCTTCGGCGTGCCGGTGCTGCCGCCGGAGAGCTGGAAGAACGCCACTTCGTCGGCGGGCGTCGGGTTCGGGATGAAATTGTCCGCCGGGCGTGAAATCGCCGCCTCCAGCGCGTGTTCGCCCTTATCGCCGCGTAGCAGCACAACGCGTACCGAGCGATGCGCATCCACAAAGGTGTTGAGAAAATCATCGCCCGAGAACAGCGCGTGGTCGCGATCGGCAATCAGCACGGCGGGTTTGATCTGCTCCGCGTAGGCGTTGAGTTCACTGCGCTGATGGCTAAAGAGCGCGTTGACCGGCGCGACGCCGATTTGCAGTAGCGCGAAGAAGGTGATGTAGAACTCGGCCACGTTGCCGAGCTGCACCAGCGCGGTCTCGCCGCGATGCAGCCCCTGCGCCTGAAGGGCGGACGCCAGATTCGTCACCGCCTGATTAAACGCGCGGTAGGTAATGCGGCGATCGCCGTCAATTATCGCGACCGCATCGCTGTCCGCATGGTCCGTCAGGATGTGGGTCAGCGGCAGATCCTGCCAGTAGCCTTTTTCACGGTAGCGCCGGGCAAAATCCTCAGGCCAGCGGGTAAAAGGGATGGTCATGAGTATTCCTTAGTGCAAACCAAACACGTTGAGCATGGTGGAGAGCTTCACGCCCGTCTCGCGCCACTCGCCCACCGGGGAGGAAGCAGGCACAATGCCCGCGCCGGCAAACAGGCGAACGGTATTTTGATGCAGCCGCGCGCAGCGGATAGTTACCACCCACTCGCCGTTACCTTCGCTGTCGCACCAGCCAACAATGCCGCCGAACAGTTCGCGGTCGAAGGGCTCCAGCTCGGCAATGAGTTCTTTTGCCGCCTGATGCGGGAAACCGCTCAGGGCCGGGGTCGGGTGCAGCAGGCAGGCCAGCGTCAGGGCGTTCTCGTTTTCACGCGCGTCACCCTCAACCGGCGTGGCCAGATGCCACAGCGTTGGGGTGGTAATGAGCTGCGGGGAAGCCGGCATGCTCAAATGATGGCTGCGCGGTTCCAGAATGGTTTTCATCGCCTGGGTTACCAGGTCGTGCTCGTGACGGTCTTTTTCGGAGGCCAGCAGCTTAGTGCCCGCTTCGCGATCCAGCACATCGTCCGGCTGACGGCGCGCAGAGCCCGCCAGCGGCAGCGAACTAAAGTGCGCGCCCTCTTTACGCAGCAGCAGTTCCGGGCTGGCGCCCAGCAGCACGCCGCCGTCTTCCAGCGGTACGTGGAAGTTAAAGCTCGCCGGGTTCTGGGCGATAAGACGCTCCATCAGCGCGCTGCTATCAATCTGTTTGTCGGTGGCAATATCAATCAGGCGCGACAGCACCACCTTATTCACCTGCGGCGTGGCTGTGAGCGACGCGGCGCGGGCCACCATCTCCTCGAAAATCGGCTGCGGCGGGATCTCGGTGCGTTGTTGCACGTTCAGCGTCTGCGCGCCGGAGGCGTAGCGTGCGGACTGCTGACGCGCCGGGCGGGAGAAGGTTTGCCAGCGTTGCGGAATAAACAGCGATGACGGTTTGCGGGTATCGAAGGGGATCGCCCCTACCATCACCGGATGGGCAATGCCGCTGTTTTTCGCATTCCGGAAAGCCTGAGCTAATTTCTGCTGAAAGGGACCCGCCGGATCGTCACCGCCGACGGCGGGTTCAGAAAAACGGGCAAAACAGCCGGACGTGGTAAAACTGCGGTAAGGCGACATAAAGAAAAAGCTATCTGCTTGCAGCGTAGTCGCGGTGTGCTGAACTTCCTCAGCCAGGGACGTGTCCATATCATCCTCCTTAAAATGATAAAAGAAGCAATAATGATTATCATTTATATTTTCGTCGGCTAACCTAATCCCACATCGCCCCGCTGTCAACCGTCGGGCAAATAACTTGTGCGACAAACGCTTGCATCCCTTCCCTACAGCCCTGAAAATGAGAAGCATTATCTTCAATAAAATCAGGATGCCGCTCTGTGAAAATCGCTGCCGTTTGCCGCAATGCCCTTCTTTTAACAGGACTTTTTGTTTTAGGACTAACCTCAGCCGCCGCCGACGACTGGCCGCGCCAGGTCTCCGACAGCCGCGGCGTTCACACGCTTGAGAGCAAACCGACGCGCATTGTCTCCACCAGCGTGACCTTAACCGGCTCCCTGCTGGCCATTGACGCGCCGGTCATTGCCAGCGGAGCGACCACGCCGAACAACCGCGTGGCGGATGCGCAGGGCTTTTTACGTCAGTGGGGCGATATCGCGAAGCAGCGTAAGGTTGCCCGGCTGTACATCGGCGAGCCGAGCGCCGAAGCGGTCGCGGCCCAGATGCCGGACCTGATTTTGATCAGCGCCACCGGCGGGGATTCCGCGCTTGCGCTCTACGATCAGCTTTCCGCCATCGCGCCGACGCTTATCATCAATTACGACGACAAAAGCTGGCAGGAACTGCTGACCCAGCTGGGGACGATCACCGGGCAGGAGAGACAGGCCGCAGAGCGCATCGCTGCCTTCGATAAACAGCTCGCCCAGGTGAAGCAGCAGATGAAGCTGCCGCCACAGCCGGTGAACGCCATCGTTTACACCGCCGCGGCACACACGGCGAACCTGTGGACGACAGACTCCGCGCAGGGCAAGCTGCTGCACCAGCTGGGCTTTACGCTGGCGGACCTGCCTGCCGGTTTGCAGACCTCAACAAGCCAGGGCAAGCGCCACGACATTATTCAGCTGGGTGGAGAAAATCTGGCGACGGGGCTGAACGGCGAAGGGCTGTTCGTGTTTGCCGGCGACCAGAAAGACGTGAATGCGATTTACGCCAATCCGCTGCTGGCGCATCTGCCGTCGGTGAAGAACAAGCGCGTCTGGGCGCTGGGAACGGAGACGTTCCGCCTGGATTATTACAGCGCGATGCTGGTGTTAGACAGATTGAATGCGTTGTTTAAGTAGGCATTTTTCCTCCCTCTCCCCGTGGGAGAGGGCCGGGGTGAGGGCATCAGGCCGCACCGTCGTTCAACGCGACCTCCTGCCTGAACCGCCGCAATTCCACCAACGTCACCAGTAAGATCGCGCCAACCATCGCTAACACAAACCCGCTGCTGCTCGCCGACGCCACCGGGGTCATTATCGCCCCCATCCCGCCGAGGATCGCCGCGCCAATTGCATCGCCCGTCACGTTCTGCGCGGTCCACAGGCCGTTAATGCGCCCGAGCATCCCTTCCGGCGTCTGGGTCTGGATCAGGGTGTACTGTAAAAGCGAGCTGACCGCGCTCAGCCAGCCAAAAATCACCAGACACATCACCCCCAGCGCCCACACCGGCATCAGGCTGAAGAAACCAATCGCGATAAACGAGGCCAGCGTCGCCACCAGCATGATCAGCCCCGGTCTCGCGCTCTGCGCCAGGTTGCCGCTGGTCAGTGCCCCACACGCGGCGCCAAGCGGAATGGCGGCGTACAGCACGCCAATCTCTGAGGCGCTCATCTGCCACTCGCCCGCCAGCGCCGGGTACAGCACGCGCACGGCGCTCGCCATCGTCAGCAGGCCGCCGAGCAGCGCAATGCCGCCAATTAACGGGTTGCTGAACAGAAAACGAATCGCGGCCATCAGGGACTTCAGCGGATGCTCGCGCGGCTGCGGCGGCGGTGGCAGGAGCGGCAGACGCAGCAGCGTCAGGGTGGTGATAAAGGTTCCGGCTGCGGCAAGGCCGTAGTTCCACGCCACGTTGCCGGTCGCCAGCAGCAGACCGCCGACCATCGGCGAAATCACCGAGCCGAGGCGTACGGTGAGCATGGTGATCGCCCCCGCCTGCATCAGGTTCTCGCGCCCGACCAGCGCGGGCGTGGCCGCCAGCAGTGCCGTCACGCCTAACGAAGCAAAAAAGCCGTCCCACAATCCCAGCACGTAAATGGCCACCAGCGACGGCTCCGGCAGCATGGCGTTCAGACACAGCCCGACAAAGCCCACCCCGCAGGTGCCGCGCGCCAGCAGGATAAGCTTTTTACGCTCGTATCGGTCCGCCAGCACGCCGCCCACCATCAGGCCGATAAACATCGCCCCGCCGGTTAAGGTGACGGATAACCCTACCAGCCAGCTGGAGTGAGTGATGGTCTGGATTTGCACCGGCACGGCCACACCAAGCAAACCGAGGGACAAAATGGAGATAAAGCGAGCGATAAAAACGGCGCGATACGCCGGGTGTGTTTTGAGCAGGCTGAGGTTAAGCAGCCAGGATTTTTGATTCATGACAAAGCCTTGAGTCTATTTCTACCCATTCCATGGGCGCACATGCTAACATAGCCAAATAAGATAGATAACGATAATCACTATCATTATCAAATCATGGATGTTGCTATGTCGTTTTCCTCTTCTGCGGTGCGCGCCCTTGCCGTGCCCGTTTTATTGCTACTGCTAATCCTTGCGATTGCACTCAGCCTGCTGGTCGGCGCAAAACCGCTGCCCGCGTCCGTTATTGTCGATGCGCTATCCGGTACCTGTCAGAGCGCCGACTGCACCATCGTGCTCGACGCTCGCCTGCCCCGCACCCTTGCCGGCCTGCTGGCCGGTGGTGCGCTCGGCCTTGCCGGTGCCCTGATGCAAACCCTCACCCGCAACCCGCTGGCGGACCCTGGCATTCTCGGCGTGAACTCTGGTGCCAGTTTCGCCATTGTGCTCGGCGCGGCGCTGTTTGGTTTCACCTCTCCGTCTGAACAGCTGGTGATGGCCTTCTGCGGCGCGCTGGCCGCCTCGCTGGTGGTGGCGTTTACCGGCAGCCAGGGCGGCGGACAGCTCAGCCCGGTACGCTTAACGCTGGCGGGCGTAGCGCTCGCGGCGGTACTGGAAGGCTTGTCCAACGGCATCGCCCTGCTCAACCCGGACGTGTATGACCAGCTGCGCTTCTGGCAGGCGGGTTCGCTGGATATTCGTACCCTTGAAACCTTAAAAGTGGTGGTGATCCCGGCGAGCGTCGCTGCCGTCGTGGCGCTCTGTTTAAGCCGGGCGCTGAACAGCCTGAGCCTCGGCAGTGACACCGCGACCGCCCTCGGCAACCGCGTGGCGCGGACGCAGCTGACGGGCCTGCTTGCCATCACCGTGCTGTGCGGCAGCGCGACCGCCGTAGTCGGCCCGATTGCCTTTATCGGCCTGATGATGCCGCACATGGCGCGCTGGCTGGTGGGGGCGGATCACCGCTGGTCCCTCCCGGTAACGCTGCTGGCGACCCCTGCCCTGCTGCTGTTTGCCGACGTGCTGGGCCGCCTGCTGGTGCCGGGCGAACTGCGTGTCTCGGTGGTCAGCGCCTTTATCGGCGCGCCGGTGCTGATCTTCCTGGTACGACGCAGACGCGGGGGTGGCGCATGATGGCCCCGTCCCGTCGTTTACTCACCAGCGTCGCCCTGCTGGTCGTCACCTGTCTGCTGCTGGCGGTCTGGAGTCTGCAAAGCGGTGCCGTAACGCTTGATTTCGCGCAGGTCTTTCACGCTCTCACCGGCAGCGCGCCGCGTAACATCACCATGGTGGTCACCGAATGGCGACTGCCGCGCGTGGCAATGGCGATCCTGGTTGGCGCGGCGCTTGGCGTCAGCGGCGCGATATTCCAGTCGCTGATGCGTAACCCCCTCGGCAGCCCGGACGTGATGGGCCTGAATACCGGCGCGTGGAGCGGCGTGCTGGTGGCGATGGTGCTGTTCGGGCAGCATCTCACGGCCATTACCTTTACGGCGATGGCGGGCGGCATTCTCACCTCCCTGCTTATCTGGGCCCTGGCCTGGCGCAACGGCATCGACACCTTCCGCCTGATCATCATCGGGATCGGCATCCGCGCGATGCTGATGGCGTTTAACACCTGGCTTCTGCTACAGGCGTCGCTGGAAACCGCACTCTCCGCCGGGCTGTGGTACGCCGGTTCCCTCAACGGTCTGACGTGGGTAAAAACCTGGCCCGCCGCGCCGCTGATTATCCTGATGTTTATCGGCGCGTTGCTGCTGGTCAGGCGCATGCGGCTGCTGGAGATGGGCGACGACAGCGCCTGCGCGCTGGGCGTGAGCGTAGAGCGCTCGCGCCTGATGCTGATGCTGGTGGCGGTCTTGCTGACCGCAGCGTCTACCGCCATCGCCGGGCCGATCTCGTTTATTGCCCTTGTCGCGCCGCATATCGCGCGGCGACTTAGCGGCACCGCGCGCTGGGGATTAACCCAGGCGGCGCTGTGCGGTGCAGTATTACTGCTGGCCGCCGATCTCTGCGCCCAGCGGCTGTTTACGCCTTATCAACTGCCGGTGGGCGTGGTGACCGTCAGCCTCGGCGGGATTTACCTCATCGTCTTGCTCGTTCAGGAGTCACGCAAGAAATGACAGATTTAACCACCCGCTTGCGCGGCGAAAACTTGACCCTCGGCTACGGCAAAAAAATCATTGCCCGGGACTTATCCGTTGCCATTCCGGACGGCCACTTCACCGCCATTATCGGGCCAAACGGCTGCGGCAAATCAACATTGCTGCGCACGCTGAGCCGCCTGATGTCGCCGGTTGAGGGCAGCGTGTTCCTCGACGGGGAGCAGATCCAGCGCTTCGCCAGCAAAGAGGTGGCGCGCCGAATTGGTCTGCTGGCGCAAAACGCCACCACGCCGGGGGATATTACCGTGCAGGAGCTGGTCTCCCGCGGGCGCTATCCGCACCAGCCGCTGTTTACCCGCTGGCGCAAGGAGGACGACGAGGCCGTGAAGCGCGCGATGCAGGCGACGGGCATCACCGAGCTGGCCCAGCAAAGCGTCGATACCCTCTCCGGCGGACAGCGCCAGCGCGCGTGGATCGCAATGGTGCTGGCGCAGGAAACCTCGATCATGCTGCTGGACGAGCCGACGACCTGGCTGGATATCAGCCATCAGATTGACCTGCTGGAGCTGCTGAGCGAGCTGAACCGTACGCAGGGGTACACCCTGGCGGCGGTGTTGCACGACTTAAACCAGGCGTGCCGCTACGCGACGCATCTGATTGCGCTGCGCGACGGCGAGATTGTGGCGCAGGGCGCGCCGAAGGAGATTGTGACGCCAGAGCTGATCGCGCGGATCTACGGCATGCGCTGCATGATTATTGACGATCCGGTGGCGGGTACGCCGTTGGTGGTGCCGCTTGGAAAACGTGCGGTCTGATGCCCTCACCCCGGCCCTCTCCCACAGGGAGAGGGAGCAAACCATCCCCTCTCCCCGTGGGAGAGGGTTAGGGTGAGGGGCATTTGCACTATCCTAAAATTTCCTTCAGTACCGGCCCAATTTTCTCAAACGCCTGCGGTGAAATAATATCCACGTGGGCGCAGTCCTGGCTGTAGACCTCCAGCTCGCCCACCCACGGCGCCCACGCGGCCTGAGGATCCTGGGTTCGCGTTCGCTCGGCGACAAACAGCGTCGCTTTACCGTCAAAGCGCGCGCTGTGTGCGGTGGTGAGCAGCCGCACCGCGTCGGCGTAGTTGCCCTCAATGGCGTTAAACAGCTCGCTGGAGCCCTGCCCCTGCTGGGCGGCGATAAACGCCTGACGCTCGCGCTCGATCTCTGCCAGCACCGCCGGGTCGAGGCCGTTGGCCTCTTTCTCCGCCCAGTTCTGGGTTTCCGGCGGCCAGGTATCCAGCAGGCCGAGGAACGCCACCGCTTCACCCTGCTCGCGCAGGCGGGCCGCAATGCCCTGCGCCAGCGTGCCGCCGAGGGAATAGCCGAACAGGTAATACGGCCCCTGCGGCTGCTGCTTACGCAACGTGTTCAGATGATGTTCGATTACTCCATCGAGATCCGCGCACTGCTGCATCGGGCCGTTTGGCCGCGGCGACTGAATGCCGACGATGGACCAGCGCGGGCTGAGGTAGCGCGCCAGGACGCTAAACTGCCAGGCAAAGCCGGACGCCGGATGGAAGCAGAACAGCGTCGGGCCGTTGCTTTCACGCAGCGGCAGAAGGGTTTCATACCCCAGACGCTGCGCCTGCTCGTCGCTCATCTGCGAGTCCAGCAGGGCGCTAAGCTTGCTTACCGTCGAGGCGACCATAATCTGCCCCGGCGTGACCTTACGGCTGAACGCACGGCTGAGCTGAGCCGCGAGGCGCATCGCCAGCAGCGAGTGGCCGCCGAGGGCAAAGAAATCGGCCTCGATATCGTTCACCGCGCAGCCCAGCAGGGAAGAAAACGCCTGCGCCACGGCCACTTCGGTTTGCGTCTCAGGTGCGCGACCGGAAGTTCTGCTGGTCAGCTCCGGCAGCGGCAGCGCCTTGCGATCCAGCTTGCCGTTGGCGCTTAACGGCAGCGCGCTGATTTGCAGCAGCACCACCGGCACCATATGCGGTGGCAGCTGGGCTTTGAGTGATGCAAGCAGCGCGTCGCGGTCCAGCGGTAAGCCAGATTCAGAAACCACGTACCCCACCAGCTGTCGGGCATCGCCACCCGTCGCCGCTGCCTGGTTGAACACGCAGGCGTGCGCCACGGCCTGGGCCACGTCCGGCAGCGACAGCATCGCCCGGTCGATTTCGCCCAGCTCAATGCGCTGTCCGCGGATTTTCAGCTGGTCGTCGCTGCGGCCCAGATATTCCACCGCGCCGTTATCCAGCCAGCGGGCAACGTCACCGGTGCGGTACATCCGCTCGCCCGGCGCGAACGGGTCGGCGATAAAGCGGCTGGCGGTAAGGTCGGGGCGTCCCAGATACCCCTGCGCCAGCTGGATGCCGGTGAGATACACATCCCCCGCCACGCCGAACGGTACCGGGCGCATCATCGCATCCAGAATGCGCAGCCCCGTATTCCATACCGGGAAACCGATCGGCACGCTGTTGCCCTCCACCGCCGCCAGCTCGGGGCCGTACGCCGGATACCAGCTGACGTCCACCGCTGCTTCGGTCGGGCCATAGAGGTTGTGCAGCGGCGCATGGGTGAGCTGTTCCCACTCGCGGCACAGCGCAGTCGGCAACGCCTCGCCGCTACAGAACACCAGCTTCAGCGTCCTGCAACAGTGGGCGTTTTCCGGCGTCAGTGAGGCGACGAACGCCGCCAGCATCGACGGCACGAAGTGGGTGGTGGTTACGCCATATTCTGCGAAGAAGCTCTGCATCGCCTGCGGATCGCGGTGCGCGTCCGGCTCGGCCATCACCAGCTTCGCCCCGGCGATAAACGGCCACCAGAACTCCCACACCGACACGTCAAAGCTGCACGGGGTTTTCTGCGCCACCACGTCATGCGCCGTCAGTGGATAATGATCCTGCATCCACTTCAGGCGGTTAACGATGGCGGTATGGCCGACCATCACCCCTTTTGGACGTCCCGTCGAACCGGAGGTAAAGATGATGTACGCGGTTTGCTCCGGCTTCGCCAGGCGCAGAGGTTCAGCACCGGTGGCCGGTAATAGTGTGTTGTAACTAAAGGTGGCGATCGGCAGATCGCTAAAGCGCGGAAGCTGCTCGTCGGTGGTAATGAGCAGGGACGGCTTCGCGTCCTCGAGCATCATCCGCAGGCGATCGTCCGGGTAGCCGGTGTCGAGCGGCAGCCACGCGGCGCCCGCCTCCACAATGCCGTGCAAGGCTAACGTCAGGAATACCGAGCGCGGAAGCGCCACCGCCACGCTGTCGCCCGGCTTCACGCCGCGCGCGCGCAGCAGGTTTGCCAGCGCGACCACCTGCTCGCGCATCTGGCGGTAGTTCAGTTCAGTATGGGCATCCGCCAGCGCGGGGGCGTCCGGCGTTTTGCTCGCCTGCTCCGCGACCAGATCCGCCAGCGTGGTGGACGGCAGCGCCAGCCCGGTATCGTTGATGCGCGCCAGCCGGGCGTATTCCTGCTCTGATACGGTGTCCACGTCGCCACAGCGCAGGTCCGGGTTGGCGGCAAACTGCGTCAGCATTGCGTTCAGCCGCGCCGCGTGACCCTTTAGCGTCGCCTCGTCGTAACGCTGCCCGTTGGCGAGGATCTCAATGCTCAGTCCGCCCTGCTCGTCCGGGAACAGCGCAAGCTCCAGATCGTTCACCGGGCCGGTCGCCAGCGTGTGGGTAATGGCCTCCACGCCGTCGATATCCAGCTGATAATCGAACACCTTGACGTTCAGCACCGGACCAAACAGGGCTTCATCGCCTGCGGCACGTCCGCTGTCGCGCACGATCTGCTCGGCGTCGTAACGCTGATGGCGACGCATCTTTTTCAGCTGGTTCGCCAGGCGCAGCGCCAGTTCCGGCAGGCTCTCGTGCGGGCGAATATTCACCGCCAGCGGCAGGACGTTGAGCACCGGTCCGGTCGCGGTCAGCGCGGCGGAGCCCATGCGGCGCATAAAGATAAACCCGGCGGCGTAGTCCAGCCGTCCGGTCAGGCGGCCCAGCCACAGCACCACCAGCGCAAGCGCCAGATCGGTACGCTGCGCCTGGCCTGCCATCTGTGCAAGCTGGCTGAAAGCACGTCCGTCCATCGCCATTTTCAGGCGCAGGATGTCGGTGGTGGCGGCGTGTCCAGGCAGGGGCGCGGAAGAGAGCGAGACCGGAGAAGGAAGCTGTTGGCGCTGTTCGGCCCAGAAAGCACCGTCGCGCTGATACGCCTCACTGTCGCGATAGCGCTGATACTCCTCCACCACCTCGGCGAACGGGGTAAACGGGGAGGCGGGCGCGGGTTCCCCTTTCTGCCACGCAGCGTAAATGGCGGCGATCTGACGCGTAATGGCCGGGAAACTGAAGCCATCTACCACCAGATGATGATACCGCTGATACCAGTACCAGTGGCTTTCTTCCACCAGGATCAGCTGGTGAAACGCCAGCGGCTGACCGCTGTCGACGCGCAGGTTCTGGTTGAGATCGGCCTCCATCAGCGCCACGGCGGCGTCGTGGGAGTCAACGCGCACGATGGACGGCTCCGGCAGGAGCATGGCCTCATCGATCCACTGCCACACCTCACCGTTATCTTCGGCAAAACGCATCCGCAGGGTGTCGGCCTGCATCATGCCTTCAGCGATGGCTTTTGCCAGCAATGGCGCATCGATAGCGCCTTTCAGCTCGGTATAGTGCGCGACGCTCCAGGCGTTTGGCAGGGAGGAAAGCTGCTCTGCCATCCAAATCCCCGGCTGGGCGGCGACAAGAGGGAGACGGTTCATGCGCGCTCCCCCGCAAAATAAAACGGCTCAAGCGTCTGCCACTGTTCCGCCAGCCACTGCTGGCACGCCTCCTGAGATTGCGGTTCGCAGACCACGCGCCAGCCCGCGGGCAACTCGCACTGCTGCGGCCACAGGCTGTACTGCCCCTGGTCATTTTGCAAAATGGCGAACTGTCCCTGCGGATTATCGAAAGGATTGCTGAATTCCATACAGACTCCGTTATTGAATAAGCGGCTGCCAGAGGGTCATCAGCCCCTGCGTCAGCCCACCGCGCCAGCAAAGCGCATCGTGTCCGCCGTCAACCTGACGCCAGAAAACCGGTTGCTGAGTGTGTAGTTCGGCGAAGATCGCCTGGTTTGCGCGCAAAATAAGCGGCTCGTTGCGCCCGGCCTCAAGGACGATGCGTAGCCCGCGAGCGGTTTTTTCACCCGCTTTGAGTTGTTCGATGAGCAGCCCGTCCTGCTGCGCGCCGCGGTGCGGCCACCAGTAGGATCCGGACTGGCTGAGGATGCAGCCAAAACGCTGCGGCCAGTTGAGGCCCGCATAGAGGGAAGAGAGTCCGCCGAAGCTCTGACCCGCCACCACGGTATGGTCGGCGCGGTCGCTGAACGGAGCCATGCTTTTCACTTGCGGGAGAAGTTCTTCCTGCACCGCCAGCCAGAAATCAGGGTTGCACGGCAGCTCGCGGCTGCGGTGTGCGGTGTCAATGACGTCAATTAAGATATAAACCGCAGGCGGCAGTTTGCCTTCATGGGTGAGCGACGCCAGAGCAGGCCAGACGGGCATGCTTTCGGCCCAGAACTGCCCGTCAAGGAGCACCGCCAGCGGGCGCTCGGGGCTTTCATCCCCGGTGGTAAAAATCCACACGCGGCGACGGTTCTTCAGACGCGCGCTGTGCCAATCAATACAGACAGGCTTATTGTAAGGGGTATCGGGATGGTTCCAGCCGGGCTGTACGGGCGCCTCCGGCATCTCCAGCGCCGAGACGGCGTGCCCGCGCCCGCCGCGCCAGCTCTGCGGATTCAGCGGGTCGGACACCGCGTGCGGCAACAGTTTACGCCAGCCTTCGCGCAGCGCCATGCGGTCCGGCTGCTCGCCTTCAAACACTGCATCGGCAAAATCGTTTTCGTTATCGGAGGGGATAAAACAGTAGCTGCCGCGCCATTCGGGGCTGAACTCGCCCTGCCACTGCCAGACGTCAGTATCCGGGATACGTTCAAGGGATTGCGGACGGGCATTTTGATGGTGATCGGTCACGCCGGTGACGTAGAGCCAGACGCGTTTCACCGTCGAGCTTTTCTGCGTTCCCGCCGGGTCCCGCCACCAGAATGTCACGCGATAGTTTTCCTGATGACGTTCCCGTTCCGGCCCGTTTTTCGCCTGCCACCACGCTTCACTTCCGGTTGTTAACGCCGTCACCCTTATAACCCCATGTTTAACAGTCTTTTTTGTTTCAGAGCAAATTTTATTGATAATATTATTGATAACTATTTGCATTTGCAATAGCGTAATGCCCGCGCTGTGGGAAGCGCGCGCATTAAATAACCATAAAAGCGGGACGTACAATGAATAAGAAGATTCACTCTCTGGCCTTGCTGGTCAATTTAGGGATTTATGGTGTCGCGCTGCCCGCCATGGCAGACGATAACACCGCCTCCGCGCAGAACGAAGACACCATGGTGATCACCGCCGCCGAGCAGAATTTGCAGGCGCCGGGCGTGTCGACCATCACCGCCGATGAGATCCGCAAAAACCCGCCAGCGCGCGACGTGGCGGAAATCATCCGCACCATGCCGGGCGTTAACCTGACCGGCAACTCCACCAGCGGCCAGCGCGGGAACAACCGTCAGATTGACATTCGCGGCATGGGCCCGGAAAACACCCTGATCCTGATCGACGGCAAGCCGGTTACCAGCCGCAACTCCATCCGTCTGGGCTGGCGCGGCGAGCGTGATACCCGCGGCGATACCGGCTGGGTCCCGCCGGAGATGATCGAGCGCATCGAAGTGATCCGTGGCCCGGCTGCTGCCCGCTACGGTAATGGTGCGGCGGGCGGCGTGGTGAACATCATCACCAAAAAATTTGACGACCAGTGGCACGGCTCCTGGAACACCTACCTGAACGCGCCAGAGCATAAAGACGAAGGTTCCACCAAACGCACCAACTTCAGCCTGAGCGGCCCGCTGGGCGGGGATTTCAGCTTCCGCATGTACGGTAACCTGGATAAAACCCAGGCCGACGCGTGGGATATCAACCAGGGTCACCAGTCTGACCGCACGGGCGCTTACGCCAACACCCTGCCCGCAGGCCGTGAAGGTGTGGAAAATAAAGACATCAACGGCGTGGTGCGCTGGGACTTCGCGCCGATGCAGTCGCTGGAGTTTGAAGCGGGCTACAGCCGCCAGAACAACCTGTATGCGGGCGACACGCAGAACACCAACAACGACAACGCGCTGGTGAAGAAGAACTACGGTAAAGAGACTAACCGTATCTATCGTCAGAACTTCGCCGTGACCTGGAACGGCGGCTGGGATAACGGCATCACCACCAGCAACTGGGCGCAGTACGAGCACACCCGCAACTCTCGTCTGGGTGAAGGGCTGGCAGGCGGTCTGGAAGGCCTGTTCAACAGCAATAAATTCACCGATACCGATCTGGCCGACGTGATGCTGCACAGCGAAATCAACCTGCCATTTGATTTCATTGTGAACCAGAACCTGACGCTCGGCACCGAGTGGAACCAGCAGCGCATGAAGGACTCAACCTCCTTTACACAAACCCAGCAGGGGGGCACCATCCCGGGCATGAGCGAAGATCGTAGCCCGTACACGTCAGCGGAGACCTTCTCCCTGTTTGCCGAAAACAACATGGAGCTGACCGACAGCACCATGCTGACCCCTGCCCTGCGCTTCGACCACCATACTATTGTGGGTAATAACTGGAGCCCGTCCCTGAACCTGTCGCAAGGTCTGGGGGATGACTTCACCCTGAAGATGGGCATCGCGCGCGCCTATAAAGCGCCAAGCCTGTATCAGACCAACCCGAACTACCTGCTGTACAGTAAAGGCCAGGGCTGCTACGCCAGCTCCGACGGCGTGGGCTGCTACATGATGGGTAACGACGATCTGAAAGCGGAAACCAGTATCAACAAAGAGATTGGCCTGGAGTGGAAACGCGACGGCTGGCTGGCTGGCGTGACCTGGTTCCGCAACGACTATCGCAACAAGATTGAAGCAGGCTACGCGCCGATTGGCCAGACGTCCACCGGCAAAGTCACCACCGACATCTACCAGTGGGAAAACGTGCCGAAGGCGGTAGTGGAAGGTCTGGAAGGCTCCCTGAACGTGCCGGTCAGCGGCACCATCAACTGGACCAACAACATCACCTACATGCTGCAAAGTAAGAACAAGGAGACCGGCGATCGTCTGTCGATCATCCCGGAGTATACGCTGAACTCTACCTTGAGCTGGCAGGTACGTCAGGATGTCTCATTGCAGTCGACCTTCACCTGGTACGGCAAGCAGCAGCCGAAGAAGTACAACTACAAAGGTCAGCCGGTGACCGGGTCTGAGAAAGACGAAGTCAGCCCCTACAGCATCGTTGGCCTGAGCGCGACCTGGGACGTGACCAAAAACGTCAGCCTGACCGGCGGCGTGGACAACGTCTTCGACAAGCGCCAGTGGCGCGCGGGTAACGCCCAGACCACGGGTAATACCACGACGGGTGCGTATATGTACGGCGCGGGTGCGTATACGTATAATGAACCGGGTCGCACCTGGTACATGAGCGTAATTACGAGGTTCTGATACAGGCAGTGACTTCCCCCTCTCCCTGTGGGAGAGGGCCGGGGTGAGGGCGAGGTAAAAGCAAAACGGCAACCCCGTTGCCGTTTTTAGTGTTTGCTCCCTCTCCCTTTGGGAGAGGGCCGGGGTGAGGGCATCAGGCCGCACAATACTGAAGGAAAAGCCATGCACACCACCCACAGCACATTTTCTCTCGCTGGCCACACCCTCCACCGCATCACCTTCGACCCCACCACCTTTACGGACGCCGATCTCCTCTGGCTCCCCCACCACGCCCAGTTGGCTAACGCCGGACGCAAACGCAAGGCCGACCACCTCGCAGGCCGCATCGCCGCCGCGCACGCCTTACCTGACTACACCATGCCCGCCATCGGCCCCAGCGGGGAACCGCTCTGGCCGCAAGATATTTCCGGCAGCATCACCCACAGCGGCACGCAGGCGATAGCCGTCGTCACGCAATACCCGGTGCTTATCGGCATCGATTGTGAAACGATCCTCTCCGAAAACGAAGCCAGGGAAATCAAAGACGGCATCATTGATACACAGGAAGAACCTGTGCTTTCCCGCCTGGGATACCCGTTCGCCCTCGCCCTGACGCTGGTCTTCAGCGCCAAAGAGAGCCTGTTTAAGGCCCTCTTTCCGCAGGTACAGGCCTGGATGGGTTTTGACTGCGCCCGCGTTACCAAGCTCGACGACAAGACGCTCACGCTGGCGTTGACCCGTCAACTGGCAGGCTTTGAGGAAGGCACCGCCTTCCCCCTGCACTGGCAGCAGCACGGCGAACAGGTCATCACTCTGCTGTCACACGCTCCTGGCGACGAGCCTTCACGCTGGTCACCACAAACGTCACGATAAACACCATCGCGAACAGGACCACAATGGTCGGCGCAGGCGCGCTGTCGAGATAAAACGAGGCATAAACGCCGCTTACCGACACCAGCGCTGAAACGGCGACCGCCACCAGCAGCGCCATGTGAAAGCGTCGGGTAATCAGCACCGCCACCGCGCCGGGGGCAATCAGCAGGGAAATCGACAGAATGATCCCCACCGCTTTCAGCGTCGCGACGATGGTCAGCGAAACCATGCACAGTAAGCCGTAGTGCAGCCAGCGGGTGCGCAGGCCACTCGCCTGCGCCTGCTGATAGTCAAAGCAGAACAGCAGAAAATCGCGCCACTTCAGGCCAATCACCAGCGCAATCATCCCCGCGACGAGACCGCTTTGCAGAATGTCCATCCCGTTAATACCCAGCATATCGCCAAACAGAATGTGGTCGAGATGCACCTCAGGTTTGACAGCGATATAGAGGATCAGCCCGGCGCCGAACATGCCGGAAAAGACGATCCCCATGACCGTATCCTGTTTGATGCGGCTGTTATCCTTCAGGTATCCGGTGGCGACCGCGCAGAACAGACCGGCCACGAACGCGCCCAGCGCCAGCGGCAGGCCCATCATCCAGGCCAGCACGACGCCGGGAAACACCGCGTGGCTCATGGCGTCGCCCATCAACGCCCAGCCTTTCAGCACCAGAAAAACCGACAGCAGCGCGCAGGGCACGGCCACCAGGAGTGAAATCAGCAGCGCGTTGTTCATAAACGCAAACTGGAAGGGTTCGAGGAGCAGCGTCATCATGGGTGTGCCTCCCGCGCCCGACGACGGCTGGCAAGCAGTCCGTGCTTCGGCGCAAAGACGAACGCCAGCAGGAACAGCAGCGTCTGGGCGACCACGATAATGCCGCCGGTGGCGCCGTCCAGGTAATAGCTGGCCCATGCGCCGAGGAAGCTGGTGATGCTGCCAATGGCGACGGCAATCATCAGCAGGCGCGGGAAGCGGTCGGTCAGCAGCCACGCGGTCGCGCCGGGCGTGACCACCAGACAGATCACCAGAAACGCGCCGACGGTTTGCAGCGCCGCCACGGTAGAGACCGCCAGCAGCGTGAAGAAGAGAATTTTCAGGCGTTCAGGACGCAGGCCGATGGCGCGGGCGTGGTTCTCATCAAAAAAGGTCACCATCAGATCTTTCCATTTGAACAGCAGGATAACTATCGACACCACGCCGATAATCGCCAGCTGGACGATATCTTCCGGGGCGATAGCCAGAATATTGCCGAGGACGATGGTCTGAATGTTCACCGAAGTCGGGTTGAGCGAGACCATAAACAGCCCCAGCCCGAAAAACGAGGAGAAGATCAGCCCGATAATGGCGTCCTCCTTCAGGCGGCTGCGCTGGTTGAGAAACAGCATGCTGCCCGCCGCCAGCCCGCCCGATAAAAACGCCCCCAGCGAGAACGGCAGCCCGAGCATGTAGGCGCCCGCCACGCCGGGCACGATGGAGTGCGACAGCGCATCGCCGATCAGCGACCAGCCTTTAAGCATCAAATAGCAGGAGAGAAACGCGCACAGCCCGCCCACCATCGCCGAGACCCACATCGCGTTGAGCATGTACTCGTAGCCGAAGGGTTCGAGAAGCGCGTTCATTTGGCCTCCTGTCGGTGCGCCACGAAGGGGCGTTCGTCGTCGGTAATAATGCGATCTTCCGAGCCGCTGAGCACCACGTGGCGCAGCACGCCGCTGAAGGCGCGCTCAAGATTCTCGGCGGTAAAGGTGATATCCGTCGGGCCGCTCGCCAGCACGGTGCCTTTGACCATCACCGTGTAATCGCAGAATTCCGTGACCGAGCCCAGATTGTGGGTCGAGACCAGCATCGTTTTACCCTCGTCGCGCAGCTCCCGCAGCAGGCTGATGATCCTGGCTTCGGTTTTGACGTCCACGCCGGTAAACGGCTCGTCGAGCAGGATCACCTCGCCCTGCTGGGCAATCGCACGGGCCAGAAACACGCGCTTCTTCTGCCCGCCGGACAGCTCGCCAATCTGCCGATGGCGCAGCTCGAGCATATCCACACGCTTCAGGGCGTCGGTGACGATCTGCTTATCGCATTCTTTGGGACGACGCAGAAACCCCATATGCCCGTAGCGGCCCATCATCACCACGTCCTCGACGAGCACCGGAAACGACCAGTCGACCTCTTCCGACTGCGGCACGTAGGCGACCAGGTTCTGACGCAGCGCCCGGTGAGGCGGCAGCCCCAGAATGGAGATAGTGCCGCTCGCCGCCCGCACAAACCCCATCACCGCCTTAAACAGCGTGGACTTGCCGGAACCGTTCACCCCCACCAGGGCAGCAATCGATCCGCCCGGCACGCTGAACGACGCGTCGCGCAGCGCCGTGTGGCCGTTGCGGTAGGTCACGGTCACGTCGGTTACAACAATACCTTTCTGCATGATTACTCCTTCATCCCGTCGCGGATGCCCTGCACCAGCGTGCGGGTGGTGACGTTCAGCAGATCGATATAGGTTGGCACCGGGCCGTTTTCCGCGCTCAGAGAGTCGACGTACAGCACGCCGCCATAGTGGGCGCCGGTTTCACGCGCCACCTGACGGGCGGGCTTATCGGAGACCGTGCTTTCGCTGAACACCGCCGGAATGTGATGTTTTTTCACCAGATCGATAACCTTGCGCACCTGCTGGGGCGTGCCCTGCTGATCGGCGTTGATCGGCCACAGGTAAAGCTCCTTCAGGCCCAAATCCCGCGCCAGATAGGAAAAAGCCCCTTCGCTGGTCACCATCCAGCGTTTGTCTTCCGGTATCTCCGCGACCTGCTTGCGCAGCGGTTCGAGAGTGGCGGTGATCTTCTGCTTGTAAGCATCAGCGTTGCGCTGATACGTCTGTGCGTTGGCCGGATCGTACTTCACCAGCGCGTCGCGGATGTTATCGACGTAAATCAGGGCGTTGTCCGGCGACATCCACGCGTGCGGATTGGGCTTGCCGTTATAGGGCCCTTCGCTGATGCCCATCGGGGTGATGCCTTTGGTGACAATCACCTCCGGCACACCGTTCAGATGCTGATAAAAGCGCTGGAACCACAGCTCCAGATTCATGCCGTTCGCCAGGATCAGCTGTGCCTTCTGTGCGCGTTTGATATCGCCCGGGGTGGGCTGGTATTCGTGAATTTCCGCGCCCGGTTTGGTGATGGAGGTGACCTCTGCGGCATCCCCCGCCACGTTTTTCGCCATATCAGCGATAACGGTAAAAGTGGTGATGACCTGGAACTTTTCAGCCGCCAGCGCGCCCGTGGTGGTCGCGGTCATGAGCAGCGCGCCGAGCAACAGACGCTTCAATCCTTGCCGTGGATGCATCGCAGAAGTCTCCTGAGGTGATTAAAATCAAAGCAAAATTAGCCTGTGCTATAAGGTATAGCACAGGCTATATTTAAATGAAAATAATTATCATTAAAGTTGTGTCAACGGAGGGAGAGCCTGATGGCGCTTCGCTTATCAGGCCTACGGTAAAGCAGTTTTGGAGTTTTGTAGGCCGGGTAAGCGCAGCGCCACCCGGCATAAGGGCGACTCACTGCCCGGCAAGTGCCTTATAAAATGCAGGATTCTCCCGAATCACATTAAGTACCTTCGCCGCCAGCCCGGTTGGGTTGCGACGTTTAGACTCCCAGCTCTTTATCGTATCGACGCTCGTGCCAAGCGCCTTCGCCATTTCGCTTTGCGTGATATTGAGCTGCTCTCTGATGGCGCGCACATCAGCAACTTCATAGCGGGTTACCCGGGAAGCGGCTTTTCTTCCGTTATGGATCTCAACGGCCTCTTCAAGCGAAGATTTTAATTCATTAAAAATACTCATTATCAGCCTCCACCTGCCTGATTAGGGTACATAGTACACCTCAAATTTACGGCACTGGAAGCAGTATTTTTCAGAATGGAAGTCAGCTTTTTAAGTTCTGCTTTCTCTGTCTCTGTCAGGCTGTCCTTTATGCATTTTGGATAGGCCATAATGAAATAGATCACCTCCTCTGTGGCAAGAAAGTAAATCACTCTGATCCCCCCTCTCTTTCCCTTTGAGCCTGCCGCCATCCTTATTTTACGTAACCCCCCCGTCTGCTGGATCAGGTCACCTTTATCAGGCCAGGCAATAAGTTCCTTTTGCAGATCCTTTAATTCATCATCCGTAGCAATGCTTTTAATCTGTCGGGTAAAGAGTGATGTTTCGATAAACTCTATCGCATGACTCATCCATAGTTCCTTCCCTAAACGCAGCAAAAGCCCGAATGCTTCAGCATCAGGCTCTTGCTGCATGGTTACTCTTCCTTGAGTAATGCTGCGCCAAATAACTGTATTTATATGGGTCTTCCCTTGTTGTGGTGGCTGAAGGCATGATAATGGTGTATTTAATCGCCA